>JALFVN010000026.1 GCA_022787565.1 Clostridiales bacterium | reverse complement strand
TTAGGTTTTAATTACTCGTTGATGCCGATAACAACACCGGAGCCGACGGTACGGCCGCCCTCGCGGATAGCGAAGCGAAGGCCGTTCTCGATGGCGATGGGGGTGATCAGTTCAACGTCCATGTCCACGTTGTCGCCGGGCATGCACATCTCAACGCCTTCGGGCAGGGAGATGACGCCGGTAACGTCGGTGGTACGGAAGTAGAACTGGGGACGGTAGTTGTTGAAGAAGGGAGTGTGACGGCCGCCCTCTTCCTTGGACAGGACGTAAACCTGGCCCTTGAACTTGGTGTGGGGGTGGATGGACTTGGGTGCAGCCAGAACCTGACCACGCTCAACGGACTTCTTGTCGATGCCGCGGAGCAGGCAGCCCACGTTGTCGCCGGCCTCGGCGTACTCCAGGGTCTTGTGGAACATCTCGGTACCGGTAACGGTGGTCTCGGTGCGCTCTTCCTTCAGACCGACGATCTCAACCTTGTCGCCAACCTTGACGATACCACGCTCAACACGACCGGTAACAACAGTGCCGCGGCCGGAGATGGTGAACACGTCCTCGATGGGCATAAGGAAGGGCTGGTCAGCCTTGCGCTCGGGAGTGGGGATCCACTCGTCAACTGCGTCCATGAGCTCCTTGATGCAGGCATACTCGGGAGCGTTGGGGTCGTTGGACTCGCAAACGAGAGCGTTCAGAGCGGAGCCGCGAATGATGGGAGTGTCGTCGCCAGGGAAGCCGTAGAAGTCCAGCAGCTCGCGAACTTCCATCTCGACCAGCTCAAGCAGCTCCTCGTCGTCGACCTGGTCGCACTTGTTCAGGAAGACCAGAACGGAAGGAACGTTAACCTGACGGGCCAGCAGCAGGTGCTCGCGGGTCTGAGCCATGGGGCCATCGGAAGCAGCGATAACCAGGATTGCGCCGTCCATCTGAGCAGCGCCGGTGATCATGTTCTTGATGTAGTCGGCGTGGCCCGGGCAGTCGACGTGAGCGTAGTGACGCTTCTCGGTCTCGTACTCAACGTGAGCGGTGTTGATGGTGATGCCGCGCTCTCTCTCTTCGGGAGCCTTGTCGATGGAAGAGTAGTCAGTGTACTCAGCCTTGCCCTGGAGGGCCAGGTACTTGGTGATAGCAGCGGTAAGGGTGGTCTTGCCGTGGTCGATGTGGCCGATGGTGCCGATGTTTACATGGGGCTTGGTTCTGTTGTACATCTGTTTAGCCATTGTTGTATCCTCCTGATAAAAATTGATTTGATGATAAAATTAATTGTTGAAACCCGAGCGGCTTTTCACAAGGGTCTCCTGCAGATTCTTGGGCAGCTCAACAAAGTGGCTGGGCTCCATGCTGTAGGTAGCTCTGCCCTGGGTCTTGCTGCGCAGATCGGTGGCGTAACCGAACATGGTGGAAAGGGGTACGTTGCTCTCGATAACGGCGGTGCCGTTTCTGATATCAGAACCGACGATCTGGCCGCGTCTTGCGTTGATATCGCCCATCACGTCGCCCATATAATCATCAGGCGCGGTGACGACCACCTTCATGATAGGCTCAAGCAGCACAGGATCGGCCTTCTGGCAGGCTTCCTTGAAAGCCATGCTTCCGCAGATCTTGAACGCCATTTCGGAGGAGTCCACCTCGTGGAAAGAGCCGTCCAGCAGCGTCGCCTTGATATCGACGACCTGATATCCGGCCAGGACACCGGAGAGCATTGCGCCCTGGATGCCCTGATCCACACAGGGGATGAATTCCTTGGGGATAGCGCCGCCGGTCACCTTGTTGATGAACTCATAACCCTTGCCGGGCTCGTTGGGTTCGATCATCAGTTTGACGTGGGCAAACTGTCCCTTACCGCCGGTCTGACGGGAATAACGGGTATCAACCGTGGCGGCGCGCCGCACAGTCTCCTTATAAGAGACCTGGGGCTTACCGACATTTGCCTCTACCTTGAATTCGCGCAGCAGACGGTCTACAATGATCTCCAGATGGAGCTCGCCCATACCGGCAATGATGGTCTGACCCGTCTCTTCATCGGTGTAGGTCTTGAAGGTGGGGTCTTCCTCTGCCAGCTTCTGGAGGGCGATGGCCATCTTTTCCTGTCCAGCCTTGGTTTTGGGCTCGATAGCCACGCGGATGACAGGATCGGGGAATTCCATGGATTCGAGAATGATCTGGTTCTTCTCGTCACAGAGGGTATCACCGGTGGTGGTGTTCTTCAGACCGACGGCGGCGGCGATATCGCCGGACCATACCTGCTGAAGATCCTCTCTGTGGTTGGCGTGCATCTGCAGAATACGCCCCACGCGCTCCCGCTGGCCCTTGGTGGAGTTCATCACGGTTTTGCCGGTCTCCAGAGTGCCGGAGTACACGCGGAAGAAGCTGAGGCGGCCCACATAGGGGTCGGTCATGATCTTGAACGCCAGCGCGGAGAAAGGTGCGCTGTCGTCGGCGGGTCTGGTCTCGACCTCGTCAGTCTTGGGGTTGGTGCCTTCCACCGGGGGAACATCCAGCGGGGAGGGCATGTAATCCACAATCGCGTCCAGCAGCTTCTGTACGCCTTTGTTTTTATAGGAAGTGCCGCACACGACGGGAACCATCTTCACCGCCACGGTGCCCTTCCGGATAGCCGCGCGGATCTTGTCCGCGGGGACTTCTTCGCCCATGAGATACAGGTCTGCGATCTCATCGTCGAATTCGGAAACTGCGTCAAGCAGCTTGTCACGGTACGATGCGGCCAGTTCACGCATATCCTCGGGAATCTCCTCGGTACGCATGTCCTTGCCCAGGTCATCGTAGAAAACGCGGGCGTTCATATCCACCAGATCGACAATCCCCTTGAAGGTCTCTTCCTTACCGATAGGCAGCTGGATGGGAACGGCGTTGCACTTGAGTCTCTCATGTACCATGTCCAGCACATGATAGAAGTCCGCGCCCATGATGTCCATCTTGTTGATGTAGATCATGCGGGGGACATGGTAGTGGTCAGCCTGTCTCCAGACCGTCTCGGACTGGGGCTCGACGCCGCCCTTGGCACAGAGGACAGTCACGCTTCCGTCCAGCACACGCAGGGAGCGCTCGACTTCAACGGTAAAGTCCACATGGCCCGGGGTGTCGATGATGTTGATCCGGGTGTCGCGCCAGAAACAGGTGGTAGCGGCGGAGGTGATGGTGATACCTCTCTCCTGCTCCTGCTCCATCCAGTCCATGGTCGCGGTACCCTCATGGGTCTCACCTATTTTGTAATTGACGCCGGTGTAGAACAGAATACGCTCGGTTGTAGTGGTTTTGCCGGCATCAATGTGAGCCATGATACCGATATTTCTTGTTTTTTCAAGTGAATATTTTCTGGGCATATGAAACTCCTGAAAGGATTACCAGCGGAAGTGTGCGAATGCCTTGTTGGCCTCGGCGTTCTTGTGCATATCCTCGCGCTTTTTGACGGATGCGCCGGTGTTGTTGCAGGCATCCAGGATCTCGTTTGCAAGACGCTCCTTCATGGTCTTTTCGCTGCGCTTGCGGGAATAGCCTACCAGCCAGCGCAGAGCCAGGGTCTGACGGCGGGCGGGTCTTACTTCGATAGGCACCTGATAGGTGGCGCCGCCGACACGGCGGGCCTTGACTTCCAGTGCGGGCATGATGTTGTTCATGGCCTCAGTGAAAGCGTCAAGGGGCTCCTTGCCGGACTTTTCCTTGATGATGTCAAAGGCGTCATAGACGACCTTCTGAGCAACACCTTTCTTGCCGTCGAGCATAACACCGTTGATGAGCTTGGTCACCAGAACGCTGTTATACACAGGATCGGGCAAAATTTCTCTTTTGGGAACATTACCTCTTCTGGGCACGTTGCTTCCCTCCTTCATTAAAAAATGGAATCACAGGTACTCGAACGCAAAATACGTCCGTTGCGCCCCGAGGTTTATCCACAACATTTATATAGATAAACGACAGGGCAAAATTTGCCGCTGCGGTTGAAATCACTTTTTCTTGGCAGCTTTGGGTCTCTTCGCGCCGTACTTGGAACGACCCTGCATACGACCGTTGACGCCCTGAGCGTCGAGGGTACCGCGGATGATGTGGTAACGGACACCGGGAAGGTCCTTAACACGGCCGCCGCGGATCATAACAACAGAGTGCTCCTGCAGGTTATGACCGATACCGGGGATGTAAGCAGTAACTTCGTAGCCGTTAGTCAGACGGACACGGGCGATCTTACGCAGAGCGGAGTTAGGCTTCTTCGGAGTAGAGGTACGCACTGCGGTGCAGACGCCTCTCTTCTGGGGTGCGCTCAGGTCGGTCTCCTTGTTCTTCAGGGTGTTCAGGCCCTTCTGCATTGCGGGAGATGCGGACTTGTAGGTAACTTTCTCTCTGCCTTTTCTCACCAACTGGTTAAATGTGGGCATTTTCTTCCTCCTTTCTTCCGGGATGAATATATAAAAAAGCCGGAATAACACAGCTTTTTTACCATTTTCAGGCAAAGGACGCAATAAGGGCGTACCAATGCCACACAATCGAGAATTTTAGCATAATATACAAAAATAGTCAAGTTTTTTTGGTAAAGAAATTGAAAAATAAATTCCCGCCGGCAGGATAAATTTTTTACCCGCCGACAGGAAATTATACCGTATTTTTCAGCCGTTTGCAAGCATGGAAAGAGCATAAAACTGATTTTTTGCCTCCATCAGCTCCCTGTAGCCTCCCTGTTCACAGATGCGGCCGTTTTTCATCACGATGATCTGATCATAGCGGCTGAGGGCCGAGGGCTCCAGCCGGTGGGTGACCACCACCCGGGTCAGACCGTTCAGATTCAGGATGGAGTCGGTGACGGTTTTGGCGGTCTCAGCGTCCAGAGCAGCGGTGGCCTCGTCCGCCAGCAGCACTGTACTGCCCCGGAGCAGCGCCCGGGCGATGGCAATGCGCTGCCGCTCGCCTCCGGAGAGATTCACGCCGTTTTCGCCGCAGCGGTAGTCCTCTCCCCTGTCCCGCATCACCCGATCCAGCCCTGCCTGCCGGGCCGCCTCGTCCACCTTCTCCGGCGGGAAAGAGCCGAACATGGTGATATTGTCGCGGATAGTGTTGTCAAAGATGAAGACCTCCTGGCCCACAAGGCTCATCAGGTCATAGAGGCTGTCCGGGTCCGACTCCCGCAGTTCCTGCCCATCGATGGTGAGAGAGCCTTCGTACTGATCGTAGGCGCCCATCAGCAGCCGCAGCAGCGTGGATTTTCCCGAGCCGGAAGCGCCCACTACCGCGTAGGCTTTCCCCGGCTCCAGGCAGAGGGATACATCCTTCAATACCGGCTTATCCGGCTCATAGCCAAAGCCCAGGTTCTGAAAGGCGATGCCCTCTTTCAGCTCCGGGTCCACCCTTTTCCCGCTGTGTCCCAGATTCTGCCGGTTCAGTTCGGCCATTTTTTTCACCAGGCCAAGAGCCGCTTTTCTGGCTCCCCAGTATTCGGGGAGATACTGGATGGGGGCGATGACAAAGTTGCAGAGGTTGACGAAAACCACCACCGTGCCCGCCGTGATTTCCCCCTTAATGGCATAAAAGCCGCAGAGGAAGAACACGCCGATCTGGACAATGCTGCCGCAAAACTGGCCTATGGTGCTCAGCAGGCCCGCCCACATGCGCCGGCGAAATTTTACCCGGCGCAGTTCAACGTTTGCCTTTTCGAACAGCTCTTTACTCTGCTCCTCGGCCCGGAAGCTCTTGATCACCGCAAAGCCGGACAGAATATCCTTTACCCGCGCCACAAATTCGCCGTTCTGGTCGCTGAGTGCCCGGTCCCTTCTGGCCATCTCCCCGCCCATGCTCAGGGACACCACCATAGGCAGCAGACTCAGCAGCACGGCAAACAGAGCCAGCTTCCAGTGATACCAGAACATCATGGCAAGGCTTGAAACAAACATCACCCCGAAGCGCAGGATGCCCAGACTCTTTTCCAGGTAGTCCGTCTCGATGCTGTTGGCATCGTTGGTCAGGGCTGAGAGATAGGATGAAGTGCTTTCCCGGGCAAACGCACTGATATTTTTTCTGGTCAGCCGTGTGAAGACCAGGGAGCGGTAGCTGCAGATGCCTGTGCAGACAAAGCGATTTTTCGTCAGCTGCAAAAGCAGCCCCACGGCCAGCATGGCAGCCAGAATCACTGCGCTTACCCACACCAGATGAAGCAGCTCCCCGCTGTCGGCGGCGGATATGGCGTCCAGCACCACGCCCAGCAGCCAGGAGATCACCAGCATGGACAGTGCGTCCAGAATATACAGCAGCGCTGCCGAAAAGCAGCAAAGGCGGTTTTTTTCATAAAAGGCAGCCAGATAGGCGCTGGTTGCCGCATTTTTCTTCATCTCTCCCCCTCCTTTTCCGGCACAGCCAGCAGAGGACTCTTCCGGTCATTCCAGCCGGTAAACCAGGCATCCCCCTTCTCCCTCAGCCAGCGGGCAAAGAGCATGAAGGGCAAAAAAGCCCCGTTATCGTGGACGCTGTACACCTCCACCGGCCCCTTCTCCAGCTCCACCTGCTCCTTTTTCAGCAGATGGCACCTTTCCAGGGCCTCCATGGCCGCCCGGGCCTGCTCCGGCTCTATTTCCGCGAAGCTTGCAGCGGCAGCCGCGGAGCAGTAATTATTTGCCCGGCGGTAAAGGCTGCGAAGCAGCTCAAGGCTGCCCGGCATGGACAGGGCTTTGAACAGCTCCCGGTAGTCCTCGTTTTCGCCCAGATTGGTCTCGTAGCCGCCCTCCGGACGGGGCAGCAGGAAGAACATGGGGCAGTCCTCCGAGGGGATCCCCAGCTGCAGCCCGCAGTCCAGATCCATATAGGACCGCATCCACACGGGGCCCTCGCTGTCGCTCAGATAACAGCTCTTCAGCGGCGCGTGGCCATAGACGGCATTGACCAGCGTTTTCAGATCCCCCTCGTCCGATCCGGCATAGCAGTACTGAAAGCTCCTGATCAGCACCTCATAGAGCTTAGCCATCCGCTGTTCGCCGGGTATGCTGTTGAGCCAGCGGGACAAGATCAGCTCCATGCTCTCCGTTTGCTCCCGTCTGCGGCCGAAAAGGCTGTCGACGGTGACTTCCAGCCTGTCGGCAATGGCGGGCAGCAGCTCCGCGTCCGGTGCACCGCCGTTTTCCCATTTGCTCACCGCCTGGGCGGAAACGCCCACCATCCGGGCAAGCTGCTCCTGGGTCAGGCCCCGCTCTTTTCTGATGGCGGCAATATTCTCTCCGATCATGTTATCGCTCCTGTTTCAAATTATGTTTGAATCATACCAAAACTCATAGTTGAGTATAATGGATTTATTTTTGGATAAATTCAACTTCCAGTTGTTTTTAGATGCTTCTCGCTTGACAAAACGCTGAATTGTGTGCTATATTTTTACAAAAGTGTGTAGCGAAAGCGTAAATCCGGCTTTCCTGCGCACTTTTTTAATATTATATGACCTTGGCACGATACAAGCTCCCATGGGCTGATACGACACCGTAACCCACAGCTCCGGCTTGTGTCGTTTTTGTCGGCCTTCAGACTGGAGGAAAACCTTTTGGATCAGAAAGCAAACACTTTTCTGGAAACGGAAAAAATCGGTAACACAATAAAAGAGGCAGCATTATGAGCAACCGGATCATTACCATCAGCCGGGAATTTGGCAGCGTTGTACCGGGCATTGAAAAATGCGTTGAGCTCATCACCGGACTGTACTGATCCCATACCGAAAAAAGTCAGGGGAAATTGCTTTTCAGCAATTTCCCCTGACTTTTTTATTGTTGTAATGTTATCAGAGCGCGTTGGTCTTGTTGACCAGAGCAGTCAGGTCAACGTACTCCTCGGGAGCCTCGGCGATGGTGTCGTCGGTCTCCTCCTCGAAATCACGGTAGACCTCCAGGCCGCTGCCGGCAGGGATCAGCTTACCGATGATGACGTTCTCTTTCAGGCCCACCAGGTGGTCAACCTTGCCCTTGATGGCGGCGTCGGTCAGAACCTTGGTGGTCTCCTGGAAGGAGGCGGCAGACATCCAGCTGTCGGTGGCCAGAGATGCCTTGGTGATACCCATCAGCAGTTGGGTATAGGTAGCAAAGCTCAGGCCCTCTTCACCGGCTGCCATGCGCTCCTCCACCTTCTTGTTGGCGTCCTTCAGAACGGAGATATCCACGGTAGCGCCGGAGAGCAGATCGGTGCTGCCCGCTTCCTCTACCCGGACCTTGCGCATCATCTGGCGGACGATGACTTCAATGTGCTTGTCGTTGATGTCAACGCCCTGCTGACGGTAGACCTTCTGAACCTCGCTGGTGATATAGCTGCGGACGCCCTGACGGCCGAACTCGTCGTCGTTCACGCCGCGGATACGCAGAACATCGTGGGGGTTGAGAGAACCGGAGGTCAGCTCCTGGCCTCTGTCTACATGGTCGCCGTTGTGGACCAGGATACCCGCGGAGTGGGGCACGGTGTAGACCACGGTAGCGCCCTCTGCCTCGTTGGTGACGGTGATGGAGTACATAACGCCCTTCTTGGCCTCTTCAATGCTGACAGTGCCGGAGATCTCGGCCAGGATGGCCATTCTCTTGGGCTTACGGGCCTCGAACAGCTCCTCAACACGGGGAAGACCCTGGGTGATATCGTCACCGGCAACACCGCCGGTATGGAAGGTACGCATGGTCAGCTGGGTACCCGGCTCGCCGATGGACTGGGCCGCGATAACGCCCACAGCCTCGCCGGCGTTGACCGGCTTGCCGATGGCCAGGTTGATGCCGTAGCACTTGGCGCAGACGCCGGTGCGTGCTTCACAGGTGAGAACGCTGCGGATATAAGCCTTGTGGATATCGTGGGCTTCCAGCACGTCCGCATCCTCGGGCATGAGCATGTGGTCGGTATCGAACAGCAGCTCGCCGGTTTTGGGATCGGTGATGGGTGCTGCGGGGAAGCGGCCATGGATGGCAGTGCCGAAGGACTCCACCAGCTGTCCCCTGTCGTATACGGCGGCAGCCCAGACGCCTTCGGTGGTACCGCAGTCGGCCTCACGGATGATCACATCCTGGCAGACGTCGACCATACGGCGGGTCAGGTAACCGGAGTCAGCGGTACGCAGAGCGGTATCCGCCATGCCCTTACGGGCGCCTCTGGTGGAAATGAAGTATTCCAGAACGGAAAGGCCTTCACGGAAGTTGGACTTGATGGGGATCTCAATGGTCTTACCGGAGGTATTGGCCATCAGACCGCGCATACCGGCCAGCTGACGGATCTGGTTCATGGAGCCACGGGCGCCGGAGTTTGCCATCATGTAGATGGGGTTGTACTCGTCCAGGCAGTCCTGCAGCGCATTGGTCACGTCCTTGGTGGTCTTTTCCCATTCGGACACCACCAGGCGGTAGCGCTCGTCATCGGTGATGAAGCCGCGCTTGTACTGGCGCTCAATGTTGATGACTTCCTGCTCGGTGGCGTGGATCAGCTCCTGCTTGGCGCTGGGGACGGTCATGTCCGCAACGGAAATGGTGATCGCGCCCTTGGTGGAGTATTTGTAGCCCAGAGCCTTTATGCTGTCCAGCACCTCGGCGGAGATGGTGAAGCCATACTTTTTGATGCAGCGGTCGATAATATCGCCCAACTGCTTCTTGCCCACCTGGAAGCTGATCTCGTGGTCGAAGGCGTGCTCCGGGTCGCTGCGGTCCACGTAGCCCAGATCCTGGGGAATAGGCTCGTTGAAGATGATGCGGCCCACAGTGGTGGTGATGACACGCTTGGCTTCCACGCCGTCGATGGTCTTGGTCACTCTCAGGCGGATGGGGGCGTGCAGGCCCACGGAGCCCTCGTTATAGGCCATAATGGCCTCGTTGGCATCGCGGTAGGCCAGCAGGGGCTTGTAGGTGGCAGGCTTTCCGCCTTCGGCCTTCATGCGCTGATTGGCGGCGTAGATCTCGTCGCCGTCCACAACGGTGTTGGCCTCCAGGCCGGTATCGCCCGGATCGTCTACCAGCAGCTGCTCTGCGCCCTTCTCGGCCTTGCCGATGCGCAGCATGGTCAGATAGTAGGAGCCCAGGATCATATCCTGCGTAGGCACGGTGACCGGGTGGCCGTCCTGAGGACGGAGCAGGTTGTTGGCGGAGAGCATCAGGATGCGGGCCTCCGCCTGAGCCTCGGCGGACAGGGGGACGTGGATTGCCATCTGGTCGCCGTCGAAGTCCGCGTTGTAAGCGGTGCAGACCAGGGGGTGCAGGCGCAGGGCGCGGCCTTCCACCAGGATCGGCTCGAAGGCCTGGATGCCCAGGCGGTGCAGGGTAGGCGCACGGTTGAGCAGAACAGGGTGCTCCTTGATCACGTCTTCCAGAGCATCCCAAACCTCGGTGCGCTGCTTATCCACCATCTTCTTGGCGGACTTGATGTTGTTGGCAACGCCGTCCTCAACCAGCTTTTTCATGACAAAGGGGCGGAACAGCTCGATGGCCATCTCCTTGGGGACGCCGCACTGATAGATCTTCAGGTCGGGGCCGACCACGATAACAGAACGGCCGGAGTAGTCAACACGCTTGCCCAGCAGGTTCTGACGGAAGCGTCCCTGCTTGCCCTTGAGCATGTCGCTGAGGGACTTGAGGGCGCGGGAGTTTGCGCCGGTGACGGCTCTGCCCCGGCGGCCGTTGTCGATCAGGGCGTCCACAGCTTCCTGAAGCATACGCTTCTCATTGCGGACAATGATATCGGGTGCGTTGAGCTGCTGGAGCCTCTTCAGGCGGTTGTTGCGGTTGATGACGCGGCGGTACAGGTCGTTCAGGTCGGAGGTGGCGAAACGGCCGCCGTCCAGCTGTACCATGGGCCGCAGTTCGGGAGGAATGACCGGCAGAATGTCGATGACCATCCACTCGGGGCGGTTGCCGCTCTGGCGGAAAGCCTCCACGCATTCCAGGCGCTTGACCAGCTTGGCCTTCTTCTGGCCGCTGGCGTTTTTCAGCTCTTCACGGAGCTGGGCGGCAAGCTTCTCGCAGTCGATCTGCTGCAGCAGCTCCTTGATGGCCTCCGCGCCGATACCGGCCTTAAAATCGTCCTCGTACTTCTCGCGCATGTCGCGGTATTCCCGCTCACTGAGGATCTGGCACTTCTCCAGCGGGGTAAAGCCCGGGTCGATAACGATATAGTTGGCAAAGTACAGCACCTTTTCCAGCATGCGGGGGGTGATGTCCAGCATCAGACCCATGCGGCTGGGGATGCCCTTGAAATACCAGATGTGGGACACCGGAGCGGCAAGCTCAATGTGGCCCATGCGCTCGCGGCGCACCTTGCTCTTGGTGACCTCAACGCCGCAGCGGTCGCAGATCTTGCCCTTGTAGCGGATCTTCTTGTACTTGCCGCAGTGGCACTCCCAGTCCTTGGTGGGTCCGAAAATGCGCTCGCAGAACAGGCCGTCGCGCTCGGGCTTCAGGGTACGGTAGTTGATGGTTTCCGGCTTTTTCACTTCGCCGTAGGACCAGTTGAGGATCATCTCAGGGGAGGCAATGCCGATCTGAATGGCGTCAAACGGTGTGTAACTCATTACATATCCTCCTCATCATCATCGCTGTAATCCATGGAACTGTAATCGGAGTCGAATTCGTCCTCCGGAATGTTTTCAATGCTGTAGCCCTCGGCCTCGATCTCGCTGTCATCGGCCTGATAGATCTCATCCTTCATTTCGGGGATGAAATCGTCGTCATCGTCGTCCTTCAGCTCAATCTCGCTGCCGTCCTTATCCAGAACGCGCACGTCCAGACACAGGGACTGGAGCTCCTTGACCAGGACCTTGAAGGACTCGGGCACGCCGGGCTGGGGAATGTTGTTGCCCTTGACAATGGCCTCGTAGGTCTTCACGCGGCCGGTAACATCGTCGGACTTGACGGTGAGGATTTCCTGGAGGGTGTAGGCAGCGCCGTAGGCCTCCAGAGCCCAGACCTCCATTTCGCCGAAGCGCTGGCCGCCGAACTGGGCCTTGCCGCCCAGAGGCTGCTGGGTGACCAGGCTGTAGGGGCCGGTGGAACGGGCGTGGATCTTATCATCCACAAGGTGGTGGAGCTTCAGGAAGTAGACCCAGCCGACAGTGACGTCGTTATCGAACTTCTCGCCGGTACGGCCGTCGTACATGACGCTCTTGCCGTCCTCACGCAGACCGGCCTGGCGCAGGGTCTCGCGGATGGTGGTCTCGTTGGCGCCGTTGAAGGTGGGGGTGGCCACCTTCCAGCCCAGCGCCTGGGCCGCGTAGCCCAGGTGGACCTCAAGCACCTGACCGATGTTCATACGGGAGGGAACGCCCAGGGGGTTCAGTACGATGTCCAGCGGGGTGCCGTCGGGCAGGTAGGGCATATCCTCCCGGGGCAGGATGCGGGAGACAACGCCCTTGTTGCCGTGGCGGCCGGCCATCTTGTCGCCCACGGAGATCTTGCGCTTCTGGGCAATGTAGACGCGGACCACCTGGTTTACGCCGGGGTTCATCTCGTCGCCGTTTTCGCGGGTAAATACTTTAACATCAACAATGATGCCGCTCTCGCCGTGGGGCACCTTCAGGGAGGTGTCGCGGACTTCGCGGGCCTTCTCGCCGAAGATGGCGCGCAGCAGGCGCTCCTCTGCGGTCAGATCGGTCTCGCCCTTGGGGGTGACCTTACCGACCAGGATATCACCGGCAGTGACTTCCGCGCCCACCATAATGATGCCGCGCTCGTCCAGATATTTCAGGGCGTCGTCGCCAACGCCGGGGATGTCACGGGTGATCTCCTCGGGTCCCAGCTTGGTGTCGCGGGCGTCGCACTCGTACTCCTCCACATGCAGGGAGGTGAACACGTCCTCCATCACCAGGCGCTCGTTGAGCAGGATGGCGTCCTCGTAGTTGTAGCCTTCCCAGTTCATGTAGCCTACCAGGATGTTCTTGCCCAGGGCGATCTCGCCGTTGGAAGTGCTGGGGCCGTCGGCCATCACATCGCCCTTGCAGACCCGGTCCCCTGCGTTGACGATGGGGCGCTGGTTGATGCAGGTGCCCTGGTTGGAGCGGGCAAACTTGATGAGCTTATAATCCTTCACCCGGCCGCTGTCATAACGGACGGTGATATAGTTTGCGTCGACCCGGGTGACAAGGCCGTCTTCCTCGGCCAGGACACAGACGCCGGAGTCCACGGCGCACTTGTGCTCGATGCCGGTGGCGACGATGGGGGCCTGGGTGGTCAGCAGAGGAACTGCCTGACGCTGCATGTTTGCGCCCATCAGTGCGCGGTTGGCGTCGTCGTTTTCCAGGAAGGGGATCATGGCGGTGGCGATGGAGATCATCATCTTGGGGCTGATATCCACATAGTCCACGTCCTCGCGGTTGACCTCGATGGTATCGTTGCGGTGACGGCAGGTGATACGTTTGTTCACAAGGCAGCCGTTCTCGTCCACAGGCTCAGAGGCCTGGGCCACAATGTACTGGTCCTCCACGTCGGCGGTCATGTACTCCACCTCATCGGTGACGCGGCAGGTACCCTTCTCCACCTTGCGGTAGGGGGTAGCCAGGAAGCCGTACTGGTTGGCACGGGCGTAGGAAGCCAGGTAGCTGATCAGACCGATGTTGGGTCCTTCAGGCGTCTCAATGGGGCAGAGGCGGCCGTAATGGCTGTAGTGAACGTCACGCACATCGAAGCTGGCGCGCTCTCTGGACAGGCCGCCGGGGCCCAGGGCGGACATACGGCGCTTGTGGGTCAGTTCGGCCAGGGGGTTGGTCTGGTCCATGAACTGGCTCAGGGGGGAGGAGCCGAAGAACTCCTTGATGGCCGCGGTGACGGGGCGGATGTTGATCAGGCTCTGGGGCGTGACGATGTCAAGATCCTGCAGGGTCATGCGCTCGCGGATAACCCGCTCCATACGGCTGAAACCGATGCGGAACTGGTTCTGCAGCAGCTCGCCCACGCATCTGACGCGGCGGTTGCCCAGATGGTCGATATCGTCTGCGCTGCCGATGCCATGGGCAAGGCAGTTCAGGTAGTTGACGGAGGAGAAGATGTCGTCCACCACGATGTGCTTGGGGATAAGCACGTCGATATTCTCGCGGATGGCGTCTTTCAGAGCCTCGCCCTGGTACTGCTCGGTGAGCTGCCTGAGGATGATGCCGCGGACCTTTTCCTTCACGCCGCACTCGGCGGGGTCAAAGTCCACAAAACGGGCCATATCCACCATGCCGTTGGAGAACACGCGGACGTTCTTGCCTTCCACGTCCAGGTTGACGCTGATGACGCCGGCCTCGTCCAGTTCCTTTGCCTTGTCCCGGGTCAGGATCTGGCCCGCCTCGGCCAGCAGCTCGCCGGTGAGGGGATCGGCAACAGGCTCAGCCAGCGCAAAGCCGGCAATGCGGGGATAAAGGGACAGCTTCTTGTTGAACTTGTAGCGGCCCACATTGGAGATGTCGTAACGGCGGCGGTCAAAGAACAGGCCGTCCAGCAGGCTCTCGGCAGACTCCACGGTGGGAGGATCGCCCGGGCGGAGCTTGCGGTAGATCTCAATCAGGCACTCGTCCCGGCTGCCGGTGGTGTCCTTGTCCAGGGTGGCGACGATGCGCTCATCCTCGCCGAAGATCTCCTTCAGCCGCTCGTTGGTGACGGCGCCCACAAAGGTATCGCCGATGCAGCTGAGCCAGGTGGCGGGGCGGTTCTCGTCGTAGGCGCCCATAGCCTTCAAAAACCAGGTGATGGGCAGCTTGCGGTTCTTGTCGATACGGACGTTGAACACGTCGTTTGCGTCCGTCTCGTACTCCAGCCATGCGCCGTGGTAGGGGATAACGGTGGAGGTGTAGATGTTCATCATGGACTTGTCCGTCACCTTGTCAAAGTAGACACCGGGGGAACGGACGATCTGGGAGACGATAACACGCTCCGCGCCATTGATGATAAAGGTGCCGCCGTCGGTCATCAGGGGGAAGTCGCCCATGAAGATTTCCTGCTCCTTGATCTCCTCCGTCTCCTTATTGCGCAGACGGACGCGGACCTTCAGCGGAGCGGCGTATGTGGCGTCGCGGGCCTTGCACTCCTCCTCGGAGTATTTGGGCTTCTCGTCCATGGAATAGTCGATAAAGCTCAGCTCCAGGTTGCCGGAATAGTCAGTCACGGAGTCCACGTCCTTGAAAACCTCCCGAAGGCCGGTCTCAAGAAACCACTTGTAGGAACTCTTCTGGATCTCCAGAAGGTTCGGCATGTCCATGATCTCCTCGGTGCGGGCAAAGCTCTTTCTCAGGGTTTTGCCGTACAGAACATCTTTTGGCATTAGCGCACTCTCCTTATTCGTAATTGCAAACGCCCGGATGAGTTGTTAAAAAGCAAATATCCGGTGTTGATTTCAGATTGCCTGGGTGCTATAATGTGGAATGTAAAGAGTGGGGGCGTATGTCCCCTTCCCCACACACATAGCAAGTTATTTTACCATTTTAAATTTATTAAGTCAAGCATCATTTTCATTTTTTTGCGGGAGTTTTTCTCCCGCTGTTTTGCTTTTTGCGAGGTTTTTTATGGACATCCGGGTAATCCTTCTCCTCTGTGCCGAGGCGCTGTTCGGCCTGTTTCTTCTGCACCGCTCCGGCAATTTGAAAAAGCCGGCCTTCTGGGCGGTCTCTGTGCTGCTGCTGGCGCTGGCCTTTGTGTCCCGGGCCATGGTTTTTGACTATGAGACGCTGGACTATCAGGATTTTCTCACCCACTGGGTGGATTTTTTCCGCTTTAACGGGGGCTTCGCGGCCCTGGACACGCCGGTGGGCAACTATAACATCCCCTATCTCTACTTTATGGCCCTGTTTTCCTATTCCGGCATCAGGGATCTGTATCTCATCAAGCTGCTGTCCGTGTTTTTCGACGTGGTGCTGGCCTACGGCTCCATGATGTTGGTAGGAAAGTTTGTACAGAGCCCTGTCCGGCGGCTGGCCTGCTTCTTCACGGTTTTGTTTTTGCCCACAGTGTTTTTGAACGGCGCGGTCTGGGGTCAGTGCGACAGCATTTATGTGGCCCTGGCGGTGATGAGCATTTTTCTGGCTCTGGACGGAAAGCCGGTTCGGGCCATGATCTTTATCGCCCTCTCCTTCGGTTTCAAGCTCCAGGCGGTGTTTGTCATGCCGGTTTTTGCCGTGCTGCTTATTGCGGGCAAGGTGGAGCTGAAGCATTTTCTGGTTTTCCCTCTGACCTATGTGATCCTGGTCCTTCCGGCGGTAATCGCGGGACGGCCCTTTCCGGACACGCTTTTGCTCTATTTCGGCCAGACCGGCAGCATCGGGGACGCTCTCAATTACAATTCCTCTTCCCTTTTTGCCATTCTTGACCGGGTGCAGAACACGGACCTTGCCGCCAAAATTGCCGTCATCGCCGCCTTTGTTTTCATGCTGCTGGTAATCGCTGCGGTCTTTTTCGGCCGGAAGCGGATGACCAACCGGGTGATCCTGGGCGCGGCGGTTCTCTTTGCCGTCGGTATCCCCTTTCTGCTGCCCCATATGCACGACCGGTATTTCTTTGCTGCCGACATTATGGCGCTGATCATGGCCTTTGCGGCCTTTGAGTACTCCCCCGCCGCCCTGCTGGTCCAGTTCGGCTCTCTGCTGGGCTATCACGCTTATCTGAAAATGCGGTTTCTCCTGCCCATGCGATATGGCGGCTGGGCCATACTGGCAGCCCTCTGCATCGCCGCGCTGTACTTTGCCTCCGGTTTTGACGAAAAAACGCCGGGCGCGGGAAAAAATGCACTTGACAAAATCTGAAACCCTGCTATAATAATCCATGCCTTAAATGCGGCCGCCAAGTAGTGCACGCGGCTTTAAATGCAGTCGAAGCACCGGCGTTTATAAGCGAGAGTGCTGGAACAGGTAGACAGGCACGTTTGAGGGGCGTGTGTCAACCGACGTGGGAGTTCAAGTCTCCTCTCTCGCACCAAAACTGGACACCAATTTTGATACAATGGGTATCGCGATTGGTGTTCAGTTTTTTTGTAGAATTACGAAAGTGTAAAACAGCTCGACAAATCGGAATTTGCGTGAGGAGAATACAGTGGAGATAAGGCAATTGACAAACACAGAAGAAAAGCAGAAAGTGACACAGTTCGTCCTTGAAGCACTTCCGGAATGGTTCGGTATTCCGGAAGCAAGGGAAGAATACATAAGAGAATGCACCAATAAGATATTCTTTTCTG
>JALFVN010000072.1 GCA_022787565.1 Clostridiales bacterium | reverse complement strand
GAGCTTGGTGGAATGAACGGCGAAGATCATATCCCTCAGGGCAGCGGGGATGATTTGCGTGGGAATCTGGATGTCATCGTCTTTGCTGAGCCTGATGTCGCTGGCGACGCCGGGAACCTCCTTGATCTCGTTGATGTGTTCGTTGGTATAGGGGTCGTGCATGGCCTCCTGGTTGAGCATACTGGTGGCCGCCATGTGGAAAGGTTCCTCCAAAAGACGCTCACCCTGAACAGAATCCAGATCTTCCGGCAGATAAGACAAAATATCATAGTTTACCCTGGTGCCGATATAGCCCAGCGCAGAGGGAATCAACAGCAAGACAGCAATCAATGCCACTAGCTTTGGCTTACGGGTCAGAGCGTGGGCAATTTTTTTTATCATGGAACACACCTCTTAACTGTTTACCGGAAGATACCGGCCAAAGCGTTCCAGAAATCTCGGAACATCTGTCCTACCCGCCCCCAGAAAGTGGAGGGCGCCGCTTGGATTTGATCAGCGCTCTCGGCGGGAGCGTCAGATTTCTTAATTTCTTGGGTGCGGATCAGGACCTGAATACTGGTAGGGGCAGCGTTCTCATCCGAGGTCAGGGACACTGCCTCAGCGGTCGCGTCCATTAGCAGCAAATTGTTGATATCACCGGTATACTCGTTCCATGTATCTTCAATAATCCCATTGATGGCGTCCTTGGCCGTCTTCACATCGCCAACGGCGTCTGTACTGCGTGCAGTTTTCCGCAGGGTTGCCGCCAGGTTTTCCAGACTCTTTTTCGTTCCCTCATCCAGCTGGGTGCCGGAGGTCTTGGCCAGGGAGCGGAAGGAGGTCAGGAAACCGTGGGTGTCGTCGATGGTGGTCACCATGTCGGTAACGAGGGTTTTTGTATCCTGCAGAGTGCCGCGGAGGCCGGGGACCTGGTCGTTGATGGTGTCATCCAGTTCTTTGATGTCACTGAGAAGAGTGTCCACCCGGTCCAGGATATCCCGGCCCACATCGGCGGCGTCATTCAGATGGCCTAGGGCGGTGTCGGTCTTGCCCACCAGGCTGCTGAGATCGCCGGTGAGACCGCCGCTTCCCATGTCGGTCAGCAGATCGCTGAGATTTTCCAGCAGGCCGATGACTCTTGAGAGGTCGTGGTCTCCATTGAGCTCGGAGAGCATTTTGCCGGTTTTGGCATAAGCAGCTTCGTTGGCCAGAATTTTGCCGATGTTTTCCGGGGTTTTCTGATCGGCAGGCAGGGCGTTGATATCGCTGAGCATCAGCATGGCGGTAAAGAAATCCGCCTTGGTCATGGGCTGGTCAGTGCCGCCGCAGACGGCGATATAGACCTGCTCCATCACAATTAGCTGCGGCTTGGCGGCGGCATACTGGGCCGCCTGCTCATTGGTCAGTTGCCCTTGCGCTACCAGATATGCCAATGCCTGCTCGTCGGTCAACGCTGGATTGGAAGCCTTGACGGAAGCAATACCTGTATCAACGGCCTGCACCTGCTGAAGCAGGCCAACGGCATCTGCGGCTGACGATGCCTTTCCGCTGGCAATCAGGGCGGCAATTTGGTATTGCTGGTATCCGATGGTTTCCGTAGGCTGCCCTTCGCTGTCCCTCGCCACACCGGCCCAAACGGTTTCCAATCCCTGTACTTGTGTCAGCACGGCATCCAACTGCTGTCCCTGAACTTTGATCTTTTCCTGTACATTGCTGGGCAGTTCGGAAATCAGTCCACCGTTGATGCGGATGTCCAGAAGCTGAAGTGTTTCTTTCAGCTCCTGCAAACTGGTTTGCAGCTTTTTCAGATCGGCACCCAACTGGTTCAGGTGACTCTGCATATCACCGCTGCCGGAGCGGATGTTTTTGATGTCCCGCTGCAGATCCTTCAGGCAGTCATCCACATCGTCCAGGTTTTCCCGGAGGCTGACGGCGGTGTCCGTGACCTCGGACAGGGAGTCCGTGACCTCGGTGATGGAGTCATCGGCATCGTCCAGATGGCCTGGAATGGTATTCAGAGAGTTATTAAGTGATTCCAGATCATTCAGAACCTTATCTCCGTCGGCGTAAATCTGGTCTTTGCCGTTGGAAATGGTGTCCCGGGCATGATTCAGCTGATCCAGGCCGTCGGCGGTGTCCCGCAGGCTGCTGCCCAGGTCTGCAAAGGAATTCAGCAAAGTATCCAGACTGCCGGAGAGCTTGTTGTAGTCCTCCTCTAAGTCATCTTTCCGCTGACTCAGCTTGGCGATTTCCTCCAGCTGGCCCAGGGTGGCGGGGACCATCAGAATGGTCAAGCCATCAAAGGAAAAATCCTCACAGCCCACCCGGATGACGAAGTGCTGCTCTTCTCCCGGCAGGGCAATAAACAGCACAGCCCGCAGATTGCCAATCAGCTGCACCTGGGCGCCGGGGGCCTCCAGGGACAGGATGTTGTCCTGGTTGAACACGGCCATGGCTTCCAGTGTGTAGTTGTTTCGAGCATACTCACTGGCAGCCTCGTTGGGGATGGCGTCCAGGGTGATCTCCACCACGCCGGTCTTGCCGGCGAGGTCCTCGGCCCGGGCGGCAACGCCGTTGAGGGTGTAGGAGACCGACAGCGTCCAGGGCAAGGCCTCAAAGGGTGCCGCCGTCTTGCCTTCGAAATAGAAATGGGACGGAGCATCTTTCCCACTGAACGAAAAGGTGGTGGCATTGCCGGCCACCGCAGGTGTCGTGCCATCGGTTAGATTTACTACTTCGTCGTAAGTACCGTAGTCCGTCAGGGATGTGGCGCCGTTGAGGGTATAGCTTTTCACCACGCTGCCGTCCAGCAGATTTCCATAGTAATCCAGCGTGGCATAGTAAGCTTCGTCATAAGTTGGCGTCACGCCGTCGCCAATCGGCTCCGCGGCGGCAGCCGGAACAATGCAGGCTGCCGCCAGCAGAATGGCCAGTGCCGACGACAGCAGACGCTTTCCCATCAGATGTGTATGTTGGCGCATACGAATTCCTCCATTTAATCGACTGATGTTGCTTAACATATTTTTGTTGACTTATCAAATCGAGTTGATTATAATGAAAGCAAGAAGCTTGGGGCAATAGGCAAATCCGGGCAAATGCCTAAATTTTCCCGAAAGAAAGGACTCTGTCATGCTGAAGAATCCCGAGGATCGCCGTGCCAGACGCACCCGCAGACTGTTGAAGGAAAGTCTGCTGGAGCTGATGGAGCAAAAACATTTTTCAGAGATTTCCGTCCGGGATGTGACGGACAACGCCGATATGAACCGCACCACGTTTTACCTCCATTACACGGATACTACCCAACTGCTGCAAAGTATGGAGGAAGACCTGCTGGCAGAGGCCCAGGTGCTGGTGGACGCCCATATCCAGGAAACGGTGGCGGACGGCACCCTGCGCCCCGTGTTCGAGCCAATCCTGGACTTTGTGGTGGAGCATCGGGAGGTCTGCACTATCCTGTTTGAAAACAACGAGGTTAGCCAGTTTGCCGAGCATTTGCAGCAGCTGATTCACCGTAACGGCACGGAGGTCATTCGGGCCTGGTTCCAGCCTATGGATGACCAGCAGCTGTCCTATTTACTGAGATTCATCACCTATGGTCTCATTGGCCTGATTCGTGAGTGGTTCCAAAAGAACATGGACCTTCCCAAGGAAGAACTGCTTGTCACCGCGGAGTTTCTGGTGGATGGCGCGACTTCCCGGCTCTTGAAAGACGCATGAATCAGAGTGCTGGCATTGTTCTCACTGCATTTCCAAGTCATATGTTGATATAGCGGAAATCAAATGAGGGAGGCGTGAACCGTGGCCGGTTTTGCAAAAAAAGCGATTCGGGATTCGTTTATTAAGCTGTTGAATGAGAGGCCTCTAAGCCAAATCACTGTCCGGGATATCGTGGATGCCTGTGGTGTTAACCGTAACACCTTTTATTATTATTTTCAGGATATTCCCCAATTGGTAGAAACGATTATTAACGAGGATGCGAATCGGGTGATTCAGGAACATCCCTCTATTGAGTCCGTCGAGGACTGTCTCAATGCCGCCATAAGGTTTGCATTGGAAAACCGGAAAGCGGTACTGCACATTTATCACTCCATCAACCGGGATATCTATGAACAGTACCAATGGCGGGTATGTGAGCACGCAGTTACGACTTATGTAGATGGAATTCTGGCCGGACGGACCGTGGCGGAGCCGGACCGAAAGCTGATGATTGATTATTTGAAATGCATGTGTTTTGGCTTTGTCGTCGGCTGGCTGGAAACAGGGATGCAGGAAGGTATTCAATCGCGGTTCCATCGGATTTGCGAATTGAAGCGCGGCGATTTGGACGCGATGATTATCCGATGTGAAAAGAAATAAAACTTTGGTTTTTCTTAAGAACATAGAATCAGACAAAAGCAGCCCCTGTGCCTAAAA
>JALFVN010000048.1 GCA_022787565.1 Clostridiales bacterium | reverse complement strand
TCCTGCGGAGTTTACAGCGTCCTGCCATGTGGCTGGGGAGGCAGACGACGCAGGCTTACTTTCCGTAAGTCAAGGAGAATAACGAACTCAGACGCTTGGCAGGACGTTGTAAACCGTGTTTCCCCTTGTCCACTGATGGTAGAAATGAATGATGAATAATTCTTGCTGCCGCGAAGAGGACGGGGTTCATTTTTGCCGGAAGACCGACAGAAGCCGCCCTGCGATGACACCGGAGATGTCTGCAGGGGAGCCGTATCTCATTCCACCCGCAGCACTTCCCGGCTCAGATCGATGCTCACGCTGGTTCCCTGCCCCACAACGGAGCTGATGCTGATCTCATGGCCCAGCTTCTGCAAAATCCTTTTGCACAGATACAGCCCGATGCCGGTGGCCTTTTTGTCGGTACGGCCGTTATAGCCGGTGTAGCCCTTTTCAAAGACCCGGGGCAGATCCTCCGGGGCGATGCCGATGCCGGTATCCTCGATCACCAGGGTCTCCCCCCGGGTAAAAATTCTTATGCTGCCCGTGTTGGTGTATTTCAGGGCGTTGGAGAGCAGCTGTTCGATCACAAAGCTGAGCCACTTCTCGTCCGTCAGCACCTGCAGGGCCGTACCCTCGTATTCCAGACTGATCTTCCTGCGGATAAACTGCTTTGCGTATTTGCGCACGCACTGGCGGATAATGCCGTCCAGATCGCAGGTTCTGAACACAAAATCGGTGCTGTCGCTGTCCAGACGCAGGTAGTTCAGCACCATCTCCACATACTGCTCCACCCGGAAAAGCTCCTGACTCAGCTCTCCGGCGCTGTTTTCCGGCCGGGTCTGCAAAATCAGGCGCATGGCGGCGATGGGGGTCTTGATCTGGTGGGCCCAGAGGGTGAAATAATCCTCCGTCTCCCGCCGGCGCAGATCCATGGCCCCGGCAGCGCGGTTTTTCTCCTCCCCCAGGACACGGATCAGCCGGGTGTAGTCCTCCCCGATCAGGTCCCCCGGCGGCGGCAGCTGCTCGTCGCTGACGCAGATGCTTTTCAGCGCGTCGGAAAGATGCCGGTGGCGCAGGGCAAAGCGCCGCAGATCGGCAAGGGCCACCGACAGAGCCAGGGCCGTACACAGCAGCGCCGTGTACCGGGCCAGTATGCCCGCCGCCCCGCTGAGCCAGACCACCGCCGAAAAAATCAGGATCAGCCCGGAAAACAGAATAATCGCTCCCATCCGGGCCTTTAACCATGCCAGAACTGTTTTCATGCTTCTACCAGATAGCCCAGGCCTTTTTTCGTTACGATAAAGCCCTCCAGACCGCAGCTTTCCAGCTTCCGGCGCAGTCTTGCCACGTTGACGGTCAGGGTGTTTTCGTCCACAAAGCTGTCCGTCTCCCACAGACGCTGCATCAGCGTCTCCCGGCTGACGGTTTTGCCCCTGTTCTCCAGCAGCACCTGCAGAATGCGCAGCTCGTTTTTCGTCAGCTCCAGCTTTCTGTCTCCCACGGTCAGGCTGCCGTCATCCGGATTCAGCACCGCGCCCCTGTGCTGAATGAGCCGGCTGCCGCCGCCGAAATCGTAGGTCCGGCGCAGCAGCGCCTGAACCTTGGCCAGCAGCACGTCCAGGTCGAAGGGCTTGGCGATAAAATCGTCGGCCCCCATGTTCATGGCCATGACAATGTTCATGTTGTCCGAGGCGGAGGAGATAAAGATGATGGGCACGCTGGACTGCCGCCGGATCAGGCTGCACCAGTGATAGCCGTTATAGAAGGGCAGGCCAATATCCAGCAGCACCAGCTGGGGGTCAAAGGCCGCAAATTCCTCCAGCACATTGCGGAAATCCAGTGCGCAGCGGGCCTCATAGCCCCAGGCGCTCAGCTGCCCGGCCACGGCGGAGGCGATCACCCCGTCGTCCTCTACGATAAAGATCTTCATCTGCTCACCCCGTTTGTTTTTTTCCCATTATATCATACGCTTGTCAGAATTCAATCGTTGTGGTATTCTTTAAGAAATCAGGCCATTGGGCCGTAAGGAGAGAAAGAGAATGAAAATTGCCGTGATCACCGGCGCGTCCTCGGGCATGGGCCGGGAATTTGTCTACGCGCTGGACAGGGACGAGGAATTTGACGAGCTCTGGGTCATCGCCCGCCGGGAGGAGCGGCTGCTGGCGCTGCAGGAGAAATGCCGGGCCAAAGTGCGCCCCATCGTGCTGGACCTGCAAAAGCGGGAGAGCTTTGCCATGTACCGGGCCCTGCTGGAGCAGGAAAAGCCGGAGATCGCCGTGCTGGTCAACGCCGCGGGCTTTGGACTTTTCGGGGCCTTTATGGACATGGACATGGACCGGCAGCTGGACATTATCGACCTGAATTCCCGCTCCCTGACGGCCATGTGTTATATGAGCGTGCCCTACATGACCAGCGGCAGCCGCATTTACAACATGGGCTCCATGTCCTCCTGGCAGCCGGTGCCCTATATCAACGTTTACGGCGCGTCGAAAGCCTATGTGCTGAATTTCTCCCGGGCCCTGGGCGTGGAGCTGAAAGACCGGGGGATAAGGGTCATGGCGGTCTGCCCCGGCTGGATCACCACGGAATTTTTCGACCACGCCGTCCACGACGACACCATCAGCTACTTCAACCGCTACTATCCCCCGGAGCAGGTCATCGAAAAGGCCCTGAAGGACATGAAAAAGGGCAAAAACGCCTCCGTTCTGGGCTTTCCCGAGCGGATGCAGGTGCTGCTGGTCAAGCACCTGCCGGTGAATTTCGTGATGAAGACCTGGTGCCGGCAACAGGGTAAATAAACCGAAAAGGAGACGAATTATGATACAGCCAAAAGACGTAATGAACGTGGAGAGCGAGCAGTGGGAAGCGTTCAAAAAGCAGGCCATGCAGGACGAGCTTTACTATAACGGCCCCGGTGATCTACTGGACACGGCGGAGGGCCGGGCCAAATTCTGCCGGCTGAACGCCAGCTCCGTTTTCCGCAAGGACGACCCGGAATTCCCCGGCTACAAGATCTGGGTGTTCAACAACCAGGGCCAGGGCATGGTGGTCAAAAAGCGCAGCCGCGTAGACCCCGCCCTGATGGAAAACGTGGAATACGACGCCGAAGGCAAGGAGCTCAGCCGCTCCTACGAACCGGCGTGAACTAAAGTAAGAAGTAAGAGTGAATAGTGAATAGGTATGGTGTCGCCTGCGGCGACAGATTTAAAATCTGCCGCTTCGCGGCCCCTACGATTGTAGCCCAAAGCCTTCCCCTTGCGGGGAAGGTGGCCGGAGAGCCGGCCCCAGCGGGGAAAGTAATAGGTAATAGTGAATAGGTATGGTGTCGCCTGCGGCGACAGATTTAAAATCTGCCGCTTCGCGGCCCTGCGCCGTTGTTTCGGGATGTCTGTAGGGGCGGCCCTATGTGGCCGCCCGTTTCTTCCGGCTTCCGACCGTGTCCAACACGGGCCGTCGGTAAACAGGCCCGGAAACGGCATTCGCGGCAAAGTGTGCGAAGGCTCCCAAAACCCACCTGTCATCCTGAGCGTCAGCGAAGGATCCCGTATTCAGTGGCTTCAGTGTTCTGTTTACGGGATTCTTCGTCGCTTCGCTCCTCAGAATGACAGGGAAGACAGGATTCTTCGTCGCTGTGCTCCTCAGGATGACAGATATTCAGGAAAGGGCAGTCGGGGACGCTTGCCCCTGCAAGGCGGACCCCAAAAAAGGCCCGTAGGGGCGATTCACGAATCGACCGCTTCTTCCGGCTTTGGACCGCGACCCACGACATCCGCTGCCAAAACCACCGCCTTAAATCCACGCTCCCGCGGTCGAGGCGGATTTCATTGAAAAAAGCACCCTCACGGGTGCTTTTTTCATCCTTGTAATCGTAAAAAGCCGGGGATGGGTCTGACAATGGCCTTTTCGCAGCTGCCGGAGCGTTCGCCGTCCAGAGCCCAGCGCATACCGGGGGGACTTTCCACCAGAATATCCCTGGCCTGGAAAAACTCCACATAGGGGCAGGTATAATCCTGGGTCAGCAGGCAGCGGACGATCTGATCCAGCTCCACCAGAGTCCTGGGGTTTTTGACCAGCAGAACCTCGAACACGCCGTCGCAGGTGTTTACCACGGTCTCCGGCAGCTCGATGGTGCCGGCGATGGAGGTGGAGTTGCAGATGGCGCCGAAAATGTAGCTGTCCTCATGGACGATGCCATCGGCGGTGAGCTTTACCTCATAGGGCTTGATCTTGGGCAGGTCCTTGATGCCGTCCAGAATGTAGGCCGTGTGGCCCAGCATGTTTTTCAGGTTCTGGTCCGTGGTATAGGACAGCCAGGAGAAGGCCCCGAAGGCGGCCACATAGGAGAAATACTGCTCCCCGAACCGGCCGATGTCGTAACGGGTCTGCCGGCCGGAGGCGATGTTCCGGGCGGCGGTGAGAATATCGGTGGAGAGCTTGTGGGAGGCGGCAAAGTCGTTGGTGCTGCCGCAGGGAATGTAGCCCAGAGGCACGTCCAGATTTGCCCGGGCGATGCCGCTGAGGGTCTCGTTCAGGGTCCCGTCCCCGCCGGTGCAGCAGATCAGATCGTACTGCCCGCCGTACCGGGCGGCAAATTCCGTGGCGTCGCCCCGTCCGGCGGTGACCACGGTGGTGACCAGATAGCCCCCGTCCATCAGGACGCGGATCATCTGAGGAACATAGCGCAGAGCCAGCTTCTTGCCGGAGACGGGGTTGATGATAAGCATGGCTGTTTTTGTGGGAAAATGCTGATTGATTTGTTCAAGGCTGTTCATGACTGCTCCTTTACGGAAAATGACCGGTTCCTACGCCAGCACGGCCTGAGCAATGTGCAGGCAGAGGTAGGCCGTGGGAATGGAAAAAAGCAGACTGTCCGCCCGGTCGAACATTCCGCCGTGGCCGGGGATCAGATTGGAAAAGTCCTTCACGCCGATGGTGCGTTTGACCAGCGACTCCGCCAGGTCGCCCAGCTGGCCCAGGGTGGAGGACACAAAGCAGGTGATGACGCAGACCCAGAAGGGAAGGGCGGAGCTGCCGCGGAAAATATAGTACATGATGACGCCGGTGAGCACCGAGGACAGGGCACCGCAGAGACAGCCCTCAATGGTTTTGTTGGGGCTGACATGGGGGGCCACCTTGTGCTTACCAAAGAGCATACCGCCGAACAGGGCGAAGCTGTCGCAGATCCAGGTGGCGCTGGCGGCCAGGGCCAGGGTCTCCAGCCACAGGTCGCTGACGCTGATGACCATCAGCAGCGCGAAAAGAAAGCAGGGATAGCAGACGCCGGCCAGGGTGTACAGGGCGCCGTTGCCGGAGACCTTCCGGTGAAGAATGCCGGAAAACAGGGCCAGATAGACCGCGCCGGCCATGGCGGCAATACAGGCTGTGGCCCCGGCGTGAAACAGGGCCAGCAGGGCCTGAACCGCGATATAGACATACATAACCCAGGCGCAGCAGTATACCTCCAGCTTTTCCAGGTTGCGGCTCAGCTCATAGGCGCAGAGAATGCCCGCCGCGGCGAAGAACAAAACCCTTGTCACTTCGGAGACGGCGATACAGGTAAAGGTGATGATCAGCAAAATCGCGCCGGATATAACTCTTTGCTTCAACGAAGAATTCCCTCTTTCTGTGTTTTATCTGGGAAGAAAGTGTAATGAAAAATGAATGATGGATCATTATGGTATCCGCCGGAGGGCGGGATTACTGTTTTTTCGGGATTCAGGGCGCTTCCCCGACCCTGACTGTGACCGGAATAGCTTGGTTTTACCGTCATCCTGAGCGTCAGCGAAGGATCCCGTATTCTGTGGCTTCGGCGTTCTGTTTACGGGATTCTTCGTCGCTGTGCTCCTCAGAATGACAGATATTCGGGATAGGGCCGTCGGGGACGCCGGCCCCTGCGAGGCGGACCCCAAAACAGGCCCGTAGGGGCGATTCACGAATTGCCCGCCTGCCTGGAAAATCTTAAGATAATCTTAAGATAACACAAAATCACCTGTGGCTCAATACACAAAACGGCCCTTTTGGCGGAAAACAAGAACTTTAACAGTTTATTAATCAATCCTTTTTCAACTGGGTGCCGTCGGCACGGAGGTAATAGCGGCGCTTGCCCAGAGACCGCCGGCCGTATTCGATGGCGTTCGTGGGGCAGAAGCTGATGCAGGCCATGCACTGGGTGCAGTTGCCGCCCCAGACCGGGCGGCCCTCCCGCAGGCGGATATTGGCCAGGGGGCAGATGGCCTCGCAGCTGCCGCAGCCGGTGCAGGCCTCCGTGACCCGGTAGGGCTTGTCGCTGATATGGAGCCTGTAAAAATTCTCGTTCATTTTGGTGTGGAGGCTGCAGGGATTGGGCGTGTTGGTGTCCCCGATGGGGCGGCAGCAGGCGATGAGTCGGCCGATGCTCTCCAGCGGGCCAACGGCGGCGCGGAGCATGCCCAGAGCCTCGTCATAGCTTGCGGAGTCGAAGAGGGCAATGTAGTTTTCCGGCATGATGACGGAGCGCATGCCCAGAAATGTAAGGCCCAGCTCCTTGCACAGAAGCTCCGCGTGCTTTCCGGCGGGGCCGCTGCTTTTACCGCAGGTCATCACAAAATAGGCCCGCATGTCCCCGGAAAAGCGGCTTTCCCGGAGAAAATCCTCCACCACATGGGGCATACGCCAGCAGTAGACCGGGCAGACAAAGACAAAGGGGCTGTCAGAACGGAAATCCCGCCGGGCCTCAGGGTCCTGCCGCATTCTGGCCCGGAGAATGTCGTTGATGCAGATCAGCTCGTCCCCGGTCTGGGCCTGGATCAGGGACGCGGCGTAGCGGCTGTTGCCGGTGCCGGAAAAGTAAAGGATCATGGCTCTGCCTCCCGGAAGAAAAATGGTTAAATTATTTGAATGATTATAACATGTTTTTCCCGGGACAGCAAGCGGGAACTGGCGAAAGCGGGGGGCGATCCATCGGTCATCCTGAGAATTTCGGGCCATCGGAAAACAGGCCGGGAAACGGCATTCGCGGCAAGGTGTGCGAAGGCTTCCAAAGTCCGCTGTCATCCTGAGCGAAGCGAAGGATCCCGTATTCTGCGGCTTCGGTGTTCTGTTCGCGGGATTCTTCGTCGCTGCGCTCCTCAGAATGACAGATGGCCGGGAGTCCCGGCCCCCGAGGGAAAAGTAATAGGTAATAGTGAAGAGTGAATAAGTGTTAGGTAATAGTGAAGAGTGAATAGCTGTGGTGTCGCCTGCGGCCGCCTTACTTCTTCACCATTCACTTTTACCTCTTACTTTTATATTGTGTCCGGGATAAAGCTGTGGTATTATCGTCCCAGAAAAGAGAAACAAGGAGGACGCCAATGTATACCGACAGAAAGATCTGGCTGGCTCAGTCAGACAAAAACCTTTACCTGCTGCCTGCCATGGCCAACCGCCACGGGCTGATCGCGGGCGCCACCGGCACCGGCAAGACCATCACCATGAAGGTGATGGCGGAGTCCTTTTCCGACATGGGCGTGCCGGTCTTTATGGCCGACGTGAAGGGCGACCTTTCCGGCATGTGCCGCCCCGGCGCGGACAGCGAAAATATGCGCAGCCGCATTGAACGCTTCGGCATAGAAAACTTCCAATATCAGTCCTATCCCACCCGTTTCTGGGATATTTTCGGCGAAAAGGGCCACCCGGTGCGGGTGACCATCTCCGAGATGGGGCCGGTGCTTCTGGCGCGGCTGCTGAACCTGACGGAGGTCCAGACCGGGGTACTGAACATTGTGTTCAAGGTGGCCGACGAGCACGGGCTGCTGCTCCTGGATCTGAAGGATCTGCGGGCCATGCTCCAGTATGTGGGGGATAACCGGGCGGAATTTACCACATTGTACGGCAACGTGTCCTCCGCCAGCGTGGGGGCCATCCAGCGGGCGCTTCTGGCCTTCGAGGGGGAGGGCGGCGAGCTCTTCTTCGGCGAACCGGCTCTGGATATCCGGGACTGGATGCGCACGGACATCGACGGCCGGGGTTACATCAACATTCTCAGCAGCGACCGGCTGATCCAGAGCCCCACGGTCTATTCCACCTTCCTGCTCTGGATGCTGACCGAGCTGTTCGAGCGCCTGCCCGAGGTGGGCGATCTGGAAAAGCCCAGAATGATCTTCTTCTTTGACGAGGCCCATCTGCTCTTCGACGGAGCGCCCAAGGCCCTGGTGCAGAAGATCGTCCAGGTGGTAAAGCTGATCCGCTCCAAGGGCGTGGGCGTGTACTTCATCACCCAGAGCCCCTCGGACATCCCCAGCGACGTGCTGGCCCAGCTTTCCAACCGTGTGCAGCACGCCCTGCGGGCCTACACCCCCGACGAGCAGAAGGCCGTCCGGGCCGCCGCAAGAGCCTTCCGCAAGAATCCCGCCTTTGATACCGAGGAGGCCCTGATGTCCGTGGGCGTGGGCGAGGCCCTGGTCAGCTTCCTGGACGGGGAGGGCATCCCCGCCGTGGTGGAGCGGGCCTTCATTCTGCCGCCCCAGAGCCTGATGGGCCCGGCGGAGGAGAGCGCGGTGCAGAGCCTTGTGGTCAGCGACGAGTTTGACCTGAAATACCGGGAGAGCGTGGACCGGGAGTCGGCCTATGAGATCCTTGTCCGGGCCACCGAGGAGCTGGCACTGCGCCGGCAGCAGGAGGCCGAGGCCGCGGCTGCCGAAAAGCAGCGCCAGAAAGAGGAGGCCCAGGCCGAACGCCAGCGGCTGAAGGAAGAGGCTGCCGCCGAGAAGCAGCGCCAGAGGGAGGCAGCCGCCGCCGAGAAGCAGCGCCTGAAGGAAGAGGCCGCCGCCCTGCGGGAGGCGGAAAAGGAGGCTGAGCGCCGGAAAAAGACCATCCAGCGGGCGGCCAGCAACGCCGCGTCCTCCGTGGCCCGCTCCGTCAGCACCAATATCGTCAACACCATCACCGGCGGAAGAACTGTCAGCACCGGCACCATGGCCAAGCGTGCCGCCACCAACGCCCTCAGCGCCGTGATGCGGGAAGGCTCCCAGTCCATCCTCCGCGGCCTTTTCGGAAATAAAAAATAAGCAATTCAGTAACCTTGAAAAAGCACGCAAAAGCGTGCTTTTTCACATAAAGCGAGGCTGGGCTTACAAAAATGTAAGATTGAGAGCGGATTTTGTAAGGCAAAGAAATGGCAGCGGCCTGGGGGATGGGGTATAATCGGGCTGTAAACCGAAAGAAGGAGCGAATCAGTATGGCTATACTTGAAGTGAACAACCTGAAAAAAATATACACCACCCGCTTTGGGGGCAACAATGTGCAGGCCCTGAGCAATGTGTGCTTCTCCGTGGAGACGGGGGAATATGTGGCGATCATGGGCGAGAGCGGCAGCGGCAAGACCACCTTGCTGAATATCCTGGCCGCCCTGGACAAGCCCAGCTCCGGCGAGGTGCTGCTCAACGGACGGAATATTGTGGAAATCAAGGAGCGGGAGATCTCCGCTTTCCGGCGGGACAACCTGGGCTTCGTGTTTCAGGACTTCAACCTGCTGGACACCTTTTCCGTTCAGGACAACATCTTCCTGCCCCTGGTCCTTGCCGGAAAGAGCTATGACGAGATGAGCCGCCGGCTCCAGCCCATTGCCCAGAAGCTGGGCATCCGGGACATTCTGAACAAATACCCCTATGAGATCTCCGGCGGCCAGAAGCAGCGCACCGCCGTGGCCCGTGCCCTGATCACCGCTCCCCAGCTGATCCTGGCCGACGAGCCCACCGGCGCTCTGGACTCCAAGGCCACCGACCAGCTCCTCAGGCTCTTTGAGGAGATCAACGCCGACGGCCAGACCATTCTGATGGTGACCCATTCCGTCAAGGCCGCCTCTCACGCCAGACGGGTGCTGTTTATCAAGGACGGCGAGGTTTTCCACCAGCTGTACCGGGCCAACATGACCGAGGATGAGATGTACGGCAAGATCGCCGACACCCTGACCCTCCTGCAGAAAGGCGGCCGGAATGAGTAAGGCTTTCTATCCCCGGCTTGCCGCCCAGAACTGCATCAAAAACGGCAAGTTCTACTTTCCCTATCTGCTGACGGTGATCATCAGCTCCGCCGCCTTCTACATCAATCTGGCCCTGGCCCAGACCGGCTCCCTGCCGGAGCTGAAGCGCTATTTTTACCTGAGCATGTTCATGACCATCGGCACCTTTGTGCTGGGCCTGTTCTTCATCATTTTCCTGCTCTACACCAACAGCTTCCTGATGAAGCGCCGTGGCAAGGAGCTGGCGCTGTACAACATTCTGGGCATGGGCAAGGGGAACATCGGCGTTGTGCTCAGCTACGAGACAATGTACACCTGGTTCATCGGCGTGGGCGGCGGGCTGCTGCTGGGCATGCTGCTGCAGCGGCTTATCACCATGCTGGTGACAGAAATGCTGCGCATCGACGTGAAGTATGAATTCTTCATCTCTGTCTACGGCATTGCCGTGACGGCGATCTTTTTCGGCGTGCTGCTCTTTGTGACGCTGCTGCTGAATCTGGGAAGGCTGCACATGCAAAAGCCCGTGGAGCTGCTGCGGCAGGGGAGCGTGGGCGAGCGCCAGCCCAGAACCCGATGGCTTCTCACCGCCGTCGGCGTGCTGAGTCTGGGCGGCGGCTACACGATCGCCATCACCACCCACAACTCCGTCCAGGCCATCGGCGTGTACTTTGTGGCGGTGTTTCTGGTGATTATCGGCACCTACTGCCTTTTCTCCGCCGTCAGCGTGGCGGTGCTCAAGGCACTGCGGAAAAACAAGGGCTTTTTCTACCGCACGGGCAATTTCATCGGTGTGTCCGGTATGCTCCACCGCATGAACCGCAACGCCGTGGGTCTGGCCAACATCTGCATTCTCTCCACCATGGTGCTGGTGATGATCTCTGCCACCCTGGCCCTGTTTCTGGGCACCGAGGACGCCATCACCACCCGCTACCCCGGCGATGTGAACGCGGAGGTCTGGTACTGGACGGACAGGCCCTTTGATACCGATAAGGCGGAGGAAAAGCTGACAAAGGCGCTGGAAAAGCAGGGCGCTGTGGTGACGGACTGCCTGAGCTACTCCAGAACCGAGCGGTGCGCCGCCCTTGAGGGAAGCAGCTTCGTCATTCAGGACGACGTGTATAACGCCGGCAGCGACCGGATTCTGATTTTGCTGACGGCGGAGGATTACAGCAAGCTCTCCGGGCAGAAGGTGAGCCTTTCAAAGGAGCAGATGCTGCTGTCCGGCAGCGACAGCATTGTGGGAGAAGTCCGCTTTGTCTTCCGGGGGGAGAGCGGCGAAAAGGTCATGACCTTCAGCGCCGCGCCTACAGCTGAGCCCTTCAGGATCAGCAGCGGAGACGTGTATCTGGGCATGGTGGATTACATCATTCTGCCGGATCTGGACACGCTGAAGCTGTTTGAGGACAACTGTGCCGAAGCTCTGGGGGAGGAGGAAGTCCTTCTGACCTGGGACTGCCACATCAACACTGAGGGCAGCGACGAGGAGAAGACGGCCTGGGGCATGGCCCTCTCCGAGCCGGACTTCAGCGGCTTTTCCGGGGATGAGGACATCCAGTGTGAACTGTTTCGCGTGGACACCCAGGCGGAGAACCGGCAGGACTTCTATACCATGAACGGCGGCTTCTTCTTCCTGGGGGTGTTTCTGGGGATCGTGTTTCTGATGGCCACGGTGCTGATCATCTACTATAAGCAGATCTCCGAGGGCTATGAGGATCGGGAGCGCTTTCGCATCATGCGGCAGGTGGGTCTGGAAAAGCGGGAGATCCGCCGCAGCATCAATGTGCAGATCCTGATCGTGTTTTTCGCGCCGCTGGTGGTGGCCGGGATCCATGTGGCCTTTGACTTTAACCTGGTGCGGCTGATGCTGGTGCTCTTCGGACTGAATAACGCGGCCCTCACCGCCTGGTGTACCGTGGGCACCTTCCTGGCCTTCGCCCTGATCTATGCCCTTGTGTACCTGCTGACGGCGAGAGTGTACTACCGCATTGTCAGCGACGATAACCGGGAATAAGAAAATTGCTGCCATCCTGAACCGCGCAGCGGTAAGGATGACAGCATTTTTTTGCGGTGATCGTATGTTGAACAGGGGAGGAAGGTGGAGGAACACCTCATCCGGCCCTGCGGGCCACCTTCCCCTCAAGGGGAAGGCATGGACGGGCGATTCGAGGAAGAAGGATCGTCTTGCGCAGTGGGAGCCATGAAAGTGAAGAGTGAAGAGTGAAGAAGTATGGTGGCCGCGGAACGGCCTTTTAAATACGTCGCCGGAGGCGACACCATACCTATTCACTCTTCACTATTACTTATTACTTCTGAGCAGCGGTTCCGCGATCAGCGCTGCGACAAGGAGAATCAGGGCGGCCAGGAAGGGCAGCGCGGTCAGGGAGGGGCAGAGGAATTTCCAGAGCCCGGCAGAGACAAGAGACGGCAGGGCCGCAAGGGCCAGAAGAAGGGCGGCGGCTTTGGGCGCCTTGCCGAAAAGGCGCAGGACTGCCGCTGCCAGAGCCAGAAGGCCGGCAAGAAGCAGGGCGATCAGCACGCGGCCTGCCCAGAGCTTTTCCCCGGCGGCGGATTCGGTCTGCTCCGTCAGATAACGCTCTGCCGCGGCGCAGATCTGGCCGTAGCTGCTGTTCTGGCCGGCCAGAGCGGAGATCTCCGGCGTCTGCATCAGGGCAGCCATGCCGGCGGAGAGCTTTTCCTCATCGCTGCTGTAGCTGTCCAGAGCGGTCAGCTCCTCTTCCAGCTTCCGGCGGTTTTCCTCCAGCGTCTGCCGGCCCTCGTCCAGCTGCTGCTCCCCGGCGCGATACTCCGCATAGCCCCGGTTCAGCGCCGCTCCCGCGCCGTCAAGCTGCTGCTGACCGGCGTCGATCTGGGCTTTGCCGGCGTCCAGCTCCGCCTTGGCCGCGTCCAGCTCCGCCTGCGCGGCTTTCAGCTGGGCTTCGCCCTCGGCTGCCTGGGCATAGCCGGCGTCCAGCTCTTCTTTGGCTGCTGCCAGCTGGGCCTCCGCCGCCGCGATCTGCTCCGCGCCGGAGGCAAGCTTTGCCTGCCCGGCCTCATATTCCTGCATGATCTGGGTCAGAGAATAGCCCGTCCCGGCGATCTGGGTCTCAAAGGCCAGCTTCGCCGCGTCCAGCCGGGGCTTTAACAGCAGCATTTTTGCCGTGTCACCGGCAGCTTCCGCCGCGTCATACTCGGCCTGCAGGGCCTGATAGTCGTTATACAAAGGCAGCACCGCGTGATAAATCGGCTCGATTTGCTGAAGCTGGGCTTCGCCCTCGGCATATTCCTGCTTTGCCGCCTCCAGGGCGGCCATGCCCTGGTCATATTGGGCCTGCCCCTCCGCCAGACGGGCGTTGCCCTCTTTTAGCGCCTGCTCTGCCGCCTGATATTGGGCAAGCCCCTCGTTATACCGGGCAAGGCCCTCCTCATACTGGGTCTTCGCGCTGTCCAGCTTCGCTTTTCCCGCGTTGTACTGGGCTTGACCCTGCCGGAGCTTCTCTGCGCCGGCCTCCAGCTCCTCCTCGCCCTCGGTCAGCTGCTCTGCTCCGATCTGATCGGTGAGCAGGCTCTCCGCGAAGGACAGCATGGAGGAGTCGTATTTTTCCCGGGAAAGGTCCAGCTTTTCCGCCAGGGCGCTGAGCTGCCGGACGGAGCCAAGCAGCCCGCCGCAGCGGCTGTCCGTATCTTCGGCATAGGCCACCGCGTCCTTCACCCCCAGAGGCGCTGCCGCCAGGGCGAAAACCGCCGCCAGCGCCAGCAGCGCCGCAAGGGCCCGGCGGGGCAGGGCAGGGGGCAGGAGTTTTTTCAGCTTCACCGTGGTGACGCGGATGAACCAGTCGCCAAAGAGCAAAATCTGGGGCAGGCAGAAGTTCACCAGCACCAGGGTGATAATGGTGCCCACACCCACATAGCGGCCGATGCCGGCGATGACGCACTGGGACACCATGCCGCCGATCAGCAGGCCCGCCAGCACCATCATGGACCCGGAGGTGATGATGGTGGGGAAGGACAGGTTCATGGTCTCAATAATGGCCTCCCGCCGGTCCATGGTCTGCCGCAGCTCTGTATACCGGGAGGATACCACAATGGCGTAGTCAATATTGGCGCCCATCTGGATAGCGCTGACGATCAGGTAGCACATGAAAAACACATACTCCCCCCGCAGCACCGGGATGGAGAAATTCAGCCAGATGCTGCCCTGGATCACCAGTATCAGCAGCAGGGGCATACCGAAGGACTTGAAGGTGAAAAGCAAAATCAGCATCACCAGGGCGATGGAAAAGAGGCTGACGATCAGCATGTCCTTTTCAAAGGACTCATGGAAATCCCGGGCGCTGACGGAGTTGCCGGTCAGGCAGACCCCCTCGGCGTAATACTGCCCGGCGATCAGGTGTACCCGATCCAGAAAGGCATAGGTCTCCTCCCCCTGGACGGGCAGGTTTGTATACAGCAGGATGCGGCTATAGCTCCGGCCCTGGAGCTGGCTTTTTCCCAGATCCAGCTGGGCGGAAAGGCTTTCGATCTTCTCAAGCTGCTCCTCCTCCAGCGGAATGTCCCCGCTCTCCGCCTTGTCCCGCAGGAAGCTGAACAGGTCGATTATGGGGGCAGTGTAGCCCTCCGGGTCCGCCAGCACCTGCCGGTGCTCCCCGGCGTTGGCGGCGTAATAAGCGAATAGGGCCTGACTGGTCAGCTCGTCCACCCCGGCAAGGGAGGCAAATTCAAGGTAGTCCACCCGGTCGCCCAGACGGTAGCCGTCCATGGCTTCGATCCCGGCAAGGCCCAGCACACGCTCCACCTGGGGCAGGGCGTTCAGCTCGTCGATCAGGGCGGCCTCCTTCTCATCGTCCCCGGCTGGCACCAGCAGGGCCAGCATGTTGGTGCTGCCGAACTGCTCCTCGATCTTGTCCCGGGCGATATCCTGCTCATTTTGCTTCAGCGTGGGGACGATGTCCATGTTATAGGCGTAGCTGCTGTTGCCGTAGCAGAAATAGGCCAGGACCACCAGCAGCACAAACAGCGGCGGGATAATGTGGCGGGCAGCATAGGCAAATTTGCCAACAAAGGAGATTTTGGGCACAAAGCTCCTGTGTTTTGTCCGGTCCATCAGGTCGCCCAGCAGCATCAAAAGCGCGGGCATCAGCAGAAAGACCGACAGCAGACTGCACACAATGGCCTTGATGAGCACCAGACCCATGTCCGCCCCCAGACGAAACTCCATGAAGGTCATGGCCGTAAGCCCCGCGATGGTGGTCAGGCTGCTGGCGGAGATCTCCGGGATGGACAGGGACAGGGCCTTGACGATGGCCTCTTTTTTGGGCAGAAGCAGGTGCTCCTCCTTGTAGCGGTTGCAGAAGATGATGGCGTAGTCCACCGAAAGAGCCAGCTGCAGCACAATGGCCACCGAGTGGGACACAAAGGAGATGGTGCCCATGAGAAAGTTTGTGCCCATGTTGATCAGCGCCGCGGACAGGAAGGTGCCCAGCAGCACCAGCACCTCGCCGTAGGTGTCGGAGGTGAAGATCAGCACCGCCACCACCACGATGGCCACCAGCACCACCACCACGCTCATCTCCGAGGCGATGATGGAGGAGAGGCTGGTGCCCACCTCCGAGGAGATCCAGGCAGTGTTATCCTCCAGCTCCGCCTTGACGGCCTTCATGGCCTGAACGGACTCCGGGTCCGTGTTCGTGCCGGTAAAGGTGATGTCGAAAAGGGCATAGCCGTCGCGGTAGTGCTCCTCTGTCAGGTCAAAGCCCACCTGCATCACGCCGGAGACGGTGGCAAGGCGGTCGGCAAGAGCCTGGGCCTCCTTCTCCGTCAGGTCTTCCACCATGATTTGGGCTGTGCCGTAGCTGGTGAACTGCTCTGCCATAATGCTCAGGCCCCGGCGGGCCTCGGTGCTCTCCGGCAGGTAGACGGTGATGTCGTTTTCCACCTGTACCCAGCCCACGGCCACCGCCGAAAACAGCATCAGGGCGATGAACAGGAGCAGGAACAGCTTATTTTTTTCCACAATGAACCCGGCAGCGCGGGTCATGAATGAAGGTTTATCGGTCATGGGCGATCTCTCCCAAAAATTTCTGGGACGATTGTAACACGAAAATATGAGAAAAATGTTAAGATAACACCCTTAGACGAAAAAAACCTGCCGGGGGCAGGTGTTTTTTCGTCAGTGAAATTCGTTCCTGCGGAAGGAGTGAAATATTCCTTCGTCATGTGAAATACGCTTCGCGTGTGAAATATGCCTGCGGCATGTGAAGGAACGTTCGGCCCGCGTGGGGGCGGGCGGAAGCCGGGAGGCGACAACCCCTCAGTCACGGCTACGCCGTGACAGCTCCCCTTACACAGGGGAGCCGACAACCCCTCAGTCACGGCTGCGCCGTGACAGCTCCCCTTACACAGGGGAGCCGACAACCCGTCAGTCACGGCTACGCCGTGACAGCTCCCCTTACACAGGGGAGCCGACAACCCGTCAGTCACGGCTACGCCGTGACAGCTCCCCTTACACAGGGGAGCCGGGGCAACTGTCATTCTGAACCGCGGAGCGGTGAAGAATCCCGTGAACAGGACAGACAGCATACTATACGGGATCCTTCGCTGCGCTCAGGATGACAGGGTATGAAAAAAGCACCCGTAAGGGTGCTTTTCGGGTGTTATTCGTTGATAAACAGCACGCCAAGAGTCTTGGGGCCGCAGTGGGAGGAGACGGTGCAGCCGGCGATGGTGTGGTGGATCTCCTTTACGGGGATCAGCTGACGCACCAGAGCCTCCAGCTCGTCGATGACGGACTGGTCGATCTCCCCGGATTCGGTGATGAATACATGGCCGGGGCGGACCTTTTTGCCGCTGAGCCGCTCGGTGATGTACTGCCTGTACACCGAATTGATGTTGCCGCGGTACTTCTTGTATACGCCCAGCTTGCCGTCCTTCATCTCCAGGGCGGGCTTCAGCTTCAGCAGATTGGCCCCCAGAGCCGCCACGCCGGAGCAGCGGCCGCCTTTCCACATGAATTCCAGGGTGTCCAGCACAAAGCTGGTGTCCACCTTCTCCGTCAGGGCGGTCAGATGCTCCGCAATCTGGGCGGCGCTCATGCCCTTATCCCGGCACTCCGCCCCCTCGATGACAAGCAATCCCACGCCAGTAGAGAGCATCCGGCTGTCTACCACATACACGCCCGGAAGCTCCGCGCTGACGATGCGGGCGTTGCTGCAGGTGCTGGAAAGCTCGCTGCTGATGTCCAGATGGACGATCTCATAGCCCTGGGCCAGAAGGGGGGCAAAAAAATCATTGAGCTGCTGGAGACTGGGCGCGGCGGTCTTGGGCAGGGTGCCGTCCTCCCAGTAGCGGCTGTACATGTCGGCCGGGGTGTAGTGGGCCCCGTCCAGAAAGCTCTCCTCCCCCAGAAGAATGGTCAGGGGCAGAATTTTTACATTATAGCGGGAAAGCAGCTCCTCCGAAAGATCGCAGGTGCTGTCCGCGGTGATCATTACGGGTTTGCTCATGCGTTTCAACTCCTTTATACCCAGCAAGTATAGCACAGTACCGCGCCTTACGCAATGGATAAGCTTTTAAGTTTTGTTTGTTTTTACATCATTTTACTTGCTTTTTTTATCTCTTTGGCCCATAATGTAATGGCTTGAATAGGAGGCATTGATATGAAACGAATGACACGCGTCGCGCTGATCACCAGCGGGGGCGACTGCCAGGGCCTGAACGCCGCCATGCGCGGTGTGGCCAAGGCGCTCTATGAACATATTGACAATATCGAAATCTTCGGCATGTACGACGGCTACCGGGGCCTGATCGAGGGCGACTATAAATTCATGGAACCGGAGGACTTCTCCGGCATCCTTACCGAGGGCGGCACCATCCTGGGCACCTCCCGGCAGCGGTATATCCCGGGAAAAGACATCGTGGACGAGGCGGGCAACAGCCTGATCCCCTCCATGCTGGACACCTATAACCGTCTGAATCTGGACTGCCTGGTCATTATGGGCGGCAACGGCACCCAGAAAAGCGCGAAGCTCATCATGGACGCGGGGATGAACGTGGTCACCCTGCCCAAAACCATCGACAACGATATCTACGGCACCGACACCACCTTCGGCTTCCAGAGCGCCGTGGATATCGCCACAAACGTGATCGACTACATACACTCCACCGCCAGCTCCCATGGGCGCATTTTTGTGGTGGAGCTGATGGGCCGGGACGCGGGCTGGCTGACCCTGAACGCCGGTATCGCCAGCGGCGCCGACGTGATTCTGATCCCCGAGATCCCCTACGATCTGAACAAGGTGGCGGCGGTCATCGAGGCCCGGAAGAAAAAGGGCAAGGGCTTTTCCATCGTGGCCTGCGCCGAGGGGGCCGTGGCCGCGGATCAGGCCGTGCTGGACGAGGAGACCCGGCGGCACAACCGGGAAAATTCCCTCTATCCCACGGTGTCCTACGCCATTGCCGCAAAGCTGGAGGAGCTGACCGGTCAGGAGGCCCGGGTCACCGTGCCCGGACACTACCAGCGGGGCGGCCCTCCCTGCCCCTACGACCGGGTGCTGGCCACCCAGTTCGGCACCGCCGCCGCGGAGCTGATCGGGCTGCACCAGTATGGACGCATGGTTGCCATCCAGAACGGCGAGATCGTCTCCATCCCGCTGGAGGACGCCGCCAGCCGCACCAAGTTCCTGCCCACCGACCACCCTATGATCAAGGTGGCCAGAGATATCGGAATCAGCTTCGGAGACTGAGAAAAAAGCACCCGGGAGGGTGCTTTTTTCAACGAAATAAATCCCATGCGGGATTTGTGAAATGCGCTACGCGCGTGAAATACGCCTGCGGCGTGTGAAATGCCTGCGGGCGTGGGAGGAGGCCGGGGGAACACCACCTCATCCGCCTCACTGCGTTCGGCACCTTCCCCTCAAGGGGAAGGCAGCACCTCATCCGCCGCGCTTCGCTCGGCACCTTCCCCTCCAGGGGAAGGCAGCACCTCATCCGGTCCTGCGGGCCACCTACCCCTCCAGGGGAAGGCTTCGGCGGGAGCTCCTTTCTTTACTGTTCCCTTCTGTTTATTTACAGACTGATTTAAATATGAATTAATTATTATACAGCGGCAGGGAGGATAACACCCTGCCGCCTTTGATTACACCCGGAAGGGCGGGCTTGACCCTTGCTTTTTCGCGCTTTTGCCCGTATCATAGAGGCAGAAGGGAGCGATGAGGCATGAACAACAGAGACGTGAACGCGCTGCGCCCCCGGAGAGCGCTGGTGGAGCAGGGGCAGATCCGCTGCCCCAAGTGCGGACGGCTTCTGGCCAGGGCCTGTTCCGGCGCGGAGGCCAGAGGACTGGAGCTCTGGTGCGGCGGCAAGGGCTGCCGTATGCCGGTGCTGGTTGAGTTTTAGCCGGGAAACACCCGGAGGATAAAAAAATATGCGCTGACCCTGTGCGCCGTGGCGCAGTCAGCCGGAAAGGCCAAAGAGCCGTGCGTTGGAGGAACGTAAGCCTCCGCCGCACGGCTCTTTTTGCTTTTTTGGCCCTTGACATGGGTGGCCCGTGTGGGACGTGGGAGGAAGCCGGGGGAAACACCTCATCCGCCTCACTGCGTTCGGCACCTTCCCCTCAAGGGGAAGGCAGTGAAGAGTGAAGAGTGAATAGTGAATAGCGAAGAAGTAGTTCGAGAGGAGATCCTGCATGGCAAAACAGAAAAAGACGGAGGGCCTGCGGGAAATCTGCTGGGACCCGGGGGAGGCAAACCCCAAGCAGCTGGAATTTTTCAATAGCCGCGCCCTGTACACCGCATACGGCGGGGCCAAGGGCGGCGGCAAGACCTGGGCCGTGCGGACAAAGGCCATCGGCGGGGCGCTTTTAAATCCGGGGATACGGATCCTTATCATGCGCTGCCATTACCCGGAGCTGGAGGAAAACCACATCCGGCCCATTGTGAAGGCGGTGCCGCCGGAGCTTGCGGGCTATAACGCCACCAGCCGCCTGATGAGCTTTCAAAACGGCAGCATCATCAAATTCGGCCACTGGTCAGGGGACGAGAGCGAGAACGAATACAACGGTCTGGAATATGACTGGATCTTCATCGACGAGGCTACCCAGTTTTCCGAACGTGCCTTTAACTTTCTTGGCGGCTGTCTGCGCGGCGTGAACGAATTTCCCAAGCGGATGTACCTGACCTGTAACCCCGGCGGCGTGGGGCACAACTGGGTAAAGCGGCTGTTTATCGACCGGGACTACCACACTTACCCGGACGACCCGGAGCGGGACGAGCATCCGGGAGATTACAACTTTATCTTCGCCACGGTGGAGGACAACACACACCTGCTGGAATCCTCCCCCACCTACCTGAAAAACCTGGCCAACATGCCGGAGGATCTGCGCCGGGCCTACCGCTACGGCGACTGGAGCGTTCTGGGGGGCAATTATTTCCGGGAATTTACGCGGGAAAGGCACTGTATGCGCCCTTTCCGGCCCCCGGAGCACTGGGAGCGGTACCGCAGCTTTGACTATGGCCTGGACATGTTCGCCTGCTTCTGGTGGGCAGTGGACGAGGACGGGCGCTGCTGGTGTATCCGGGAGCTGGAGGAAAAGGGGCTGATCGTGCAGGAGGCGGCGGCAAAGCTGCTGGAGCATACGCTGCCCAACGAAAAGATATCCCTGACCTACGCCCCGCCGGATATGTGGTCAAGGCAGAAGGACAGCGGACGGACCATGGCGGAGCTGTTTTTAAACTGGGGCGTGCCTCTGGTGAAAAGCGACAACAACCGCGTTCAGGGGCACATGCTGATCAAGGACATGCTGGCGCCCATCCCGCTGAAAGACCCCTTTGTGAAAGGGCTGTTCCCGGCGGGCAGGGTCCCGGAGAAGCTGCCCGGGCTGATGTTTTTCGACGATCTGCATCGGGTCACCGCCGATCTGCGGGATATTCAGGCCGACGAGAAAAACCCCAACGACTGCGCCAAAAGGCCCCACGAGATCACCCATACCGTGGACGCCGTCCGTTATTTCTGCGTCTCCCGGACGCTGCGCGCGGAGAAACCGGCCCCGGCCCGGGACGTGGACGAGGACGGAGAGGAGGAGAGCTACGACAGCTTTATGACCGGCGGGGAGATTTCAGAGGGATATTTGCTGTAGGCTGGGCGTGTTGATTTACGGGATCCTTCGCTGCGCTCAGGATGACAGTAAAAAACTACCCTGTCATTCTGAGAAGCTCAGCGACGAAGAATCCCGTGGACAGGATGCCGGTGCGAAACCATACGGGATCCTTCGCTGCGCTCAGGATGACAGAGGGGTTGGCGGCAGAATGACAGAGGAGTGGACTGATGAGGGAGCGCTGAAGAAAGGAGATGAGTACATGGCAAAGAGAGGGCGCAAGCGGACAGATGAAAACGCGGATGAGCTTCGCGCCGCTGTGGACGCCTATTTTGCCCAATGCGAGGCGGAGGGCGTGTTCCCGGACTGGGCCGGGCTGAAGCTGTATCTCGGCCCCGCGGATGACAGGACATACGAGGAGTGGCAGAAGGGCGACAGCGATTTTGCCAAAGAGTGCCGGGAGATTTTTGCAAAGGCGGCGGCGAAGCGGGAAAGCTGGCTCATCCGGAAAATGACCAGCGACAACAAGGCCGTCCAGGGCTGTCTCAACGCCCTGAAGCAGCCCCTGAACGGCGGCTATTCCGACCGCCCCAGAGAGGGCGGCGAGATCAGACTGACCATCAACCTGTCCGGCGTGGGCGGGGAAGAAGCTTTTAAGTGAGGTGCAGCATGAAAAACATTTTTGCAGCCGCCCTTTTCGCGGCGGTACTGAGCCTGAGCGCGGCCCAGAGCCTTTTGCGGGAGAGGGTGAACAGACTGGAGCAGGAACGGAAAGAGGAAGAAAAAACCGGGGAAACCCGGAGCGCCGCCGTCTCTGACGCGCTGGACAAGCTCTGGTGCAGGGGCCTTGAGGGCATCATGTCCTACGGCATGAACGACGCTCTGGGCAAAAGGGAGGCGGAGGAATGAGCGGAGATCTGGGTCTTTTCGGCGGGCGGGACCGGCCCGATGTGGCCTCCGCCTGGAAGCTCTACGAGGACAGCGAGCGCTTCAACAGCGCCATCGGCCTGTATGACACCGTCAGAGTCAACGAGAATTTCTACATCGGCAAGCAGTGGGAGGGGGTCAGGAGCAACGGCCTGCCCACGCCCCAGTTCAACTTCCTCAAGCGGGTGGTGGGCTTTATCGTGGCCACCATCACCACCGACGATGTGAAGGTGACTGCCTCGCCCCTGTCCGCCGTGCCCGGCGCCGACGAGCTGGTGGAGCCGGCCCGGATCGTCAACCGGGAGTTTGAGGCCATCACCGAGCGCAACAACATTCCCGCCCTGCTGCGGGAATTTACCCGCAACGCCGCCGTGGACGGGGACGGCTGCCTGTATTCCTGGTGGGACCCGGACATGGAGACCGGCCAGGCGGCCAGAGGCGGCATCCGCACGGAGGTCATTGAAAACACCCGGGTCCGCTTCGGCAACCCCAACGACCGCCATGTGCAGAGCCAGCCCTGGATCATCATTACCCGGCAGAGCATGATCCGGGAGGTGAAGCTCCGGGCAGCGGAAAACGGCATGGCCGGCTGGGACGCCATCTGCCCCGACGGCGAAGAGCTGGCCACAGACCCCGTAAAGCGCTGCGGCGACAAGGTGACGGAGCTGCTTTTGCTCTGGCGGGACCGGGACAGCGGCGAGATCTGGGCCTTTGAGACCACCCGGACCTGCGCCATCCGGGAGCCGTACAGCACCGGCATCCGGCTCTACCCCATCTGCTGGCTGAACTGGGACTATGTGCCTGACTGCTACCACGGACAGGCCATGATCACGGGGCTTATTCCCAACCAGATCTTTGTGAACAAGATCTGGGCGGCGGTGATGCTTTCCAACCAGCGGGGGGCCTTTCCCAAGGTGATTTACGACAAGACCCGCATCAAAAACTGGGACAACCGGGTTGGTGCGGCAATCGGCATCAGCGGCGGCGACGTGAATTCCGTGGCGCGGAACATGGACGGCACCACCGTATCGCCCCAGATTCCCAGAATTCTGGAGCTGGCGGTGGAGATGACCGAAAAGTGCCTGGGCGCCACCAGCGTGGCTCTGGGCGACACCAAGCCGGACAATACCTCGGCCATCATCGCCCTCCAGCGGGCGGCGGCCACCCCCTCGGAGATGACCAAGCAGAACCTCTATAAGAGCGTGGAGGATCTGTACCGCATCTATCTGGAATTCATGGCCCGGGCCTACGGACAGCGGCTGGTGGACATGGAGACCCCGGCGGAGCTGGAGGAGACTTTCGCCTTTATCGGGCGGGAAAAGCCCGACGAGATCAGCCTGCCCTTTGATTTCTCCCGGCTGAGGCTTCATCCCATGACCCTGAAGCTGGATGTGGGGGCAAGCAGCTATTACAGCGAGATCGCCGCCATCCAGACCCTGGATAACCTGCTGACCGGCGGGCATATCAGCGCATTGCAGTATCTGGAACGCATCCCCGACGGCTATATCCCGGCAAGACGGGCACTGATCAACGAGATGAAAGCGGCACAGGCTGCGCCGGTGGAAATGCCAGCAACCGGCGGAGGAGGCCCGATTTTGCAGGATATTGGAAAGCCGGAAATCCCAACGGGCGGCGGCTTCCCGGCTTTGCAGAGGAAGGTTTTGCAGACCGGGACAACGGAGAGACTGGTCTGAGACTGGTGGAAGCGGCGACAACCCCTCAGTCGGCTACGCCGACAGCTCCCCTTACACAGGGGAGCCAATAAGGAGGTTATATGAAAACAGGACAGGGACTTGCGGAATATGCCCTTGCCCAGCTGGGGCGGCCTTATTGGTGGGGCTGCTTCGGGCAGAAGGCGGACGGGGCGCTGTATGCCCAGAAAAAGAAGCAGTACCCGGGCTATTACACAGCGGCGGACTTTCAGAACCAGTATGGGCAGAAGGTACACGACTGCGTAGGGCTGATCAAGGGCTATCTCTGGTGCGGCAGCGCGGACGGCTCACCCAGATATAACGCCGCGCAGGACATTGCCGTGGAGGGCCTTTACCGGAAGTGCAGCCGGAAGGGCGATATTTCCACTCTGCCGGAGACGCCCGGTGTGTGCGTCTTTATGGCCAATATGGGCCATGTGGGGGTGTACATCGGCAACGGCGAAGTGGTTGAGGCCATGGGCCATGCCTACGGGGTAGTCAAGACAAAAGTCGCTGGCCGTGGCTGGGCCTACTGGGGTATGCCGGAGTGGATTGATTATGGGGCAGAGAAGCCCTCTCAGTCACCTTCGGTGACAGCTCTCCCGGAGGGAGAGCCAAGGGAGGAGGACTTCACTCTTGGCTTCCGTATTCTGCGGGAGGGCTGCGTCGGGGATGACGTCAGGGCGCTCCAGCTGATGCTGAAAGCCAGAGGCTACCAGTGCGGAAACTACGGCGCAAACGGGGACGGCGCGGACGGAGACTTCGGCGCGTCTACCAAAACAAAGCTGATCTCTTATCAGAGGGTAAATGGGCTGGAGCCGGACGGCGAAGCCGGGCCCGACACCATGGGCGCTCTGCTGGGGATAAATTAAAAACACAGGAGGATAAGGATGAAAAACTTTTTCGGAGCCATTACCGGCGTGATGTGCGCCGTTCTTGGCGCTGCGGCAAGCGTTTTCGGGGGCTGGACTGCCGCGCTGACTACGCTGCTGGTGTTCATGCTGGTGGACTATGCCTCCGGCCTGATCGTGGCGGGGGTGTTCCACGTCTCGCCCAAGAGCGAAAACGGGGCGCTGGAGAGCCGGGCGGGCTGGAAGGGCCTGATCCGCAAGTGCATGACGCTGCTTGCGGTGCTCATCGGCGCAAGGATGGATATTCTGCTGGGCACGGTATACATCAAGGACGCCCTTGTCATTGCTTTTTGCGTCAATGAGCTGCTGAGTATTATCGAAAACTGGGGCCTGATGGGTCTGCCCATGCCCAAGATCATGACCGAGGCCGTTGAACTGCTGAAAGCAAAGGGCGAGGGAAAGCAGTGACTTGCAGGAACCGGCATCCCCGGCGGACCGTGTCCGACGCGGTCGGAAGCCGGAAGAAAAACAAAAGAAACCACCGCTGACCATGGCGGAAAGGAGATTTTTATGGACGAAAATGAGCAGAGCCAGAGCTTTGTGGATGACAACAACAGCGCCATCGGCCCGTCGGAGGCGGAGACCATCGCCTTGGACTGGGATGAGGATAACAGCGGTTTCGCTGCCGAAGAGGGGGCGGAACCGGCTGCCGGGGCAGACCAGCCCGGCGGCGGGGACAAGGATCCGGGGGAGGATGCCCCCCGGGAGGGAGAAGAGGAGCTTTTCGAGCTCAAGCATCTGGACGAGCGCCGCAGAGTGAGCCGGGCGGAGCTGATCGCCCTGGCCCAGAAGGGCATGGACTATGACCGCATACGGGCAAAGTACGACGCGCTCCGGGCAGACCGACGCCCGGAGACAGCGCGGGAGACCCTGCCCGATGAGGAGCAGAGCGGGGAAACCGGCGAGCCTTCAGACCCGAAGGCCCGTACCGCCCCGGAAGAGGAGAGCCGGCCCGGCCCGGCCCCGGCCGATATCCCGGCGACCCAGCGGCAGCAGAGCTTTATGCGCTTTGCCCGGGAATACCCTCAGGTGAAGCCGGAGACCATCCCGGCGGAAATCTGGCGGGACTTCATCGCGGGCAGAGGAGATCTGGCAGGGCTCTATGCCCTCCATGAAAACCGGCAGCTGAAAGCCGAGCTGGCCCTTGAGCGGCAGAGCCGGGAAAACCGCAGCAGAAGCACCGGCAGCCGCGCCACCGCAGGCAGTACCCTCAGCGCCCTGGACGCCGACTGGTATGACGGCACCTGAGGCCGCTGGCGCGGCCAGTGAAATTCGTTCCTTGCGGAACGAGTGAAATATTACTTCGTAATGTGAAATACGCTTCGCATGTGAAGGAACGAGCGAACCGAAACAGCGGCGGGGACCCCTCAGTCGGCTTTGCCGACAGCTCCCCTTGCAGGGTAGCCGACAACCCCTCAGTCACGGCTACGCCGTGACAGCTCCCCTTACACAGGGGAGCCTTTTGCGGCAGTGTTCCGGGCTGCGTCCGTAGGGGCCGCCCTGCGTGGCGGGCCGTGTTGGACGCGGTCGGAAAGCGGGGGAACACCTCATCCGGCCCTTCGGGCCGCCTTCCCCTCAAGGAGGAGGCTCAGGACACAATTCAAAAAAATCAAACAGGAGGAATTTTCAATGGCGATCAACCTTATTACCGAATATCAGAAGAAAATCGCAGAGCGTTTCAGTCTGGGCTCTCTCACCGACGAGGCGGCGGGCCATGACTACGACTTTGCCGGCACCAAGACCATTGAGGTACTCAGTGTGGACACCGTGGCCACGGTGGACTACACCCGCAGCGGCACTGCCCGCTACGGCGATGTGACCGAGCTGGGCGACACCAAGCAGACCCTGACTCTGGCAGTGGACAAGGGCTTCACCTTCTCCATCGACGCGGGCAACGCCGCCGAGCAGTACAACATCAAGCAGGCAAACCGCTGCCTGAAGCGGGAGTGGGACGAGGTATGCACCCCGGAGATCGACGCATACCGTCTCAGCGCCTGGGCCAACGGCAAGGGCCTGAGCAGCGGCAAGAGCATCCTCTCTGCCTCCGGCGAGACCCTGACCAGGGAAAACATCGTGGAGAGCATCTTCAACGGCTCCGCCGCCATGAGCGACAGGAAGGTGCCCCGCAAGAACCGCTATCTCTTCATCCCTGAGCTGACCTTCGTCAAGTTCAAGCTGGCCGACGCGGTGCTGGGCGGCGGGCAGCTGAACAAGGAGGCCGTGGAGAAGGGCTTCAAGGGCACCATCGACGGCATGAAGGTCATCACTGTGCCCTCTTCCCTCTGGCCCAGCCTGACCGGCGGCGCCGCGCTGAACTACATTATCAAGTACAAGGGCGCCACCGTTGACCCCATGAAGCTGAAGAACCTGCGGGTGCAGAAAAATCCCATGGGCATCGACGGCGACGTGGTGGAGGGCCGCTACATCTACGACTCCTTCGTCAAGGACGCGGCTTGCGACGGTGTCTACATCAGCACCACTTAATTTTACAGGGCGGGGAGTTCCCCGCCCTGTTTCCGAAAGGCGGGACGCCCTCTCAGTCGGCTGCGCCGACAGCTCCCCCAGAGGGGGAGCCAAGGGGGATAAGGAGGCATTATGGCACAGATAACAGGAAGCGCGAACGAACGGGTATTTCAGATCAAAGCCTGGGGCGGGCTGAACGAGAACCCGGACGGGGATACCAAGCTGAAAATGGGCGAGGCGGCGGCGATGCGGAATTTCCGCATTACCAGAGACGGCAATCTCCAGCGCCGCCCCGGAAGCAGGGAAATTTCTTCCCTTGGCACAGAGCCGGTGCGGGGCATCTGGAACGGCTGGGTGAACGGGAGGGAACAGCTTGTTTCGGCCTGCGGCGGGAAGCTCTGGCGGCTCTGGGACGAGGAAACAGGAGAATATATCCGGGAGGAAATCGGGGAGATCGACACCGGCAGGGAGATCCACTTCTTCGGCTTTGCCAACGCGCTGTACATGGTGAACGGCGCGGAATACAAGGTATGGGACGGAACAACCCTTGCCGACGTGGGAGGCTACAGGCCGCTGGTGACGGTTGCCGTGCCGCCGGAGGGCGGCGGGGAGACCCTGGAGCAGGTGAACAAGCTGACCGGTGCGCGGCGCTGCTGGTTTTCCCCGGACGGGGAGAAAAGCGTTTTTCAGCTGCCGGAGACGGGGATTTTGTCTCTGGACTATGTGAAGAACCTCTCCACGGGGGAGGACATGGCGGCAGACAGCTATACCGCAGACCTTGCGGCGGGTACGGTGAGCTTTACCGGCGCTCCGGGAGCCGGGACCAACACGATTGAAATCGGCTGGACAATGACCGAAAACTTCCGGGGACAGGTTTTATCCATGCGCTGGGGCGAGCTTTACGCCGGAACACAGGACACCCGGATTTTCCTCTACGGCGACGGCAGCAACAAGGCCATCTACTCCGGGCTGGACTACGATGGACAGCCCCGGGCGGACTATTTCCCCGACCTGAACGAGGTTGCCGTGGGGGACGCCAATACCCCCATCACCGGCATGATCCGGCATTATTCAAGGCTCCTCTGCTTCAAGGAGAGCAGCGCGTGGACCATACAGTTCGGCACCATCAGCATGGCAGACGGACTGGTGACGGAGGCCTTTTATGTGACGCCGGTAAACCGCTCCATTGGCAATGTGGCCCCGGGGCAGGTGCGGCTGGTGCTGAACAGTCCCCGCACGCTCCACGGCAGCGACGTGTATGAATGGAAGAACAACGGCTCCTATTCCTCCAACCTGACGGTGGACGAGCGGCAGGCCAAGCGCATTTCCGACCGCATTTACGCCACGGTGCGGAAATTTGACCTTGAACGCTGCTATTGCTACGACGACAACTGGGGGCAGGAGTATTACATCTGCTTTGCCGGCAAGGCCCTTGTCCACAACTACGCCGCCGACGCATGGTATTACTACGAGGATTTTGACGCGGTGTGCATGGCCAATTTCCGGGGCGAGCTGCTGTACGGCACGTCGGACGGGAAACTGATGCACTTTTCCACCGACTATCTGAACAACGACGGAAGGGCCATTGACGCCTATTGGGAAAGCGGCTCCATGAGCTTCGGGCAGGATTTCCAGCGGAAATACTCCGCCATGCTCTGGGTGGGCGTAAAGCCGGAGAGCAGCGCGGAGATAAACGTGACGGTGCAGACCGACAGATCGAGCAGCTATACGGAGAAAATGGTCACGTCCAGTCTGGCAAACTTCGCCCATGTGAACTACGCGAAGTACAGCTACGCCACCAACCGCAAGCCACAGATGTCCCGGCTGAAGATCAAGGCCAAGAAGTTTGTGTTTTACAAGCTGATCTTCCGCACATCCGCGGCGGATTCCACGGCGACGATCCTTGCGGCGGATATCCGGGTACGGTTTACGGGGTATGCGAAGTGAGCCCTCTCAGTCACCTTCGGTGACAGCTCTCCCAGAGGGAGAGCCAAGGGGGCGGGGAGACACCTCCCCTACGATAAGGAGGAATTATGGCATTCACAGCATTTAACGAAGATATGGAGATCATCTCCAAGCAGTCTACCTATCCCAACGACGCGGACGGGATGACGCCGGAGGCACTGAAAGCCTCCTTCGACCGGGCTGGCAAGCTCATTCAGGAATATATCAACAACACACTGCTTACAGAGCTGGGCGGCGCTTCCGGTGCGGCAAATCTGGGCGTAGGGCCGGTCAACGGCACGGACATGGGCGCAACGATTCAGGCGGCACTGGACGCGCTGGCGGCCCAGATCGTGGAGGCTACGCTGGGGACTATCCCGGACAAGAGTATCGGGGAGAGCAAATTTGCCGACCTTGCCGTAAGCACCCGGACACTCAGCGAGCTGGCGGTGACGGCGGCGAAGATCGCGGCGGGGGCCGTGACGACGGCGAAGCTGGCCACCGGCGCGGTGACGGCGGAAAAGATCGCCACGGGTGCTGTCACCAACGAAAAGACGGACTTTTCCGGGGGCTTTTCCCCGGCAGGCCCCATCCGGCTTACCAAGGGCGTCCACTACTTCGACAGCGAGGAGGACATCCCCGCCGGAACGGATGCGGGACGGCTCTATCTGGTAAAGGTGGAATGACATGGCCACACTATCCTATCCCATAACTTACGGCGACTGGTCAGGCACCATTAACCTGAACTATACCGCCGAATACGACCGGGAGAACAACCGGACAAAAATCACCTTCGGCCAGTGCAGCGCGGTCTATTCCAGCCGGGCAGACTACCAGACCACCACCGACACTGAGATCACGGTGGCGGCTGGGGACAACAGCGGCAGCAGCGGCACGCTCACGCTCCACACCGAGGGATACGGCACAGGCGGAACCGTCACCTTTACCGGCACGCCCTCTCCGGCCAGCATCACGGTGCAGCACGCCGCCGGGGCCGGGGCAAAGACCGTCAGCCTCTCCGCTTCCACCACGGCGGCGGTGCGGCCCTACAGCGGCTCTGATTTGGTGTATGCGGGTGGCAGCGGCTCCGCGTCATTGACCGCCGCTACGCTCTACACCCTAAGCATCAGCGCCGGCACAGGCACGGCAATCACCGTGGACAACAGCACCGCCGGAAAGACCGGCCTTGCCAGCGGAGCAATGATAGCAAAGGGAGACGTGCTGAAAATCAGCTTTGCCGCCAATACCGGCTATGAGCTGAAGACCCACACGGTAAACGGCAGCAGCTTCACCAGCGGAGGCAGCCATACGGTCAGCGGCAATGTGACCGTTGCGGCAACGGCGGCACTGAAAAGCTACACGCTGACGGTAAACGCCGACGGTAACTCCCTGGTGACGGTGAAGCGGGGGACGGAGACGCTGACAAGCGGCGCGACGGTCAGCCACTTTGACGTGCTGAGCGTGACGGTATCGGCAAAGAGCGGGTACAAGATCAGCGCGGCAAATATCAACGGCACAGCCGTCAGCCCGGAAACGGCGGTGAGCCATACGGTGTCCGGTCCGGTGACGGTCACGGCGGCGGCAGAGCCGCTGTCCAACCTGTTTGTGGACGATGGCGGGACGCGGCGGCGGGTGCTGCTGTATATCGACGACAACGGAGAACGCGCCCTTTACCGGGCGGTTTTCAAGTGAGGAGGGAAACACATGGCAACCACAGCCATGCAGATATTCAACACGGCCATGGGCTTTATGGACGAGGTCAGCGCCGATGGCAAAACCGACACCACCGACACGGCGGAGTACAAAAATCGCACGCTGCTGATCCTGAACGCCCTGCGTGGGGAGCTGTACCCCTATTCGGACAGCTACGACCCCAACACCGAGGGCGGGCGGCCCATTGCGGACTATATCCGGGATATGGATTCGGTGGTAAAGCTGGACGATTACATCTGCCAGACCATTCTGCCCTACGGTCTGGCCGCACACCTGCTGATGGACGAAAACCCCAGCGCGGCGGCCTTTTTCCAGTCACGGTATGAGGAACTGAAAAACCGGCTTGCGGTGGGTATCCCGGTACAGAGCGAGGACATTGTTGACGTGTACGGCGGGATAGACTACGGCGAGTTTTCGCGGTGGTAAATATGGCGCGTGGGTTTACGGAGAATGGGAAGTGAACCCTCTCAGTCGGCTACGCCGACAGCTCTCCCAGAGGGAGAGCCAAGGGTGGAGGGAATGCCCCGTCCATACGATAATGACAAGGGGAGGCAGACACCTCATCCGGCCCTTCGGGCCACCTTCCCCTCAAGGGGAAGGCAATTTTGAAAGCGAGGAGATAACGGCATGATAAAACTGAAGGTTTCAGCGGCGAATATTGCCGTTGAGGAAAAGGAGACGCTGACCGAGGGCCGCGTGGGGCTGCAGTGCCGGTTCAGCTTCACCGGGGAATGGGACGGCCTTGCGAAAACGGCAGTGTTCGACGGGGCGGACAGCCGGGACGTGATCCTGACGGAGGACACGGTTGCCGTTCCGGCGGAGTGCCTTGCTGCCGAGGGCTATTCCCTCAGCGTGGGTGTCTACGGCAAGAACGCTGCGGGAGATATCGTGATCCCCACGGTCTACGCCACGGTGGGGAAGATCCAGCGCAGCGCATATCCCAGCGGCAAGGAAACGGCAGCGCCCACCCCGGACGTGGTGGCCCAGATCCAGCAGGCGGCGGCCAACGCGGAGACCATGGCCCGTTCCGTCAGGGAAGATGCGGACTTGGGCAAATTCAACGGAGGGCAAGGGCCGCAAGGCCCCGCAGGTGCGACAGGCCCAAAGGGTGACACAGGAGCTGCCGGCGAGGACGGCGGGTATTACGCCCCGTCTGTAGATGATGAGGGGAATCTGACATGGACGGCAAGCAAGACCGACATGCCTGCGGTTGACGGCGCCAACATCAAGGGGCCGAAGGGAGACACCGGAGCGACCGGTGCGCAAGGCCCGGCAGGTGCAACGGGCCCTGCAGGCGCGGACGGCAAATCCGCCTATCAGTACGCACAGGACGGCGGCTTCACCGGCACCGAGGCGGAGTTTGCAGCAAAGCTGGCAAAGGAAATTCCAGAAACCCTGCCAAATCCCAACGCCCTGACCTTTACCGGAGCCGTGACCGGCAGCTATGACGGCTCTGCTCCAGTGAGCGTGGAGATACCCAGCGGCGGCCTCACCGTCACCAACACCGCCGCCGTGGGTCAGACCGTCAGAATCACCGATGTAGACGAGAACGGGCAGCCTGCGGCGTGGGAGGCGGTGGAGTTTACCGGTGGAGATGTATGGGAACTGCTATACGAAACAACACTAACAGAAGATGCAGCAACATTCTCACAGGAAATTCCGACATGTAGTAAAGTTAAAATGGTGATTTTTCCTGGGGCGGATGTATCTGGATTTAAACAAATTGTTATAAACGGTATAACTTACCCAGCTTTAAGCAGCAGTTTGACGAAAAATCAAGCGTTTTTTGTTAGCATCGACACGCTCACGCCTCCATATATCACGGTGGCTACTGGGATATATTATAGACCTTCCGTGAATGGCATCAACGGCGGCAATAGTGCTTCTTCTTACGCAATGATTGACGATAGCATAACAACGATTGGGTGTGGCACCGCAGCAATTCTTGTGACTGGTACAATCGTTAAAATTTGGGGGGTGCGCGAATGAAAAAATGTGTAAACGGCAAATACATCGACATGACCGCCGAAGAAACTGCCGCAATGGAAGCAGAAGCCGCAAAATTTGAAGCCTACGAGCGTACACGCCCCCTTACGGAATCAGAGGTATCGCGCATGATTATCTCGGCGCAGATCAACAGCCTTGCCGTGGACGATAACACCGCACTGCGGATGAGGGAGTTTTACCCAGAGTGGGCAGAAGGACAAGCCTACACAGCAGGTTATAAGGTGCAGTACGGCGGCAAGCTGTGGCGCTGCGTACAGGCCCACACGTCACAGGACGGATGGGAGCCGGAGAACGCCCCGTCCCTGTGGACGGAGATCTGCGAGAGCCACGCGGGAACGCTGACTGACCCCATCCCCTACAGCGGCAACATGGCCCTTGAAGCGGGTAAATATTACAGCCAGAGCGGCGAGGTGTATCTCTGCACCAGAGACACTGTAAACCCGGTGTACAGCGCCCTTGCCGATCTGGTGGGGCTGTATGTGGAGAAAGGAGCATAAATGGCTACATTCGAAGAGGAGTATAAGAAATACAGCACATCCGGGCAGGGTAAGGCGGTAAACGACCTGTACGACGCAAAGCAGCAGAGCCAGCTGACGCAGCTGGAGAGCGCCTATCAGGCCAGTCGGGCGGAGGCGGAGGCGGCCCGGGACAAGCTGCCGGGGCAGTACCGGCAGCAGGCCAACGACCTTGCCGCCCAGTACGAGCGAAACCGGCGGAATTTCAATCTGCAGGCCGACGCCTCCGGGCTGAACACCGGCGCTGCCTCTCAGGCTGCCCTTGCCCAGAACAGCGCATACCAGCGGGACATGGGCGCATTGCGCACCTCTCAGGCGGAGGCCATGGCGGAAGCCGACCGGGGCATTGCGGAGCTGGAGCGGCAGTATCAGGCCAATGTGTCTTCCGCCATCGCGGACAACGACTACCAGCGGGCACAGGCGCTGATGAACGAGTACAACAACGGCTACAGCCGGGACCTGAATACTGCCAAGACCCTTGCGGCCTACGGGGATTTCAGCGGCTACGCAGGGCTGTACGGCCAGGAGACGGCGGACAGCATGGCGGCCCTCTGGAAGGCCCAGAACCCGGAGCTTGCGTATAACACCGGGAGGATGACGGCGGAGGAGTACAAGGCCGTCACCGGGAAGTACCCGGCAGGGTATCAGCCGACGTATACACCGGGGTATAATCCTACACCGACGCCGACACCCGAACCGACACCCGAACCGACACCGGTGCCGGGAGACCAGACGGGAGTTGACAGCAGAGGCATGTCTGCAATTATGCAGATGACGAGAAACGCCACAAACGCGGGAAGCCTGTACAATATGGTCAATCAGGTTGCGGAAAGCGGAGCACTGGATAGGATGAGCGACGCCCAATATGAGCTGTATAAGCAGGCATTGGCGGAGGCGCAAAACAGGCTGGGATAAGGAGTGAAAAATGTCAACACGCTATGACGAATTAACGAAAATCCTTGGAACAGGTTCAGCCGGTACGCCCTCCCCAACACCGGCGGCAGAAGAACAAAAACAGACATCAAGACGGGACGAGCTGTATTCCCTGCTTGGGGCAAGTGAACCGCAGGCACCTGCCACAGCTGCCAGTACAACGCAGAGCAGCCCCGTTTTGGAGAAGCCCAAACAGGAAACGCCTCAGCAGACAACCCCTCAGTCGGCTGCGCCGACAGCTCCCCTTGCACAGGGGAGCCTTGCGGGGGGGCAGGAGCACGGGGCAGGTACAGCAGGGAGAGCAGACAGCTCCGGCGGAGACAGCACAGATTACGCAGAGCCAGGCGCAGGCAGAGCTTGACCGCTTGAAGCCTGTGCTGGAAGAGGCAAAGCAGTACGAAAACGAAATGGGCAGATACCGCTCCGGCGCGGGCCAAGACGAGTCCTTGTATATCAGCGCGCTTACGAAGCGTGACTCCCTGCTGAAAAAATACGGGTACAGTAGCGTCGATGAATTGAACAAAGCCGTCATGGATTATACGCTTGCTTCCGGCAATGATCTGTCCTTCATGCAGAAGCTGGACAGAGCCGGTTACACCATGGAAGAAGGCTTAAAAAATACCGTCCTTTCCGGCGACTGGTGGAAAAAGGTGCTTTCTGGCGGTGCGGAGCAGTGGGCCGGATCTCAGCTGAACGCGGCAGGAACAACGGCGGGAAATATCGAATCCATCGGCAAAGAAGGCGCCGGTATGGTGTACGAAAACGAGCTGAGGGCGCGCAACGACTGGGCGACCACCCTTGAAGAGGCAAAGTCCGGCGTGATACAAATGGACGCTGAGGGCATCAAAGAGATCGAAAACATCATTGCCTATTACGACAATACGCTTCTTCCCTCTCTCCGCTCCGGCGTTCAGGCCTATGAAACGCTGGCAGAGGACAGCGCTCAGGCCGCGGACGAGATCACGGTATCGGGGCAGCAGAATACGGAAAAGGCCAAGGAGGGGCTTGGCTGGGGCGGACAGTTGGCAGTGGACTTGCTCACGCAGGGGACGATGATAGCACTGGACAAGGCCACAGGTGCCCCAAATATATCCATGTTCACCAGAGGGCTCGGCAGCGGGGCGCAGGAGGCGCGGCAAGATGGAGCCTCGGCGCAGGAGCAAATCGGTTACGGTGCGGCGGTAGGCACAGTGGAAGTCCTGACGAATAAACTGTTTGACGGTCTTGCCGGGATATACGGCAAGGGCGCGGCGGATGATGTTGTTGAGGCTACTATTGCCAAGCTGGCAAAATCAAGGGCTGGACAGGCATCCTTGCGATTGCTTGCCAGCGGATTCAACGAGGGAATTGAGGAGATTCTGTCCGATGCAATCAACCCGCTGCTGAGGACCATATACAGCGACAAGAGCATAAAAGAGGAATACAGTGGGGAACAGCTTTCCCAGTGGCTCTATGACGGATTGGTAGGCGCGATCATGGGCACAGGTCTGACGGCTGTAAACCCTGAGACTTACGCTTTCAACGCAGGAGATACGCAGACCGGCGCAGCGCAGGCAAACCCGGCACCCCAGCCGCCCGCAGAGCAAAAAAATACCGCCCTGTCACAGGCGGAGAGTACGACGGTCAACACCGACCCGGCACAGCATACCGCCGCTGAACAGGCGGTCATTGACGAGTATCAGGCTGCTGTTGATGATAATTTGCGTTTGATTGTAGAGGAGTATAAGACAAATCCAAACCGGCCGTTTGCACGGCATTCAATATCGCCCGTCGCAGAACGACAGGCAAAGGATGCAGAGAATTTGCTGGGCGGTAGTTACTCCGGCTTCACAAACGCGATTAACTCAAACGGGATAAAGCATATTCTCAAGGAACATGGAGAAAATGGGGTTGTAGATCACAGCATGGCCGACGTTAACGATCTCGCACGGATTGCTTATGTTCTTGACAACTATGACACAGTAAATCAGGCAACGTATGCAAGCGGGGACATCAAATATAGCCAGGAATTTCGAGGTAAAAACAATAGACCGGCCCCGATGCTTGTTTTCTCGAAGAAGGTCAACGGTACATATTATGTTATTGAAGCTGTTCTGGATACACAGTACAAGAAGTTTTGGGTTGTAAGTGCATATATGGAAAAAAAGGGGGGCATTACGCAAGCTCCCAATGCACAAGGCCAAGGGAATACGCCCGAAGCGTCTCTTGCTTCTTTGCCCCCGAAGACCAATGTCTCCGAAAAAGTATAGCACAGAATAGAAAAAATAGCAACGGCAACTCACAAACAGCGGTGGAACAGGAATTCCGCACCCTCGTCGGGAACGCCATAAGGGAGGGAGACTACCAGCACGCCTTAAAGCTGTTCAGAGAGTACAATAACCCCGCTCTCCGCGCCTATAAGGAATTTTACACCCTGAAAACCTTCTCCGAATACGCCGCCTCCCAGGGCTACATTCCGGCCACGGACACATCCCTCGGAACAGAGGAGGCTCTTGCAGCCTTCGAGGAGAGCTACCAGAAAGCGATTGAAAACGCTCCAAAAGATGGTATAATTAAACTTGATAATGTTAACGTCAGGAGATGGTATATTAACCGGGTGACACATATTCCTGATAGCATTGACGTAACGCTTCCGATGGAGAAACGTGCTTATCTGGCATTTGAAGCACGAAACAATATCAGAAAAGAAGCTCGAAATTTGATGGCTGATGAAAAAGCCAGGCAAAAACTTGATTCAGAAAGTCCGAATAAAACATTTGAAGAGCTTATTGAGTCAAAAATGAAGCGTAAGGGTATGACAAGAGAAGAAGCAATTGAAGACATTTATAAGACAGCTACAAAAACAAATGAGAGCGTGAACAAAGAATTAGGAATAGAGGTTGAATAAAAATGTTCTCATACAATATTGCGAAAACAGCAGACCCCAAAGCCTTTGAAAAAGCATGTGCTTTGATTGAAGCCGGGATAAAAAACCTCAGCAAAGAGGAGCTTCTGGAAGATGTCGACGGCACACAGATCCAGATATACACCACGCCGGAGGGAAAAATCAAAGTATTCAATGATTATGAAGTAGACGCGGTATATGCTGATTCTGACTTTGATCTGGAAAGAGAGATCAGGCTCGATTTTTTTCAACCATCAGATAGAATTACTGATTGTTGTAAAAGTGGAGATGAATAATAATGACAAAAGAACAATTTAAAAAAAGAGTAAACGTGTTTGCCGGACAATTCGGGTTTACTACAAAAAAATACGAAGGAATGGTCGGCGTCAGCAACAGAGAGTACATCATCTGGGTGGATGATCTGGGCTACGGGACCCGCCAGATCGACGAAAGCAGTGATCGTGAGCCCAGAAATATAGGCGAGTATAAAAACGTGGATGAGCTGCTGTCCACGTTCATGGTCGACGGCGAACTGTTTGCCGAAGCTGTGCTGCCCACGATAGAACAGCTGAAAATGGTCTATGCCGGATAAATTGACCCGGGAAATAGAAAATAAAGTATAGATTAATGCCCTCCTGATTCGGTTTTTCCGGATCAGGGGGGATTTTTACGCCCATAGCCTGACTAAAACGGCCCGCAAAAGGCTCTCCCTCGGGGGGAGCTGTCAGCCGAAGGCTGACTGAAGGGGGCAATTCCGCAGCCAAACCCACCGACCCCGCCGAAGCGGCGGTGGAGCAGGAATACCGAAGTCTCGTCGAGAACGCCATAACAGAGGGTGACTACCAGCGCACCGTAGCGCTGTACAGGGAGTACAACAACCCCACTCTCCGCGCCTACAAGGAATTCTATACCCTGAAAACCTTCTCCGAATACGCCGCCTCCCAGGGCTACATTCCGGGCCCGGACACAGCCGTCGGAACGGAGGAGGCTCTTGCGGCCTTCGAGGAGAGCTAGCGGAAAGCGATTGAAAACGCCACAAAAGATGGTATAATCGCAGCAGGAACTCCGACGGATCATTTTGACAGAAAAGCAAGGCTTTATGGACTGGAGGAGGATTTGGCGGCAGTAAATCCGAACTTTGCGACAAAGAAGTATGAATGGACTCACAATTGCCAAAGATGTGTTTCAACATTGGAAATGCGCTTCAGAGGCTTTAAAGTTACAGCAAAACCAATTCCTGTAAAAGCAGAGCATGATGATCTTGCACTGACCGTTGAATTGGCATGGGAAAATGCAGTGAAAAAATGGTGCCTGTCTGATAATGGCCGAGCCCAGGTCGAAGAGTATATGAGACGATGGGGGGACGGCTCCCGGGCCATTGTTGGTATGACTTTTCCATCAGGCATGGGACATGTGTTTTTTGCAATGCAAATCGACGGTAAAACGGTTTTTGTAGACCCACAGTATCCTGCCGCTGATTGTGAGCAATATTTCAAACAGTATGTTAAAAGTTGGCTATATGTAATAAGGGTGGATAATCTTCAACCGTCAGATAGAATTACTGATTGTTGTAAAAGTGGAGATGGATAAAAATGACAAAAGAACAATTCAAAAGCAAAGTAGATGTGCTCGGTGGAACGTTTGGATTTACCACAGACAGATATGAAGGAATGGTCGGCGTCAGCAACAGAGAGTACATCATCTGGGCGGATGATCTGGGCTATGGGACCCGCCAGGTCGAAGAAAGCAGTGATCGTGAGCCCAGAAATATAGGAGAGTATAAAAACGTGGATGAGCTGTTGTCAACATTTAAGGTCGACGGCGAACTGTTTGCCGAAGCTGTTTTGCCCACGATAGAAAAGCTGCACACTGTTTATTACGTTTAAAACTGCCCGGGAAATATGCTATAAGGCAGAAAAAAATATGGATTAATGCCCCCTGATGCGGTTTTTAAACTGCACCTACATCGTTTACTGTTAACTATTCGGTGGGAGATGTAATTAAGTCAAAAACAATAAGAAATACGAATGAGGGAGGATAACCCATGGCAAAGATTTTTGAAGATGAACTCATGGATCTTCAGGCGGATTATGTTTCGCTGTGCATGGAAGTGATGGAAGGTATCGCTGACGAGATCTTTATTTACATCTCAAATGAGGAAAATATCTCCATGTTCCACACCTTCTGCCGGGTAAAGGGACAGGTGAAGACTCTCGGCCAGCTTTGCCCAATTCCTTTGCAGAGAGAGCTCTTGATGGTTGGATCGGGCGATATAAAAAAGATCAATGAGATCTGCAAGCGTTATGACATGCCCGCGCCTACCGAGATCAGACTTCACTATTGGGTGAAAAGCAATTCTCTGGAAGCGCATTTCGAATATAAGCCCGTATGTTCCTTTGAGAGTGATTCGCTTTTAGGCCCGAATGATGTGTTTGATGCTTGGGTAGAGGAAGAGAGAAAGAAGGACATTCCCCAGAAGAGCGAGAAGACGAGCCCCTGGGCATTCTGGAAAAAATAAAAACCGAAAGCACATAATGATATAGTCCCCTTAGTTGTAGTCTCGAAATTTTACGTTTTTCGAGTGTCTACTTTAAGGGGACTATATCAAAATGAACCGGCGTTTTTTGTTTATTTCTGGCTGGCCCCGGGCCTCTGTTCATTCTTCCGTGCCCGCTTTTTTCTATAAAGCTCCGCAAGGCGCAGAATGTCGGCGGCAAGAGTGAGGATGCCAAGGGCTGTTCCCGCCATCTCGAGAAATCCCACCTTCAAGCCCCATTGGAGGTCATCATAAAGGCAGACGGCGGAGAGAGCACCCATGAGCAGGAAGAGAATCGAAAGGACGACAAAGCCCAAATACACGGACTTGCCGGAAGAGCCTGCGCCGGCAGCGCCGCCGGAACTGCCGGTTTCTGATGGCCGGCTTTCGGACACAATGATCCTGTGATTGCCCGGACCGCTTTTACAGCGCCCGGCGTAATTGCCCCTGCTGTCCAGAAAAACCTGATTTCCGACAGCGTTTTCGACGCTCCTGCCCAGATACCGGCCCTTTTTATCGTAGAGAAGGCGGCTGCCGTTGGGGCCGGGCTTGCTGTTTGCGACCCTGTTTGCCATATGCGCCGTCCTTTTTTAAAACAGGAACTGCAAAAGCACCAGCAGAATGACTCCGGGAACGCCCAGAAAGCCTGCCACAACAGCGCTGATAAAGTTTACGCTTATGTAGATACCAACCGGGTCACCGAAAAAGTTGACCAAAAACAGCAGCACAAAGCCGAAAGCGGCATTGATCAGCAGCTTGAAAATCCAGCGGATGGGCTTTGTCAGTATCTTCAGAATCAGTACCGCACCAACAATCAGGGCGGCAATGAGCAGTATGCCGGATAATGTTTCCATATGATTTCCTTTCCTTATTCCAGTTTTCTGATCTCGCGGAGAACCCCGTCCCGCCTGGCACGCAGGGCGTTGATCTCATAGATGCATGCGTCCATCTGCGCAGAGTCGGTGCTTGCGTTGAAGCTGCGATAAGCCTGGCTGATGGCATTGGAGAGCCGGTCAAACTCTTTTTTGCTGCGTTTCAGGCTCTGTCTGCGGCGGCGCTCTTCCCAGTAGTTGCTGTTGATGTTCACAAAAATACCCTCCCGGTTTGGAATAATATGATTCTAACCAAAGCGGGGCAAAACAAAACAGAGGCAAAAACTTCCTGATTAAGCGGCGGCTCCCGTCACATACTATGCACAGACAAGGAACCGGGACAGCGAGAGAGAAAGAGCTTCCGGATGCTGATACATGTATCTTGTTTGATATATGGATACATCCAAAACGGCGAATTGTCAAGCGGCGAGAGAGTTTTTCCGTAGGAAAAATATCCGCCGCGGGGCGGGCTGCCTGTGCAGCCCGCCTTTTGCATTATAAGGCTCCCCTGAAAGGGGAGCTGGCTGCCGTAGGCAGACTGAGGGGTCTGGCAAAGTCACCACCGCGATAAGGGAGGGCTTGTGCCAACCCCTCCGTCATTTGCCCTGCAAATGCCACCTCCCCTTACACAGGGGAGGCTTTGGCATCTCCTGCAAAAGCGTACCATATGTTCCCCGTCCTGAAAAGCGCGCCGGAAGCCGGGTCTTGAATTATGGGGAGAAATGCGCTATACTACATAGGATAAAATAGGTCGTAGTGTGCGGATTTGGGCACACAAGATATTGTTTTGAGAGGAATATCACATTTTATGAGCAAAAGCACTCCCCAATACGGTAATGACAGCATTTCCCAGCTGAAAGGCGCGGACCGGGTGAGAAAACGCCCTGGCGTCATTTTCGGCTCCGACGGGCTGGACGGCTGCGAGCACGCCGTATTTGAAATATTGTCCAACGCCATTGACGAGGCCAGAGAGGGTTATGGCGATCTGATCACCCTGACAAGCTTTGCCGACGGCTCCATTGAGGTGGAGGACTTTGGACGTGGCTGTCCGGTGGACTGGAACCCCACAGAGAAACGCTTCAACTGGGAGCTGGTGTTCTGCGAGCTTTACGCCGGCGGCAAATACAAGAATACCGACGGGGGAGACTATGAATACTCTCTTGGTCTCAACGGCCTGGGCACCTGCGCCACCCAGTACGCCTCGGAATACATGGACGTGACCGTCCGCCGGGACGGACAGAAGTATCAGCTCCACTTCAAAAAGGGCAAGGTCTGCGGCAAAAAGGGCCAGGAGCTGGTTGCGGAACCCACCGACAGGAAAAAAACCGGCACCACCATCCGCTGGCGGCCGGACAGGGAAGTGTTCACGGACACCGACATTCCCGAGGAATACTTCCGGGACGTTCTGCACAAGCAGGCCGTGGTCAACGCCGGGATCACCTTCCGGCTGAAGGTGGAAAAGAACGGCAGGTTTGAAACCACGGATTACTGCTATGAAAACGGCATCACCGACTATGTCACCGAGATCGCGGGAGAGGGGGCCCTCACCGCGCCCTGCTATATCTCCGCCGAACGACGGGGCAGGGACAGGGAAGACAGGCCTGACTATAAGGTCAAGCTCTCCGCCGCCTTCTGTTTTTCCAACAAGGTGACAGCCCTGGAATACTACCACAACTCCTCCTGGCTGGAAAACGGTGGAGCGCCGGACAAGGCGGTGAAAAACGCCTTTACTTACGCCATCGACGCCTATATCAAAAAAATCGGCAAATACCAGAAAAGCGAAAGCCCCATCAAATTCCAGGATGTGCAGGACTGCCTGATTCTGGTGACCAACTGCTTTTCCACCCAGACCTCCTACGAAAACCAGACCAAAAAGGCCATCAACAACCGCTTTATCCAGACGGCCATGACCGAGTTTTTCAAGGAACAGCTGGAGGTCTATTTCATCGAGAACAAGCCCGAGGCGGACAGGATCGCCGAGCAGGTACTCATCAACAAGCGCAGCCGCGAGACGGCGGAGCGGGCCCGCCAGGGCATGAAGAAAAAGCTCTCCGGCAGCATCGACATCGCCAACCGGGTGCAGAAATTTGTGGATTGCCGAAGCCGTGACCCGGAGAGGCGGGAGATCTACATTGTGGAGGGCGATTCCGCACTGGGCGCCTGCAAGCTGTCCCGGGACGCGGAATTTCAGGGCATCATGCCCGTCCGGGGCAAGATCCTCAACTGCCTGAAGGCCGACTATGTGCGCATTTTCAAAAGCGACGTGATCACCGACCTGATGAAGGTGCTGGGCTGCGGTGTGGAGGTCAGGGACAAGCACACCAAGGATCTCAGCAGCTTTGACCTGAACAATCTGCGCTGGAGCAAGGTCATCATCTGCACCGACGCGGACGTGGACGGCTTCCAGATCCGCACCCTGATTCTGACCATGCTTTACCGCCTGGTGCCCACCCTGATCCGGGAGGGCTATGTGTTCATCGCCGAATCGCCCCTCTACGAGATCGAAAGCAAGGGCAAGACCTGGTTTGCCTATTCCGACAGGGAAAAGGCCCAGATCATCGAGAGTCTGAAGGGCGCAAAGGCCAGTATCAGCCGCAGCAAGGGTCTGGGCGAGAATGACCCGGACATGATGTGGATGACCACCATGAACCCGGAGACGCGCCGCCTCATCAAGGTCATGCCGGAGGACGCGGAGCTGATGGCCCGCAGCTTTGACCTGCTTTTGGGCGACGATCTTACGGGACGGAAAAACCATATTGCCGAGTTTGGATACAAGTATCTGGACATGGCCGATATTTCCTGACAGGGGACTTTTTCATGAAAAATATGCATACAAGGAACTTTGAGGACACCAAGAGCCTGATCAAGACACTGGTGGTTCTGGCGGTCATCTGCTGTCTGGCCAGCCTGTTTTTCACCCAGGAGGGCAGCAGCCTGCAGCTGATTCTGATCCTGCTTACCCTGGTGTTCATGATCGCGGTAGTGGTGGTGATTTTCCTGTACAGCCGCTGCCCCAGCTGCGGAAAGGTGATCGTCTTCGGCGTGCTGAAGGCCACCAGCTGCCCCCGCTGCAAAAGAAACCTGGTTACAGGACAAAAAATGAAGAAAAAGAGCAGATAAAATGGCAAAAAAGAAGGAAACGGAAGCAAAAAAGTTTAATAATCCCAATGTGGTCGGCCTGAAAGCCCAGGTGCTGGAGCAGCCCATCACCGAGACGCTGGAGACAAATTACATGCCCTATGCCATGAGCGTCATCGTCTCCCGTGCCATTCCGGAGATCGACGGCTTCAAGCCCTCCCACCGGAAGCTGCTGTACACCATGTTCAAAATGGGCCTGCTGAACGGGGCACGCACCAAAAGTGCCAACATCGTGGGTCAGACCATGAAGCTGAATCCCCACGGCGACGCTGCCATTTATGAGACCATGGTACGCCTCTCCGCGGGCTATGAGGCATTGCTCACTCCCTTTGTGGACTCCAAGGGCAACTTCGGCAAGGTCTATTCCCGGGACATGTCCTACGCCGCCTCCCGTTACACCGAGGCCCGGCTCTCCGCCATCTGCGCGGAGGTGTTCCGGGACATCGACAGGGACACGGTGGACTTTGTGGATAACTACGACGGCAGCATGAAGGAGCCCACTCTGCTGCCCACTGCCTTTCCCAACGTACTGGTCTCCGCAAACTCCGGCATCGCCGTGGGCATGGCCAGCATGATCTGCGGCTTTAACCTGAATGAGGTCTGCGAGACTGCCATCAATTACCTCCGCGACCCGGAGCACGACCTGTTTTCCACCCTGCCCGCCCCGGATTTTCCCACCGGCGGCGAGATCATTTTCGACCGGACAGAGATGGAGAACATCTACAACACCGGCCGGGGCAGCTTCAAGGTCAGGGCAAAGTGGCGCTACCTGCAGAAGGAAAACATTATCGAGATCCTGGAGATCCCCTATACCACCACCTCCGAGGCGGTTATCGACAAGGTAGCAGAGCTGATCAAGGCCGGTAAGATCCGGGAGATCAACGACATGCGGGACGAGACGGACCTGGGCGGCCTGCGCCTGGCCATCGACCTGAAAAGGGGAGTGGACCCGGAAAAGCTGATGCAGAAGCTTTTCCGGATGACCACGCTTCAGGACGCTTTCCCCTGCAACTTCAACATTCTTATCGGCGGCTATCCCAAGGTTATGGGCGTGCGGGAGATCCTGGACGAGTGGACCGCCTGGCGTATGGAGTGTGTCCGCCGCCGTGTGTTTCACGAGCTGGAAAAGAAAAAGGAAAAGCTGCACCTGCTTCAGGGTCTTGGCCGCATCCTGCTGGATATTGACAAGGCCATCGAGATCATCCGCGGCACGGAGCTGGAGTCTGAGGTGGTGCCCAACCTGATGATGGGCTTCGGCATCGACCAGATCCAGGCGGAGTATGTGGCGGAGATCAAGCTCAGAAACATCAACCGGGAGTACATCTTAAAGCGCACCGCCGAAACCGAGGCCCTGGAAAAGGACATCGAAGAGCTGGAAGGCATCCTGAACAGCCGGCGGAAGATCAAAAGCATCATCATCGATGAACTCAGGCAGATCAACAAGAAGTACATTACGCCCAGAAAATCCGCCATCGTCTATGCCGACGAGATCGAGGAGTATGACGAGCAGCAGCAGATCGAGGACTATCCCGTCACCCTGTTTTTGTCCAAAGAGGGCTATTTCAAGAAGATTACCGCCCAGTCCCTGCGCATGAGCGGGGAGCAGAAATACAAGGACGGGGACCGGCTGAACATCAGCTTTGAATCCACCAACCGGGGCGAGCTGCTCTTCCTCACCGACAAACAGCAGATGTACAAGGCCCGGGTGTCCGACTTTGACGATGTAAAGGCCTCCGTTCTGGGCATCTATCTGCCCTCCAGACTCCAGATGGATGAAGGGGAGAGCATCATCACCATGATCGACCCGGGGGACTACAAGGCCCACCTGCTCTTCTTCTTTGAAAACGGCAAGGCGGCCCGGGTGGAGCTGTCCGCTTATGAGACCAAGACCAACCGGAAAAAGCTGGTCAACGCCTATTCCGACAAAAGCCCCCTGCGCGCGGTCATCAGGCTCAGCGGGGAGGCAGATTTGTGCTGCGTTTCCGACGACGGCAGAGCCATCGTTTTCAACACCGCGCTTCTCCAGCCCAAAACCAGCCGCAGCGCCCAGGGCGTGGCGGTCATGACCCTCAAGGCCAGGCGTACCCTGGACCGGGCAAAGCTCCTTGAAGAGACAGAGATAAAAAATGTTTCACGGTATCGTGTCCGCTCGTTGCCTGCCGCCGGCGCTCTGCTGCGTCCGGAGGACCGGGAGGAGCAGCAGATGTCGCTGATCGAAGAATGATCGGGGGAAAAACCTATGGAGAGTATTTCGAAACAGACGGAGAAGAACCTTGCCCTGAAACGGCTGCTGAAGTATCTGACCATCATTATCGGCTCCGCAATCTACGCGGTGGGCTTTCAGTTTTTCATGTTCCCCAACTCCATTGTGTCCGGCGGGATCGTGGGCGTCTCCATGATTATCAATCATTTCACCCATTGGCCTGTTGGCGTAATGACCATTCTCATGAATATCCCGCTTTTTGTGGTGGCCTGGCGCTATTTCGGGCTGGATTTTCTCATCGGCTCCCTGGTGGGCATGGCCCTGTCCTCCGCCTTTGTGGACCTTTTTGCGCTGACGGGCATTTCCCTCACCGGCGACCCCATGCTGGCCAGCATTATCGGCGGCGTGGTCAAGGGCTTTGGCCTGGGACTTGTCTACTTTGTGGGCGCCACCACCGGCGGCGTGGACATTGTGGCCAAATTTTTGCGGCAGAAGAACCCCCATATCAATTTCGGCACTCTGATCCTCATTATTGACGCAGTGATCGTGGCGGCCTACGCCGTGATCCTGAATAAATATGAGAGCGCAATGTATTCCGTTGTCGCCATGTTCGTGGTCAGCAAGGTCATCGACCTTGTGCTCTACGGCATTGACAACTCCTGCATCTGCTATGTCATCAGCGACAAAAGCCAGGAGCTGATCGACGACATCATCTCCGGCACTATGCACCGGGGCGTCACTATCCTCAACGGCGAGGGCGCCTATTCCCATCAGCAAAAGCAGGTCATCATGTGCGTCATCAAGCGTACCCAGATCGCGGAACTGAGAAAGCTGATCCGTATCGTGGACGAGCGGGCCTTCTTCATCGTGACAGACGCAAAGAACGTGTTCGGAAACGGATTTGAAAATATTGCCGAGGTAAAATGATGCTGAGACGCTTTGCCGCTGCTGTCCTTCTCACCGCGCTGCTGCTGTTGCTGTGCGGCTGCGGCAGCCTGTTTGAAAAGGAAGTTGTGGATATCAACAACTATGAGCCGCCGGTCCAGGAGAAGGTCCCAGAAGCGGAAAAGGTGACGGTCAGGAACTTCACTGCCCTGAAACGGGCCATAACCGACATGGTATACAGCGGTGCGGAAAGCGGGAGGCTTGTCTTTGACGCCAACTACGACGGCGACGCCGTAAAGGATATCGAGGAGGCCTGCCGCCAGCTGCGCACGCAAAACGCCCTCTGCGCCTACTGTGTCCTGGATATCTCCTGTGAGCTATCCAAGATCGTGACCTATTACGAGGCTTCCGTCAGCATTGATTACGCTGATTCCGCCCTCCCGGTCCCGGAGATCATCCAGCTCCCCTATGCCATCGGCGTGGAGGATATTCTGAAGGAGGCCATGGAAAACAACCACACCCGTGTGGTCCTGTTCATCAATGCCAGCACCTATTCCCGGGACAAAATGGCCCAGATGGTGACGGATGTGTACCGCAGCAATCCGGTCTGCTCTGTCCGGGAGCCAAAGACCGATGTGTATCTCTACAGCGGCGCGGCCATGCAGCGCCTGTATGAAATTAACCTGGACTACGGTATGCCCGAGGATGAACTGATCCGCTGCAAATCGCAGCTGAAGAACCTGGATGTGCGCAGCAATACCGGCGCGTACAATATGGACCAGGCCCACGAGGCCCTGGCCGCGTACACTTATCTTTCGGAAAACTGCGCCCTGTCCGGGGACAGCAATGAAAATTCCGCCTACTCGGCCCTGATTCGGGGCAGCGCGGACAGCGAGGGCGTGGCCCTGGCCTATGTGGAGATGTGCCACCAGCTGGGCATTGAATGCCGCATCGTGTATGGTCAGCTGCACTGGCAGGACCATTGCTGGAACATTGTGGAGATCGACGGCGCGTATTACCATGTGGATGTCAGCGCCGCCATCAGCGGCGGGCAGGGTCAGTGCTTCCTCCTGAGGGACGAAGAAATGTGGAACAGCTACCGCTGGGATACCGCATCTTACCCCGCTTGCGGCGGTGAGTTAACTTATTGGGATCTTGCGTAAATTTGTGCTTGACAAATCAGCAATTTGTGGTAATATAACAGCGTTGCTGATGCGGGCATAGCTCATCCGGTAGAGCGCCACCTTGCCAAGGTGGAGGTAGCGAGTTCGAGCCTCGTTGCCCGCTCCAAAAAAGCCTATTGCGAAAGCAATAGGCTTTTTCTTCAAAACCGGAGTCTTTTGCGGCGTGCTTTGCCGCCCGGTTTATCTTTGCGGGCATGATGGAATTGGTAGACATGCGAGATTTAGGTTCTCGTGTTGAGAGACGTTGGGGTTCGAGTCCCCATGCCCGCACCACGATGAAGGGGCTGTGAAGTCCTGGTGATTTTTTCTTCACCTTTTCTTCACAGCCCCTTTTTTCATGCCAAGCGCTCCGTTATCTGGAGGAGATCGCCCTCCCGCTCTACGGAGCGTTTATTGTTTTTTCGGCCCGAAGGGCTTATGATACCGGTAGGAGGTGCTGTTATGAATCAGATCAAAACAGGAAAGCTGATCCGCTCGATGCGGAAAAAGCAAAATATGACCCAGCTTGCGCTGGCGGAAATGCTGGGCGTCAGCGACAAGGCCGTTTCCAAATGGGAACGGGGCTGCGGCGCGCCGGACATTTCGCTCCTCCCCCTATTATCACAGGCTCTGGGCGTTGACACGGAAGTGCTGCTCCGGGGCGAATTGGAGGAAAACGAGTTGAGCAGCGGAAATCTGAATAAGCTGAAATTTTATCTCTGCCCGGACTGCGGGAATCTGCTTTTTTCCACGGACAGCGCGGATGTGCACTGCTGCGGAAAGAAGCTTTCGCCCATGGAGGCGAAAAAAGCGGATGGCGCGGAAGCGTTGTCCGTCACGGTCAGCGACGGCGGCTGGGCCGTCACATCAGAGCACGAAATGCTCCGGGAGCACTATATCTCCTTCCTGGCCTTTCTCACCGGGGACACGGTCATGGTGAAAAAGCTGTACCCGGAATGGGGGCTGGAGACCTGGCTGCCTTTCTTTGCCCACGGCAGGCTTCTCTGGTGCTGCACAAAGCACGGGCTGTTTTATCAGGATATTTAAACAAGGAGGACAACATGCCGGAACTCAGTCTGCAGGTAATGACAGAGGCGGACATCGACGCCGTTGTGCCGCTCTTTATCGAGCACAACAACAAATATGAGGACTGCCAATATACCCATGAAAAAGCCTATAAGCGCATCCACCAGGTCTGGAACCGGGAGGACTCTCTGTGCATGGTTCTGACCTGTGAGGGGCAGATCATCGGCTTTGTGACCGGCTTTTTCGAGCAGTACGACGATCTGACGGTCTATGACCTTTGGGAGATCATGGTTTCCCACGACCGGCAGGGACAGGGGTTGGGCGCAAGGTTTATGGAGATGATCGAGGACAAAGTAAAAAAACGCGGCGCGTCCATGATCCAGCTTATCTCCGTCAACGACGAGATGCACCACCACTTTTACGGCAAACTGGGTTACGGCAATTGCAGCAATCTGGTGCTGAAATCCAAATTTCTTGAATAAGAGGTCTATGCAGCCTGCTTTTTTCTTTTGGGGAAAGCAGGCTATTTCTCTGCCTTCCCGGCTTTTCTTGCCATTTTTTCCGGTAGATGATATAATTTACACTATGTTATTTGACTTCAAAAAAATAATACAAAGGAATGATACAATGAACATCCCCTATGAAACCATGCTCAGCGAGTTTGCGCGCGTGCTGAACAAATACGGCTTTTCCCCCGAACGGGCCCATGACGCGGCGGAGATCTTTGCCCAGAACAGTCTTTGCGGGGTATATTCCCACGGGCTGAACCGCTTTCCCCGGGTGATCGAGTATCTGAAAAACGGCGAGATCGACCCGACTGTTGAGGCGGAGTGCGTGGCCTCCTTCGGCTCTCTGGAGCGCTGGGACGGACACCGGGGCTTCGGTCCCCTGAACGCCAGAAGAGCCATGGCGCGGGCTGTGGAGCTGGCAAAAAGCTTTGGCGTGGGCGTGGTGGCCCTGGGCAACAATAACCACTGGATGCGGGGCGGCACCTACGGCTGGCAGGCGGCGGACGCGGGCTGCATCGGCATCTGCTGGTCCAACTCCTGGCCCATCATGCCCGCCTGGGGCGCAAAAGACAGCCGCTTGGGCAATAACCCCATTGTCTTCGCCGTGCCCCGGTCCAACGGGCAGCACATCATGGTGGACTGCGCCCTGTCCCAGTTCAGCTACGGCAAGCTGGAAAGCACCCGCCTTGCGGGAAAACAGCTGCCCGTAGCCGGGGGCTATGACGAAAACGGTGAGCTCACCACCGACCCTGCCGCCATCGAGCGGACGAAGCGTGTCCTGCCCATCGGCTACTGGAAGGGCAGCAGCATTTCCATCCTGCTGGATCTGATCGGCACCATCCTGACCGACGGAAACTCCGTTGCCAAAACCGGCACCTTTGATTCCGAAGTGGGCCTGACCCAGATCATGATCGCAATCGACCCCACCAAATTCCAGTCCGCGGAGATCACCGACGCGATCATTAACGCCATTACCGGGGATGTGAAGGCCTCCACCCCCATCAACGAGGGGGAAAAGGTCCGCTGCCCCGGTGAGGGAGACTGGAAGCGCCGTCAGGAGAACCGGGCAAACGGAATTCCCGTGGCGGAGGAAAAGTGGAACGAAGTTCTGGCGCTGTGAAAGAGGCGAAGGAAAATGACTGCTATGCTGCTCTCTGCCGCTGAGGCTCTGGAAAGGCTGAAAGCGGGCAATGAACGTTACCTGACCGCGGAACGCTGCCCCGGTGACATTTCCTCCCGGCTGCGGCTTTACACCGCCGCCCACGGGCAGTCCCCCTACGCCATTGTCATCAGCTGCTCCGACTCCCGGGTGATCCCGGAGAGCATATTTTCCGCCGGGCTGGGCCAGCTTTTCGTGATCCGCGTGGCGGGGAACGTGATCGACGACCACCAGCTGGGGAGCATTGAATATGCCGCCTCCCATCTGGGTACGCCGCTGATCCTGGTACTGGGTCACACGCGCTGCGGCGCGGTGGATGCCGCCATCAACAGTGATCCTGAGGGCTACATCAAATTCATCACCGACGAGATCAAATTTGCCATCGGCGGGGAAGAGGACGATTATCAGGCCTGCTGCCTGAACGTGCGGCACAGCATCGAACTTATTGAGCACAGCCTGCAGATCCACAGCATGGAAGAGTCTGAGGGCCTGCGGGTCATCGGCGCGGTCTACCATATTGACAGCGGAAAAGTGGATTTTCTTTAAAAATTGAGTTGATCCCGTATGCAGATTTTTCTGCATACGGGATCATTAACTATGCTTCAAGCTTTTCCAGGGCAACGGTCTGCTCCTTTAAGGATATCTTTTTCACCTGCCAGCCGTAGGCAAGAAGCTCTTTTTTGTAATTTAAAAAGGAGTGGTCGATGGGAAAGCCGCAGATCTCCTCCACCTGCCCAAAACTCAGCAGCAGCTTACTGACCTCCTGCACGGCCACAAATTCCCAGAGAGACGCAAATTTACTCATCCCTGTTCCACCAGTCCAGCACGTCCGCCAGATTTTCCGCACTGACGCGGCTGCCGCCCTTAGTCAGCATCTCCAGCATTACGTCCTCCTCCGGCGTGCGGTCCTGTTTCTCCGCAAGGCCCTTTCCGGCGGTCTTGACCATAATGGTCATCATCAGCTTATAGATACCGCTGAGCTTTTGGATATCGAAGCCACCCTGAAGGGTGAACAGCGGCGTTTTCTCCGATATGGCGTTTGCTTTTCTGAGCTCCTGCTGCTGGGAGCCGTTTCCACCCATGCCCACGCCGCAGACGGCCTGCACCTTGTAGCGCTTTGCCGCTTTTTTATAGCCCTGTACCTTGCTCGCCATGAGCCAGCCCAGGTAGATCACGCAGTTGCCCGCCGCCAGCTTCTGCTCCGCCTCAGCAAGGGAGTACACCGGCAGACCGGTCTTTTCTCCCAGCAGGCGGGCATATTCGGCGGTGTAGCCGGTATTGGAGGTGTATACGATGGAATTTGCGTTCACGATATGTCCCTCATTTCTTTATTCTAAATATGGTTTTTCTGTTGGCGTCATAGTCCCCGCTGCGCACGTGGATCAGCAGCTCCTCCGTTGACGCCAGAGCCGCCACAGCGCAGGTACCCCAGCACCAGACCGGCGCAACAGGCAGTTTCAGCATGTAGGGCAGAAGAAACACGACAGCGCCGGTGAGCTTATTCATATAGGTGTGCAGCGCGGCAAAGCGCCTGTACCGCAGAGCGGCCACCGTGTAGGCGCTGAGGCGGATCAGCAGTACCCCTCCCAGCACCCACCAGAATGCAGGAGGCAGCAGCGCCCAAAGGACAGGCATCAACCCGACGATCATCACCGTGTAGAAAAACAGATCGGCAAGGCTGTCCAGTCTTGCGCCGAAGTCGCTGGCCGAGCCGGTACGCCGGGCAAGCCAGCCGTCTAGCACGTCACTGAGTCCGCAGAGGGTATAGATCACAAAATACAGCGGCGTCAGCGGCTGGGCAAAGATCAGTCCCGCCGTTCCTGCAATGCGCAGGGCGGTGATGAGGTTTGGCAGTTTTTCTTTAGTCATAGCGTTTCTTTTTCTTTGGCTGGACATCGTTTATTCCAGGCTTTCCCCGATCCAATGTCTCAGCACCGCAAGCTGCTCCTCCGTATGGAACCAATGCTCTCCCTCTTCCATAACGGTCAGCTCCGCGCCAGACTGTCTGACAAAGTCCTCTATGGTCTCCCGCTCCACCAGCGCATCCCGCCCAGCGTACAGGATCCGGGTGGGCACAGCCCAATGGGTCACCGGGTGTTCCCTGACATAGCACAGATACTTCCAGGACAGGGTCTCGCCGAAGGCTGTGGGGATCTCCCTCTCTTTTTCCAACTGCTCCGGTGTGACTGCGGCCCATTCCATCATACGGAGGATCAGGCGCTCCATATTCGTAACGGGGGAGACAAACAGAGCTCGCTCCAGAGCCTTATCCCCCAGAGCCAGCAGGGAAAAATACGCGCCGATGCTGTTGGCAAAAAGGGCAACCGCCGAATAGCGCGTTTTCAGTTCGGCATAAACTTCACGCAGCTCCGGCCCAGCCTCCCAGGGGACAAAGCGCTCCGCCTCCGCTGTCCGCTGTCCAAAGCCCGGCAGGTCGATCCCCACCACATCCCAGCCTTTTTCGCAGGCCATCTCCGCAAGCAGCGCCGCTTCCTCCTTGTTTCCGCCCTTTCCATGGACGAAAAGAAAGGCCCTGTCCGCCTGCACCGTATACAGCAGCCCGGGAATCTCCCCAAAGCGCAGCTCTTCTATTTTCATTGTGTTATCTCCATAAAATTATGTAAAATAAATTATGTAAACTTATATAGGGCTTTTTCATAGTCCATTACCACATATTTTAAGTTTGTTCTCCCTTTCCGGAGCACGGTGTGGCCCTCGGCCTCCAGCTTTTCCTTCTGGGCCTCCGCGCCGCCGGGGTATTTGGGGTTCAGCTCGCCGTTGGCTTTCAGCGTCCGCCACCAGGGGGTTTCGTCCTCCCCGCGCTGGCAGCTGGCCCAGGCGGCGATGGAGACGAAAATTCCCGCCGTGATGGGCTCGGTAAAGTCCGCGCCGCTTTGCTTTGCGAAATATGCCCGGATGTCTCCCACGGTGGTCAGCTTCCCATAGGGGACGCGGCGCATAGCCGCGTCATAATCCATGGGCGGGGCAAAATACATCCTGTCCCCGCCGTATTTTTCAATGCTCTTCCGGTCGGTGATGATCTGAATTTTGGGCATGTCCTTGCTGTCCCGGAGCATTGCGTTGAAATCTTTTTTGTCCTCATTTGCCATGTGTGCCACCTCCTGAAATAAGGATAAGCTATTTTCCCCGTCTGTGCAATGAGACGGTTTTCCTTTTTATTTCACCCATTGGGAAAAGGGCGTCAGTTCCGGCTGCACATAGCTCTCCGGGGCGGTGGTATAGGTCATGTCGATCATCTCGCCCTCTTCCAGCTTCACCGTGGTCTCAAAGCTGTCGTTAGAGGCGGAGGAACCCAGATTGGCAAAACGGTTTTCCCCGGCGTAGTAGTAACGGTTTCTCTCCGTGCCGTCAAACACCAGCTTGTTGACCCCATTCTCGTCCAGCGTGTAGAGACTGAAGATCATCTTGTCATAGAATTCATCCCCATGGATGCTGCCGATCAGCAGCTCTGGCACCCCGTCGCCGTCGATATCCGCAATGGCGTAGCCCAGATTTTCCAGCGGAGCATCCCCATAGCAGTCCGCTGCCATGTAGTTCAGGCCGTCCTCCATCAGCTCCGCCCCGTTCCAGCGCTGCTCCAGCGCGGTATAGTATTCACCGATCACTACAGCGTAGGCCTGTTCCACCGTGGGCGTCTCCTCCGGGGCGGGGACAGGCTGCTCAGGTTCCGGCTGCGTCTCCTCCGGCGCGGGGGCAGTCTCCTTCGCTGCCGGAGCGGGGCTTTCCGGCGCTGCCGGGCTTGATGTGCCACATGCGGCAAGGCTGAATACCATGATGATTGAAAGTACAAACAAAACAATTTTTTTCATTCTTTTATCGTCACTTTGATAAAAAGTTTTCTATTTGTTCCCGTTCCACAGGCGTGACGGTCTTTTCCTTCAGTTTGCCCGATTTGATCAGCAGCATCATGGCCGCAAAATCATGGCCAAGCATCCCGTTGATCTCCTCCCCGGTAAAGCTGCACATACCCGTAGCGCACAGGGCCCCGATCCCATAGGTGTGGATCCACACATGCCGGAAAAGCTCCATGGCTTCCGGTCCGGTCAGGCCGTAGTCCCGCTCAATCAGGCCGATGCACAGCCGCGCCGTGCCGCCCAGCTCCGCAAACACATCTTCAAAGCTCCTTGCCCGGGCGCTCTCCATCATAAACAGAAGCCGGAACAATCTGGGCTCCTCCTGGGCAAAGAGGATCATCTGCATCCCGAACTGCTTGAAGGCCGGTGTATAAGCCATAGCCTTTTCTGCAAAGCCGTTGAAGCGTTCCATGGCGGCTTTCCGAACCTGCTGCTGCACCTCCTCCATGCTCTGAAACGCCGTGAAGATGGGGCGGGCAGAGCTGCCCAAACGCAGCCCAAGCTCCCGGGCCGTCAGCGCCTCCACGCCCTTTTCGCTCACCAGCGCCAGCGCGGCGGCAACGATTTCTTCCCTTGTAAATTTGGGCTTTGGGGGCATAGGGACTGTCCTTTCTGAAAACATTCGTTTTAAAACGTTTGTTTTATTATAAGCCAGTTTTCTTTTCCTGTCAACCGCAGGATTTGGCCGGAAAGCCTTGAAAAATCAGGACTTTCCCAATGGTCGAGGGGCAAAAGTGCGGTTTTTCATTGACATTGCCCCCTCCGGCTTCTATGCTACTGTCAGGCTTGCAAGACCGAATCTGCCCGCCGCCGGCGGGGATAAGGAGCGATCCACATGGACAACAAAAAGACCTTCGGTGCCTACATACTCCAGCGGCGCAAGGAGCTGGGCATGACCCAGAAGGAATTTGCACAAAAACTGTATGTGACCGAATCGGCGGTCAGCAAATGGGAGCGGGGCCTGAGCTATCCCGACATCACTTTGCTGCTGAACATCTGCAGCGTTCTGGATATTTCCGAACACGAGCTGCTTACCGGAAGCGAGGATATCCACGCCCGAAACGCAGAAAAGCTGGCGTCAAAATACCTGCTTCTCTCCAAACGCTACCGCGTGGTTTTCTTCATCATCTACGGCCTGACGCTTTTGGGCTGCGCCATCGGCAATCTGGCGGCGCAGCACAGGCTGGACTGGTTCTTTATTGTTCTCTCTTCCGTGCTTGTGGCGGCTTCCCTGACGCTGACGCCTGTTTTCGCCGATCTGTACCCAAAGACCGAAAAGCTGAAAGGCCCTCTGACGGCGCTGAGCTTCATTCTCTCGCTGGAGCTGCTGCTTCTGGTCTGCTGTCTCTATACCGGCGGAGACTGGTTTTGGGTGGCGGGCGTCTCCGTGCTCTTCGGCCTGTCGCTGGTGCTGCTGCCGTTCCTGCTGCCTTGTCTTCCCCTGCCCGCCTGTTTTGATGGGCGCAGGACTTCCCTCTATCTGCTGACGGAGACCGCCCTGCTGCTTTTGCTGCTGTTTGTCTGTCAGGTCTATACCGGGGGACACTGGTTTCTCATCACCGCCGTCAGCGTCCTCTTCGGCCTTGGCTTTTTCATTCTCCCGGTGCTGCTGCGGCAGCTCCCTCTGCCGGAGCCTCTGTGCCGGCACAAAACCCTTCTCTACTTTGCCGTTCAGACCCCGCTGCTGATGTTCTTGCTTCTCGCTGCGGACAGCCGCCTGTTTCTCACCTTGAGCCTGCCAGTTTCCCTGCTGTGTCTCATTCTCCCCTGGGCCCTTATGGCCGTAATCCGCTATCTGCCCTTTAACGGGCTGATCCGCGCCGGGCTCTGCTTCGGTCTGACCGGGCTTTGGACCTGGCTGTTTCCCGCGGCTCTGGAATTTGTTCTGTCCCTGCGCTATGGCCCAGCGGACACCGCCTATCCCCTGAACATTCCCTTTGATTTCTCCCAATGGGGCGGGAATCAGACGGCCATGAACGTGATCGCCATTGTTCTGTTCTCCTTTGCTGCCCTTTGCGCCGGCTTTCTCATCGCCGGTATCGCCCCGGAGCTGAAGCGGAGAAAGAAATAATCCGGTTGGTTTTCTCTCCCGATTGTGCTATACTGCAACTATCAGTACATTTTGGGAGGATAAGGACATGAGCATCAAAAACGAGGCTAAGATCAAAAATCCCCTGGTGGTAGGTATCCGCGAGCAGCTGGAGCACCGGGCGCTGTGGATGTATCTGCTCTGCGACGAGGCGAAGAAAAAAGGGCTTGACCCCAAGGATTACGCTCCTGCCGCCATCCGGCGCTGCGGACTGTATCAGGGCGCTGAGCTGCGGAAAAAGGCCGGAGGCGGAGATTCCCTGAAAGAGCTGAAAAAGACCCTGTTTACCAAGTTTGCCCAGTGGGTGTTTGAGATGGACGTCAAACGCTGCACCGACGACAATCTGGACATTGACTTCCACTACTGCCCCTTGGTGAAGGCCTGGCAGAAGCAGGGCTGCTCCGACGAGGAGATCCGGCTGCTCTGCGACCATGCCATGTGCGGTGACCGGGGCATTGCGGAGAGCTTCGGCTGTGAGCTGGACCTTCCCTCCACCATCGCCCGGGGCGACAACGTCTGCCAGATCCGCTTTGTCCGGCGGGAGAAAAAGGAGAATTGAGGATGAAACGCTTTCTGGGTGTCTGGGTCATATGGTTTGTCCTGCTGCTGGCAATCTTTACCTGTGTGTTGGTCTCCCAATCTGACGCCATTGAGGCACTGGAAAAGCGTATCGATGCCTTGGAGGAAAAATCGTCCTCTGATTCAATCGAAAAAGAATAGCAAAAATGCCCGGGCCGGTTTGATATAGTCCCCTTAGAGTAGACACTCGAAAAACGTAAAATTTCGAGACTACAACTAGGGGGACTATTGTTATGCCAAGGAGTTGGAAGGAGGTGTTCAAAGATTTTCAATGAAATCGCGCAAGCGCGATGAAATCCGAGCGATGCTCGGATGAAATCTGCTTCGCAGATGAAATTAAATCCGTCCCTATCTCCCGACGAAGTCGGATTTCATCACGAAGTGATTTCATCCCACTGAGGTGGGATTTAATCCGTCCGTGAGGACGGATTTAGTTGAAAAGAAACAACCTTTGTCTGGTAGACAAAGGTTGTTTCTTTTCTGGAGCGGATGATGGGAGTCGAACCCACCTTATCGGCTTGGGAAGCCGGAGTTCTACCGATGAACTACATCCGCAGGTGTGGACAGTATAACACAGCGAAACCGAAATTTCAATAGGAATCGTAACGAAAAAAACGACAGC
>JALFVN010000027.1 GCA_022787565.1 Clostridiales bacterium | reverse complement strand
ATCGTGCGCCTACTCTCATTTTGGGCCTTGCGGCCCGTTTCCGTTCCTTTTCAGCCTGTTCCTGCTGGTAAACAGCCTCCAATATCTTGTCCGCCTGTTCTGGGCCAATGGCCCGTCTGACCCGCTCATAGTCCCTGACCTGTCCTTTTAAGCCGTCCCTCTCGGCGCAGACCTCGTAAATCCTGGTGGAAAGAGAGCCGTTCTTGCTGACCTCCCGATCATAGGCGCTTTGCAACCGCTCAAACCTGCTTTTGAGGTCGAAATAGGCCCGATAGACGGAGCGCAGCACTTTGACGATTTTCTCCCAAAGGGGCTTGGCCTTCTTCTCTCGGTAAGACTTGGCCGATTCCAGCGGCCCCGCCTCCGGCAGCGTCCGCTCTGAATCGTCGGAGAAGTCCGCCGCCAGCTTTTCCATGCCCTTGAGCAAGGGAGCTACATCGTCCAGCTTTGCCCTGGCCTGGGCCGCTTTCTTCTCGGCTGCTGCCGCCTCCTTATTCTTTTGGTCGGCCTCAACCTGGGCCAGCGCCGATGCCTCTTGAAGCTGTGCAAGCCGTTCCTGCTCACGCTCCGTCTTGAACTGCATAACAGTCAGATGTTCCTCGGAACTGCCACGCTCCCCGCGCTCTACATTGTCATAGCCAGCGGAGCGCATATGCTCAAAGAAATCGTCTTGCAGGACACTGTACGACTTTCGTAGGACGGGCTTGCCCTTAGCTGTGCATAGCGGTTCTCCGGTAGCTTCGTCCAGAATGGACTTGGACGCCCACTTCTTACTCATGCTCACCTGCATGATCGTTTCCTTGACCTTTCCCACCAGGGACTTGTCCTTACACCGCTTTGTCCAGCGTATCTCCTTCTCCACCACCGGGATATAGACCACATGGAGGTGGTAGTGGTACACGTCCTCCCCCAGCGCCTCGGACATGGCCCGGTTGCGCTCGTCGGCGTGCATGACCGCCGACAAAATATACTGCTCTCCACCCACGATTTTGATTGCGGCTTTATAGGCTTCGGTGTAAAATTGTTTTGCGAAGTCATACCCGCCGTGATTGTAGAAGTAAGCGGAGTTTACGTCAAAGACCAGCTCACTGTATCGAAAGGCGTCCTCCTTGATACCACGGGTGGAAATCACGCCATCAGCCTCCATTTGAGCAAATATCTCCCGATACCCAGCGGACGGGGTTTTGAAATGGACATTGAGCGGCGTCCGCTCTAATACAATGTCTTGGTTGACATAGGAATCTTTCTCACGCTCATTGTGCTGCTGGGTGTTGCCGATCTTGGTTTCGGTCAGCCTCATATTTCTTGCGTTGATACGGTCAATACCGTCGCCTCTCGCCATAGGCAAAAATCCTCCTGTTTCAGATGTTGGGTTGTTGATCGAGGACGGAAGTTCAGGGGAGGCACTTCCTGCGGGAAGTGTAATAACCCACTATGACACTTTCATCCCTTCGGGCTGCAAAGTGTCGTGGGCTCTCCGAGGGGGTGTGGGGGCTTTGTCCCCGGCAACATCTCCGGCCTAAGAGCCGCCGCAAGCGGCGGTTGGCCTCCGAAACGCCTCGCTGCGGCTCGGTGTGCGGTTGCCTCCCCCAGCAGGGCCGCCCTTTTACCCGCAGGGTATACTTCGCAGAAAAGGGCACCCTGCACCTCGTCGGGTCAAAGTCCGCTCCATTCGGGACGGCCTTGTGTCCATCCCTCACTCCGCTCCCTTGCCCCTCCTCTCCCCACCGCAACCGCTTCGCTGGGTTGCGGTGGGGGTGGGAAACGTCTGGGGCCGCTCCCTGTGACAGCCGTGACGACTGTGACGATGTTTCAGACACCGCCCCCGCCCTCAAAAAAGCCGTCACGGTCGTCACGCCTGGGGCGGTTCCAGCGTCAGGCTGATACTTCTCCCGGCGTGGCTCCTGCTGTTCTCATAGCGGATGTGGTAGTCTGTCAGCAGCTTCCCGGCCCGGACATTCAGCCGCATTGCCAGGGCATTGGGCTTCATGTCAGTCTGGAGCGCCGCCGCCAGTTCTGTGGCCGTCCCTGCCCAAGAGGGGCTTTCCGCTGTTACAAGGGCGGCTACGGCCTCCAGCACCGGGTCGGGCGGCTCTGTCCATGCCTCCGTTTCCGTACGCTCCAGCGTCCATATCAGCCGTTCCTTGTCCTTGGTAAGATAGAATCGCTGGTCTTGCTGGTCACGCCCGGCCACGTCCAGAACGGCGTTGCCGTCCGTCCGCTTCTCCTTTTGAAGAAGAAAGGCTCCGTCCGCTGCTCCCGCCAGTCCGTTGGTGCCGGAGATCATATCGAACTTATCATCGGCCTGTTGTTTCCGGGTGTGATGTACCAGCAGGAGGCAGACGCCGCAATCATCGGCAAATCGTTTCAGTTTCCCCACCACCTCGTAATCGTTGGCGTAGCTGTACTTATCCCCGCCAGCCTCTCGGATTTTCTGGAGGGTGTCAATGATAATCAGCTTGGTGTCCGGGTGTTCCCGGACGAACTTCTTTAGCTGTTCCTCCAGGCCAACGCCGAGCTGCTTGGCGTAGACCGCAAAGAGCAGGTCGTTGGTGCCCTCTGTGCCGAACATTCGGTATAGCCGCCCCTGCAAGCGGCGGTGATCGTCCTCCAGCGCCAGATAGAGGACAGTCCCCTTGTGAACGGGATAGTCCCACAGCGGGAGGCCGGTGCTGACATGGTAGGCAAGCTGGGCCATCAGGAACGACTTGCCCACCTTGGGCGCTCCCGCAAAGAGGTATGTCCCAGGGTAGAGCAGACCGTCAATGACGGGCGGTCTGCTCTGGTAGATGTTCTGGTAAAGGTCGTTCATAGAAACCGTGTGGAGGTAAGCCGAGTCGCTCATGCGCCGCATATCTCGGAGCATTTCTTCCAAACTTTCCTCTTGGGGGTTGTTTTCAGCCGTTTCCTCTGCTATACTTTTGATAGTTGTTTGTGAAATGGGCTGTTCCCCGTCTGCGCCAACAGACGGAACCGGGACAGTCCTTTTCGTTTCTCTGGAATCCATCAATCTATCAATCCTCCTTCATGCCGCCCAGCGTCATCGAGATAAGGTCAATGGTGGCGAGAAGTTCATCCCCCACGCCGCCCCCGGCCTCAATGCGCCGCAGTTCCCCCAGGACGGCGGCGAGTTGGTCACGCAGGGCCTTGTAGACCCTGGGATTGCCCTGCACCACCACGGCCCGGTCTAAGAGCCGCCGGGTGATGTAGTCCTGCTTGGTCAGCCCGGAGAGGCGGACGGCAATCTCAATCTGTTCGTTTTCCTCCGGGGACACCCGGAACGCTATGGTTTTGCTTCTCCATCGGTTGTGGTTGTCAAGGTTCTTTGCAGACATGATTTAAGCCCCCTTTCGCTCCATGTCCAGTTTGTTCGCCATCTCCGCCTGCCGGGTGGGAAACAGGTGAGCGTAGCGGTAGGTGATGTCGATACTTTCATGTCCCACCCGGTCAGCGATTGCCAGGGCGGTGAAGCCCATGTCAATCAGCAGGGAAATGTGGCTGTGTCGGAGGTCGTGAATCCTGATCCGCTTGACCCCCGCCTCTTTCGCTCCCCTGTCCATCTCCCGGTGAAGGTAGGATTTCGTCACGGGGAAAATGCGGTCTGTCGGCTTTGCGGCATATAGGCTCTTGATGTAGTCCTCCATTTCTTCACAGAGGAAAGCGGGCATTTGAATGACCCTGTTGCTCTTGGCGGTCTTGGGGTCGGTGACTACATCCTGGCCCTTGATACGCTGATAGGATTTTGAGATGGAAACCGTCTGCTTCTCAAAGTCGAAGTCCCCAGGGGTGAGGGCCAGCAATTCCCCCTCCCGGATACCGCACCAGTAGAGCATTTCAAAGGTATAGTAGGAGAGGGGCTTGTCCATCATAGCGTCAGCAAATTTCAGATACTCCGCTTTCGTCCAGAACAGCATTTCCCGGCCCTTGGCCTTGCCCATGTTGCCCACCTGGGCGGCGGGGTTGGCTTTCAGCTTGTAGTGCTTCACCGCATGATTGAAAACGGCGCTCAACTGATTGTGCAGCGTTTTCAAGTAAACGGGGGAGTAGGGCTTGCCGTTCTTGTCCCGGTAGTTGAGCATTTCGCTTTGCCACGCCATGACCTCTTTAGAACTAATCTCGCTCATTTTCCGCTTGCCGAAGTATGGCACCAGCTTCTTGTAGAGGATATGCTCTTTCGTCCCCCAGGTGTTCTCCTTGATACGGCCTTTCATGTCCGTAGCGTAGAGCGCCACGAAACTCTCAAAGGTCATATCCAGGTCAGCGGTCTGCTGTTGCAGGAACGTCCGTTCCCACTCCAGCGCCTCCCGCTTGGTCTTGAAACCCCGTTTCATCTTCTTTTCCTTTTTCCCTGTCCAGTTCTCAAAGTAAAAGGACGCATACCATGTGCCTTTGGCCTTGTCTTTGTATGCTGGCATTTTGTTCCCTCCTTACTGATTTTCCCGCAGTCCATAGAACTTTTCCTCAAAGTAATTCCTGCTCACCCGTCCGGGGATGGTGAGGAAACCCTTCTGCTTCAGTTCCTCGTTCATCTCCCGCACCAGCTTGTAGGCGTAGGGTTTGGAGATACCCAGCACCCCGGCCACTTCCTCGGCCCGTACAAACAGTTCCTTGCTCATGTTTTCACCTCCTCGCTTCTTATTCGCAAAATTGTTAATGCCAACGTCCTTATTATACATTCGCATGGTTGTTAATGTCAAGAGGAAATTTCGCAATTTTGTTAATTTTTCTCTTGCGTATTTCGCTTATTTGCGCTATACTATGTTCAAAGGCGGTGGAACATATGACAGTAGGAGAAAAAATCAAGAAAATCCGAACTTTTCGAGGCATGACGCAAAAGGAATTGGGGCTGGCTGTCGGTTTTGAGGAAAAGGGAGCGGACAACCGTATTGCCCAGTACGAAACGAATTACCGTGTTCCGAAAAGGGAACTGCTGGACAAGATTGCCCAGGCGCTTCGGGTAGACTTCCAGAACTTCTACACGCTCCGTCCTGGCTGCGCCGAGGACTTCATGCGGACATTCTTCTGGCTGGACGAGGACAGCCCCGGCTCCATCCGCTTGTTTCAGCTTGTCCGCAATCCCGGCAAGACGGGGGCCTCCGATGATACCGCCGTCCGCTACAATGACACGGACGACTGGCCCGCTCAACCTCCCGTGGGCATATACTTCAACTATGGGCTGGTAGATGAGTTCATGCGGGAATGGCTCTTGCGTCAGCAGGAACTTCACGCCGGGGAAATTACCAGGGAGGAATACTTTGAATGGAAAATCAACTGGCCGTGTACCTGTGACGACAGCAAACGGTTTGACTACTATGTTCCTTGGAGAAAAGAAAAATAGGACAAGCAAAGCCGCCCTGCTGAATTTGTCGTTCAGCAGGGCGGCTTGCTTGCCCTTTGCAATCATTCTCTTGTGTACCGGGTTGACACGAATAGTATCAATCCAGTATCACAAGGCAGATTGACAGGTCAAAAACCCTGTATTCATGCGGGTTTGAGCCGTTTTGACGGTCATTCCCACTCGATAGGACTTAACTGATTCTGTTTAGGAATCATTGTTCGTCCTGTTCGTGGTTCCTTTGATTATTTGATATATCCATATTATCCAGCCTATCACCCCTTCTGTTATCATTTTGTTATCAGCGTTGATAACAGAGAAGGGGAACTGCTGCGGATAATAGCGCTGTTATTATACCAAAACAATGGCCAATTTCAAAAAGTCTTGAGACAGTGGCGTGAAAAAAGGCCGTTAAGATTGTCCTCTTCTTTTTTTATTCCCCTATCTCATAGGGCTGTATTTTTTTCATAAGCATAGTGCTTGTAATATTGCATCTGTTTTCAAATCTCATGCAGAAGTCCATGGGATTCACGTTAGCCAATACGCTGTTTTCAAATATCTCTCTTAAAAACTTGATAGAGTAAACATATTCGTCATTTACTTCCCCAGCTTTGTTTCTCCTCTGTGTATAACCAGACATCACAATACTATGAATTGCAGGACTCGCATTAAAAATATTTGCAGAGATAAAGATTGCAAGTCCAAGTACAAGATTTACATATTCCTGTTTTATAGTAGCCTGCGTTTTCTTTTTTTCTTTGAGATTTCCGCTTGCAAGTCTAACCACCTCATTTTCGGGAATATCCTCAATTTCAGGCAAATCCACATCAAGATACATAATGTGGTCATTTCGATTCCAATCATAGTCTACATTAATTTCAACCGGGAGCTCACAGGATGAAATCCATGATTCGACCGCTTCACTTATCTCATCATCACCACCATTAATAAGATTGCTCATATATGTCCTGTTTGCGTTAAACTCAGCAGCATAGCGTTCATTCTCTGATGCTTCGTTTTCAGTCTCCTGTTCTTCAAAAGCATGTTTGTCCTGAGACCAGGCGGAGATAGCAGCATTCAGCCGACTCTGTATATTTGAATCTACATATTCCTTGCGCAATTTTCCGATCTTAAAGATACTACCCTGTACTGTAGCTTTGGCCTCCTGCATCAACTGTTCACGCACTGTTGCTTCAGTAGGACATGGTACTTCATACTGTCTCCTTTGGTATACCGGAGGTCTAAGGCTGTTCAGTATCTGAAGATACTGCTCCTGGCTGTCTACCTGAGGAGAAAGCTTGTGGATTTCAATAAACCTATCATTTTCTTTCTTGGCTTCATTGTAGGCCTGCTCAAGCATATCCTGGCGCTGACCTTCAAGATTTCTGACCATATTTTTATAAGCATCTGTGGCCTTTATTTTCCTTACCATTGACTGATCTGTAATGACATTACCTCTGCCATCCAGTATCTCAACTCTCCCATCCGGGCTCATCTTCAGCTGAACTGAATTCGGAACTGCCACAGCATTGCTTCTTGATCCGGAATGAGATGCCGAGCTTCTGTTCGATGATGAGTGTGATTTGTGGGAGCCGCCGACTTTGGTGCTATAGGACAAACCCGTTCCCGGGATTCCGAAAGTAGCCCTTGTTCCTCGCCCTCCAAAATTCATAGAGTGTCCTCTTCCTCCAAGAGACAGACTTGCTCCAGACTTGGAAAAATTCACTTTAACACCCTTGCAGATTTTTACGGATTTTCTGAATCTCATTCCCATAAGCGTATCACCTCGTGTAATGTCCTATATGATTTTATAAACCATACTTCAGCATAAACTCATAACCGCTATCTCCATGCCCAAGTACAAGCAATCCCAACTTTCCATAGTAATAACCGTTAGCCTCTTTATGCTCGTCTATATAATCAACTGCCTCCTGTATGTCAGCTTCAGTAGCTGTAGAGTCCAGTAATGAAGAAGCGTACCTGATCATGTTTTCGCACTGTTCAAGGGTTGCACCGTCCATATAGATTCTTTGGATTTCTCCACTGCTGGAAAGAATGATATCAACAGTTGAATCTCCATATTTATAAGATTTTCCTGTGGAATCCTTCCACGCATTAAGTCTGAACTCGGTACGGTAATGACCGCCCTCTTTATCAGAAGGAATGAAGTCCTCAACATACTCCAAACTGATATCCTCTGATTTATTAATTTCAGCAATAAAACTATCTATCGCACTCTCAGAGCTACCAGCAGTGCTGTCATTCGCAGCAGAGTTATCTGCAGACTGCTCGATAGTTGTAGTCGCAGAGTTATCTGCAGGCTGCTCGATAGTTGTAGTCTCAGTATTCGCATTGGAAGAATCCTTGTTGTCTCCGGATCCTCCACCGGCAAGACCTATAATCAGATAAACTATCCATGCTGCTACAATTATGCCAATCTTCACAGGCTTACTGAGTTTCTGATTTCTCAGCATTAAAATGGTAAGCGGAACCGGAAAAATGAATATCCATCCCAGCACCCATAGCCATGTCTTTCTTTTTTTCGGAGGCTTCCCGAAATTCATGTTGAATGTCTGCTGTTGTACCCTGGTTGCCTCGGCTTGGGCACGCTGACGTCCCTTTTCAAACTGATAGCCCGTTTCTTCTGCATTATCATATTGAACATGTTTAACTTCATCATCAACATACAAGCCGTTTCCACAGTAGCTACACGTCAGATTTTTCTGATCTGCATCTACCTGTAAGGATGCGCCGCAATTTGGACAAACCATACTGACAATTTTCATATCTCTACCTCCTGGTATGCCTCTTTTTCTTTCTTTATAAGTTCCTGAACTTTTTTCTTCCTTTCAAACAGTTCATCTCTATGACTGTTGTTTTTGGGGATGTTCAGCAGCCCTGCGTTAATAACAGATAATTCCTCTTCATACATCCCGTACTTACGCAGCAGTTTCGCCGCTTCTCTGTATAATGCAGGAGCATCAAATCGTTTACCTATAGCTATGTAGAATTTTACAAGGGCCTCTTTATCTCTCCCTGTGGACTTAAGATCCAATCCCTGGGATTCTTCCTCAAATCCGTCTCCACCCGTCTTGATTCCTCTCGCAATTTCGGATTTCATGGACTCAAGATGTTTTCGAACCTCATCCCTTTGGGCAATATAGTTTTCTTTCCCCGAACCATTTTTTGTTTTTTCCACGGGCGCAGCATTTGCCATGTCTACGCCAAAACGCTTTTTTTCAATATCTCCTACTACTCTACGCCAGTTTGTTGCGTTTCCGTCCGGGAACAGTTTGTTGATATCCCATACAGTAAATGTTTCCCCGAACCTATTATCCTCGGTAGTAAGATGATTGTGTCTGTGCATATAGGGAACGTAACCGTTATCCTCCAGTTCGGCTTTACCTATATCTGTTAATTCGTATTTTGGTTCATAACCAGGAATAACAAGCCTATCATCTGGAATCTCCATTGCAATTCTGCTTACCAGATCAGCCTTCTTTCCCGCTGTGGAAAGCCCCTCGTTAACAAGAAGTTGTTTTAATTCATCAACTTTTAATGTGCCCAGACTCTTTGCTTTTGACGCCCATTGGAGAAATCCTCTGTCCTGAAGAGATTCTAACGCATGACCCACATCGCGGATTCCATATTTAAACCACCATAATCCCGGATAACCACCTTTAGGTTTTGGATATTTTCCCTGAGAACAATACTCAAGAAGCATTATTTCAGCTACATACAAACCTCGTGCTGAAGGAAAAGATGTCTTTTTCCGTTCTTCAAATGTTATCACCCGAGTTGCCATTTCTGTCCCTGGGTATGAGTAGAAGGTATAATAATCATCCGGCTGATAATAAGGGCGCTCATCCGGAGATATTGAACTCGAATCTGCAAAAGAATCTTTCGAATTCGAAACTGCATGTGATGTGCCATTAGACACGCCGATAGTCTTCTTCGTTTTGAATATATCAAACAGTCCCATGCCTTTTCTCCTATTTCTCTTTCTTAACATAAGTGATCTGGATATCGTAACCCAACTTTTCAAGCATCTCTACGAACACCTTGTTCACGATGCCGTCCTTTTTATTTATGAGCCTGCTGATGTATGGAGCGGAAGTTCCTACCATCTCTGCAAGCTGCGCCTGGGTGACACGCTCTTCCAAGCATTTGACCTTAACGTCTATATCAAAATCGTTCTTTACCATAACGCACCTCGCTTTCAATGAAACCTAATTGCACTTACAAGATAATTCATTATACCACAAGTTTACGAACTTTTCAAGGCTTATGGCAGGAAAGACACATGGACAGTTCCGAACTTTTATGATAGAAAAAACAAGGGTGCAACCGACTACCTTGTAGGTTTGAAACTTGCAAGACATTTCTTTAAGCATACAGGAAATAGCGGCGGGGATTGCCTCCCGCCGCCGATACCTTATGCGTAGATCAGATCGTTGTTGACCGCCTCCATAGCCCGATCCCGGATATTGTTCATCCGGTGCACCCACAGCATTTGATTCTGAGCCTTAAGCTGTTCAGTGACGCCCTCACGGGCGGCAAGCTGTTTTACCAGCTCAAAGAACATAGCCTCCGCCTGTTCATTCAGATCGGCCAGATAACCGTTCAGCTTGCCGGTGATCTGCAGCTGCGTGTACAGCGCCTTGCGGTGCTGCCGGATATATCGCAGATGCCATTGCCCCCATACGCCGATGGGACGCTGTTCTTCCGGCGGCACGGTCAGGCACGGGAGATAATAGTCTCCGTGCAGTTCATACCACAGCCCATTCTTTTCGTCATAGACTTGCTTTTCCATTGTTTGACCCTACCTTTCATAATCATAGCTTCTTTGGCGTTGCCGCCGTTTTGCCTGTTGTGCTTCTCTGGCCTGTGTCACCAGATCGTCGATTTTCCTGCTCCCGAACACCTTCCGAAGGAGGGCATAGTCCTTATTCTGTTCCCGCAGGGCGACGTTTTCCTCTTTGAGCCAGTCGTTACTTGCTATCAGATGTTCGTTTTCCTTATACAGCCTCCCATTTCTTTCGTTGATCCGGTGGTAGCTATCCCAAATCTTTGCACACTGTACTATGAGGCTTTTTATCATCTCTTTTAGCTTTTTGATCAGCGGCTCCGCAAACTTGGCCTTGTAGGTTTTGGCCGTCATAAACGCCTGCGGCTCTGGAAGCTGATACTCTGGATCGGAGGCGAGCTTTTGCTCCATTTCGTAATAGTCATGTTCTCCATCCTTCAAATTGTTGATCCGCTTGGCAAGAGTATTGAACTCCGCTGACTTGTCGGCCAGCTTTTCTTCCACGGCGACGAGCTCCTTCGTGCGCTCCTGTTTCTTATAGTCGATCACGCTCAAATGCTCCTCGTGGGTGCCTTTCTGCTCCCATTCAAAGCCATGCCGGAACATGGCAATGGCGAGCTCCTTCTTTTCGGAAAGTACCCATTGATTCCATTCCGTCGCTCCACGGGTGCCGCCACGGAAGCCCTGTGCGGCAAGCGCCTGCTTCAGCGATACTCTTGTATCCAGCCCCCGCTTGCTCCCAGTGGTGAAGGGAACGAAATCAATGTGGATATGAGGCGTGGCCTCGTCCATGTGCAGGTGAGCGGAAAAGACGTACAAATTAGGATTCCGTTCCCGGAAGCCCTGGTAGTATTCATCCAGCGCCACCTTGGCCTGTTCTCCAATCTCTGTTCCAGATCCCGTATCGTCCCGGTTGCCGATCTGGATAATCAATTCATGGAAGGGCTTTTCCTGTTTGCCGGTACGGATCTTCTCATAGTAATTTTCGATCCGTCTGTCAGAGCGTGTCTGCTTTTCGTTGTACCGTTCCAGGGCTTCATCGAACAGTTTGTGATAGACTTGCTTGATCGGCTCATTACAGTATTCTATATTGAGGTGGGTGCGCTCCGGGTCCACGTTTGCCGCCTTGAATTTCCGGCTGTTGTGATTGATGGAGCCTTTTCCGACCTCGGCACTAATCGTTCTTTTCATTTCAAATCACATCCTTTCCTTGCGCTGCGCAAGCAGCGGCCTTTGTTACTTTCTGCGAAAGTAACGCAAAAGCACTTTTGACAGCCTGCGGCCATCAAAAGATGCTGTTGCGCTCTCCGAGGGGGGAGGCCGGAAGCATCTTCCCGCCGCTGCGCTCTGATGCTCCCGGAGGGGCGCTGCCCCTGCTATCTGCGGATAGCTCCCCGGCAGGGAGCACCCTTTGAAAAGGGCTCCCTTGCATCCCCACCGAAACTTTCTGTGACGGTTGTGACGATGGTGACGGTTATTTTGCGCCCTCAAAAATACCGTCACATCCGTCACCATCGTCACACGTTCCCAGCATCCGTTTCAGCTTGATCCTTGATCCATCCCTCGTATGTCGGGAACTGTATTCAATGCCGTACTGGTCGTGAAGCGTCCGGGCATTGACGTTGAGCTTACGGGTGAGAATGTTCGGGCCAATATCCAGCCCCAGCTTTTCTACAAACTCGCTGGCGCTGCCCTCCCATTCCGGCAGCTCTGCGCTCATAAGCCGCCCGACCTGCTCTACCAAGGGATCGACCTCGCTTTTCCATAGCTCGCATTCCACGTGGTCCAGATCCCAGCAGAGCTTTTCTTCATTCCGAAGAAGGTATAGCCGCTGGTCCTGCTGATCTCTGCCGGAGACCTCCAGAGTGGCGGCGTTGGACGTGCGCTTTTCCTTTTGGAGGAGGAAAGCGCCGTCCGCCGCACCCATCAGACCATTCGTGCCGGAGATCATGTCAAAAGCATCGTCTGATTTTTGCTTTCTGGTATGATGCACCACCATGAGGCAAATCCCGTAGGCGTCTGCAAAGGTCTTGAGCCGGGTAATGATCTGGTAGTCGTTAGCGTAGCTGTAGCTGTCCCCACCGACCTCCCGGACCTTCTGGAGCGTGTCTATGATGATCAGAGAGGTGTCTGGATGCTCTCGGAGAAACCGGGTGAGCTGTTCGTCCAGGCCATTGCCAAGTTGCTTGGCTGAAACGGAGAAGAACAGGTTTTCGTTCTCCGCTGTGCCGAACATCCGGTACAGGCGCTCCTGTAGGCGTCCGTAGTCATCTTCCAGGGCAAGATAGAGAACGGTGCCCTGCCGCACGGGGAAGTCCCAGAGAGGCGTCCCTGTGCTGACATGGTAAGCGATCTGCGCCATAAGGAAACTCTTGCCAAGCTTCGGGGCTCCGACGAACAGATATGTTCCTCGGCAGAGCAGGCCGTCTATGATCGGCGGCCTGCCCTGGTACACACTGTCGAAGAGTTCGGTCATGGATACTGTCTTGAGATAGGAAGGGTCTGAAAGTCTGCGCAATTCACGCTGCCATTCCTCAAAATCCTTGATTTCTGCAGCTTCATCGGTTATACTACCATCAGTACATTTTGTGAGTGACCGCCCGTCATCTGCGCCAACAGATGTGTTCAGGGCGGTCATTCTCGTTGTATCCGTCATTCTGATCCCTCCTTTATTCCGTACAGCGTCCGTGTGATGAGCTCAATGTTGTCCAGCAGCTCATCCCGAAGTTCGCCGGCCGCCTCGATGCGTTTGAGTTCATCGAGAACGGCGGCAAGCTGGTTTCTAAGCGCCTTATACACTCTCGGATTGCCCTGGACCACGATATCCCGGTTCAGGCACTTCCGATAACAATACTCCTGCTTCGGCAAGCCGGAGAGCGCCACAGCGGTATTGATTTGCTCATTTTCTTCTGGGGATACCCGGAATCCTACCGTGATATTTCTCCAACGGTTGTGTTCATCTCTGTTTTTAGCTGACATTGGTTTCCACCATCCTTTCCTTTTCTAATCTTTCGATCATTTCCGTCTGCTTCGACGGAAACAGGTGCGCATACCGCAATGTGACCTCGATGCTCTCATGGCCGAGCCTGTCTGCGATCGCCACGGGCGTAAATCCCATGTCGATCAGCAGGGAAACATGGCTGTGCCGGAGGTCATGGATCCTGATTCTTTTGACCCCGGCAGCCTTGGATCCGCGATCCATTTCATGATGCAGATAGCTCTTGGAAATCGTGAAAACTCGATCCTTCTTTTTCAGCCCGTAGAGCATTTTCAAATAATCCTGCATCTCTTCACAGAGAAACGGCGGCATCTTGATCGTACGGTTGCTTTTCTTCGTTTTCGGTGTCGTGATCACGTCCTCGCCGTGCAGGCGCTGATACGATTTGCTGATCTTCACGGTACCTGCTTTGAAGTCGAAATCCGCAGGCGTCAGCGCCAGAAGCTCGCCCTCCCGGATGCCGCACCAGTAGAGCATTTCAAAGGCGTAATAGGAAATGGGCTTGTCCATCATTTCATCGGCAAAGCGCTGATACTCTTCCTTTGTCCAAAAGCTGATGTTGCCGCCGTCCTTATCGCCCATGCTGCCCGCTTTAGCGGCGGGATTGGATCGGAGGTCATAGTGCCGCACGGCATGGTTGAAAATGGCGCTGAGCTGGTTGTGGACGGTTTTCAGATACGTCTGCGAATACGGCTGCTTCTTTTCATCCCGAAAAGCCAGCAGCTCATTCTGCCAGGCGATCACGTCCTTTGTGGTAATCTCGCTGATATTCCGCTTCCCGAAATACGGCAGGATCTTCGTCTTGATGATGTGCTCCTTCGTGAGCCAGGTGTTTTCCTTGAGCCGGGGCCTGATGTCCTTTTCATATAACTCCGTAAAGGCTTCAAAGGACATATCCATATCGGCGGCGTTTTGGAGCTGGAAGGTACGCTCCCATTCCTGCGCCTCCCGTTTGGTGGGAAAGCCCCGCTTGCATTTCTGCTTGTGTTCGCCCTTCCAGTTGGTGTACCAGGTCATTACATACCAGGTACCGTTGTCTTCATTCTTATGAACGGACATTGTTATGATCCTCCTTTCCGAGTCCGTAGACTCTTTCGTTGAAATACTGCCTGTTGATCCTTCCTGCGATCGTGACGAAGCCTTTGGCCTTGAGCTCGTCGTTCAACCTCCGTATGACCTTGTAGGCATAGGAGGCAGAGACGCCGAGCTCAGCGGCGACTTCCTCTACACGCATAAACTTGTTTTCCATAAAAATCTCCTTTCTTCGTTTTTTCGTGGTTGTTGTAGAATAACCTGTGTCAGAGCATAGACTTATCTTGTTTAGTGTCGGAAGTACTTTCTGGCCGCCATCCGATTTGCCCGGGCGGTTTGCACCATGACTCTGATGCGGGAGGTTATTCAGTTGGAAACTTAACGCTAATCGTTTAAGTCGAGCTCATTATACTAAACATTTCTGTTAAAGTCAAGAGGCTTTGAGGAAAATATTTATCTTTTTTGTTTAAGATATTCTTGACATAACTAAGCGTATCTGCTATACTTTGATCAGTACATACACAGGAGGGTTTTCCTATGGCTATTGGCGAAAGAATACGCTTTATCCGCAATCTGCGGGGCATGACTCAGAAATATCTTGGTACGTTGGTCGGCTTTCCTGAGAAAACCGCCGATATCCGCATGGCTCAATATGAAGCTGGTACACGCACCCCGAAAGAGGACTTGACCAAAGCCCTTGCCAGTGCGCTTGATGTATCTCCCCTGGCTCTCGACGTCCCGGATATAGACAGCTATTTCGGCCTTATGCACACTCTGTTTGCTTTAGAGGATCGTTACGGCCTGACCATCGAGACCAGAGATGGAGAAGTCTTATTCCGCATTGATCCCCGGAAGGGGAAGGACGCTGCCCGTATCTCTGAGCTGGTTTGTGCCTGGGCTGCTATTGCCGAGAAGTACCATGCCGGAGAGATCAGCAGGGACGAATACGACAAGTGGCGCTACTACTATCCGCAGTACGATGACACGCAGATCACGGCAAAAGTGCCGTCTCAGAAACTGAGCGACGCCATAGTCAAGGCTTTCAGAAGTACCTTGAAAGAAGATTAAGGAGGTATTATGCGAGCGCCATTCCAAATACTTGCTATTCCCTTCAAAAAGGTAGAAAATGAACTCGTTTACTGTGTATTTCACAGATCTGACCATGACCAATGGCAGTTTGTTGCCGGGGGTGGAGAAGACCTTGAATCCCCAGAAGAGGCAGCAAGAAGAGAGATTTTTGAAGAAAGCGGCATCGTTGCAAATAGCATTATTCAACTTAAGTCCATGTGCTATATCCCGACCAACATTTTTCCGATGCGGGATTTGTATGATTGGCCGTCGGACACTTACGTTGTTCCAGAATATGCTTTCGGATTTGAGTGTCACGATAAAATTCTCCTTTCTCATGAGCATATAGAATGCATCTGGCTCAAATATGAAGATGCAATGAACAAACTCAAATGGGACTCCAACAGAACAGCTCTATATGAACTGAATTGTAGATTGAGAAATACTCTATAAACATCTTGCCATTTGAATACATTTAGCTATAACGATAAAAAGCCCTTCGCTGCATACCCACAGCGAAGGGCTTTCATAATATGGATCATTCCAGTCGCAAACCGTCAAGAATGACTTTTTTACCCCTAAACCCCTTGGTACGGAGAATAAAGGGAGATCATGCAACTGTTATCAAATTGTTATCAAAGGAACTCTTGCGAAGCCGGAAAACCTTGATTTTACTGGGTTTTCTGACTTTTGTACCTCATTCCCACTCAATGGTTCCGGAGGGCTTCGGCGTCAGATCATACACCACGCGGTTGACGTTCGGAACCTCGTTGGTAATGCGCGCCGTAATTGTTTTGAGCAGCGCATAAGGCACTTCCTCGATCTCCGCAGTCATGGCATCCACCGTATTGACGGCACGGATGATGACGGGATAAGCATAGGTGCGTGCACCGTTACGCACACCCACAGAGCGAAAATCCGGCACTGCGGTAAAATACTGCCACACCTTACCTTCCAGCCCGCTTTTTGCAAACTCTTCACGGAGAATCGCATCGGATTCGCGGACAGCTTCCAAACGGTCGCGGGTAATTGCACCGAGGCAGCGCACGCCAAGGCCCGGCCCCGGGAACGGCTGACGATACACCATGTTATCCGGCAAACCCAGCGCTTTACCGACAACGCGAACTTCATCCTTAAAGAGGAATTTAAGCGGTTCAACCAGCTCAAACTGCATATCCTCCGGCAAACCGCCCACATTATGGTGCGCTTTCACCGGGCCACTTTCAAGAATGTCCGGATAAATCGTACCCTGTGCCAGAAATTCGATGCCCTCCTGCTTGCGCGCTTCTTCTTCGAATACACGAATAAATTCTGCACCGATGATTTTGCGCTTTTTCTCCGGCTCTGCGACGCCTTCAAGCTTGTTCAGGAAGCGGTCGATCGCGTCTACATAGACAAGGTTTGCATCCATTTGATTGCGAAATAAATCAACAACCTGCTCCGGCTCGCCCTTGCGAAGCAAACCATGGTTTACATGAACACATATAAGCTGCTTACCGATTGCTTTAATTAAAAGCGCCGCAACAACGGAAGAATCGACACCGCCGGAAAGAGCGAGCAATACTTTTTTGTCAGCGACTTGCGCACGAATTGCGCGTACCTGTTCCTCGATGAAAGCATCGGCGAGAGCCTGTGTGTTGATACGCGCCATAGATTCGGGACGTTTGTTGTTTTCCATAGTAAAGTTTTCCTCCTGTATCTGTCGATATTCGGGCTTGGGTGGGATCGTGACTGCAGCCGAAACAGAGCGTGTTTTCACCCCTTATTATATCCGCTCAACGGTGGTCTGTAAAGAAGAAGCAGAAAATGTGATGCAGAAACTTGGAATACAAATTGGAATTTGATATATGCGAAATCTGATCGCTGCAAGATATCGATCATCAACAAGAACAGGAACACCAAGAACCGCAAAAAATGGCCTTAAAGGGATTGCGCCTTTAAGGTCATTCGAGAAGATCAAATTATTCCGATGGTTAAAAATCGGCTTTGCCAAATCTGTTTTTTGCAGTATGGCATAAACAGACCGGTTGGTCAATATTTGCCGCCGCTGCGCGGCAAAAAAGCTTTGTCAGAAATTTATAAATCTTACTCCGGCAGGGAGCTGCTTCTTATCCATGCCGACAAAGTGGGAAAAAAGGCTTGCATTTTTCCCGCGCATAACCTATAATCCACACGAAAAGAGATTTTTAAGAATCGGTACGGAGAGACCGGCAAAATCGCTCATAAGGGTCAGGCGCGTCCTGCGTCTGGCGTTTGGTGTGTCTTGCCGGTGTTATACCTGCAGGACTTTTTTGTTGCCGGAAGGAGGTTTTCCTGTGAAGCTGAAAGCGCAGATTATGGATGAGGCCGCATTGAACCGGGCCCTCATGCGCATCTCCCATGAGATCGCGGAGAAGAACAAGGGCGTGGATAACCTGCTTCTTGTGGGAATCCGCCGCCGTGGAGAGCCAATTGCCCGGCGCATCCAGGCCAACATCAAAAAAATTGAGGATACGGATGTGCCCTGCGGCAGCATCGACATCCGTTTTTACCGGGATGATCTGACTGTCCTGGCCGACGCGCCCCAGGTCCGGCGCGCGGAGCTGCCCTTTGATGTAACAGACCGGGATGTGGTGCTGACAGACGATGTTCTTTACACCGGCCGCACAGCAAGAGCCGCTATCGAGGCCGTTTTCAGCTGCGGCCGTCCCCGCAGCATCCAGTTTGCCGTTCTTGTGGATCGGGGCCACAGGGAGCTGCCCATCCGGGCGGACTTCGTGGGGAAGAACATCCCCACCTCCCGCAGTGAGCTGGTAGAGGTCAGGCTCCCGGAATTCGACGGGGAAACCGGCGTTTTCCTGATGGATCTGACCACCTGAAGTTGCGCACACCAAAATTTCATAGATAAAGAGAGGTACTTAAAAAATGGGAAAAGAAAAGAAGCCTGCTATTGAAGGGCCTGTTTACGATGCCCGCACACTTGGCACCCCCAAGATGCTGATCCTGGGTCTGCAGCACATGTTCGCCATGTTCGGCGCCACGGTTCTGGTTCCGGCCCTCACCGGTCTGGACGTAGCCACCACGCTGCTCTTCGCGGGTCTGGGCACGCTGCTGTTCCACCTTCTCACCAAGCGTCAGGTTCCCGCTTTCCTGGGCTCATCTTTTGCTTATCTTGCCGGATACTGGGCAATTGCCCCCAACGGCGAGGCTAATCTGCTGCCCTACGCCTGCTTTGCTGTGGCCGTCTCCGGCCTGATGTATGTCATTCTGGCCGGCGTGATCAAAACCGTGGGCGTCAACAAGGTCATGCGCTTCTTCCCGCCCATCGTCACCGGCCCCATCATCATCGCTATCGGCCTGATCCTTTCCTCCTCTGCAATCAACAACTGCTCCGCCAACTGGCTGGTGGCTATCGTTGCCATCGTTGTGGTTATTGTATGCAACATGTGGGGCAAGGGCATGATAAAAATCATCCCCATCCTTATCGGCGTTGTAGTCTCCTACCTGGTCTCCATGATCGCCGATCCTGCCTCCCGCACCGCGGTTGCCGAGACTGTTGCGGCCGCCAAATGGATCGGCATCCCCGTACACAAGGACGCCACCGTCTTCGGCCTTTTCGCCAACGGCGTTGACACCGGAATGCTCGTCACTGCCTGCATCACCATCGTCCCCCTGGCTATTGCCACCATGATGGAGCACATCGGCGACATCTGCGCCATCTCTTCTACGGTCAACAAGAACTTCCTGTTGGAGCCGGGTCTGCACCGCACCATGCTGGGCGACGGCCTTGCCACCACGCTGGCCTCCCTGTTCGGCGCTCCCGCAAACACCACCTACGGTGAGAACACCGGCGTTCTGGCTCTCTCCAAGGTCTATGATCCCCGGGTCATCCGTATCGCGGCAGTCTTTGCCATGATTCTCAGCTTCTGCCCCAAATTTGCCGCTCTCATTACCGCCATGCCCGCAGCCACCATCGGCGGCGTATCCCTGGTGCTCTACGGTATGATCTCCGCTGTAGGCGTGCGCAACGTTGTGGAGAACAAGGTGGACTTCACCAACACCCGCAACGTGGTTATCGCCGCACTGATCCTGGTGCTGTCTCTGGGTATTGCCAACAGCTCCGCCGGCGCTGTGCATATCGGTTCTGTCAGCCTGTCCGGTCTGGCTGTCGCCTCCATCGTGGGTATCGTCCTCAACGCCGTTCTCCCCGGCAAGGACTACGAGTTCCAGCAGGAGAGCGAAGGCTCCACCTCCGTCAACTTCAAGGTCTGATTCTGAAAAGATCATAAGCAAAAAGCAGATGCGGAAATCCACATCTGCTTTTTTGTGTCCATTTATCAGCTGCCTTTTTTCAGGAGGGCTGTTTGCGACTAAAGGCAAAGCCTCGCAGAGTTTTTTCGCCGCAGCGAAAAAAGAAATACAATCCGTTTTCTGCGGCGACATGTGCGTCGCAGAAAACACTTCTCACGAAACGAGTGTCGAAATGGGTGCTGCAGGCACACATTGAGGCATCGAGTGCAGTGAATCCTCTCTCGTTGACAAAGTCATTTTGGCTTTGTCAACGACTTAAAACAGCTCTCCCAAAAAGGAGAGCTGTTTTACATATTTTATCGTTCTTCCCGGAAATAGGCCAGTCCCAGAGAGGCAGGGGGCTGATCCTCACGCTTGTTTCTCATGCTGGTGGCAACCAGAACGATCAGCGTCACCACATAGGGCAGCATCTTGTAAAGCTCTTTCACGGCCAGATTGGTGCCGGTGGGGATGAAGAGATAAAGAATATACAGTCCGCCGAAGAGAATGGAGGCCAGAACGCCCACATTGGGACGCCAGATGGTGAAGATCACCAGGGCAATGGCCAGCCAGCCCCGGTCACCAAAGGCGTCGTTGGACCAGACGCCGCAGGCGTAGTCCATAACGTAATACAATCCGCCCAGACCGGCGATCATACTGCCGGTGCAGGTCGCGGCATACTTATAGCGGTTTACGTTGATTCCGGCGGCGTCGGCAGTGTTGGGGCTTTCACCCACTGCCCGCAGCTGAAGACCCACCCGGGTATGGCGGAGAATATAGGCCGTCACAAAGGCGATGATGATGGCGGTATAGGCCAAAAAGCCGTAGGACAGGAAGATCTTGCCGAACCAGCCCAGATCATTGGCAAAGGGCAGGGCGCGGCTGAAATAAGCGCTGGTAGCGGAGAGCGCGATGGAGGGCACTTCGCTGCCGGTGAGCTTGATGAGAGAGCCGCCGAAGAAGTTGCCGAAGCCCACGCCGAAGGTGGTTAGCGCAAGGCCGGTAACGTTCTGGTTGGCCCGGAGGGTAACCGTGAGGAAGCAGTACAGCAGCCCCATCAGCAGCGAACCCAGCAGAGAGGCGCACAGGGGAATGCCGATGGCCAGTACGCCGTTCATGGCCTCCGCCGAGGAGACGGACTGCTCATACATAAACGCCCCGATAACGCCGCTGATGGCGCCTACATACATGACGCCGGGAATTCCCAGGTTCAGGTTGCCGGACTTTTCCGTCAGTGTCTCGCCGGTGCTGCCCAGAAGGAGCGGGATGCTCTGTGCCACGGCGCGGGGAATAAAGGAAACAAAATCAAACATTTGCCTTGCCCTCCTTTCTTGCGCTCTTGCGGAAGCAGATCTTGTAGGAAATGAAGAACTCGCAGCCGATGATGAAAAACAGGATGATACCGGTGAGAATATCCGCAAAAGACTGATTCAGGCCAAACACCGTGGAGATCTCACTGGCACCCCGGTCGAGAAAGACAAGGAGAAAGCTGGTAAAAATCATGAATATGGGGTTGAATTTGGCAAGCCAGGAGACCATGACTGCCGTAAAGCCACGCCCTCCGGCGATGGTAGTGGTGATGGTGTGGTCTGTGCCGCCCACCAGCAGCAGCCCTGCGATGCCGCAGACCGCGCCGGAGACGAGCATGGTGCGGATAATGACCTTTTCCACCTTGATGCCCACATAACGGGCAGTGCGTTCACTCTCGCCCACTACGGCAATCTCATAGCCGTGTTTGCTGTAATTGAGGTAGACATACATCAAAATCGTCAGCACCGCCACGACGAGGACGTTCAGCAGATATTTATAACTGCCGATCTGGGGCAGCCAGCCCGCCTCCGTGGCCTGATTGATAATGCCGATCTTGCCCGCACCCTTGGGCACCTCCCAGAGAATGACAAAGAATGCCACCAGCTGTGTTGCCACATAGTTCATCATCAGGGTAAACAGGGTCTCGTTGGTGTTCCACTTTGCTTTGCAGAAGGCGGGGATCAGGGCCCAGATGGCGCCCGCTGCAATGCTGGCCGCAACCATGGTGCAGATGAGCAGCCAGTTGGGCAGCTTATCGCCCAGACAGATCATGCAGGCCGCTGTAGCAAGACCGCCGATCAGCACCTGCCCCTCGCCGCCGATATTCCAGAAGCGCATTTTGAACGCAGGTGTCAGCGCAAGAGAGATACAAAGGAGAATGGCAATGTTCTGCAGCAGGATCCAGATTTTCCTGGTGGTGCCGAAAGCGCCCGCAATCATTGTTGCATAGATCTGTATGGGATTCTCGCCGGTGAGCAGGGTGGTGACCAGCGCACAGGCCAGCAGGGCCAGAACGATGGCCGCAGCGCGGATGCCCCAGGCGCAGTACCAGGGCAGCGCGCCCCGCTTGACGATGTGGACCAGAGGTCCCTGATTTTGTTTATTCATCTGCTTTGTTCCCCCCAAGGCGAGTCATCATCATGCCCACGTCCCGCTTCTGCGCGCTGCGGCCTTCCACAATGCCGCTGACCTTGCCGCCGCAGAGCACCAGGATACGGTCTGCCAGCTCCAGCAGCACATCCAGATCCTCGCCCACATAGATCACGGCCACACCGGCGGCCTTCTGCCGGTTGATCAGGTCATAAATGGTGTAAGAAGAGTTGATATCCAGACCGCGCACCGCATAGGCGGTCAGCAGCACGGTGGGTGCCGAAGAGATCTCGCGGCCCACCAGCACCTTCTGGACGTTGCCGCCGGAGAGCTTGCGCACCTGGGTGGAGATGCCGGGCGTGTTGACCTCCAGTTCCCTTACCACCGTTTCGGCCAGCTTTTTGGGGGACTTACGGTCGGTAAAGAAGGAGTGGCCCCGGCGGAAGGAGCGGAGCATCATGTTGTCCGCCAGATCCATATTGCCTACCAGGCCCATGCCCAGCCGGTCCTCCGGCACGAAGGACAGAGATACGCCCATCTCCGCAATGCGCAGCGGGTCCTTGCCCAGAAGTTCCTCCCGCTCTCCGTTGTCTTCCACATAGCAGATACTGCCGGACTCCACGGGCTGCAATCCGGCGATGGCCTCCAGCAGCTCCTTCTGTCCGCAGCCGGAGATGCCGGCAATTCCCAGGATCTCGCCGCTGTTGGCCGTGAAGGATACGTCGTCCAGCTTCAGCACCCCGTCGATGCTTCGCACCGTCAGGTTTTTCACCTCGATGCGGGGCTTGGGGTCAACGGGCTCCGGCCGCTCAATGTTCAGCGTGACGGAGTGGCCTACCATCATGTTGGTCATCTCCTGGGCGTTGGTGGACTTGGTGGGCATGTCACCGATAAACTGGCCGTGGCGCAGAATGGCCACCCGGTCAGACAGCTCCTCCACCTCGTGCATCTTGTGGGTGATGATCACAATGGCCTTGCCGTCGTCCCGCATGTTGCGGAGCACGGCAAAGAGCTTGTCCGTCTCCTGGGGGGTCAGGACTGCGGTGGGCTCGTCCAGGATCAGAATGTCTGCGCCCCGGTACAGCACCTTGATGATCTCCACCGTCTGCTTCTGGGAAACCGACATATCGTATATTTTCTGATTGGGGTCAACCTCAAAGCCGTACTGATCACAGATGTCCTTTATCTTCTTTGCCGCGGCTTTCAGATCCAGCTTTCCCTTCTCCTTCAGGCCCAGAACTATATTTTCCGTGGCGGTGAGCACATCCACCAGCTTGAAGTGCTGGTGAACCATGCCGATGCCCAGATCATAGGCATCCTTGGGCGAGCGGATGATGACCTCTTTGCCGTCAATGCTGATCTCGCCCTCGTCCGGGAAATAGATGCCGGAGAGCATATTCATAAGCGTGGTCTTGCCGCTGCCGTTTTCGCCCAGCAGCGCCAGGATCTCTCCCCTGTAAATGTCCAGCCATACCTTGTCGTTGGCCACTACGGAGCCAAAGGTCTTGGTAATGTTCCGCATTTTTACTGCGGCGATTTTGTTGTCCAAGAAGTTCACTCTCCCTAAGATAATAAGCAAAAAGCATAATACTGCAAAGGGCAGCGCGGCGGCGGATGTCACTGCGCTGCCCTTTACAGCAGTAGGCTCGCGGGAAGTCCCGGCAGCGCCGGGACTCCCCTGGGAATAAAGATCAAATCAGAATGCGGTATCCAGCAGAGTGATGCCGTCGATCTGTACGTCGAAATACGGAGCGGAACGGAACTCAGACTCGTGGAAGTAACCGTCAACAACGACCTCGGTGTCGCCGGTGTAGGCGGGATCGGTGTCAACATCGGCCATGTAGCTGTCGAGAGCGGCGCCGCCAACAGTGAAGGTGCTGACGTTGAAGACCTTCAGGCTGCCGTCGGCCAGAGCGGCCTTGGCTTCCTCGATGGCCTCGGCAGTGCCTGCGGCTGCGGCCTGCTCGTTGATCTCGGTCAGGACGACAGAGCCGGTCTCAACCGTGCCGGTCCAGTCAGTGTCGATCTGCTCGCCGTTTAGGACGCAGTTGATGATGTACTCAAAGTAGGGAGCCCAGTTGATGCGGGAGGAAACGATGAAGGTGTTGGGGCAGGCGGCAACGGTGCTGCCGTTGTAGGACACGTTGGGGACGCCGGCAGTCTCGCAGGCAGTGGGAGCGCCCATGGAGTCAGCATGCTGGCTGATGAGCTTGCAGCCGTTGGCGATGAGCTTGTTTGCGCCTTCCTTCTCGGCGGTCTCATCGTACCAGGAACCGGTGAAGGTCACTTCCATGGTAGCGGTGGGGCAGACGGAGCGGGCGCCCAGGAAGAAGGAGGTGTAGCCGGAGACCACTTCGGCGTAGGTGAAGGCGCCGACGTAGCCGATCTTGGCCTCTTCAGCGGTGAACTCGCCGTTTTCGATCATCTCATTGAGCTTGAGACCGGCGGCAATACCGGCCAGGAAGCGGCCCTCGTAGATGGAAGCGAATGCGTTGTGGTAGTTGTCAAGACCCTCGGTGTGAGCCTTGGTGCCGGTGGCGTGGCAGAACTGAACCTCAGGGAATTCCTTGGCAGCCTGGATCATGTAGTCCTCGTGGCCGAAGCTGTCGGCGAAGACGATGGAGCAGCCGGCGTCGGCCAGCTCGGCAGCGGCGTCATAGCACTCCTGGCCTTCGGGGATGTTGGTGCGGAAGATGAACTGATCTTCACTGAAGCCAAGAGCAGCGCAGGCTTCCTTGGCGCCGTTGATGAAGTTAAGGTCATAGGTGGAGTTTTCGTCGTGCAGGAAAATGAAGCCGACCTTGATGTCGGAAGCGGCGGACTCCTCAGCGGGGGCTGCGGACTCCTCAGCGGGGGCTGCGGACTCGCCGGCAGGAGCGGCGCTCTCGGCGGGAGCTGCAGAATTGCCGCAGGCGCACAGGGCAAAAACCATTGCGAGCGCAAGGATCATGGCAAGAAACTTTTTCATTCTTTGATCTCCTCAAGTAAAAGTTTTATTTATCTAAACCGCTGCTGCGGTAAAGACACGAAAACAGAACCGGTCACAGCCGATTTGAAGCTGTGACCGGTACTCAGACAAAACCCAAAGCGCAAAGAAGCGCGCGGCTTCTTTGTTTTTTCGATAGTCCGGTCATTTACGGTGTCCGGGTAGAAACTTCAAATCCATATTATTTGCTTTATATCGAAGTGCTGTGTCCAGTTGTTACAGGATATAGATTAGCAGTATGCGCGAAAAATGTCAAGTGACGTTTTTAGACGATTTTACTATTTTTAACCTTTGCTTTTTAGCAAAAGAGAACAAAATGCGACCATATATGCTGTTCAACAAAAGCTGATGCTGCCGTCGTCGCCCATGGAGGCGATCCTGGCAAGGGATTCTATGCGCAGTCCCTGGCTGCGCAGCAGATCGCCGCCGCCCTGAAAGGCTTTTTCAATGGCGATACCGGCCCCCACAACGGTGGCCCCCGCCTGTTCGGCCAGCGCTTTCAGACCCACAAGGGCAGCGCCGGTGGCCAGGAAATCGTCGATAATGAGGATCCGGTCCTCCGCTTTCAGATACTCTCTGGACGCCACGACCGTGTTGGTATTGCCGTGGGTGAAGGACTCTACCTCTACGGAATATACGTCGTCGGAGATGTTGCGGGACTTGCTCTTCTTGGCGAATACCAGCGGGCAGCCGAATACATAACCCACCAGGCTTGCCATGGCGATGCCGGAGGCCTCAATGGTGAGGATTTTGTTGATCTCTTCCCCGGCATAGAGCCGTTTCAGCTCGAGAGCCATTTCGTAGAGCAGGGCGGGGTCGATCTGATGGTTCAGAAAGCCGTCCACCTTAAGAATTCCGCCGGGCTTCACTTTCCCGTCGCTGAGGATGCGCTGTTCAAGAAGCTTCATATCCGTTCTCCTCTGTTTCTGCAAAATTCGGCAGGGACATTGTATCGGGCCGAGGCCGCTATTTCAAGCCCCCGATAACCGAAAAAAGCCCGTCGTACAGTGTTCGACAGGCTTGTTTCGGGTAATGTTAAATTACACAGCGCGGGTGACCTTGCCGCTGCGGAGGCAGCGAGTGCAGACGTAAACATGTTTGGGGCTTCCGTCCACGATGGCCTTGACGCGCTTCACATTCGGCTTCCAGGTACGGTTGGAGCGTCTGTGGGAGTGGCTGACCTTGATGCCGAAGGCCACGTCCTTCTCGCAAAACTGACACTTTGCCATATTTGAAGCACCTCCTTGCTTGTGTTTCGCTGATTGGACAGCTTTTATATAATACCAGACCCTGTGAGGAATTGCAAGAGAAATTTTTTCTTTTTTGTCCGGATGGCCATAAATCGTATAGATCAGAGGCGGCGCAGCGAAAAGCAAAAGAACCGGGAAAATACATCTTGAAAACAAATTGTAATTAGGTTATAATATTACGGCTTATTTCTATATAATAAGTAAAGTATGTCAACACCATGTAAAGGATGAATGCAATGAGCGCATCAACGGAAAAGAAAAATCGCCAGGCCGCCCGCGCCGCCGGAACGGACAAGAAGACCCTGGCCGCACAGGAAGAGGCAAAGAAAAGAGCAAAAAGCCGCCGCAACTGGACTTTGGGTACTGTGGGCGTCGTGCTGCTGATCGCTCTGATTCTGTTCCTTAACTCCGGTTTTCTCTATACCCACACCACCGCCGCTACCATCAACGGCCAGACCTACTCCCCTGCGGAGCTGAATTACTACTACGCAAACCAGTATTACACCTTTGTCAACCAGTACGGCAGCTATGCCGGCATCTTCGGGCTGGACACCAGCAGCGGTCTGGCCGGCGCGGCGGATCAGTCCTGCTCCATGCTTGAGGAGGGCGCCACCTGGAAGGATTATTTCCTCCAGTCTGCCTATGCGCAGATCGAACAGAACCAGGCCCTGGTAAACTACGCCAAGGAAAACGGCATCACCCTCAGTGACGAGGAGCTGGCAGCGATCGACGCCGATTTTGCCGATATGGAGAGCTATGCCAAGACCATGGGCTTCTCCAGCGCGGACAATTACCTTGCGGCAAACTACGGCAACGGCGTGGACAGCGCCATCGTTCTTGCCGCTGCCCGGGATTCCTCCCTCGCCGCCAAGGCTTACAGCCAGTATCAGGAGACGCTGAGCTACTCCGACGCGGAGCTGGAAGAGGAGTACCAGAGCTTTGAGGGTTCCCATGATTACTTTGACTACGCCTGCTACACGGTAGAAGCCACCAAGGTCACCGTTGAGCCGGAGACCGAGGGCGAAGAGGCCACTGAGGAAGTCACCGATGAGACCCTTGCCGCCGCCAAGGAAGCCGCCGACCAGATCATGGCCGCCTATAAGGAAACCGAAGGGGAGGATGTGCTCCAGCGCCTTTCCGACGCGGTTGGCGCGGTGAACGCAGGCCAGGAGGCCAGTCTCCGCAGCCGTACAGCCGGCAGCAGCCTGGGCGCCTATAAGGAGTGGCTCATGGGCAGCCGCAAGGCCGGAGATGTTACCGTGATCGAGGATTCCGACGGCGAGAGCTATACGGTTGTGGCCTTTATCAGCCGCGACGATAACCACTATGCCACCGCCCAGGTCCGCCACATTCTCATCAAGGCCGAGGCCGACGCAGACGGCAATTATACCGACGAGGCCAAGGCCGCAGCCAAGACCAGGGCCGAGGAGATCCTCTCTGAGTATCTGTCCGGCGACAAGACCGAGGAGAGCTTTGCCACGCTGGCGGAGGAGTACTCCGAGGACACCGGCTCCAACACCAACGGCGGTCTGTACGACACCGTTGCCAAGGGCCAGATGGTGGAGGAGTTTGATGCCTTCTGCTTTGAAGGCCACAAGAAGGGCGACACCGCCATTGTTTACGGCGAGAGCAGCAGTTACGCCGGTTACCATGTGATGTACTATGTGGGCGAGGGCGAGCTGTACAGCAATGTCATCGCCGAGAGCACGCTAGTGAACCAGGCCATGAACGACTGGCTGACCGCGCTGGTGGAGGGCTACGAGCCCAGCACCGGCTTCTGGATCCGCCTGGTCGGATAAGCCACAGATAAATCAGAAGCACCCCGCTTGCCGGGCAGCAGATTCTGCTGCCTGACCGGCGGGGCACTTTTTTCGAAAAGACTTGACGAGTTGATATTGGAGTGATATTATTTTGATATCAAATTAAGGAGGCGTATTCCGATGAAAGAAAAAGTACTTAACAATAAAAAGAACGGTATGGCTATGCTGCTGCTCTTTGGGCTGCTGTATGCGGCCGCTGTGGGGCTCACGGTGCTGGGCGGCATCGGATTGGATTGCAATCGCTTCTGGGCGATTCCTGTGTTTGTGGTGGGTATTGTCTGGGTCTGTGTGGGCTGGATCCCCTTTATGGGCCTGAAGGTACTGAAGCCCCAGGAGGCGCTGGTGCTTACCCTGTTCGGCCGCTATATGGGCACACTGAAAAACGAGGGCTTCTACTATGTCAATCCCTTCTGCGTGGGCGTAAATCCGGCGGCAAAGACCAAGCTGGGCCAGAGCGGCGACGTGGACGGCGGCCGTACCGGAAGCGCTATTTTGAACGTGGCCCTCAGCGGCAGCAGCGCGACGGTAAACACGGAAAGCGCCAGCAAGAAAATATCTCTCAAGGTCATGACCTTGTCCAACAGCCGTCAGAAGATCAACGACTGTCTGGGCAACCCCATCGAGATCGGGATCGCCGTTATGTGGCGTGTGGTGGACACCGCAAAAGCCGTCTTCAATGTGGATAACTACAAGGAGTATCTGTCCCTCCAGTGCGACAGCGCCGTCCGCGACATCGTGCGTATCTATCCCTATGACGTGGCGCCCGGAGTGGACACCACAGGCGACGGCGTGGCGGATGAGGGCAGTCTCCGCGGTTCCAGCGAGACTGTGGCCCGCCGTATCCGCGACAAGATCCAGCAGAAGGTGGAGGATTCCGGTATAGAGATCATCGAAGCGCGCATTACTTATCTGGCTTATGCGCCGGAGATCGCCGCGGTCATGCTCCAGCGCCAGCAGGCGTCTGCCATCATCGACGCCAGGAAAATGATCGTGGACGGCGCCGTGGGCATGGTAGAGATGGCCCTTGAGCGCCTCAGCGAGAACAAGACCGTGGAACTGGACGAGGAGCGCAAGGCAGCAATGGTCTCCAACCTGCTGGTGGTGCTCTGCGGCAACCGGGACGCCCAGCCGGTGGTCAACTCCGGCAGTTTGTATTAAGCCATGGCTGAGAAAAAGCAGGTTCCGCTGCGTCTGTCTCCGGCGTTGTATAATGCCATCGCGGCCTGGGCGGAGGACGACTTCCGCTCCATCAACGGTCAGATCGAATATCTGCTGACGGAATGTGTCCGGCAAAGGAAGAAGAACGGGAAGTACGTTTCCGAAACGCTGGACGAGCCGCTGGAGCTGGATATCCGGTAAATTTTTGTCCCGGGCAGAGTTGTCTCTGCCCGGGATAAAAAAAGAAAGAAACATTGAAAAAAAGTGTTGACAAATGGCGCAGGATTTGGTACTATAACTGAGCCGTGGCCGAGTGGTTCAGTCGGTTAGAACGCCGGCCTGTCACGCCGGAGGTCGAGGGTTCAAGTCCCTTCTCGGTCGCCACATATGCCCCTTTCAAAGGGGCATATACTTTGCTGCTGTAGCTCAGTAGGTAGAGCGCATCCTTGGTAAGGATGAGGTCGCCAGTTCGAATCTGGCCAGCAGCTCCATTAAGTCCTGGATGCAATCGCGTCCGGGGCTTTTTGCTTTTTGCAGGCATCTTGAGCGCCGAAAGGGGACTCCCGTCCCCTCTCGGCGCTTAATCTATGCAATTCTATACGCTACAGGTAGCTTTGTCTACAGTCTGCGCCGTCCTTCTGCGCCGAAGGCGCAGAGGACGGCGCAAGGCGTCGACAAAGTTCGACGCCTTGCAAACTTATTCAGGAGTATTCAAAAATACTCCTGAATAAGCCAGCTTGTCAAAAAAGTCCTGTCGGGACTTTTTTGCGGGCTTCAACCGCCGGGCGTTTTGAAGGAGGCAAAACACCCGGCGGTTGAAGAAGTCTATGAAAAGCAGTAAGCAATATAATCGTTCAGCATTTCCGTGTGGGGGGCGTTGTAGGGGACGAAGAGGATGTAGCGCTGGGTGATGCGTTCATCCTGATCCGCGCCTGTTCCCGCCACATAGCGGCTTTGGGTCATGTCCAGACCGGTATAGCAGGCATTTCCGTCCGGGCCGGCGCCGGCGACCAGATATTCTTCAAGCCGCGCGAACAGCTCCGGCGACAGGATCTGTTCCAAATCTGCCATGGGCACATCCTTTGCGTAATAATCGTACACCGCCTCCGTGGTGACCACAAAGTCCAGCTCCTGGGTGGCCATATAGGCGATAATCTTGCCGTTGCTTGCGGCGCTGTACTCGGTGGCTCCGCCGTCGAAGCTGATATACAGGCTGTCGTCAAATACCACGGCCTGCTTTTTCTCCAGCTCAAGCGTGGCCGCATAGTCCCGCTGCAGATTCCCGGCCGGGAACAAATCATAGTCGTCGTTGGTAAAAAAGCCCTCCAGCACGATCTCCTTATGGGCCTGTACCACGGCGTCGCCCACATAGCCGCAGAACATGGCGGCGATCAGAAACAGCAGCATCCATTTCCAGTAATAGGTAAAAATATATCCGATCTTTTCGCCGAATTTCATGGTGCGCAGCTTGGCCGACTCTGTATCATGCCATTTTTTGACCTTCTGCCGGAAGGTCAGTCCGTAGCCGCCGATCATTCCTCAAGCTGCTCCTTTCCCGCTTCCTCCTCCGGGTCGCGGACATATTTCAGGAAAACGCCGGTGATGAAATAAGAGGAGAAAAAGATATACAGTCCGATCCAGAAGAAAAACAGCCCGCTCACGTAATAGATGAGAACACAGACCAGCGCGGTCATCACAAAAAGCGTTATGGTCACATGGAGGTTGCCCATGGCCATAATAAAGCTGTCGCGGAGGATCTTTTTCAGGTTGAAGTTGAAGGCGGCCAGCAGCGGGTAAACGTACATGACGCAGGAGAGAAAAATCAGCGCGAAACAGGCGCAGAAGCCCATCAGCGCTATCCCGATAACGCCGCCCTTTGTCAGATAAAAATTCCACGCGGCCCACAGGTCCAGGGCAAAAAACGCAATCCCCGCCAGTTCCGTGAGCCAGAGGAGCGTGGCCCTGCCGAAATGGGCCCTGAAAGAGCCGAAAAAGCTTTTCAGGATCTTGCCCTCCCGGTCGTTCACCTGATGCAGGGAAAAATCGTAAAAGGCGGTGGTGGCCGCGCCTATGGTGAAAAGCGGCAGGCTTGCCAGCGCCCACAGAATGCTCATACAGGCGGCATCGGTTATCTTTGCGATAAAATTCCAGAATTTATTTTCGGGGTTAAAAAGGTGGTACATGGATGTCTCCTGTTATAATGAAGAAGCTCTTACTCAAGAATATTTGTCGTGATGTAGTCGACGCCCATCTCCACCATGGCTTCTCCGTCTTCCTTCCCGTTCACCGTCCAGCAGTTTACCTCCAGTCCGGCGGCGTGGACCTGCTCCACAATCTCCTTCGTCAGGCTGGTATAGCGGATATCCAGGCCCAGATTGTATTTTTTCAGCACGTCCAGGGCGCCTTCATCCCATTTATCCAGAAGGTACTGGGCGGGCTGGTTGGGATAGCGGCGGCGCAGGTACACCAGGTTTTTCAGCTGGAAGGAAATGAAGGTGACATGCTCCAGATAGCCCAGCTTTTCGATGGCTGCGGCTACTTTATACACATCCGCCGCCCGGAACTGATTTTTCAGTTCAAGGATGCATTCCTTTTCATACTTTTTGCAGATCCCTATGTATTCCGCCAGCGTGGGTATGGTCAGATCAATACGGCCCCGTTTCCCGTCGATATCGGTGAGCTGGAGCTTGCGCAGCGTGTCAAAAGTGCTGTTTTCAATGACCAGCGCGTCCACGCCCACCCGGGCGGTGCTGTCGTCGTGGAAGACCACAAACTGCCCGTCAGCAGTGCGGTGTACATCGGTCTCGATGCCGTAGTAGCTCTCCCGGTTGCCTGCCGCCACAAAGGCTGCGCAGGTGTTTTCCTTTTCCAGCCCGCTCAGGCCCCGGTGGGCAATGGTCTTTACATGCTTCTTGCTGAATTTGATTGTGTTCATCAAACCTACTCCTTCTCGCCGCCAAAAAACGACATAATCGTACATTGCAGTATAACATTATGCCGTTCCAATTTCAATCTCTGCCGCCTGAGACGCTTCAAATATTCAAACTTTTGGTGAAGCTGAACAAATCAGGCCGCGCTTTTTTTCTCTTTCGTACAAGTTTTTGAGCGACTTTGCATTTTAATCAATTTTTGTGCAAATTCGCGTAAAATTTGAGCGAACGCTTGTCAAGAGGGGTCTTAAATGGTATACTTTAACCAACATCACAGCCTGAGCGCTGGAAAGCAACAACCTATCACGAACAAAATGGAGGAACAGAAAATGAAAAAGTTTTTAGCCCTGGCCCTTGCACTGTGCATGGTATTCGCACTGTGCGCATGCGGCGGCTCCACCGGCGGCACCGCAGCTCCGGCTGAATCCGCAGCTCCCGCTGTGGAATCGGCTGAGCCCGCACCCGCAGATGCATCCATGTACGAGGTCACCGAGCCCATCACCATCATCTGGTGGCACGCTCTGGAAGATCAGTATTCCGAGCTGGTAAACGAAGTCGTTGACGGCTTCAACGCTTCTCAGGATCTGGTCACTGTCGAGGCTCAGTATATCGGCGCTTATAAAGACGTGAACGAGGCCCTGGTGGCCGCTCATGCAGCCGGTACCGGTCTGCCCGCAGTCTGCGTGGCCAACACCGACTATGTGGCCTCCTACGGCGCAGGCGGCGTTTTCGAGAACCTGGATCCCTACATTGCAGCCACCGGCTACGATGTGGAGGACTTCTCCACCGGTCTTCTCACCAGCTCCCAGTATGAGGGCAAGCAGGTGGCTCTGCCCTTCCTGCACTCCACCCAGGTGATCTACTACAACAAGACCCTGGCTGACGAGAACAACATCACTGTCCCCACCAAGATCGAAGACTTTGAAGCCTTCCTCCAGGCCGGCGCTGCCGCCTGCGGCGGATATGGCACCGTGGTTCCCGGCTGGGACCAGTGGTACTTCGAGACCCTGTACCTGAACGAGGGCGTTGACATCATCACCGGCGACAACACCTGCGATCTGGACAGCGACACCGCTGTCGGTGTGACCAACATGATCAAGGGTTGGTGCGACAACGGTCTGGCCTACCTGGCCACCGGCACCGACGCTTCTGCCACCATGCGCCAGAAGTTCTATGACGGCGAGACCTTCTCCGTCATGCACACCTCCTCTCTGTACAACAACTATGTCTCCAAGTGCGACTTTGAAGTCGGCATGGCATGGTACCCCGCCGCCTCCACCGGCGACATGTACTCTGAGGTTGGCGGCTGCGTGCTGGGCATCCCCGCCGGCAACGACCAGGCCACCAAGAACGCCGCATGGCTCTTCCTGCAGTACCTCTGCGGCAAGGAAGTCAACATGAAGTGGGCCGAAGGCACCGGCTACCTGCCCACCCGTAATTCCGTGCTGACCACCGACGAAGGCATTGCCTTCCTGGAGGCAAAGCCCGCCTTCCAGTGCATCTTCGACAACCTGAACCTGATCAATCCCCGTATCCAGAACGCCGCATGGAGCGAACTGGCCACCACCTGGAAGAACTACATGGACGTGATGATCAACCAGGGCGGCGATGTGGCCTCCTCTTCCGAGGACATGGTCGTTGAGATCAACGAGATCCTGGAGGATCACGCCTGATCTTCCCGCGGGAGATGAGAGAATAATCTCCGAAGCATATAAAGACCAAAAACCTCAAGCCTTGCTCTTGGGCAAGGCTTGAGGTACACACATATCGGAGAGAAAGGATTTGTTACTATGAGCGATGCCCCCGCGAACGCCGTCGTGGCTGAAGCCCCGCCGGCCCGGAAGAGGCCCAGGATCACCCAGAGACAGAAAGCCAAGTTTGTGGACTTCCTCTTTGTGCTGCCCGCTCTGGCCCTGCTGGCTGTTTTTACCTACTACCCTGTGGCAAAGCTGTTCCAGATCAGTCTTACCGACTGGAACCTGCTCAAGCCCGAATGGACGTTTGTCGGACTGAAAAACTGGAAGTGGCTCTTTGCGGGCTCCGGCGCCAAATACCTCTGGAACTCCCTGAAGGTGACCTTCCTGTACTCCCTGGGTGAGATTTTTGCCACCATGGTGGGCGGTATGATCTTTGCCCTGATCTTCAAGCGCATGACCCGCTCCTTCAGCGTGATGAGAGCGATCCTGTTTGTACCCAAGTATGTGGCTATGTCCTCCTGCGCTGTGGTGTTCCTCTGGATCCTCAATACCGACTACGGCGTGCTGAACTATCTGCTCAAGCTCATCGGCCTGCAGCCGGTGGACTGGCTGAACCAGGAATCCACTGCTCTGCTCTCCGTACTGATGACAACCTGCTGGCGTGTTTTCGGCTACGGCATGATGATCTATCTGTCGGCTATGATGGGTATCTCGCCCCAGTACTATGAAGCCGCATCTCTGGACGGAGCCAACAGCAGGCAGCAGTTCTTCAAAATCACACTGCCCCTGCTCTCTCCCACCACCCTGTTCCTGCTGGTCACCACCTTCCTCAGCTCCATGAAGGTGTTCCAGTCTGTGGACATTCTGACCTCCGGCGGGCCCGCACGCTCCACGGAAGTGTTTGTCTATCTGATCTACCGCTACGCCATGGTGGACTTCCGCATGGATCGCGCAGCTACTTCCGCCGTCATGTTCTTTGTGATCCTGCTTTGCATCACGGTGGCGACCATGAAGTACTCCAACAACGCGGTCAATTACGACGCATAAGGGAGGGGGAAGAAAAATGAATCCTGAAACTGCCATTCGCAAAAAGCGCCACGGCGCCGGGTACCATCTGCAGACGGTTGTGGCTGTCATCATCACCATTGTCATGCTCTTCCCTCTGTACTGGATGCTGGCAACCTCCGTGAAATCCGCGGAGGAGGTACAGCGGGTCATTCCCACGCTGTTCCCGCAGAGCTTTCATCCGGAGAACTATCTTAATGTTCTGACCCGTGCCAACTTCCTGAAATATTACTGGAACACCATCGTTATGACCGCCGGTATCCTGATCCTTCAGGTGGGCACCGGCACCCTTGCCGCTTACGGCTTTGCCTGCGGCAACTTCAAGGGCCGCAACGTGATGTTCTATCTGGTGCTGGGCGCCCTGATGATCCCCCTGCAGGTGACCTTTATCCCCATCTATATCATGTGCGCCAACTGGGGTCTGGCAGACACTTTCCTGGGCCTGATCCTGCCGGAGGCCGTTTCCGCATACTATATCTTCATGATGCGGAACTCCTTCATGGCCATCGACCAGAGCTATATTGACGCCGGACGGATCGACGGACTGGGCCGCTTCGGCATCATCTGGAACGTGCTTGTCCCCATGAGCAAGGCCACCATCTTCACTGTCACGCTGGTGACCTTCTCCAACGGCTGGAACGCCTACTTCTGGCCCAAGATCATTGCCAAGAATGAAGTGCGCCGCGTTCTGACGGTTGGTCTTGCCCAGCTGAAAAACACCTTCGCCGGGCAGGCGGTCTCCAACTATCACGAGATTATGGCAGGCGCGGTATTGGCCGTGCTTCCGCTGATCATCCTGTTTATGATTTTCCAGAAATACATGATGACCGGATATTCCAAGGCGGCAATGAAGTAACCCGGTATACAGCAGCGGCGCACCGCCGGAAGCGGTGCGCCGTTGCTTCTCTTTTACCGGTTGTTCACGCTCCGGCGCCGATCACTGTGCCGGGATACCCGGAGCGGAAATAGCCTGAGCTGAAATACCCGGGGATGTCCGTAACAACATAATTCATGTCTTTCAGCCGAAGCAGTCCGCTGCCGGGCTCAGCGTTCATCTGCTCGCGGGAGAACAGCAGCACCTTTTTTTCCGCATGTCCCGCTGCGGTTTGCAGTACCGGCATACGGTCAAGCCCGTAGAAGGTGATATCTCCGTTTTCCGTCAGAGAATCGCCGCTGAAAAAGGCCATATGGTAGTAAAAAAGGCCTGCCAGCTCTGCCGCCTGACTGCCGGAAAGGGCGTCCTGTCCCGCCAGCAGGTGACCGCCGGTACAGTGGATATGGGCAGCGTGCCCGCACAGCGCGTCCGCTACAGCCATGCTGTCTGTCACTACAGTGAGACCGGCAACCTTGCTCACTGCCTTTGCCAGAGACAGGGCGGACCGGCCTGCGGCAATAAAAATGATGCTGTTTGGCTTTACCAGCACCGCTGCAGCAGAGCCAATGGGGTCGTCGGGCAGCGTCGGGCTGCCGTGGGCAACGGCATGAGCCATGCGGGTCACAGCCATTGCCTTGCCGTGGCTTCTGACGATCAGCCCCCGGCGGGACAGCTCGGCCAGATCTCTGCGTATGGTAGCAGAGCTGACATAGAGCCGGGATTCCAGCTCTTTTGCGGACAGGGTCCGGTCACTTTCAAGCATCCGCAAAATTTTTTGAAGGCGTTCTTCCGACATCGTTTACCCCTTTCCCGCCGCTGCTTATGCTTGCACCCGCCTGACGATGGCCTTGGATGAGAGCGTCTGCTTATCATCGTCGGTGATCAGATAGCGGAATGCATCCAGATGGGCGAAATTAAACGGCCGCGTCAGGCCGATCTTGCTATGGTCGAATAACAGCGCGGCGCTTCTGGCCTGCTCCATTGCGGCGCGGCGGAGAGAGGCTGCGCGCTCCGAGGTCTCTGCGGCGAAGCCGGTAGGCGTCACCGCCACCGGCGAGAAAAAGGCCAGGTCAAAATTGAACCCGCGCAGGGCCTTCTCCGCCGCCGGCCCGAAAAAGCCCTTTGACAGCGGAGACATCTCGCCGCCGATCAGGTGGACCGATACAGCGCTGCCCTGCAAGCGCGTGATGACGGGAATACTGTTGGTAACAACCACGATATTTCTCATGCTGCGCAGCCCGCTGACCATCTGCAGCACTGTGGATGACGAATCCAGAAAAATCACACTGCCGCTGCTTACCAGCTGCAGCGCGTTTTGGGCAATGAGGGTCTTTGCCTGGGTATTCACCGTGGAACGGAAGCTGACCGGCGTATCCACAATGGTTTCAGAGATGGGGACAGTGCCGTTTTTGCTGATGGACACCAGGCCCCGACGGTTCAGCTCAGCCAGGTCGCGCCGCACAGTGGACACGCTGACGCCGAATTTTTCCGCCAGTTCCTGTGTCGTTGTATAGCCCTTTTCCCTTACCATACCCAACATATCCAGCAGCCGAAGCTCGCGCACATCCATCCCTCCCGAAAAAGATTAAAAATAATTATAGCAAGAAACGATGACCTCTGTCAACATACCCAATTCCAGGAAAGGAATCTGATCTATGCAATTTATTTCTTCTGATCTGCCCCAGTTTAAGGCAAATCTCCACAGCCACTCCAACTTGTCCGACGGCAGCCTGACTCCGGAGGCCATGGTCGAGGCCTACAAAGAACAGGGTTATTCCGTTCTGGCCATTACCGATCATGAAGCGCCCTACGACCATACGAATCTCAGCACCCCTGATTTTCTGATGCTCACCGGGTATGAGGCCTATATCCGGCCCTCGGCCAACTGCCAGCTGGATGTCTACGGGCCGGAGATCCATCTCAATCTGCTGGCAAAGGAGCCCCACAACACCTGCTTTGTGGCCTATGACCCCAATTTCTGCAAGTATATGCCCCACGCACTGGCGGAATCCAGAGCACAGGCCGGGGACATCGGCCCCCGCCGCTATGAGCGGGAATATATCCGGCGCTTCATCCGGGAGGCGAAAAAAGCCGGATACCTGGTCACCTATAACCACCCCAACTGGTCCATGGAGGAGCCGGAGGAAATCCTGCATTACGACGGCTTTTTCAGTCTGGAGATCTTCAACACCGGTTCCATGGTGATCAACGGCCACGAGAATAACCTGGGCCTGTATGACCGGCTTCTGCGGCACGGCAAATTCCCCTTTGTCCACGGCGCGGACGACAACCACAACAAGCAGCCCTTCGGCGACCCGCGCTGCGACTCCTTCGGTGCCTGGACCATGATCCTCGCGCCGGAGCTGAGCTATCCGGCTGTCATCCGGGCGCTGGAAAGGGGCGATTTTTACGCCAGTACCGGGCCCGGGATCCATCGGCTGAGCATTGAGGACAGCCATGTTTTCCTGCAATGCTCCGACGCTCTGCGCATTACGATGCACATGAGCCCCAAGCGCACCCAGAATGTCTGCGCCCGCCCGGGCGAAACCGTGGACTGCGCGGAATTCACCATCCCCGACTATGCTCCCTATGTATATTTCTCCGTGTTTAGTCCTGACGGAACAGAGGCACATACCCGCGCCTTCACCCGGGATGAACTGGGGATTTGACGGAAAAAGAGGAGAAAAAATGAGAAAAAGCTTTATTCCTATCTTCACCTTATGCCTGTGCCTCTGCCTCCTCTGCGGCTGCGGCGCTGCGGCTCAGCCTGACGAGGAGCTCCCGGCAGCTGAAGATAAGGCCGGAAACGGACTTGCACTTACCCAGACGCAGGCCGTCTCCACGGAAAAATACCTGGGCCAGGATGAGTTTGCTCCGTTTCTCTCCCGGGCGGAAAAAGCATATTTAATCCCCGGGCTGAATGAGGCGGCTATCCCCCAGGGCATGGACTATTGCGGGGAAAACGGCCTGATCTATATCTCCGCATACTTCAAGGCAGACGCTGTTCCCTCCGTGATCGTGGCCCTTGATGCGCAGAGCGGAAACTTTGCGGCGGAATACCGGCTCTACAACAGCGACGGCAGTCCCTTTTCCAGCCATGTGGGCGGCCTTGCCGCCGCGGGAGACAAGCTGTATGTCTCTGCGAAGCTGGATAATGACGGAAGCTACAGCGTGGCGGTCATCCCCCTTGACCGGCTCCCGGCAGAGGGCAGCCACGACCTGGTGATCGAAAGCACGGTTGCCCTGCCGGTCTCGCCCTCTTTCCTGAATTATTCGGGAGACATTCTCTGGGTGGGCAATTTCTATCACCCCTCTGCGGACTACGGTCTGTCCCGCGGGATGGATTTCACCACAGAAACGGCGGATGGCGAATACGGCTGCTATATCCTGGGCTATGATCTGCGGGGTGAAGTTCTGGGGAGCGGAAGCGGTACGGCGCCTGTCCCGGACTATGTTCTTGCCGCCCCGGACCGGATTCAGGGCATGGTCTTCTGCGATGACGGCACCGTACTGCTGAGCCAGTCCTATGGCCGCAAGAACAACTCCACGCTGCTGCGCTATGATCTGGATCTGGATCAGCCTGACGGCTCCGTCCCGGTGGGCGGCAGCCAGGTTCCGGTGTATTTTTTGGACAGCCTTGTTCTGCGGGAGGCGATCACCGCCATGCCCATGACCGAGGGTCTGACCACCGGCCCTGACGGCAATGTGCTTGTCCTGTTCGAGTCCGGCGCCATGGCGTACAAGGACGGCAAATTCCGCACGGACCATGTGTGGCGCCTGAAGCTTTCTCAATAAAGACCTAAAACCGCAGGTTGGATCCTTCCGCCCTGCGGTTTTTGCCTCTTTATGGAGGTTTTCGCAAAATAATCCCGGAATTTTTCCGGAAACAAAATGTTTTGATTGACAAGCATGATTTAGCGTGCTAATATATGCCCAATTTCACACATGATACTGATTCTTGATAGAAAGCTTGAATCGGCAGCACAGGGATATTGGTGCAAGACAAGGCAGAGGAACGCCGCCATACTTTGTGTATGGCAAGTGACGATAACGCAGGTTTGCGCCAATAGACCAAGCTGAGATTAAAGATTTTTTTCAAGAATTAGCATAAAGTAGAGGCGCGATGTCCATCAGTAGCTTATTGACAAGGCCGGACAGCCGTAATAAGCGAAAGGGGCCATCGCCGAAGTGTTGAACGTATGTCCGTGTGTTCAATGCTGGGCCTGCGGAGAAAATCCGCAGGACTGTCACATTTTGTGGAGCGCTACTGAATATACCGGGAGAAGAATTTTTCCCGTATGCAGGACCGCTTCAAAGCGGTTCTTTTTGTTTATGGTGAGGTTTGAAGGCAATGAGGATTCTGATCAAAAACGGCCATGTGATCGACCCGGCGGCGAAGGTGGATTCCCGGCAGGATCTGCTGATTGAGAACGGCCATGTGGCGGCCGCAGGTCCCGGGGCCGGCGCTGCGGAAAGCAGCGCCGAACAGGTCATTGACGCAGAGGGCAAAGTCGTATGCCCCGGCTTCATTGACATCCACATGCATGAGGACCCGGTGATGAGTGACGGGACTATCGACGCGTACAGCGAGCACTCCATTTTCCCCTGTATGCTGCGTATGGGCGTCACCACGGCCGTGGCGGGAAACTGCGGAGAAAACAAGTATCACCCGGCGGACTATCTGGATCTTGCAGACCGGGACGGTGTGCCGGTCAACCTGGCCATGCTGGCGGGGCATGAATATTTCCGCTATCAGGCAGGCTGCCCGGACAATTACGCCCACGCCACAAAAGCGCAAAAGGCGGAAATGGCCCGGGAGATTGAAAAAAGCCTGGAGCGGGGCTGCGTGGGCGTGTCCTACGGCATCCGCTATGTGCCGGGCATGGATATTCAGGAGCTGCTGGAGACGGCGGTGGGCGCGGCAAAAAGCGGCAAGCTGGTAGCCGCACACATCCGGGACGACGCGGAATTCGTTTTCGACGCGGCGCGGGAATTTCTGGACGCGGGCCTGCATCTGGGTGTGCCCATGGAGGTATCCCATATCGGAAGTATGGCCGGCTTCGGCCAGATGGAGGCGTTTCTCCGCCTGATCGACAGCTACCGCCTTTTGGAGCCGCGCATCGGCTGCGACTGCTACCCCTACGCTGCGTTCTCCACCAATCTGGGTTCTGCCACCTATGATGAGGGCTGGCGGGAGCGCTACCACTGCGGCTACGATGTGGTGGAGCTGGCCGAGGGGAAATACAAAGGCCGGCGCTGCACCAAAGAGATCTTCGATGAGACCCGCCGGGATTTCCCGGAGTGTATGACCATCTGCTATGTGATGCGGCAGGAGGAGGTCGACCTGGCCTACAGCCACCCGGGCGTTATGGTCGGCAGCGACGGAACCTTAAGCACAGGCCAGGGCCATCCCCGTGCCTCCGGTGCCTTCCCCCGGGTACTGTCCCGCTATGTTGGCGGCGGGAAGCTCAGCCTCTATGATGCCATAGAGCGCATGACCGCCATGCCGGCCAAACAGCTTGGGCTCTCGGGCAAAGGCAGCCTGAGCGTGGGAAAAGACGCGGACATTGTGATCTTTGACCCGGAGAAGATCCGGGATACGGCCAGCTTTGAAGACCCGCTTTCGCCGCCCCGGGGTATCGACTGGGTGTTTGTCAACGGCGTGGCGGCGGCCAAAGACGGAAAAATGATTTTTGACCGGGCGGGCAGGTCTGTAAGGACCTGATCCCGGCTTCCATATAAGAAAAGGAGGAAAAAACAATGCAGGAAAACGGAAACAACAGCGGAGGCGGAAGGCTCCATAAGGAACTGGGGCTTTTCTCCGGCGTGAGTCTGGTGGCAGGTATGACCATCGGCTCCGGTATCTACTATCTGGGCAGCTATGTGCTGGAGCGGGTCAACATGTCCATGGGCATGGCGCTGATCTGCTGGATCGTCGGCGGTATCATCAGCATTCTGGGCGGCATTTGCTTTGCCGAGCTGGGCGCTGAAATGCCGGTGACCGGCGGCCTCACCACCTATCTCTCCAAGGCATATCACCCCATCTTCGGCTTTATCAACGGCTTTTCGGGCTTTTTGATCACCTGCTCCGGCTCCATCGCGGCGCTGTCTCTGGCTGCGGTGACGCCTTTTGCCGAGGAATTTCAGTTCAGTCCCATGATAACAAAGGTCATCGCCATCGCCATCATCGTCATTTTCACGCTGCTGAATCTGCGGGGCGTCAAGGGCGCCGCCGCGTTCCAGAACTTTTCCATGGTGGCCCGCGTAGTGCCTCTGGCACTGATCATCGTTGTGGGCCTGTTCTTCGGCAAGCAGTCCCCCAACCTGAACCCGGCCACCGCCTATGTTGACGGCAGCGCCGCAACGTTCTCCGGCACCATCAAGCTCATCGGCTATGCCACCTTTGCCAGCCTCTGGGCCTATGAGGGCTGGACCAACCTGAACACCGTGGCCGGTGAGATGAAGAAGCCCAAGCGGGATATCCCCCTGGCCATCATTATCTCCATGGGCGCCATCACCCTGATCTACACCCTCTTCAATCTGGCAATCTACCGGGTTATCCCCCAGGCCGAGGTCAATTCCATGGTCGCCTCCGGCAACATCTATCTGGGCCGCGAGACCGCTTTCCGTCTGATGGGCAATGTGGGCAAGTGGATCGTGCTCATCGGCATGTTTATCGGCATTATCGGCACCGTCAACGGCGACTGCCTGGTCTTCCCCCGCACCTACTACGCCATGTCCAAGGGTGGCTACTTCTTCAAGGCTATGGGCAAGGTCAACGAAAGGGGCGTGCCCGCCAACGCCATTCTGGCCTCCTCTGCCCTGTCCATCGTACTGGTTCTGTTCCAGAGCCTTCAGGAGCTGACCGACTGGCTCATCACGGTCAGCGCGCTCATCAACCTGCTGGGCATCATCGCCGTGCTGATCTTCCGCAAGAAGTACCCGGATATGGAGCGCCCCTACAAGGTCTGGGGCGGTATTCCCACCATCGTTGTGACCATCATTCTCTTTGTCATCCTGCTGGTGAACAACTTTGTCTCCGATCCCATCCCCTCTCTCAAGGGTCTGATCATTATCGCCGTCTGCATCCCCTTCTACTTCATCTTCCGCAAGGTCAACGGCGGCGTGGAGTACGACACGGATAAGATCGACAACTGAGCGGCTATGGATAAGAAAGAGATATTATCCCGCCTTGAGGAGCTTCCCGGCCGCGTCGGCTTCTTCTATAAGAATCTGCATACCGGCGAGAGCTTTGGCCTTCATCAGGAGGAGGAATTCCTGGCGGCCAGCGTTATCAAGCTTCCGGTCTACGCCGTAATCATGAAGCTTGCGGCAGAGGGAAAAGCGGATCTTTCGGAAAAGCTCCTCTGCCGGGAGGAAGATAAGCTGCCGCCCTGCGGCGCACTGTATTTCTTCACCGGAGAGGTCTCTGTGGATATCCGCACCCTGTGCGGACTGATGATCTCCCTGTCCGACAATGCGGCCACCAATCTGCTGCTGCGCCGTTTCGGTCTGGATTTTCTCAACGAACAGTTCCGGCAGATCGGCCTGAAAGGTACCCACCTGGAGCGTCTGCTCTTTGACAGTGAGGCAGCTGCACGCGGACTGGAGAACAGGATCGTCCCGGAGGAGATCGGCGCCCTCCTTGAGCAGATCGCCCAAAGGCGTTTCGTCTCCGAAGCGGTAAGCGCCGAAATGGAAAAGCTGCTTCTGGAACAGCAGATCAACCACAAGATCCCCGGTTATCTGCCCGAGGGTACGCCGGTAGCGCACAAAACCGGCGAGGACGACGGCATCACCAACGATGTGGGCATCGTATTTGCCAAAGTGCCTTTTGTGCTCTGCTTTGCCTATAACGGCCCCGATGTGCCCCGGGCGGAACGCGCCCTCCGGCAACTGGCGCTGGACCTGTATAAGGCATAAACCTTCGGAAAACACCCGGTCTGGAAAAAGACCGGGTGTTTTTGTATTTCGACGGCCCCATCCGGGAAAAATAGTTTACCGCCATTTGACAGAGAGTTTACATCAGAGCGGTATCCGGCAAATTTGCTTTCCCGTATACTGACAGTGAATAACAGGAAAAGAGTGGGCACGGGATGAACACATATATAAACCGGGAGCTGTCCTGGCTGAAATTCAACGAGCGGGTCCTTGAGGAGGCGGAGAGCGAAAGCGTGCCGCTGTGCGAGCGGCTGAACTTTGCCTCGATCTATCAGAGCAATCTGGATGAATTTTTCATGGTGCGGGTAGGTTCCCTGGAGGACCAGATGCTGGTTTCCCGTGATCTGCGGGACAACAAGACCCGGATGACGGCCGCCGAGCAGATCAAAGCCGTATTGAAAGAGGTTGCACGGCTGAACCGGAGAAAGGACGCGGCCTATTCCGCGCTGATGGGCCAGTTGGAGGAACAGGGTATCCGTCTGGTGGATTTTCAAAAGCTGGGGCAGCGGGAGAGCGGCGAGCTGGAGCGGTATTTTGACGAGGAGATCGCGCCGCTGCTCTCTCCCACGGTGGTGAGCAAGCGCCAGCCTTTCCCCTTTCTCCAAAACAAGGAGATCTACGCCGTAGCTGTGCTGGCAGGGAAAAACGGCGGGGAGAAGCTGGGCATTATTCCCTGCGGCACAGGGGTTTTCCCCCGGCTGATCCGGGTCCCCGGGCAGCCGGGTGCAATGATGCTTTCGGAGGAACTCATCCTCCACTTTTTGCCCAAGGTGTTCGGCGGCTACCGTGTTGTCTCCAAATCGCTGCTGCGGGTGACGCGGAATGCGGATATCGACGCCGACGCCCTTTATGACGAGGACCTGGACTACCGGGAGTTTATGGCCCAGCTCATCAAACGCCGCCGTCGGCTGGCGCCGGTGCGGCTGGAGCTGTCCCGTGAGCTGGACGGCGATATTGTGGAAGCACTGTGCTCCTATACCGACCTGAAGCCGGAGGCCGTCTTTCGCAGCCGCTCACCGCTGGATCTGTCCTTCCTGTCCCAGATCCAGGATGCTCTGCGGCAGAACCCGGAGCTGTTCTATGAAAAGCGCTTTCCCCAGCGTTCTGCCCAGTTTCGCTCCCACTGCGCCGTGATGCCCCAGATCAGGGAGGGGGACAAGATGCTCTCCTATCCTTTTGAAAGCATGAAGCCTTTTCTGGATTTCCTGCAGGAGGCAGCCACTGACCCCAAGGTGGTGTCCATTAAAATGACCCTGTACCGGGTAGCCCGGCACAGCAAGATTGTGGAAAGCCTGATCGAAGCGGCGGAGAATGGGAAAAACGTCCTGGTGCTGGTGGAGCTGAAAGCCCGTTTTGACGAGGAAAACAATATTGAATGGTCCCGCCGTCTGGAAGAGGCCGGCTGCCAGGTCATCTATGGACTGGATGGCTATAAGGTACATTGCAAACTGTGCCTTGTCACCCGCCGGTCCGAGGGGCAGACGGAATACTATACCCAGGTGGGCACCGGAAACTACAATGAAAAAACGGCCCGGCTCTACACCGACCTCTCCCTGATGACGGCGGATCCGGCCATCGGAATGGAGGCCGCCGCGGTATTTCAGGCCCTGGCCAAGGGGGAAGTCATCGAGAGCGCCCAGCAGCTGCTGGTAGCACCCAGATGTCTGCAAAACCGGGTGCTGGCCCTGATCGACCGGGAGATCGGCTTTGCCCGGCAGGGCAAGCCTGCCTTCATCGGCATAAAAATCAACTCCCTCACCGACAAGACCATCATTGACCGGCTGATCCGGGCGTCTCAGGAGGGAGTAAAGATCGACCTTGTGGTACGCGGTATCTGCTGTCTGCTGCCCGGCGTGCCGGGGGAGACGGAAAATATCCGGGTCTTCAGCATCGTGGGCCGCTTTTTGGAGCACTCCCGCATCTATATTTTCGGACCCGAGGAGCGGCAGAGCGTTTATATCGCCTCCGCCGATTTTATGACCCGCAACACCCTGTGCCGGGTGGAGGTGGCAGCTCCGATCCTGGACGCCGGTCTGCGCCGGCGGCTGACCGGGATGTTCCGTACCCTGCTGGAGGATAACCAACAGGCCAGGGAGCTGCGAAACACCGGGGAATATGTACGCGTACAAAACGACTGCGCGCCGCTCAATTCCCAGGAGCTTTTCTACCAACAGGCCTATCTGCAGGCGGCAGAGCAATCAGCGCCCGGGACCGCTGCCCCGGAGAAGCCCCATCCGCTGCGACGCTGGCTGAATTCAGCCTTCCGGAGGGGAAAAATAATGGGTACAACGGAGCGACAGTAATGAAATACGCGTTGATCGACATGGGATCCAACAGCATCCGCCTCACCGTCTATGATCTGGACAAAAACAGCTTCAAGATCCTGTTCAAGGAAAAGATCATGGCAGGGCTGGCGGGCTATGTGGAGCTGGGCAGGCTGACGCAGGACGGGATCGACTGCGCCTGCCACAGTCTCCGGCAATTTCAGACCACCCTTGCCCTTCTCCACATTGACAATCTGGCCGTGTTTGCCACGGCTTCTCTGCGAAACGTCTCCAACACCAGGCAGGCAGTCGAACAGATCCGTATGGAGACCAGCGTGGAGGTGGAGGTGCTCTCCGGCGAAGCGGAGGCGGAGTGCGGCTTCTTTGGGGCCGCCTGCGACGTTGAAATGGCCGACGGGTTGTTTGCGGATATCGGCGGCGCCAGCACGGAGCTGGCCCTGCTCACGGGCGGACAGCTGCAAAAGGCCGGAAGTGTGCCGGTGGGCTCGCTGAAGCTGTACAGAGACTGCGTAAAAAAGATTCTGCCGGGAAAAGGCTCCCAGCAGCGCATCATGGCCGCGGTCCAGGCTGCCTTTGACGGCGGTTCGCTGAAAGACATCCCGCCCATGGAACGTCTGGTCTGCGTCGGCGGGACTGCGCGGGCAGCCCTGCGGCTGTGCAAGAGCCTTTTCGGTCTGCCGGAAAACAGCCGCAGCTTCACGAGGGCACAGCTGGAGCTGCTGGCAGAGCAGCTTTGTAAAGCGGACAAGGACGCCGCCGACCTGATCCTGCGCTATGAACCGGAGCGAATTCACACACTGATCCCGGGACTTATGCTTCTGCGGTATATGCTGGAGCGCTACCAGGTGTCCCAGGTCACCGTCAGCCATTACGGCGTCCGGGAAGGCTATCTGCGCCGCCGGATACAGCCGGCTTTATAACCCAACACAGAAAAGGAACCGCCTCACAATAGTGAAGCGGTTCCTTTTTTGTTATCGTTGTTCCATCTGCCGTTCAAGCCGGGCGAAAAAGGCCTCTTTAGCCTCTTTTTTCCGGCTGCGGCTTATGGGAATCTCCTCTCCGGTGTCAAGAACAAAGCTTTCTGCTTTCATGCCTGTGATCTTATCCAGGTTTACCCAAAAACTCTGATGGCAGTGGATGAAGCAGCCCGGCGGCACATCCTTCAGCAGCTCCTCCGCCTTTGCGGTCGTAAAATGTTTTTTTCCGCCGCACAGCACAATGGCGGTCTTCTTCAGGTTCCGCTCCAGATACAAAAGCTCTGAGACCGTCACGGTCTGCATGGTGCGCCCCTCGCGGAAACGGACACGCGGCTCCTGTGCCTTATTCTCCAGCGCCTTTGACAGCGCGGCGTCAATTCTGTCATCCAGCTCCGACTTTAAAATGAAATAGCTGTGGCGGGTCTCATATACCTCTGTGGCATAACCCAGAAAGCTGGTGAGAAAGATGATCCTGCATTCCGGAGCAAGCAGATTCAGGGCTTTTGCCACTTCTATCCCGCTGTTTCCGGGCATGTGGATATCCAGCATGGCCAGGTCAGGAGTGTAATCCGTGCTTTTGACCGCTTTGATCAGCTCTGCTCCGTCGGAAAACAGGTCGATCTCCGGGCAGAAGCGCGCCGCTTTTTTCTGTATCAGCTTTTCGGCCCGTTTTAGTTGCACACTGTCATCATCACATATGGCGATATGTATCATTGAATATCCGCCCCAAGTTTAAAGATAAATTATGCAGGGACCAGTCTTTTTCCTTCCGATTCAGCAGCCTTCATTTTTTCCGCGGGGATGGCGCCGGTGCGGCACACACGGTGCAAATTATGCCTCTAAATCTGCAAATTATGCTGGCTTTCGAAAAATTGCGGAGAAAAATGTTATTATGTTTGTGCATATTGATTCAGACAACGTAATTTTATACCATTATTTGTCTCTTGTAAAGGTATAATCTTACATTTAACATGAATTTGCCGTTAAAAATGCCGGGAGAAGAAATTCTCCGGCCGATGGCCGCACTTCAGCAGGTAAAGCCCGCAAAGCCGCAGAGTCCATTCTTGCTCCCGGTATTTTTAACGGCAGATTTTTCTGTGGGAACACCCAGGAAAACACTCCTCCCCTCCACATAACAGGCGATACAGGCTCCTGAGAGCAAATGGGGCTGGAATACGCCCGGAATGAGATGGTCCGCCTGGTAGAATTGAACAAAGCAAAAGAAGAAGCCGCAAAAGCCGCCGGTGAACAGAGGCCGGTAACCCAGAGAAGCTTCAGAGCAGTTTAATACGGAAGAGGAAGAACGAGCGCCTCGCTGATCATGTGATGGTCAGTGGGGCGCTTTTGCTGATGTTATGACGGACAACGGGGATGCATGCATAGATTGCTGTTCCCATCTTTTTTTGCTTGTAGTAAAATAAAGGTGACATACAGATGTCATGTTATACGTTGTATCATATAGATGGAAGTGAAAAGCATGAAAATAGACAGAATGATAGGAATCTTATCCCTGCTGCTGCAAAGAGAAAAGGTCACAACGCCTGAACTGGCAGAGCATTTTGAAGTGTCCAAAAGGACCATCATAAGGGATATTGATGCTCTGTGTCAGGCCGGAATACCAATATGTACGACGCAGGGAACTGGTGGCGGCATCCGCATCATGGATGGATATCGAATGGACCGTACTGTTCTAACCTCGAAGGATATGCAGATGATCATGGCAGGGCTGCGAAGTCTCGATAGTGTCAGTGGAAGTCATTATTACAGCCAGCTTATGGAAAAAATCAAGGCAGGTTCTTCTGATTTCATCGGTGGAAATGATACGATTTTGATCGACCTCTCTTCCTGGGATAAGGAGTCAATATCGGAAAAGATTACGCTGATACAGACTGCAATCGACACGAAGCGGGCAATCTGTTTTGATTATTATTCTCCCAAGGCAGAAAGCACAAGATGGATAGATCCATATTATCTGATCTTTAAGTGGAGCAGTTGGTATGTTTGGGGATTTTGCAGGGGTAAACAGGATTTCCGAATGTTTAAGCTGAACCGTATGGACAGACTGGCGCTGTCTGCTGAGCCGATAGCCAATCGGGAGATTCGTTTTCCGGAATTTGAGACAAAGACTTTCTTCCCGGAAAATGTCCACCTGAAGGCAGCATTCGCCCCCTCTATGAAATGGCATCTGATTGAAAACTATGGGTCGTCGTCGTTCACCATTCAGGAAGATGATTCCCTGTTGTTTGAGATGGATATGGATGAAAATGGCGTTATCGCCTGGCTTCTTTCCTGCGGGGATAAGGTTACGGTATTGGAGCCACAGTCTGTTAAGAAGAAAATGCTTCAAGCAGCTTCTGCAATTGCATCAAAATATCAAGAATAAGGACGGAAATAATTATGGCATTTGATTTTAAGAAAGAATATAAAGAATTCTATAGGTCTAAACGTGTGCCGGAGATCGTAACAGTTCCCAAAGCAAATTATATTGCCGTTAGGGGGATGGGTGATCCAAACCAGGAAGGAGGCGCTTACCAGAGCGCGGTCAGCATTTTGTATGCGGTGGCGTATACACTGAAGATGAGTTATAAAACAGATTATCGCATCGAAGGATTTTTTGATTATGTTGTTCCGCCATTAGAAGGGTTTTGGTGGCAGGAGGGTGTTGATGGTATAGATTATGGGGATAAATCTACCTTTCATTGGATTTCTGTGATTCGCCTTCCGGAGTTTGTTACAAAGAAGGATTTTGACTGGGCGGTGGAAGAAGCTGCTCGTAAAAAGAAGCTGGACTGTTCTCTGGCAGAGTTTCTCACGATTGAAGAGGGACTATGCGTTCAGATCATGCATACAGGACCGTTTGATCATGAGCCGTCAACTGTCGCATTGATGGATCAGTATATTGCAGAAAACGGATATGCGAACGATATGAACGAAAACAGGCTCCACCACGAGATATATTTATCGGATGCACGGAAAGCAGCGCCGGAGAAATGGAAAACCATAATTCGCCATCCGATCAGAAAACGATAAAGGAGATCGCTATATGAAAAATAAAGCACTTGTTGTCATTGACATACAAAATGACATTACAAAGAATTACCGTGAAATCGTTGAGAACCTCAATAAAGCCATAGACTGGGCTATTGAACAAGAAATGTATGTGGTATACATCTGCCAGAACAACATTACCCCTTCTGCAAAGAATTTCCTTCCTGGTACAAAAGGCGCAGAAATCGTTCCGGAGCTTCATGTCGCGAGTGACCACATTTTCATCAAGACCAAAGCAAATGCCCTTACCAGCGAAGCATTCTGTGCATTTATTGAGGAAAACAGGATTACGGAGTTTGTGATTACCGGCGCTGATGCAACCGCTTGTGTGAAGTCTACCTGCTATAACATGACGAAAGCAGGATATGCCGTTACCGTTCTATCTGACTGCGTGACCAGCTATGATAAGAAAAAGATTCCTGTAATGCTGGAATATTATAAAAGCAAAAATTGTATAGTGATGACTTTGGATCAGATGGCAGCGACGTCTTTACAATAATCAGAGAGGAAACGAATGCAATTTATCAATTGCCCTATGTAGGAAATAGAACGAGCGTGATGGTCAGCAGGGTTTTCCTGTAGCGAGATATTGACGGATGTGGTAGAATAACAAATAGTACCTGCCCAAAACCGCAGTAGTCTGTTTTCGCAAATTCGACTACGTTTGCTTGCACTGATTTGCCTCATTTTGCGCTGAAAACTGAAATTTGACAGAATTCTGTGCATCGTGCAAATCGCGGCATGCGTCGCAAAACAGCGCAAAATACGGCACTTTGAGGCATTGCAGGAAGGAAAATTCATATGATTAAGATATTATTTGTTTGCCACGGCAATATCTGCCGCAGTCCGATGGCGGAATTTGTGATGAAAGACATCGTGAATACGGCGGGGATGGCGGATGAGTTTGCCATTGCGTCCGCCGCCACCAGCAGCGAGGAACTGGGCAACCCGGTTTACCCGCCTGCCGCCCGGAAGCTGGCCGAGCACGGCATCGGCTGCGCGGGCAAGACTGCCCGGCGGCTGCGCCCGGAGGATTACCGGAACTTTGACATGCTCATCGGCATGGACGGGGAGAACATGCGCAATATGCGCCGCCTGTTCGCCGGCGATCCGGGCCGAAAGCTCCATCTGCTGCTGGAATTTGCGGGACGTCCCGGAGAGGCTGTGGCAGATCCCTGGTATACCCGGGATTTTGAGGCCACCTGGCGGGATGTGGAGGCCGGCTGCCTGGGCCTGTTTGCGCTGCTGGCCGAACCGGTGGAGCTGGACTTCTCCCGCTGCACGGAAAAGCCCCAGCTTTTCGATGAACTGCGGGAAAAGATGGATTGGCAAAAGTGGTACGGCAACAATCTGGATGCGCTGTGGGATGTGCTGACCGGCCTGCCATACAAGGGCAAGCATTTTATCATCACCCTGCCAGACGCGGAAAGCGACATCGCTTCCTATGCCGACAGCATCTGCGATATTTTCCGGGAAGCCGGAGTTTCTTTTGAAACAGTAAAATAATTGTTGCCAATGCGATACTGTTCTCAATCACACAGGGCTATATGAATACCGGCACGGCAAAATGCTGATGCACTTGAGATTTACCTTTGAATCATTGAACACATTAAACAGTCCCGGAGAATATATGCGGTACTATCGCCAACTGAGGGGGCTTACCACAAGGCAACTTGCAGAGAAGTTAAACATTGTACCGGCAACAGTTCTCGGCTATGAACAGAGGCGTTTCCCGATTCCGTACGATATTGCTGTTTTACTCGCTAAGGAATTGCAAATACCCGAGTCCCTGCTATTTGACGATTTCTGCATTTTCATAAGCGCACCATATACGGAAATATTACATACGGTCAGAAAGCGTCATGGACTTAACCAAGGTGATTTTGCCGAAAGTGCCGGTATTTCTCCGAGTATCTACATGAAATGGGAGTCGGGTAGCCGCAGACCGTCAAGAAAAATGTATCAGCAACTAAAAACTATTTATCCCGAAATATAGCATTGAGCGTACTCACATAAAACGGTGGGTACGCTCATTTTTTATCCGCACATTCGATTTTTGTGATTTCCTATACTACAATAATTGCAGAAATGAGAGGAGGACCGGTTATGAAGCAAAAATACTATCTTGCACTAAACGCTCAAGAACATCGGCTTATGATTGAGAGCCTGAACAAATTAAGAAACAAGCTTATTGCTGACGGTAAGTATACCGATGCGGTGGACGAGGTTCTGCTTAAAATCATTGGTGCAAAACAAAAGAAATTCAAAGTAATTTACAAGGAGGCGTGATTATGGAAAAGGTTATTTATGATGAAAAGAACGGTCTTTGGTATGAACTTCAAGGCGACTATTACATTCCCTGCTTGAAGTTGCCGGAGGAAGAACAACATCCTATCGGTGTATGGGGACAGCGACATTTGCGGTACATCAGGCAACACCGCAAGGTGCTTTACATCAATCTCCTGACAAGCGGTAAGCTGAATGGTTACCTTGTTGACATTGACAAGCAGGCAGAAGAAATGTTTTCTCGACTAATAAAACAGATGGCAGAGCATGAAGGTGTTACCGAGAAACTCAAAGCGGATAATCAAATGAAATGGGTTGTTCAAATGAATAACATCCGCAGCAGAGCCGCAGAAATTGTAAACAACGATTTGATTTACACCTAAAGCAGAAATGGCGTCAGGGAAATCTTTGCCGTCTATACTGTTAAATTATACCAAATTCAGTTTGCTTGCTTTATCAGTTTGACAAAAAGACCGTCAAGTCTCATTTGAGTCTGGCGGCCTTTAGCTTTTTAGAATTTAGTTATTTTTTTCTTCAGGGCTGTATTCCAAGATGTCTCCCGGCTGGCATTTTAGGACATCACAGATAGCCGCCAGTGTGGAAAAGCGGATGGCGCTGATATGGCCGTTCTTCATCTTGGATAAATTCACATTGGCAACGCCAACTCTTGCCGATAATTCATTCAGGCTCATTTTTCTGTCAGCCATGACACGGTCTAACCGCAAAATGATGTGTCCCATCTCTCCGCCTCCTTACAGGGTCTCATCCGATTCTTTCTGCAACTGAACACCATACTTGAAAACAGCCACCAAGGCCATAGTTACAACAAAAGCAATCAAAATGCCCCATTGAATACTGACATTTGTGCTTTTTCCGGCGGTCAAGAAGCTTTCCAGCATCGTTTCACCGATAGAGGCGAACACTGCAACAGGAAGAAGAGAAAAACCAAAGCTTCTCATTCTATTTACAACTTCACAGCAAAAGGGCGATTCACACTTCGTCAGCACCGCGAACAGCCTTCTCAGCATCCAAAGCGCAGCAGCTGCAGATGCCGAAAACACCGTCAGAAAAATAAATACCGTTACCAAATCTTTTACATTATATTCCTCAGGGGACGTATCCGCCTCCATGACTTTGGCGGTTTCGTCAGAGTGTATTTCCGCCGAGGCGTATGACTGGTTGAAAATCTTCAGTTCGGCTTGGAACTCCTGATTTTCGGGTGGGATGGCTTTCTTTTCGCTATCCTCAAGCATATACTCCGGGAACTCTTTTCCCGAATAGGTAAAGCTTCCGCCGAGGATGCTCCACAGCGTATCAAAGCTTGCTTTGTTAAAGCGGAATTCAGCGTGCTCGACCACACGAACCGTCAGAGCATCCTTCGGGAGCGTTGCTACAAAAGCAGTCGCAATGCAGCAGCTAACTGTTATAAGCGCTGCGATTACGGATAAAACTGTCATAACGATTTTTCCCACCTTGCCGAACAGGTGGAATTTTGCAATAGTGTTGGAATTCATATTACTCCTCCTAATTTTTAGATTTCGATTGTTAGATCACTCGTTCATTGAGCACAGCCCAAATAATAACACCTGCTGTCAGCAGTACAGTCGTTGCCGCCGACAGAAATCTTGTCTTCCACTTCTGCTGCATCCCCATAAGAAGAACGGCAATGATCGCAGCACAGGAAACGACCGTCAGCAAGTGCCGAGGGAACGCACTGTACAATTTCAGAAAATAGCTTACTCCCATCAGGGCAACAATGGTATTGCCGATACCGAGAATTACCGCACCCAACACATTCTGCTTTTTGGCAAAGAAAGCGACTGCTCCGCCCGGGAGTGTGAGCAAAGAAATTGGCAGCCAAATGCGCAAGTAATAGTACATCGCCTTGTCCCATCCGAGCATGGGCAGCTCCACGAGGTAAATGATCGGTTGACTGATGAGAAAAAACACAAGGCATTTCATGCCTGCCTCACGGGCGCTCTTGCAGTTTGACACGATCAAAAGCGCAAACAGCACCCACCACTCATATGTAACGGCAATATCCCGAAAAGAAGTATCATAAAGTATCGGAATTTGATTGATGACACCCACATAAATCCCGATGATTGCCGCAGAAACGCACACAACAGGCCATGTCATGGGGAGGGTTCCGAACGCAGCGGATAATTTCTTCATAGCTTACCCTCCGACGGTAGAAATACTTCCATCGTCCTTAAAGCTGACGGATACCGAATAGTTTTTGATAGAGGTGGACATATCACCTAACCTCAACCCGAAGGTAATCTTGACCTTTTCCGTGCTGGTGCCTTCGTGGGAAAACACAAATAGATAGGTGTCTCCGTTTTCCCGGCTCTCTTTCAAAACAAATGATTCCGGATCGGAGTTTTCCAAGTCGTATTTTCCGCCGAATTCATAAGGAAGCAAAATGGTGAGTTCTTTTCCGTCTCCGCCAATCTGATACTGCACATCTTTATCGAGTGCATTTTCAGATGCGGGGAAAAACGGAATATCATATCCCATTTTTGCCTGATAGATTGTAACACCGAGGGATGCGGCAAAAGTAACAACCAGAACGGCGGTCAGAATTGCAGCCACCTTTGCACTAATGCGCTTTTTTCCGTCTTCATCCCCAAAGGACCAGTCCTCCGCCCACAGTTCGTCGATCTCCGCCCGTTTTGCAGGCCGAATCAAATAAAGGGCAAGGGCAATAAACAGCAGCGAGCCGAAGACACAGAATATAATATCCATGCCGGTGGCATTGCTTTCAAATACAGCAAGGAAAGCGGAAACATCAGTCAGGGTGTGCATGAGGATCACGCCCCACAGGTTTCGTGAGCGAAGGTAGATAGCACCGTCCAACATGCCAATAGAGGCGGTATAGATAACTTGAATCAGCGCCGCAAAAACATCGCCTGTGGCGATGGCATTGAGTGCATGTAGAAGACCGAAAGAAACCCCGGAAACCAGCATACAGCGAAAGATCCTGTTCGGCTTATCCTTCCAAATACGCATTAGATTGGATACGGTGAAGCCCCGGCAAAAGACCTCCTCAGACACGCCCGGCCCGATTCCGTGCATGATCGCGGCAGCCACGGCAGCGACTCCGGTAACAAGAGGAGCCTCATAAACCTTGATCTGCAACAGGTTCCATACAGGAACGATAAGTTCCGGCAGGGCAAGACAAATACCCAGTGCCAGCTTCCCGCCCTTGAATCCAAAATTGCATTTTCCCCTGAAAAAGAGCGGCATGATAAGTATTAACAGGCCGGCGATGATCAGCCTTGCAATGTCTTCGTTAATCTGATACAGAAACGACTCTTTTCCGCCAATGGACTCAAACATGATTCCGGTTATTGCTGCAATGGTATCGCGCAGAAGAAAAAAGCCCAGCGGAACAAACAGCGCAGTAAACAACACGCTGTTTAGAAATCTGTGCTTTACGAACTTTTCCATACAAACTACCTCCAAGTGCTGTTAGCGTTAATTATTTAATGAAAATCGTTAAACAAAGTATATCACCGTAGCTAAGACATGTCAAGAATAATTTTACGATATTCGTAAATTTTTTGATTTTTAATGTCATCTGTTGGTGTGACTTTTGCAAACCGCGTTTTGGGGTTACGACTGGCTCCGGCGTTGCAGATAGATAAGGCAAAAGTCGTACCCGTTTTTTACTCCCATTCTTGTCAAAATGCATACTCACGGCAACATCCATACTGAGCGAAGACGTTTTCTCCGATTACTCACAAACTTTTTAAGTTTTGCATACTTCCCAATCGAGTAGGAGGAATTTTTCTTACTTGAGAAATTCTCTCTCTCACACTACCGTGCATACCATTTGGTACACAGTGGTTCAATAAACTTAACAAGTAATACTCCTTTCGCCGTAGTAATATAACATTGAAAAAGTCCGTATTGCTTTAGCCTTTTCGGACCTATTGCTCTTTGTATATGTGTCATAGAGCAGACTCTTGTTATCTTTGCACCCTTGTATGAAATTGATGCGGATTTTAAAGAAAGCGATAACGGATACACCGCATATCTCTATAGATATGGAACAAACTCAACACAGTAAAACCTTTAATAAAATTCCTGCTACGGATATTGTAATCTCAATTGGCTGTGATGTCGGATGTTTGTACAGCGGCATATCTTTTGATAATAATCGGAAACTTCAAGACCCAACAGGACAAAGCGATGCAGTGTTAATTGAAGTTATAAAGCAGATCGAAGAACATATTCGCAAATTATAAGGAATACTGAAAAGGCGTCGCAAAAATGCGGCGCCTTTCGTGCTTTATGGATGGAATATACCTTTCTTTTGCAGTTTGTCTTTCATCTTCGCAAGACCCTTGTGGTAGATGTTCTCCGCCGCTTCTGCGGAGGATAGCTCGTTTTTGTAAGCAATCTCTTGGAATGTGTGCGGTCTGAACTTGGGACTTTTCATACTGTGGCAATCGGGGCAAAAACCGATGTGTGAGCGTATGACCTCACGCTCACGGTAAGAAAGCTCGTCTAATGCACCGAATACCGCATGGGTCTGTTCTGCACGCATCAGCTCACGGCAAGGTTCAAAGGTATAATCGCAGGTTACATCTTCACGGCTTTCTTCGCTGTCCTCATCAGCATAACTGCGGTAAAAGTCAATGAACTGCATATTGTGAAAGCCGCTTCGCAGAATCTCATTTACAGTCTTTCCGGACAAACCTACCTCGTCGGAAATCTTCTTTAAGGTGTCGGGATCACCTTTGCTGTTGTAGGCGGTATATAGCCGCATAATGTTTCTCAGGTTGCGGTACTCATCGTCACTCTGCACCGTAAAGCCTGTCCGCATTGTACGGATATAACTGTGAATTTCCTCCCACATAATACGGGTTTTGTAGGTTATAAAAGGTGCATCCCAATCTTTCGGATAGTCCTCCAACGCCCGCAGAATGCCGAGCACACACGCTTCCTTTATATCAAGAAAATGCCCGAACATCGAATACCGCTGTACGATACCCATAACGGTGGTATTCAGTGTAGGCTCATAGTAATGCAGAAACCAAGACAGATATGTTTCGTCTTTTTCGGCAAGGTATAAATCAATATACTCCTGTAAATCGTCTTTTTTCGGCGGCGCCGGTGAAAGACGGTAGATATATAATTCCTTTTGCCATTCCTTCACGGCACTCACCTCCCATCTGTTTTACTGCCGCTCCTTCAATCGTTTGTCGGTCAGCGCATATAACGCTTCCCGTGTCATATCCTTTTTGAACTGTTCGGCGGTGTATTCATCCCCGTGTATCGCCAATGTTTTCAGCTCATCCGCAATTTCTTTCGCCGCCGTTGCAAATTGTCTTGTTATCGTACCTTTGGACAGTTCGGCTCGGATGCAGTTACAACGCTTTTTATGAATGCTCAGAACCGGGTGTGCATCCACTTTTTCCTTTTTGCCCATTATAACGGCATATTGTCTGCAAGTTTTCTTTTCGCCGTTATACTCATAGGGAGAAATACCGTTACAGTATTTTTGCTTTCGGGCAGAGGTCATAAGGAAATACTTTTTGCAGATTTCGCATTGCCTCGGATAATGTCCATGATGCAGACCTTCAAAGAAATCTGTTATGATAAAACTGAAATAACTTTCAAAATATAACCGCCGTGCCACCGTTGCCGTTTTACTGCGGCTGGATTTCTTGATACCTACATATTCCGTTTGCACAGGGAAAGGAGCTTTACCGAATACCTCTAACGCTATGGGGAGCAGATGTTCCTCGTCAAATCGCTCTGCCTCGTCTGTACGGGAAACAAATTTCCGCAGGGCGTAAAAAGCGCTACGCATATCCTCTGTCAGATCATTATAGAAATCCAATGTGAAGAAAACCTCATTAAGCAAGTCCCGTGCTTCTGTCATAAATTCCTTATTGTAGGACTTGGGGACAAGGTCAAGAAACGCCTGCTCATCGGTCATAGAATAGATTTCTGCTTTACATTTCCAATATTCCGTTATCTTTGTATAGATTTCTTCGGTAAAGAGATTTGCCACACGTTCCCGTTCCGCTTTGGTGTCGAGCATATTAAAGGGGCCGAGCCATGGGAGTGCCTTAAAGATGTTCAGCATACGCTCGCCGGTTTCGAGAAAATCTTTCTTATCCATATACCCGATTTCAAGCGTTTGCTCTAAATGCCAATTATCCGTTGTGAACACGGAAATACGGGCGGCGGTGTCATTTTCGTAAAATTGATTCAGCAGATGGGTGGCGAAATACCCTGCCTGATATACCTTGCCGCCGATATGTACTCTGCCGTCACGGTAGTCTGCGGTAAAATAGTCAACCTTTTCACGCATAGCTTCTTGCCCTCCATCCTAATTCTAACATATCAAGTGTCCAATAAATATCCCTTTGCAAAAAATCAAAAAAGTTTTGAATTTTTCAGTTGCAACACCATTTAGAAAGTTTGATTTCAATATAGTATATCATAATAATACAGTATTTTCAATGCTTTATGAACAGTTGCGCCAATCGTTTAATTTGAGTTGCGTAATACTTGCTGTTAGACCTTTATCTCCGTATTCTATAAAGTAGAGGGAGCGAAAACCTCACAAATACACGGGCACAGCCGTCGGGAAGCCGGCGGCTTTTTTGCTGCCCGAAAATGGAAAGGAGGAAAGGTCTATGATGAAGACTACACCAAAGCAGGCGGAGAAGGTTCACCGTCTTGTTAATTCGCTGTGCGCCAACTGTGATAAGGACGGCAACTGCATCCTGCTTGACGATGGCGAAGCACACCGCTGCGTGCAACTTATCTCTATCTACGGGATTTACTGCAACTATTTCAAAAAAGCAGTATTACCCGCCGATAAAGAGCTGTACGAACAAATCAAAAAGCACAACAAATTGAAGTAAGAAAAGGAGAAATGAAATTATGAGAAAATTTAATGAAATGTACGTTATCGGTATCGACCACGGTTATGGGAATATGAAAACAGCAAATTGCTGTTTCTCTACAGGTGTGATGAAAACTGATACCGAACCCACCTTTGTCAGCGACCTGCTCCAATGGGACGGCAAATACTATTCTATCGGCGTCGGTCACAAAGAATTTATGGCAGACAAGTTTACTGACGAGGACTATTATGTACTCACCCTTGCCGCTATCGCACGGGAGTTACGGAGAGAACGCATCACCGAGGCTTCTGTATTTATCGCCGCAGGACTTCCCCTTACTTGGGTAAGCGAACAGAAAGCGGAGTTTAATAAGTATTTGCTTCAGCACGGCGAGGTCAGTTTTACTTTCCGAAACACCGAATACCGCGTTAAAATTGTTGGTGCGGAAATCTACCCACAGGGGTTCGCTGCCGTTGCGGAACGGCTCGGTGATTTTAAGGGCGTCAATATGCTCTGCGATATTGGCAACGGTACAATGAACCTGCTTCGGATTGTAAACAAGAAACCTGATGCCCAGCGTATGTTTACCGAGAAGTACGGCACCCATCAATGTGCTCTGCTTATCCGTGAGCAGATGATGAAGCACCACCATACAACCCTTGATGATGCGATAATCACGGAAATTCTCAAAAAGGGCACGGCAGATATTGACGGACAGTATCTTGATACGGTTGTCAAGATCGCCAAGGAATACAGCGCCGGTATCTTCCGCCGCCTGCGTGAACACGAATACGATTCCAAGCTGATGAAACTCTATGTGGTCGGCGGCGGTGGGTGCCTGATTCGCAACTTTGCTGAGTATGATGCAAGCCGAGTGATTATCAACGAGGATATTTGTGCCACCGCCAAAGGCTATGAATATATGGCACTTGTTACCCTTAATAGAAAAGGTGGTGTGTCATGAGCGTTAAGAATGTAAAAGTCCGCTTAAATCTGAGTAAAGAAAATGACCGCAAGGCTTACGAGTATCTGCAAAACGCAGAGGTTTCATACAGCAAGGCGGTCATTTCTGCTATCTGCGGATATGTGGAGCTGTCCAAAACTAAAGCAGATGAAGAAGCTTTCCTCGAAAGGGTTATCTCAACAATCCGAGAAGAAACCGCAAAAGTCAATCCCCTTGGTGGCTTATTACAACTGGTGCAACAGCCTGTTGCACAAACACCCGCCGAAAAGGAAAGCAAGGCAGAATCCGAAGAAGCAATGCTCGATTTTCTTGACAGCTTCTAAGGTGTCACTTATTCCTGCTTTTGACGGTCCTGTGATGGCAATACAGAAAAGAATTGTCCCCACAATACCCAATGGTTTCACTATTCTGCAATACTGACGGCACTCTCTTAAAAAGTGATGACAATACCGCAGAAAAATGGAATAAAAGCACGATTTGCACCAATAAGAACGGTATGAGGTCGCTCCCTCACGGTGCAATCCACTGAGAACAGATGAATATCACCTACGGTGTGTGTCTTACACCGTAACAAGCAGGGACTTTGTGTGCCAAAGTCCCAATCAAAAGCCGCAGATTTTCTTGCGGCTTTGCTCTTTGGGGGCTTACTGCCCCCAATCCCCCCGAAAAAAAGAATGAAAGAAGGAATAATGTATATGAAAGATATACGAATTGCCGTGCGAGTCACGGCAAAAGAAAAAGAGAAAATACAATCAAAAGCCCGAAGATGCGGGCTTTCAACAACCGAATATGTCAAGCAAAGAGCGTTAGGGTATGAGCCGAGAGCGGTTCCGCCTGACGCTCTTTTTGCTTGCCTTGAAAAGCTGGGCGAGCTTGCGGGCAAGGCGAGTTCACCGGAGTTGGACAAAGAAATTTGCACGGTGCTGAAACACATCACAGCAGAATTCCTGCTGCCTGGAAAGGGGTGATGCGGTATGGCCGTAACAGGCTTTTGGCCTGTGTTCAAAAACCTGAAAGCCACGCTGGACTACGCCGACAATCCCGACAAGACTACCGCCCCGGAATATCTCGACGAGGATCTATACGCCGCTCTGCGCTATGCAGAGAACGATAACAAGACCGACCGCAAAATGTTTGTGGGCGGCATCAACTGCTCGGCGCAGAACGCCTATGCCGAGATGATCGCCGTCCAGCGGCGATTTGGGCTGCGTGGCAAGGTGGTGGGCTACCACGGTATTCAGAGCTTTCGCAAGGGCGAGGTCACGCCGGAGCAGGCGTTTGCCATTGGCAAGGAAACCGCAAGAAGGATGTGGGGCGACCGGTATCAGGTGCTGGTCACCGTCCACCTGAACACCGACAATGTGCATTGCCACTTTGTTGTGAATCCCGTGTCCTTCAGGGACGGCGCAAAGTTCAAAAACAAAATCGGCGACCACAAGGAGCTGCGTAAAATCTCCGATGAGATCTGCCGGGAGCACGAGTTGTCTGTGCTGGAAAACAGCGATTTCTACTCCAAGGGCAAGAAGAAAGAATATTGGGTTCACAAGGCCGGCAAGAAAACGCATCGAGACTATCTGCGGGAAGATGTGGAATACTGCCTGTCCTTTGCGACCAGTCCAAGAGAATTTGAAAGTCAGCTCTTTGCGCTCGGGTATACCCTTGACCCTGTGCGCTTTTCGGTTAAAGCGAAGCATTGGGAGCGTGCCGTGCGGCTGAGCGGCATCGGCTTTTCCAAAGATCGCGTCAATGAACAACTACGACAGAACGCCGAAAATCGGTATCGGCTATTTACCTTGGAATACCGACCGCCGTACAAGCCGAAGAAATTTCCATTAGAGGACGAGCTGCGAAAGCTGGGGTTCTCCATTGAACACAGCTGTGACACCGCCGCCGTTTTGGTAGATGCGGTGTTTTATCTTGTCATAACGGCGATTCAAATCGTAGCCGAGCTTGCCGATGTGATGCTGCTGTCGCCGGATCTGCGAGCGGCGGAAAAGGATTTGAAGGAGCTGGTTGCCGACTATCACTTCTTGCAGGAGCGCGGTATCCATACGGTAGCCGACCTCCAAGCCAGTATTGAGCAATCCAAGGCAGAACTTTCCACTTTGGAGCGTGAGCGCAGCGGCATCAGCAACCGCATACGCCGCCCCAAGTCGCCGGAGGAGCAAGTGCAAAACAAGAAACAGCGCAAGGCAGTATCCAAGCAGATGAAGCCCGTAAGGGAGCGTCTGCACCGTGCGGAACGGATTTTAGAAAAATCTCCGCACCTGTATGAACTGTTAAAGCAAGAGCACGAGTTGGAGAAAAAAGCCCGTGCAAGGTACAAAGAAAGAGGGAGATAAAAATGAAGAATACGATGAAAAAGCCGGTGGCAATTCCGGTAGAAAAATTGCGCCCCTTTGCCGGACACCCGTTCAAGGTCAAGGACGATGAGGAAATGAATACGCTGATCGAAAGCATACAGACGCAAGGTGTTCTCTCGCCGCTGATCGTCCGACCGATAGAAAATACAGATGAATATGAAGTCGTAAGCGGCCACCGCCGTTTACACGCCGCACAAAAGGCGGGGATTACCGAGGTCCCTGCCTTGATTTATGCCCTCGACCGGGATGCTGCCGCCATTGCGGTGGTGGACAGCAACCTCCACCGGGAGCATATTCTGCCAAGCGAAAAGGCATTTGCGTACAAGTTAAAAATGGAGGCATTGAATCATCAAGGTATCACTTATGGACAAGTTGGCCACAAGTCTCGTGACAATGTTTCAGATACAGAAAGTGGTCGTACCGTTCAGCGCTATATTCGCCTAACAAACCTTATTCCCGAACTTCTTGAATTTATGGATGAAGGTAAAATGGCACTGTCCGTTGGTGTGGAGCTTTCGTTTCTCGACGAACAAAGTCAATACGATGTGTTGGAACAATGTGAAATCAATGACTGCACGCCGTCCTATTCGCAGGCTTTCCGTATGCACAAGGCAGACCGTGAAGGACTGCTCACCAAAGCCTGTATTGAAGGTATTATGTGCGAGGTAAAAGCAAATCAAAAAGAAACGATCAAAGTTTCTGCCGAGCGTCTGCGAGCTGTTCTTCCAAAAGGAATGGATTCACAAAATACGGAAGATTTCATTATCCGGGCTTGCGAACATTACCGTAAGTATCTTCGCAACCGTGACCGAGATTCGAGATAGGAGGTGCGCTTATGGATTTTAAGATGAATGCTGTCATTCACCGTGGCAACAACTACAATAACGCCCTCCGTTCTTTTCAGCACAAGCGAATGGAATTTCTGGAACAGGAAATCCGAGCGCTTGACAGCGAAACGCTGTGGTTACTCTTACGCCAGCTTTGCAAAAACGGCCGCACATTGGAAAGCGTCACGGGGCTGGCTGTATAATGAAAAAACAGGAGGACTGATATTATGACAAAGAAACAAAAATACAATACTGAGGATAACCGGGGCGTAGCCATCTACGCCCGGAAATCCCGCATCACCAACAAGGGAGACAGTATCGGCGTACAGTTCAAACAATGTGCGGAATATGCCAAACGGGAATTGCACCTTGATGAAGATTACACTTTTCTCGAATATGAGGATAAAGGGCTTTCCGGCTACTATTCCGACCGCCCCGACTTTCAGCGTATGCTTCACGATATTGAAATGGGCAAGATCCGTGCCGTTGTTTGCTACAAATTAGACCGTATCGGCAGAAAAACCAGTGACCTGCTTCGGCTGCTTGACTTTCTTGAAAAGCACAAGGTGAATTTGCTGATCTGCTCCAACAATATCAATACAGCTTCCGGCGTATCAAAGATATTTATTCAAATATTCGCCGTCGTTGCCGAATTTGAGCGTGATACCTTAACCGAGCGTATCACCGATAATATGATGGAGCTTGCCAAAGACGGGCGCTGGCTGGGCGGCAATACCCCAACAGGCTTTACGGTGAAGCGTGTGAAAACCGGCAGTGGCAAAAACAAGTCCGCTTACAGCTATTTGGAGAGCATTCCCGAGGAAAAAGCGATGATACAAAAGCTCTATGAGATATTTGCAGCCACTCGGTCTATCAAAAAAACCGCAGACAAAATGAACGAGCTTGGATACCGTACAAAGGTTGGGAGTAAGTTTAACAGCTCCACAACAAGACTGCTATTGAAAAATCCCGTTTACTGCACCGCCGACGAAAGTGCATACAATTATTTCTTGGAGCACAATGGCGGTTTGTGCGGGGATATTTCAGACTTTGACGGTCAGCACGGTATCTCCGCCTACAACAAGACCGATCAGGAGAAATTCGAGGATGCCGACAGCACCTTTATTTCACCGAAATTTGTGCAGTTAATGTCAACAAAGCCGCTTTCCGAATGGATTATCTCGGTCGGCAGACACGAGGGCTTTATTTCAAGTCAGAAATGGATCGACACGCAGAATATGCTGGACGATATTGCCAAGAAATACAACCGCCCGCACCGAAAGACCAACGCCTTGCTTGCAGGACTGGTCTACTGCCCGCATTGCGGGAAACGCCTGCGGGTTATCTCCGAATCCAACCGCTGGACTAACGGCAAACCGAGATTCAAGTATGTTTGTCCCGGCTACCGTGTAGGCGAATGTACTTTTCGGGCTGTAGACGGCGTTTTGCTTGATGAATTTGTTGTGCAACAGTTATCCCACCTTGCCGATGAGGACAGCGAATACTTTGAAAAGCTTCTCAACCAGAAAGCGTCCGATATTTTTAGTTCGTCGCAGAATGAAAAAGAGCTGTCCGACCTCAGAAAGAAGAAGGCACAGCTTGAAACGGCAATAGCCAATCAGGTGAAAAATCTTCGGGAAGCGGATAACAGCCTGAAACGCTTTATTCAGGAGGATGTAAAGGCGCTGACCGATGAGCTTTCCGAAACAGAAACGCTACTGCAAAAATTAGAGGACAGCAGACAAAGTCAGATGTATGCTATCCGAGATATTGAAGAAATAAAAGAACGGCTGCTCTCCTTCGGAAAGTATGCTGAAAACGCCGCACCCGTCGTGCTTGTAACACTGATACAGACCTTTGTGGAGCGCATTTATATCACCGATGAAAATGATGAGCGTCACTGTCATATCTTCATTAAAGGTTGCTCGAAAGAAGATTATGATGACTTCTTCCGGGCAACCGGTTACATAGAAAACACACAGGAAACCGGAACTGTCACATCCGTTTTATCTGTGTGTGATTCAGATGAGTGTTGCAAAACCTATATCTGCCTGTTATAATAACAAAGGTAATTTTTAAGAAAGGAGTCGCCAAAATGTCCATCACCACCATGAATTTTGTGAACACCAACTTGATATGCAGGCGGCTCTCCATGTGATTTTCCACGGATAGGTATGTTATCATGCCCGGGAGAACTGCTCTTCCGGGCATTTTTGCGCGCAAATTCCCCGGTACAGGAGCATAGCAAACACTGAAGGAGAGCCAAAACCGAGGCCGAAACAGACTTCAACCGCCGGTTGAGCCATTGTTCCGGCGGTTCAACGACTGCGTTATGGTTTTTCCCCAGCCTCGCCGATAAAATGAGGCGGAAGAAAAGCTGCGCAGAAAAAGGAGAATCCATGAAAAAAATTTTTGTTTATTTAAAACCCTACCGCCTCCGACTGCTGCTGGGTATGCTGCTTATGGCCATTTCCACGGTATGTGAGCTGCTGCTGCCCAATATTATGAGCGACATTCTGAATACCGGCGTATACAACGCGGATCTGCCCTACATCTTCCGCTGCTGCGCAAAGATGCTGCTGGTGGCCCTTGTCAGTCTGGGCTCCGTGCTGGGGGGCTGGTACATCAGTTCCGGGGTGGTAGCCGGCTTCTGCGCGGATCTGAGGCTGGGCGTTTTCCGCAAGGTGAACACCATGCGCTTTGAGGATATCAGCCGCATGGGCAGCTCTGCGCTGCTGACCCGCTCCACCCATGATGTGGGCACTTTGTCCTGGGTGGCCTCCATGCTGTCCGGCAGCATCATCACCATTCCGGTGCTGTTCATCGGCGGCGTTGTGCTGGCGCTGGGCAAGGACGCGGTGCTGTCTCTTGTGCTGCTGCTGTTCATCCCCCTGGTATTTGCCGTTGTGGTAAACGTGGGAAAGAAGATCGAACCCCTGTGGGAGACTTCCGATAAATACATGGACAAGCAGAACGACATCGTCCGGGAACGTCTCCACGGCATCCGGGTCATCCGGGCCTTCAACAGCGAGGCACGGGAGCACAAGCGTATTGAGGATGCCACGCAGGTCATGGCGGAAAACATTATCCGCGCCAACGTGAGCATGGGCGTCATCTCGCCGCTGACCATTGCCCTGATGAATATGGCCGTGGTGCTGATCGTATATCTGGGGGGCTTTCGCATGGAGCGGGGCATCAGCTCCGCCAGCGGCGGCGATATTTTCGCCGTGATCCAGTACATCACCCTGATTATGAACGGCGTGGTCATGGCGGCCTTCTCCATTGTCATGTACCCCCACGCCAAGGTGGCGGCCAAGCGCATCGGCGAGGTGCTGGAGGTGGAGTCCCCGGCGGAGCCGGAGGAAGAGGCGCTGCAATTTTCCGGGGATATCCGCCTGGAAAACCTGAGCTTCGGCTATGAGGGCGCGGCGGAAAACGCGGTCAGCAATATCAACCTGCATATCGAACCCGGACAGCAGGCGGCGATCATCGGCGGCACCGGCAGCGGCAAATCCACGCTGGTCCAGCTGCTGATGGGCTTTCGCCGGCCTTCTGACGGACATATCTATTTTGACGGGCGGGACAGCATGAGCATCAGCCCGAAAACCATCCGTGCAAATATCAGCTGCGTGCTGCAGAAGGCCGCCATCTACTCCGGAACCATCCGCAAAAACATCGCCATGGGCAAGCCCGGAGCCACCGAAGAGGAGCTGCTGGCCGCGGCGGAAATTGCCCAGATGGGGGAGTATCTGGCCTCCCTGCCTGACGGGCTGGACCACGAGCTGACGCAGGCGGGCAAAAACCTGTCCGGCGGACAGAAGCAGCGGGTCTGCATTGCCCGGGCGGTTTTGAAAAACGCACCCATTTATATTTTTGATGACAGCTTTTCCGCGCTGGACTTTCTCACCGAGGCCAGACTGCGCCGTGCCCTCTCTGAGCGCACCGCCGGCAAAACCCGCATTGTTATCACCCAGCGGGTCAGCTCCGCCATGAGCTGCGACTGCATCTTCGTCATGGACAAGGGCCGCCTTGTGGACGCCGGAAGCCATCAGGAGCTGCTGGAGCGCTGTAAAATTTATCAGGAGATCTATGTCTCCCAGACGGGAGGTGAGCGCAGATGAAAAAGAAGGCCGAAAAAAAGACCCGGGCACAGCGCCGGGAGGATAAGCAGATAATCCTGCGAATCATCCGGGAGGCCAAACCGATCTACGGCTGGCTGGCGCTGGCCTGTCTGATCAGCTGCGTGATCATCGCCTGTGCGGTGGTCTCCCCCAAAATACTGGGCAGCTGTGTACAGCTCCTGTATGACTTCTGGGCCGGGACTTTTCAGGGCCCAAGCCTGACGCGGGCGCTGCTCCCCGGCTGCTGCGTGCTGGCAGCGGTATATCTGCTCCAGAGCGGCATGAACTGGCTGAAAATGTTCCTGCTGAACAACGTGGTCAGCCGCTATTTTACCTGTGCTCTGCGCATCCGCATCTCAGACAAGATCAGCCGTCTGCCCGTGCGCTATATCGACAACACCCCGGCCGGACAGATTCTGGAGCGCATGAACGACGATATCTCCCATATGGGCAACTCCATTCACAACATCGTGGATACCCTCATGGTGGGCTTTCTTCAGGTTCTTACTCTTTCGGTGGTAATGCTGCTGGAGGACTGGCGGCTGGCGCTGATCGTTCTGATCTTCATGCCCCTCTCCATCTGGCTCTCCGCCCGTATCTCCTCTCTCAGCGAGAAGCATTTCGACCAGATGTTTGAGGAGAGCGGCAAGCTGTACTCCGTTGTGGAGGAGAGCTACGCCAACTACCAGACCAGCAAGGCCTACAATTTTGAGGAGGACACCATCTGCGCTCACCGGCAGGTCAACCAGCGGCAGCAAAAGGCGGAGACCACCGCCAACTTCCTGGGCGCCATGGTACGGCCCTGCATTGCCTTCACCAACGCTCTGGCCTACATCATCATCAACGTGGTGGGCGGCATCCTTATTGTCAATTACGGCGTGTCTGTGGGCGTGGTAGTGACCATCGTTCTGTTTGCCAAGCAATTTTCCGCTCCGCTGGAGCAGATCGCCGAAGGGCTCAGCTCCATGCAGCGAACCAAAGCCGCAGGGAAGCGGGTGTTCGCGGTGCTGGATGAGCCGGAGGAGCAACCCTTGACCGGACATCTGCCTGAGACCGTCCGTGGCGACGTCTGCTTTGAACATGTGGATTTTTCCTACAGCAAGGACGCACCCCTGATCCGCGATCTGAACATTGACGTAAAGCAGGGGCAGAAGGTGGCCATCGTCGGCCCCACCGGCGCCGGCAAAACTACCATTGTCAATCTGCTCATGCGCTTTTACGACATCGACAGCGGCAAAATAACCATTGACGGCCAGGATGTGGCCAATGTGTGCCGGGATGAGCTGCGCTCCCTTTTCGGCATGGTGCTCCAGGATACCTGGCTGTTCAGCGGCAGCATTGCCGACAACGTGGCCTATGGTCGTCCCGACGCCAGCCGGGAGGAGATCATCAAAGCCTGCGACGAGGCCTACTGCCACCACTTTATCCGCACCCTGCCCCAGGGCTACGACACCCAGGTCAGCGAGGACACGGTCAGCATCTCCGGCGGTCAGAAGCAGCTTCTCACCATTGCACGCGCCCTGCTGGCCGACCGGCGGCTGCTGATTCTGGACGAGGCCACCTCCAACGTGGACACCCGCACGGAGATCCTGATCCAGAAAGCCATGGACAAGCTGATGCGGGGAAAGACCTGCTTTGTCATTGCCCACCGGCTCTCCACCATCGTGGACGCGGATCTGATCCTGGTCCTGCGTGACGGGCAGATCGTGGAAACCGGAAAGCATCAGGAACTGCTGGACAGAAAGGGCTTTTACTATCAGCTCTATACCAGCCAGTATGCGATATAATTCCGGGGCCGCAAGTTTTCTGTCATCCTGAGCGTTAGCGAAGGATCCCGTATGGTTACACTGCGCAGTTCCTTTCACGGGCTCCTTTAAAATAAAAAATTGCGGGAATACTTGCATGTATTTCCGCAATTTTTCGTGTTTTCGTGAAGCATGGGTGGAAAGGGTCCGCTCAAAAGCTGCCGCCTCCCGATCTTGCATGCCCTTTCTCTTATTGTTCTTTTTCTATGGAAAACAGCTCTTTTGCGATGGCGTCCACCTTCTGGCTCAGATCATCCGGCGCTTTGTGCGTCTCCTCCGGGTACAAACCGCAAAGGAAATCCTGCCAGTCGTCGTTCAACGCCTCGATACAGGCCAGATGCTGCTCCTTCATCCGGGAATAGCATGCCTCTACCTGCTCCACAGCGTAATCCTGACGGCGCTGCGCTTCGGCCAGCAGCTCTCCACTCTGCTCCCGGGCCTCGGCGATGATCTCCTCCGCCCGGGTCTGGGCGTCCATGATCATCTGCTGGGAGATGGTTTTGGCGGAAAGCAGCGCGTCGCCGATCTCATTTTTCTGGCCGTTCAGCAGCGCCAGCTGACGGTGGAGCAGAGCGTTTTCCTCGCTGAGGGCCAGCGCCTGCTGCCGGATATCCTGCAGCACGGCCTCCACCTTGTTGGCATTATAGTATTTTTTCTTGACAACGTCGATGTGTATCGCGTCGAAATACTCCTTGTCCAGTGCCATAACGGGCCTCCTGTTTGGGGGAAAAACGTTTGTTCAGGTGAATTATACCAGAAAGGAAAGAACTTATCAACAGGAGAAAATTTCCCGGACGCAGAAGCGTCCCCGTTCTCTTGTTTTGTGCGGCCTTTTGTGATATCATAGCGGAAAAATTACACCTGGGAGGTGTACGTTGAAGAAAAAGACCCTATTTGTCTGTGCCGCGCTGGCGCTTGTGCTGACCGGTGCGGGGCTTGTGCTGGACAGCCGCTACGGCCTCCAGGTTACGGAATACAACCTGTATTTCGATTCGCTTCCGGCCGGGTTCGAGGGCTGCTGCATTGTCCAGCTGTCCGATCTGCACGGCTCATCCTTTGGCAGGGACAACAGCCGCCTTGCCGCGCTGGTGCGGGAACAGGAGCCGGATATGATCGCCCTGACCGGGGATTTTGTGGAAGACGAGAGCCAGCTGGCCGCCACCCGGGGCCTGCTGGAGGGCATTTCGGGCTGCGCGCCCATATACTGGGTAAACGGCAACCACGAGTGGGTGAAGGGCGTGCTGCCCGCGCTGCGGGAGCTGCTGGATTCCTGCGGTGTTGTCCGCCTGGAAAACGGTTATCTGCCCCTTTCACGCGGCGGTGCCCAGATCGTTGTGGCCGGGGCGGAGGATCCCAACGGCTATGCGGACATGATCAAGCCGGACGCCCTGGCGGAAATGCTGCGGGAGGAGTATCCGGAGGATTTCGTGCTCTGGCTGGGACACAGAAATTACTGGGCGGAGAAATACCCGGACCTGCCGGTGGATCTGATCCTCTCCGGCCATGCCCACGGAGGCATCGTGCGTCTGCCGGGCATCGGCGGACTTTTGAATGTGAATCACAGCTTCGGGGCCGAGTACGAGTCCGGGGTGTATCAGGGAGAGACATTTAAAATGGTGGTCTCCCGGGGGCTGGGTAATTCCATCCCTGTGCCCCGCTTTCTGAACCGGCCCGAGGTCGTTAAAATTATTCTGCACTGCGGACAGTCATAACCCGATCCCGGCGCGCATATACTGAAGGTATGTTGCTTTACAGGAGGTGCGCGAATGGAAAGAGATATTGACGACCTGATCTTCGGTGATTACGATCCGGGTCCCAGCAAAAGGTGAGCTTGCACAGGCAGGCTCACCTTTTATATATACGATTACTCCGCCTTTTTGGGGGCGATAAGACCGACGATCTGCCCGGAGAGGACCACGGTCAGCAGGGAATAGACGATTTTTTTCACGGGGATATAGCTCAGGGACAGAAGCAGCACCACAAGGTCGCTGGCAAGATAGATCCACTGGATGCTGGCGCCGGTGAGCTTGGAAAGGCTCATGGCCAGCGCGTCGTCCCCGCCGGGGGCGCCGCCCATACGCACGCAGAGACCCGCGCCCACGCCCACAAAGGCCGCGCCCAGGATGCTGGCCAGAAGCGGCAGCTCCGCGATGCCGGGAAACAGGGGCGGGAAACATTCAAAAATGGCGTAAAACAGGGAAAAACCGCCGCCGGAGACCAGGGAATAGGCCACAAAGTCCCCGCCGATGACCCGCCAGCCCAAAAAGTAGCAGCACAGGTTCAGCACCAGCCCGGAGACTGCTGGGGAGAGGCCGGCCCAGTGGTGCAGCAGAAGCGTCAGCCCTAGCAGGCCGCCCTCGGTCACGCCGGAGAAGGAGTGGATGTTGTACAGGCCAAAGGCCAGAATGGCGCTGCCAAGCAGGGAGAAGGCGACATTTTTCGTCTTGATACGGGAAAACAATTTAACAGATCCTTTCTAAAAAATAAACAAAACGGAATAACGGCACAGCCTCATGACGAGAGACTGCGCCGTTTTATTGCAGCATTTGCTGCGGAATAAAATTTAGGTAAGCCGGAAAATCAGCTCTCCGCCCGCATGGACAGAAAGGCGTTGATGAAGCCGTCCAGATCACCGTCCATAACATTCTGGATGTTGCCGTTTTCATACTCGGTGCGGTGGTCCTTCACCAGCTGGTAAGGCATAAAAACGTAGGAACGGATCTGGCTGCCCCATTCGATCTTCATCTGTACGCCCTTGATGTCGCTGATTTTTTCCAGATGCTCCCGCTCCTTGATCTCGGCCAGGCGGGCGCGGAGCATATTTTTGCAGTTTTCAAGGTTCTGGAAGTGGCTGCGCTCCACCTGGCTGGCCACCACGATGCCAGTGGGGATATGGGTCAGACGCACTGCGGAGGAGGTCTTGTTGACCTTCTGGCCGCCGGCGCCGGAGGAACGGTAGACATCCATCTTGATGTCCTCGTCCCGCAGCTCGATCTCGTTGTCGTCGCTGATTTCGGGCATGACCTCCACGGCCGCAAAGGAGGTGTGCCGCCGGCCTGCCGCGTCAAAGGGGGAGACGCGGACCAGACGGTGGATGCCGTGCTCGCTCTTGAGGAAGCCGTAGGCGTTCTCACCCTCGATCATGATGGTGGCGCTCTTAATGCCGGCCTCGTCGCCGTCCAGATAGTCCATGACCTTAACCTTGTAGCCGTGGCGGTCGGCCCACATGTTGTACATGCGGTAGAGCATGGAAGCCCAGTCCTGGGCCTCGGTGCCGCCTGCACCGGCGTGGAAGGTGAGAATGGCGTTGTTGGCGTCGTACTCCCCGGTGAGCAGCGTGCTCAGCCGCATGGCCTCCGCCTTTTCGGTGAAGGAAGAAAACTCGCTCTGCAGCTCCTCCAGCATGGAGTCGTCGTTTTCCTCAATGGCCATCTCACACATGGTGTACATGTCATCCCAGGCGGAGCAGAGCTTTTCAAAGCTCTCCTTCTTGGTCTTTAAAACCTTCAGGCGCTTCTGCACCTTCTGCGACCGCTCCACATCGTTCCAGAAGCCCTCGCGCTCACTGGCGGCCTCCAGCTCCTCGATCTCCTTCTGGGCCGCGTCCAGCTTCAGCGCCCCGCGGAGCACGTCCAGAGTGGGCTTTACATTGTTCAGCTTTACCTTATATTCTTCAAATTCAAGCATTTTAATCAACTACTTTCCTTATATTACCAATTATGCAGCCAAGGGCCTTTTCGCGCCTTCAACCCGTCAACATGATATTATAAACAAAAACGGGCTTCTTGTAAATGTGTTTTTTTATCGGCTTTTTGTTTCAATATTTTAAAGGGAACTCTTCCCATAAAGCCCTTTTTGTGATATGATAACCCCGTACGCCCAATGCATGCCCGGACGGAAGAACCGCGGCTTGAGGTAAAAGAGAATACAAGCTTAAGAGGAGATTAAAAAATGATTGCTCACGGCAAAGAGATCAAGGTTTTTACCGGCAACTCTAATCCCGCACTTGCACAGGACATCTGCAGTCAGCTCTATATGAGGCTGGGCGAAGCCACCGTTACGCAGTTTGCGGACGGGGAGTGCTCCATCTCCGTGCATGAGCCCGTCCGCGGCAAGGATGTGTTCATTGTACAGTCCACCTGCGGCCCTGTAAACGATCATCTTATGGAACTGCTGATCATGATCGACGCCATGCGCCGCGCTTCCGCAGGCCGTATTACCGCCGTTATGCCCTACTTCGGCTATGCCCGTCAGGACCGCAAGGCCAAGAGCCGCGATCCTATCTCCGCAAAGCTTGTCGCAAACCTGATCACCGCCGCAGGCGCGGACCGGGTTTTGACCATGGACCTGCACGCCGCCCAGATCCAGGGATTTTTCGACATCCCTGTGGACAATCTCATGGGCGCACACCTGTTTGTCAGACACTATATCAACCTCTTCGGCAAAGGCAATGAGGACGTTATGGTGGTCTCCCCCGACGTGGGCAGCACCGCCCGCGCCCGGGCCTTCTCCATGAAGCTGGGCATGAATATGGCCATTGTGGACAAGCGCCGGGAAAAGGCCAACCAGTCCGAGGTCATGAACATCATCGGCAATGTGGAGGGTAAGACCTGCATTCTGCTGGACGATATCGTGGACACTGCCGGCTCTCTCTGCGGAGCGGCCAAGGCCATCAAGGAAAAGGGCGGCGCCAAGGAAGTTTACGCCTGCGCTACCCACGGCGTTCTGTCCGGCCCCGCGCTGCAGCGTATTGAGGACAGCTGCATCAAGGAGCTGCTGTTTTTGGACACCATCCCCTACCCCAAGGACGCCCCCAAGAGCGACAAGATCCACTACCTGTCCACCGCCTCCGTTTTCGCCGAGGCCATCCGCAGGATCTACGAGGAAGTCTCCATCTCCAACCTGTTTGACTGAGAGCGTCAGCCTTTGAAGAGGGAGCCTACAAGGAAAATGAGACCCTTCAGGCCGCTTCGCGGCCAGCTCCCCTGAAAGGGGAGCCTATAAGGAATATTGGAACCCTTCAGGCCGCTTCGCGGCCAGCTCCCCTGAAAGGGGAGCCTATAAGGAATATTGGGACCCTTCAGGCCACTTCGCGGCCAGCTCCCCTGAAAGGGGAGCCTATAAGGAATATTGGAACCCTTCAGGCCGCTTTGCGGCCAGCTCCCCTGAAAGGGGAGCCTATAAGGAATATTGATTTGTATGATATTTAAAACCACCGGCGGGGTGAAATGGCTCGTGGTGTTCCTGGGCAATCCCGGGCTGCGCTACGAGGGCACCCGCCACAACGCGGGCTTTATGGCTGCCGACGCTATGGCCAAAGCCAGGGGCCTTTCCATCAACCGCGCCCGCTTCAAGGCCCTCACCGCCACCTGCGATATCGGCGGGGAGAGCGTGCTGCTGATGAAGCCCCAGACCTTTATGAACCTGTCCGGCGAAGCGGCGGCACAGGCTGTAAAATTTTATAAAATCCCGCCGGACCATGTGATCGTCGTCTCCGACGAGATCTCCCTGCCCATCGGCAAGCTGCGCGTGCGGAAAAAAGGCTCCGCCGGCGGTCACAATGGCCTGAAAAGCATCATCGCCTGCCTGGGCACGGATCAGTTTCCCCGCATCCGCCTGGGCGTGGGCGCGCCGCCCCACCCGGATTACGACATGGCCGACTGGGTCCTCTCCACCTTCAAAAACCAGGACGCGGAGGACATGCGCGCCGCGGCGGAAAAAGCGGCGGAGGCAGTGGAGTGCTATATTCTCCACGGCCCGGACAAAACCATGAACCTGTACAACTGATGCACCCTATTCCCGGATAAGGCGCGGCCCCCCGTGGCTGCGTTTACAGAAATATATCACTATCCAAGGAGGCTGCAAATGAAGAAAAACTGTATAGCCATGCTGCTGGCAGGCGGACAGGGCTCGCGCCTCTACGCTCTTACACAGAACGTGGCAAAGCCCAGCGTCCCCTTCGGCGGCAAGTACCGCATCATCGACTTTCCCCTGTCCAACTGCGCCAACTCCGGCATCGACACGGTCGGCGTCCTGACCCAGTACCGTCCCCTGCAGCTTAACAGCTACATCGGCAGCGGCCAGCCCTGGGACCTGGACGTAGCCGACGGCGGCGTATATATCCTGCCCCCCTATCAGAGCGCAGGGGAGAAGGGCTCCTGGTTCTCCGGCACGGCCAACGCCATCTACCAGAACATCGGCTTTATCGAAAACTACGACCCGGAGAACGTGCTGATCCTCTCCGGCGACCATATCTATAAAATGGACTACGCCGACATGCTCAGAGAGCATCTGGAGCATGACGCGGCCTGCACCATCTCCGTGCTCCAGGTCTCCATGGAGGAAGCCACCCGCTTCGGCATCATGAACCTGGGCGAGGACGGCTATGTCTGCGAGTTTGAGGAGAAGCCCAAGCAGCCCAAGAGCGATCTTGCCTCCATGGGCATCTATATCTTCAACTGGAAGAAGCTGCGGGAGTATCTGATCGCCGACGAGAACGACCCCAACTCCAGCAAGGACTTTGGCAAGAACATCATCCCCAACATGCTCAAGGCCGGGGAGAAGCTCTGGCCCTACCGTTTCGACGGCTACTGGCGCGACGTGGGCACCATCACCAGCCTGTGGGACGCCAATATGGACATGCTCTCCACAACACTTATCAACCTCTATGACCCTGCCTGGCCCATCAGCTCCAGAAGCCCTATCTGCCCGCCCCACTTCACCGGCGAGAATGCCAGCATTGTCCACTCCATCGTCACCGAGGGCTGCGAGATCGACGGCACGGTGGAAAACTCCGTCCTGTCCTCCGCCGTCAAGGTGGGCACCGGCGCCAACGTGGTTTACAGCGTGCTTATGCCCGGCGCTGTGGTGGAAGAGGGCGCCACGGTGGAGTATGCCATTGTGGGCGAGAATACCGTTGTGCATAAGGGCGCGCATGTGGGCACACCTCCTGACGGGACCGACGCCTGGGGCGTGGCCACCTGCGGCCCCAACATCGAGATCCGGGAGGGCGCACAGGTGCCTGCCGGAGCCATGATCTACAAGAGCGAGGAGGTTTGAGCAATGAAGGATTTTCACGGAATTATCTTTGCCTATCACGCATCCCCTGAGCTCCGCGAGCTGGTGAGCGTGCGCACCGCCGCGTCCCTGCCCTTCTGTGGGCGCTATCGTCTGATCGACTTTGCCCTCTCCTCCATGATGAATGCCGGTCTCCGCGACGTGGGCGTGATCATGCAGCGGGATTACCAGTCTCTGCTTGACCATATCGGCAGCGGCAAAGCCTGGGATATGAGCCGCAAGGACGGCGGCCTGCGCATCCTGCCTCCCTTCGGCCTGCCCGAGCTGCACACCGGCAACTACGCCGGCACCATGGAGGCACTCAACGCCGTGGGCGAGTATATCAGAGACATCCCGCAGAAGCACATTATCCTGCTGCTGGGCAATCTCTGCGCCAATATCGACCTGACCAAGGCAAAGCTCCACCATCTGCGCTCCGGCGCTCCCATCACCGCCATCTGCGCCGACCATACGCCCGACGGCCTGCACCATCGCTATGTTCTGGGCGAGGACGGCTATGTAAAGACTGTCCTGTTTGACCGTGTGGGCGACGGCGAGGGCCTGCCCTCTCTGGAAGGCTATATCATCGACAAGGACCTGCTGCTGAGCCTGATGGACCGCTGCAAGGCCCTGAATCTGTACCGCTTCCATAAAGACGGACTTTCCATGTACCTCAACGAGGGCGGAAGGATGAGCGTGTTTGTCCATGAGGGCTACGCCTCCGTGATCCGCACCGTGAACGCCTACTATCAGGCAAACCGGGACATGCTGTGCAGCGCCAGACGCAGCCAGCTCTTCCCCGCTGACCGGCCTGTCCGCACCAAAAACCACGAGGGCGTCAGCACCTATTACGGGGTGAACGCCGTCTCCCGCAGAAGTCTGGTGGCGGATAACTGCATTATCGAAGGCGAGATCGAAAATTGCATCGTATTCTCCGGTGTGCGCATCGGAAAGGGCGCAAAGGTGAAGGACAGCATCCTGATGCGCCGCTGTGTGGTTGGCGACAACTGCCAGCTGAGCCATGTCATTTCCGACAAGGCCTGCACTTACTCCGCCGGGACCGTGCTCACCGGCAACGAAAGACTGCCCATCGTGGTGCCCAAGCGCTCCACCGTCTGAACGCATAAGCTTTGAGCATTCGCAGGGGCGGACCTTGCGCCGCCCCTGCGCTCCCTGCTGCCCGGAAAGGAGCGGGAAACACGTCTGAATCGGATAATTATCTTGCCGCGCCGGCTTACCCCCGGTGCGACAATTTGGTTATATATTGATACTATTCCGCCATAAAGCCATTTATTTTTTAGCGGCCAGAATTGCGCCGGCCATCGGTACTTTCCCTGCAAATATCTCTCCCTTATTCGCTGCGGAAAGCGCCTCGCCTGACACAATTCTGCCTCGCTGAAATGCTAAAGCGTTTTTTGGAGAATAGTATAAAAATCCTTTTTTTGGAGGTATAACTACCCGTATGATAGGTCAGATTTCACGCGACGAAGTGCGCAGCGCCATTGAGGACAAGCTGTGCGCCCATTTCGGCGTAACCGGAGAGAACGCCGCCGACGATCAGATATTCCAGGCCACCGCTATCGTTATCCGCGAGATCATGAGCCGCCTTTTAGCGGCGGAGAATCCCACCCGTGCCGAGAAAGAGGTCCATTACATGTCCATGGAGTTCCTCATGGGCCGCAGCCTGATGAAGAACGCTTTCAACCTGGGCATTTCCGAGGCCGTGACCGGCGCGCTGGAGGACATGGGCCGCAACGCCACCGACATTTTCGAGTGCGAGCCCGACGCGGGCCTGGGCAACGGCGGTCTCGGCCGTCTTGCCGCCTGCTACATGGACAGCATGGCTACCCTGGGTCTGGAGGCCACGGGCTATTCTATCTGCTATGAGCTGGGCATGTTCCGCCAGAAGTTTGAAAACGGCCAGCAGACCGAGAGCGCCGACAACTGGCGCAGCGCGGCAGAGAGTTGGCTGGTCTCCAAGCACGACGAAGCGGTGGAGGTCCGCTTCGGCGGCCACATCTCCCCCCGCTGGGATGCCGTGGGCCATTACCACGCGGAGCACACCGGCTACACCGCCGTCATCGCCGTGCCCCGGGATATGCTCATCGTGGGCTACGGCGGCAATGACGTCAACACCCTGAGACTGTGGGAGGCCCACAGCACCAATGATCTGGACATGTATCGCTTCTCCTCCGGCAAGTATGTGGAGAGTCTTGAGCAGCGCTCCATGGCCGAGGTCATCACCAAGGTGCTCTATCCTGCGGACGACCATACCGAGGGCAAGACCCTGCGCTTAAAGCAGCAGTATTTCCTGGTCTCCGCCACCGCCCAGGATATCGTGCGCAAGCACCTGAAGAAGTGGGGCGATATCCGCAATTTTGCCCAGCACCACACCATACAGATCAACGATACCCATCCCACCATGATCATCCCCGAGCTGATGCGCCTTTTCATGGACGAGCACGGCCTGGGCTGGGACGAGGCCTGGGACATTGTGCGCAACAGCGTGGCCTATACCAACCACACCGTCATGAGCGAAGCGCTGGAGAAGTGGCCCCAGGATCTGGTGCAGAATCTGCTGCCCCGCCTGTGGGAGATCATGTGCGAGATCAACCGCCGCTGGTGCGATTACCTGGTTGCCAGCTTCGGCCAGGGCGAGAAGGTTGGCCGCAACCTGATTATCCGGGACGGCCAGGTGCACATGGCCAACATGTGCCTTGCCGCCTGCTACAAGGTCAACGGCGTCTCCCGTCTCCACGGTGAGATCCTGAAAAACGACCTGTTCAAGGACATCTGCTCCATCCGGCCCGAGCGCTTTACCCATGTCACCAACGGCATTGACCACCGCCGCTGGCTGGCCCAGATCAACCCCGGCCTCCACGGCCTGATCTGCGAGCTGCTGGGCAGCGACGATTATCTGACCAAGCCCGAACGCCTGGGCGAGCTGCGCGCATACGCCTCCGACAGTGAAGTGCGCCGCCGTATGCAGGAGATCAAGCACGATAACAAGCGCCGCTTCGCGGACTTTGCCGTGAGAAACGACGGCTTCACCCTGAATACCGACGCCATCGTGGACGTACAGGTAAAGCGTCTGCACGAGTACAAGCGCCAGCTTCTGTGCGCAATGAGCATTGCCTCTCTCCAGCTTCAGCTCCACGATGACCCCAATATGGACTTTTTGCCCCGTACCTTCGTCTTCGGCGCAAAGGCCGCCGCAGGCTACAAGACTGCCAAGCGTATCATTGAGCTGCTGCTGTCCATGGCCAGGGATATCAACAACGACCCCCTCTGCAAGGATAAGCTCCAGGTCTACTTTGTGGAAAACTACCGCGTCTCCGCGGCAGAGGCAATCATCCCCGCAGCGCAGGTGTCCGAACAGATCTCCACGGCCGGTAAGGAAGCCAGCGGCACCGGCTGCATGAAGCTGATGATGAACGGCGCGGTGACCATCGGTACCCTGGACGGCGCCAACGTGGAGATGTACGAGCGCCTGGGCGACGAGAACATGTTCCTTTTCGGCCTGCACACCGACGAGATCGAGGCGCTGCGCCGCAAGGGCTACGACCCTGCCGCCATCCACCGGGCCGACCCGGAGATCCAGCGCATCTTCAACCGCTTCAGCCAGGGCTTCTCCGACGGGAAGAGTTATTCCGACCTGGTTTCCCAACTGCTCTACGGCGGCGACCAGTACATGCTGCTGGCGGACTACCGGGCCTATGCCGACTGCCAGAAGAAGCTGTACCAGCGCATATCCGATCCCGGCGAGCTTGCCCGCCTTGCCATCATGAACACCGCGGAAAGCGGCGTTTTCGCGGCTGACCGCGCTATTGAGGAATATGCCCGCAATATATGGAACCTGAAGTGAAAAAACACGCCGCCGTGGTCATCGGCGGGGCCAATATGGACATCTGCGGCAGCCCTTGCGGGATTTTGATCGCGGAGGACTCCAACCCCGGCGTCGTTTCTGTCAAGCCGGGGGGCGTGGGGCGGAATATTGCCCATAATCTGTGCCTGCTGGGCCTGGAAGTCAGCCTTGTCACGGCCCTGGGCGGGGACATGTTCTCCGCCGGACTGATAGACAGCTGCCGTGCCCTGGGCATGGATACGAGCATGACCCGCTGCCTGCCCGAGCGCCGCGGCTCCACCTATCTCTACATTACCGACGAGACGGGGGATATGCGGCTGGCTGTCTCCGACATGGATGTGACGACGTGCATCACGCCGGAGTGGCTGAGCGGGCATATCGCCCGGATCAACCGGGCTGAGGCTGTGGTGATCGACGCAAATCTCTCTGCCGGGTGCATAGAATACCTTGCGGCCAACTGCACCGCGCCCATGTATGCAGATCCGGTCTCCACGGTGAAAGCCATGAAGCTGAAATGTATCCTTCCCCGGCTCCGGGCCATCAAGCCCAATGCCATCGAAGCGGCTGCCCTCACCGGGGAGCAGGAGCCGGAACGGGCCGCCAGAGCGCTGCTGCAGGCCGGCGTGGAACAGGTCTTTATCAGCCTGGGGTCGGAGGGGATTCTGGCCGCCCAGGGGGAAAGCCTCATCCGCCTGCCTTGCGAAAACCGGCCGGTGGTCAATACCACCGGCGCCGGAGACGCCGCTACGGCCGCCATTGTGTGGGCCGGGGTTCACGGACTTGATCTGGCTTCTGCCGCTGCCGCCGCCCTCCGCGCCGGAGCCATCACCGCCGCCTGCCCGGATACCAACAGCCCTGATCTGCGTCTGACCATGGACGGAGATGCGTAAATTCCAGCATATGTAAATTCAAACCGGATTTCGTGCAATTTTTACGAAATCCGGTCTTTCTTTCTCCAAATACTTTAATGATTTTGGGCGTTGACAATTTAAAACGCTGAGAGTATGATATGCTCACTTCCTGAAATTGAGGTATGGAACCATGACGAAGGCTTACGCACAGATGAACAGCTCCTGCGCCGCGGAAAACGGTGCCGGTTTTGCTGCGCGCGCTTTCGCCCTTATACTGATTCTTGTGGACATCGTTCTTGCGGTGTCCATTATTATTTGCCTTGACAGCCTGTTGGCTCTGGGCCTGATTCTTGTCGTCATTATTCTGGGCGCCCTGGGCGTCCGTACATGCAAACACTGTCGAAGGACGGTTGGATAGTCATTTACCAAACCAGATGATTACCGGCTCTGTCTTTTCCGACAGGGCCGGTTTTCATATATATACACCCCACACTCCAGCAAAAAAGAGAATAACAAGGAGAACGAAAATGAAGAACAAAATGAAAAAGTTCGTATGTATGGCCCTTGTCGTGGTTATGGCAATGGCATGTTTGGCCGGCTGCGGCGACAGCGCTCCCGCATCCGAAGGCGGCTCCGGGGCAGCATCTGCCGACACCATCAAGATCGGCTGGCTGGGACCTCTCACCGGCGGCGTCGCCCAGTACGGCGAAGCGGTCAAGAGCGGCGTTGACCTGTATGTAGAGCAGCTGAACGCCGCCGGCGGCATCAACGGCAAGCAGGTAGAGCTGGTTGCCTACGATGAGGAAGGCGACGCCACCAAGGCCGTCACCGGCTACAACTCTCTGATGGACGACGGCGTTGTGGCCGTTGTTGGCAGCGTCACCACCGCCCCCACCGTGGCCGTCGTGACCGAGGCCTTTGCGGATAACACCCCCATGATCACCGCCTCCGCCACCGCCATCGACGTCACCTACAACGCAGACCAGGATATGGTCTACACCAACATGTTCCGCTCCTGCTTTATCGACTCCTTCCAGGGCGTGACCATGGCCCGCTTTGCCAAGGAAGAGCTGGGAGCCGCCACCGCAGCGGTTCTCTATGACAACGGCGACACCTACTCCACCGGCGTTTATGAGTACTTTGTGAACCAGTGCAATGAGCTGGGCGTTAAGGTTGTAGCCACCGAGAGCTACGCTTCCGGCTCCGTTGACTTCTCCGGCCAGCTGACCAACATCGCCGCGGCAAATCCCGACGTTCTGTTCCTGCCCGTTTACTACAACGATGTTGCCCTCATCGCCTCCCAGGCTGCTGACGCCGGCATCACCGCCACCATGCTGGGCGTGGACGGCTGGAGCTCCGTTCTGGACAGCGTTTCCGACCCCGCTCTGGTGGAAGGCGCATACTACTGCTCCGGCTACTCTGTGGAAGACACCCGTGAGCTGGTTGTAAACTTCCTGGCCGACTATGCTGCAAAGTATGACGGCAAGGTATCCAACATGTTCGGCGCTCAGGGCTATGACGCAGCATGGATCCTCTGCAACGCCATCGCTGTTGCCGAAGAGTCCGGCGCTGAGTACGGCTCCGCCGAGTACAAGCAGGCTGTGATCGACGCCATGGCCGCCACCGACAGCGAGTTTGTCACCGGCCACGTCAGCTTTGACGATCACAACGACCCGCAGAAGACTGCCGCTATCATCCAGATCGCTGACGGCGCCGAGAGCTTCTGGGGCAACTTCTAAAAAAATAACGGATAAAACGGATTTCAGCGGGTGCGGTTTTCCGCACCCGCAGCTCCACGTAAAGGAGAAGCATCAATGATCGTTTTACAACAGCTGATAAACGGCCTGCAGCTTGGCTCTGTTTACGCGCTGATCGCCCTGGGCTACAGCATGGTATACGGCATCATCCTGCTGCTGAACTTCGCCCACGGAGATATTATTATGGTAGGCGGTTATATCGCCCTGCTGATCATCGCCGCGGGCATCAGCCCGCTTGTGGCAGTTATTGCCTCTGTGGCGGGCTGCACGGTGCTGGCCTGCCTGATCGAAAAGGCAGCCTATACCCCTCTGCGTTCCGCACCGAGAATTTCCCTGCTGATCACCGCCATCGGTGTCAGCTATTTTCTGGAGAATGTGGCCCAGCTTATTCTGGGCGCGGATCCCAGAGTGTTTCCCAATACCGCTGTCATCCCCGCAGTCAACTATAACATCGGCGGACTGAACGTGTCTCTTACCACCCTTGTCACGCTGTCTGTAGCCGTTGTTTCCATGGCGGCGCTGACGGTTCTGGTACAGAAAACCAAAATGGGCAAGGCCATGCGGGCTGTGTCGGAGGATATGGGTGCGGCGCAGATGATGGGCATCAATATCAACAGCACCATCACCTTCACCTTTGCCATCGGTGCGGTACTGGCCGGTATCGGCGCCATCCTCTACTGCTGCAAATACCCTCAGGTAAAGCCCACCACCGGCTATCTGCTGGGCCTGAAGGCCTTTGTGGCGGCAGTGCTTGGCGGCATCGGCTCCATCCCCGGCGCCATGCTGGGCGGCCTGGCCATCGGTGTTGCTGAGGTAGTGGTCACCGCTCTGGGCTATTCCACCTGGACCGACGCGGTTGTCTTTGCCATCCTGATCGTGGTGCTGCTGGTCAAGCCCACCGGTTTTATGGGCGCCAGCCTGAACGAGAAAGTCTGAGGTGGCATATGGAATTGAAAAGACTGAAAACCCCCTATGCCTATCTTATTAATACGGTAGTGCTGGTTGCCGTTCTGGTACTGGGCAACATGCTCTTTGCCGGCGGCACCCTGAACCGGGCCACAAAGTCCGTCATTTTGCAGTGCGGCGTTTACAGCATGATGGCCGTGTCCCTGAATATCTGTACCGGCTATCTGGGCCAGCTCCCTCTTGGTCACGCAGGCTTCATGGCTGTGGGAGCCTATGCTGGCGCACTGTTCTGGAAAGCGGTCCCCGGCCTGCCCACGCCGGTGGCGATCCTCTTCGGCATCCTTGCGGCGGGTCTGGCCGCATCCCTCTTCGGCGTGATCATCGGCATCCCCGCTCTGAGACTGAAGGGCGACTATCTGGCCATCATTACCCTGGGCTTCGGCGAGATCATCCGCATTGCCATCATCAACCTGCCGGACATCACCGGCGGCACCCCTGGCCTGCTGAATATCCCCAAATACAGCAATTTCACCGTCACCTTCCTGTGCCTGGTGGTCTGCTGTTTTGTGGTGCATAATCTGATGCACTCCCGCCATGGCCGGGCCATTCTGGCCATCCGGGACAATGAGATCGCCGCCGACTGCTGCGGCATCAATCTGACGGCATACAAGGTGTTTGCCTTCGCTCTGTCCGCCTTCTTCGCCGGAGTGGCCGGCGCGGTGTACGCGGGCCTTCAGGGCTCTCTGTTCCCCAAATCCTTCGACTTCATGGCCTCCATCAACGTGCTGGTCATGGTGGTGCTGGGCGGCATGGGCTCCATGACCGGCTCCATTATCGCGGCCACGGTGCTGACGGCGCTGCCGCTGATCATGCAGTCGTTCAACAGCTACCGCATGGTGATCTACTCCCTGCTCCTTATCGCGGTAATGATCTTCAAGCCCTCCGGACTGTTGGGCCACAAGGATTTCTCCATGACAAGGACCATTGAATACTTTATGAATTTCAAGGCGATCCGCGCCCGGAAGAAGGAGGTGGCTCCGGATGAGTGAGCTGAAACCCATGCCCAGCAACGCTTTTCTGCTGGAGCGGGACATGGATAAAACCCCTGTGCTGGAGACCCACTATCTGGGCATCGACTTCGGCGGCCTGACCGCCGTCAACGATGTATCCATCACCATCGGCCGGGAGGAGATCGCGGGACTGATCGGACCCAACGGCGCAGGCAAGACCACGGTCTTTAACCTGCTGACCAATGTGTATACCCCTACCCGGGGCGACATCCTGCTGGACGGCAAGTCTACCAAGGGCCTGAAAACCTGGCAGGTCAACCGTATGGGTGTGGCCCGCACCTTCCAGAATATCCGCCTGTTCAAAAGCCAGACGGTGCTGGACAATGTTCTCACCGGACTGCATAATGAAATGGATTACGGCATTCCCGCTTCCATCCTACGCTTCCCCGGCTACTGGCGGGCGGAAAAGATCGCACGCAACAGGGCAATGGAATACCTCTCCATCTTCGGCATGGAAGATCTGGCCGAAGCCACCGCAGGCAGCCTGCCCTACGGCGCCCAGCGCCGGCTGGAGATCGCCCGTGCCCTTGCCACCAATCCCTCTATTTTGCTGCTGGACGAGCCGGCCGCCGGGATGAACCCTGCGGAAACCGCCGAACTGATGGAAAACATCCTCAAGATCCGGGAGACCTTCAAAATTGCCATTCTTCTGATCGAGCATGATATGAACCTGGTCATGGGCGTGTGCGAGAGCATTGCCGTTCTGAATTACGGCCAGGTCATCGCCAAGGGCACCCCGGCCCAGATCAGGGAAAACCCGGCAGTTGTTGAGGCCTATCTGGGCAAGAAGGGAGGCGCGGCGAAATGATGCTCAGCGTAAAAGACCTGAATGTATATTACGGCCCTATTCACGCGGTAAAGGGCGTGAGCTTTGCGGTAGACCAGGGCGAGATCGTCACCCTGATCGGGGCAAACGGCGCCGGGAAATCCACCATCCTGAAAACCGTCTCCGGCCTTCTCAAGCCCAAAAGCGGCGAGGTGGACTTTATGGGGAAGAAAATCAGCGGCACGGCGCCTCACAAAATCGTGGAACTGGGTATTGCCCACGTCCCTGAAGGGCGGCGTATTTTCACCAGAATGACCGTGGAGGAAAACCTGGAGATGGGCGCCTTCACCGCCCCCAGCTCTTCCATTGAGGAGGGCAAGGAGCAGGTCTTCCAGCGCTTCCCCCGCCTGAAGGAGCGGCGGAAGCAGACGGCGGGGACCCTCTCCGGCGGCGAGCAGCAGATGCTGGCCATGGGCCGGGCGCTGATGTCCAAGCCCAGCCTGATGATGCTGGACGAGCCCTCCATGGGGCTTGCGCCGATTCTGGTGGAGCAGGTGTTTGATATCATCCGGGAGCTGCACGAGGCCGGTACCACCATCCTGCTGGTGGAGCAGAACGCCCAGATGGCCCTGTCCATCGCTGACCGGGCCTATGTGCTGGAGACGGGCAAGATCAGCCTCTCCGGTACCGGCAGGGAGCTGGCGGAGAGCGAGAGCGTCCGGAAAGCCTACCTGGGCGGATAATACGGAGATAATATGATTTTCATATTATAATAGTATGTTTTCACGCTTGACAGATGTTAAGATCAATGTTATCTTTCTCTAAAAAAGTGGAGGCCCGAATATGATACCCCCGGAAAAAAAGATTGAGAGAATGGTGAATGTTGCCCGTTTGTATTACGAGGAAAATATGACCCAGAACGAGATCGCAAAAAAACTGGGTATCTCCCGCCCCCTGGTAAGCATTTTGCTCACGGAAGCAAGGGCCTGCGGTGTTGTGACCATCACCATCAATCAGGCTGAAGGCCTCTGCGTGCTTGCCGCAGACGGTTTCTGCAGGAAAGGGAAAAAATAGAATAAAGCCAGCCGGATCATGCAAAGACGCAGATTCTCCCGATTCTCTTTGCATGTTCCGGCCTTTTTCATTTGTGTTTCACTTTTTCGCAGAATCTCCTGTAAGCAGGGGCGGGAAAACACAGCATTTTAACGATTTGACAATTTACTATTGCAAAGCGCTGTGTTTTCAGGTAAAATAATTCTACCAATAACACTGGAGTAATTGGTTAACAGAAAAGATTCATTTATTCTTTGTTATGTAAAAAATATTTACTGGAGGTAAAATGTATGAAGAAAAAATTTGTTGCAGTACTTCTGGCGCTGTGCATGGTTCTGGCGCTTTGCGCCTGCGGTGAGACTTCCGCACCTGCTGAATCTGCGGCTCCCGCAGAAGAGACTGCTTCTGAAGCACCCGTGGCCGGCGGCCCCAGCGAGAGTCTGACCTTTGTCACCGGCGGCGAGACCGGCACCTACTATGCCTTCGGCAGCGTTATCGCCCAGTATGTCTCCGCCAACACCAACCTGTCCATTACCGCAGTCTCCGGCAACGGCTCCAAGGCCAATGTGGAAGATATGGACGCCGGCGCCTATGAGCTGGGCTTCTGCCAGTCTGACGTTATGAGCTATGCTCACGACGGCACCAACATTTTTGCCGAGACCGGCGCTGTTGACAGCTTCTCTGCTGTTGCCGCTCTGTACATGGAGCAGGTGCAGATCGTCACCATGAATCCTGACATCAAGACCGTGGAAGACCTGCGCGGCAAGAGCGTTTCCATCGGCGCACAGGGCTCCGGCGTGTACTTCAACGCCGTTGACGTTCTGGGCTGCTACGACATGACCATCGAGGACATCAGCCCCGTTTACCAGAGCTTTGGCGACAGCGCTGACAGCCTGAAGGACGGTAAGATCGACGCAGCCTTCATCGTAGCCGGCGCACCCACCACCGCTATCACCGACCTGAGCACCGGCAGCCAGGTCTACCTGGTCAGCATTGACGACGAGCACATCGACAAGCTGCTGGCTGCATCTCCCTACTACAGCAAGTACACCGTCTCCGCTGATACCTACGGTATGCCCGAGGACGCCCAGACCGTCGCCGTGGCCGCAATGGTCATCGCCCGCAACGATGTCTCCGAGGACGCCATCTACACCTTCGTCTCCACGGTATTTGAAAATGCCGATCAGCTCCAGCACGGCAAGGCCGCTGAACTGAATCTGGAGTTTGCGTCCAGCATTTCCAGTGTTCCCTATCACCCCGGCGCTGTCCGTTATTTCGCGGAGAAGGGGATTAACGTGGGCTGAATTTTCGGATAAGCACAGCTTGCCGAGCGAAATATTCGTCCAGGACTGACGAAAAACTACGGCGCATTATTCGCGCCGTAGTTTTTCAGTCATTTTCAAGAGTTTTCTTTACCACATCTTAACAGGGGAATTCCCTGCAGGAACTTGTCGGTTTTTCCAATCTCTGATACAATGTTTTAATGATCATTCTAACGAAAGGAGCATCCTTAATGTCCCCTGAGCTTAAGCAAGACACACTGCCGGAGAACTCTGCAGCAGTTGGTTCCGCCAAAGACGTAGAGGACCTGATGCGCAAATACGATAAAGAGTCCAACACCCGCATCTGGGAAGGCACTCCGGCCGTTGTTGTGCGCATGGTCATGGTTTTCTTCTCCCTGTACTGCATCTGGTCTACCCTGTTCAGCGTGGCCGCTCTGGAAAAGCGGCTGACCGCCTTCCTGGCGCTGATGGTCATTATGGGTTATCTGATCTATCCTGCCAGTAAGCACCATGTGCGCCACAACTATATCCCCTGGTATGATTTTGTCATCATGGTGGTGGGCGCCTCCTGCTTCCTGTATTACTTCTTCAGCTATGACTCTCTGGTCATGGTGCTGACCAGTTTTTCCCGGATGAACACGCTGCAGGTGGTCATCGCGATAGTTGGGCTGCTGACGCTGATGGAGCTGTGTCGGCGCTGCGTTGGACTTCCCATACTGTTCGTCGCCGGCGCGCTACTGCTCTATACCTTCTTCTCTGAGGAAGGTTTGAAAATCGGCGTGAAAGGCATCATGTACAAGCTGTTCTACACCACCAGCGGCATCATGGGAAAACCGGTTCAGGTCTGCGCCAAGTACATTGTGGTGTTTATCATTTTCGGTGCCTTTCTGGAACGGACAGGCATCGCCGCCTTTTTTATTAACCTGGCCAACTCTCTGGTGGGACGCTTCTCCGGCGGCCCGGCCAAGGTGGCGGTCATCTCCTCCGCCCTGTGCGGCATGGTGTCCGGCTCCTCTGTGGGCAACACCGTCACCACCGGCTCTGTTACCATCCCCATGATGAAAAAGACCGGCTATAAAGGCGAATTTGCAGGCGCGGTGGAAGCGGCAGCCTCCACCGGCGGCCAGATCATGCCCCCCATCATGGGCGCGGCGGCCTTCCTGATGGCGGAATATATGAACATCACCTACGCGGAAGTGGCATTTCGTGCTATTCTGCCCGCTGTGCTGTACTTTGCCGGAATTTTCATTGCCGTCCATCTGGAGGCCAAGAAACTGGGACTGAAAGGCGTCAGCAAGGACCAGCTGCCTGTTTTTGGCCAGCTGATTAAGAAGATCTATCTTCTTCTGCCGCTGATCGTGCTGGTGGCTCTGGTTACCACCAACACCCGCACTATGCAGTTTTCTGCCAGCATTGCCATTCTGGTGACCGTTGTGGTGAGCCTGTTCGACAAGGACAACCGCATCACCCTGAATAAGATCCTGGAGGCGCTGGAAGCCGGCGGCAAGAGCACCATCACCGTGGCCGTGGCCTGCGCCATGGCCGGCGTCATTACCGGCTGCATCGTCGCTACCGGCCTGGCCTCCAAGCTGATCGGCATGGTCATCTCCCTGAGCAATTCTGTTCCCTTCGTCAGCCCCAAGCTGGTTGCCCTGTTCCTGACCATGATCTGCTGCATCATTCTGGGTATGGGCGTTCCCACCACCGCAAACTACTGCATCATGGCCTCTACCTGCGCGCCCATCCTGATCACCATCGGCGTGCCCAAGATCGCGGCGCACTTCTTTGTGTTCTACTTCGGCATTGTGGCCGATATTACCCCGCCCGTTGCTCTGGCTGCCTATGCCGGCTCTGCCATTGCCAAGTCCAACCCCATGAAGACCGGCGTGAACGCCACAAAGCTGGCCATCGGCGCCTTTGTAGTGCCCTATATCTTCTGCATGAACCCGGCCATGCTGTTTCTTGAATCAACGGCCGTCGAGGTTGTCACCATCGTTATTACCTCAATTGTGGGCATCTTCGGCGTAGCGGCGGCGATGAACGGCTTCCTGTTCAAAAAGCAGAACTGGCTCATCCGCATCATGCTCTGCGTTGGCGGACTTTTGATGATGGACCCCACGGTGATCACAGACCTTGTGGGCATGTGCATCCTGCTTGCCGCGGTGCTCTGGCAGTATTTTACCGCCAAAAGGACTCCGGCGACAGCCTGATAAAAGAAGAAAATATTGTTGACAATAAGGGTATGTGTCAGAAAATGGCACATACCCTTTTACTTTGTCGGAACGATCAGCGGAGCAGAATTTCATCTAAAACAACAAAGGGCAATGCCGAAAATGACATTGCCCCTAAGTAACGGTATAAAAAGCAGGAAAAGCATATCCTATGAATGTGTGTATGTACAGGCTTCTTCAATCTGTAACGATGATCAGAACCTTAAATGTTGTTGAATCAACACTGTTGCTGAAAGTGACTACCGTGATACCCGCAGAACGCGGGCAAACAGTCAGCGTTGTTGAAGGATACCAAGTGTCGTTATCGAAAGAAACGTATGCCGAATTGCCGGAATAGTCAACATAAACTGTGCCACCGCTGTTCCAATATGCAGTAAGTGTAAATTTTCGATTTGTCTGATACTTACTTACTGCGATTATGCTTTCACTGGCGTTGAAGTTCTTTGAAGCGTATCCGAGGCATCCCGTGTCAAGTTCTTTGCAAATTTTATCAAAATAATCAGCTTTCAGGCTAAATGAGGCAATTTGCTTTTTCTGAGCATCAACTGTGGTGCTTAGCGAAGAATTTTTTTCCTTAAGGGTATCAATTTCCGTATTCAGAGACGATATACTTGCGGTTAAGGTTTTGATAGTTCCTCTACTCTGAACATATTGCACGATATTCAATCCAACAGAGAAAAGGAGCAATACTGTGGATAGGATAAGAGGTACCGCTGTTTTAGCGCGGAAATATTTGTTTCCACAGCTGGAACACTTCTTTGTTATCGGATCAATTGCTGCTCCGCATTTTTTGCAACGCCGCTGTTTTTTATTGTTTAATTCAGACTCTTGCGGTGAAACAGCAACAGGAACTGCAACAGGAGTTTCTGTGCTGTGGCAATCAGCAGGGGGACTTGTTTCCGGCTCTGTTTGCTGCTGTTCATTGAGAACATGGCCTGGTGTAAAGTCGGACTTAGCTTCGAGGACAAAAGAAGCTTCATTGCGTGAAGAAACCGTAAAGGATACGTCATCAGACGCTGAAGAATCAAGTTTTGCACCACAATACTGGCAAAATTCACTATCTTCCGGGAGAAGATTGCCGCACTTGGAACATTTCATATTCATTACTCCTCTGTAATTTGGGTACCGCATTTGCTGCAGAATTTACTGCCCTCGATCAATTCAAATCCGCATTTGCGGCAGAACCTGATTTGTATCTTTTTTTCGGAGAGCAAGGGAGCTTCCGGCACTTCAACGGTCTCTGTGGCTTCAGTGTGACCAGGAGTTTCAATGATCTGGACGGTCTGGTCCGGGCAGGACTTCTGGCCGCTTTTGGGCTGGGGACTCTCCAGCACACCTCTACTCTCTAGGGTCTTCAGCCCGGCGGCGGAAAACACCCAGGTCCACAGAACATAAGGTGCGCCGGAGGAACTGCCGTTCAGGGCGATAAATAGGATCATAATCAGGAGATTGACGCCAAAACAAATGAGATTGTACTTTTTCTTTGTGATGCTGGTCTTACGCACCCGCGCAAAGATCAGTGGAAATGCGCCATATGCCACTAAGGTGACCAAAAGGGAGATAAGAAGAAGAGGGATGTACACGGCCGGGCCTTGCTGGAATGTTTCATAACTCATGATTTCTGCTCCTCTCTTGTTGATTTTTCTTTTCCAGTACGGGTATCTCTGCCCCGCATTTACTGCAAAACATGCTGCCGCTTACCAGCTCGCTGCCGCATTGATGGCAAAAGCGGATAGAATCAGCTTCTTCGCACGCAGGATCTTCCTCTGGCGGCCTTCCCTCAGAAACCATATGGGGATATGGTATGGCGTTCTTCTGCCCCTCAACGGCGGATTCAGCCGGAGTTCCATCCACTGGGACGTCCTTTTTCCTCTTGCCGGTCAATATGCGGTAATTGGCACAGCTCCACAGCAAAAGAAATGCCGCAAGGAGCCATCCGCGCTGAAAAGCAAGGATCGCAAGCACAGCCAGAGCGGAGACAATGCTATACAAAAGCGAAACGATCCAGGCTTTCTTCCTCTCAACCGGCCGCCTTTTCACGGCATATCGATATATGATGATGGGCAGGGAAAAAATAGCGCCAATAAATAAGACATTGAGAGGGGCCGAAAAAATATTGCCGCCTTCCGACCCGACACTATTATTTTCCAGGGAGGCCGCACTGGGGGCCGTATCAAATCGGACGGAATCCACGATTTCCTTCAGTATCGCCTCCTTGCTGGAATTGATTTTACCGGAATAGGACTGCAGCGTAATATTAATGGCCTTGCTGTTGTAAACAGTGGAATATTCCAAGCCGTAAACAGTACTTCCGTTTCTCTGCTGAGAAATATATATCTTAATAAATTTAGCCTGACTGTGCTGATAGAGTTCTGACTTTATGTAAGTGATGCCGTAGTTCCGATATTCATCCTCCGCTGAGGAAGCTAAGTCCATCAGAGCAGTGTCGCTATACAGGTTAAAGTCCTCAACCGGGCTGTCGGTCATGGTGACAATAATCTCGTAATTCAAATCTTTGTCCCATGCATTGAGGTAGATGCAGCCGTCAACCATCAGGGAATAGAGTTCATCTCTGGTCAGTCCGTATGCGCTCAGATTTGGGTCATTACTTTTGATATCCCGTGTGAACACAATATAGTCCTGGGGAAGCTCTATGCTCATCCCCAGTTCATCCAGCTTATAGCTGCTCCCAGCGGCAAATGCGGCTGGGGAAAGCAGGCTGAAAGCCAGGCATAGGATCAAAAATACCATCAACGATCGCTTCATACCATACTCCTTTCTCCTTGCTACAGGTTCACTTCCTTCGACCAAAGCTACTTCTGTTTTAAAGTATAGGAAAGAATTGTCTTTTTGTCAATAATGTCCGGGAGGCCGCGGCTGCGGTCTCCCGGACATGGCGTGTTCTTATGCCGTAATATTTTTCTTGATCTGATTGATGGCGTTTTTTTCCAGACGGGAGACCTGGGCCTGGGATATGCCTACCTCTTTTGCTACCTCCACCTGAGTCTTCCCAGCGTAAAAACGCAGGGCAAGGATCCGCTTTTCTCTGGAGCTGAGCCGGCGCATGGCCTCTTCCAGGGCGATCTGCTCCAGCCAGTGCTCGTCGGTGTTGCGCATGTCGCCGATCTGATCCATGACGCAGGAGCTCTCGCCCCCGTCGTTGAAAACAGGCTCATAGAGGGAAACCGGATCACAAATGGCGTCCAGAGCAAAGACAACCTCCTGTCGTGGGATATCCAGCGCTCTGGCGATGGCCTCCAGCTCCGGTTCCCGACCCTGCTCAGCGGTGAGACGTTCCTTGACCTGCAAAACTTTATAAGCTGTGTCCCGCATGGAGCGGGAGACACGGATAGCGCTGTGATCCCGCAGAAAGCGGCGAAGCTCTCCAGCGATCATGGGTACGCCATAGGTGGAAAACTGTACGTTTTGGCTCAGATCGAAGCAGTCTATGGCCTTGATCAGGCCGATGCAGCCCACCTGAAAAAGGTCGTCCATGCATTCGCCCCGATTGGCAAATTTCTGAACGACGGAAAGCACCAGCCGGAGGTTGCCGGATATGAGCTGCTCTCTGGCGGCCTCGTCACCCCGGTGGGCTTTTTCCAGCAGAAGACGGGTCTCCGAACTCTTCAATACAGGAAGCTGTGCCGTGTTTACGCCGCAAATCTCCACTTTAGCCTGCATATACTTCTCCTATCTGCGCTCTGCTATTGCCTGTTTCGGGCATGTCTTTGAGCGTGTGGATAGTATTTCCCGGCCCGGGAAATTTGATACGCAGCGCAATTATCTGTTGCAAAGAGAACAAAGATGGGTTACAATAGCCAGGAACAAATTTTGACAGAGTAGGGAAGGCGCGTTAAGTGCCGGCAGACGGGATGTTGCTGCCGGACGAAAGCGGCGAAAGCCGCTGCGGTGCCTACCGCGTCCGCTGTCACGAAATGAGCAGGCCTCTTTTTCGTTGGATAGCGGAAAGGAGGATTTTTTTATGCAAAACACAAAAACAAGACAATTAGCCCTGAATGCCGTGCTGGCCGCAATGTGCGCGGCCCTGGGATACCTGTCCCTGGACTTCGGCAACCTGAAGATCACCTTCGAAAGCGTACCGATCCTGATCGGCGCCCTGCTCTTCGGCGGTCTGGACGGCGCGGCCATCGGCGCCGTGGGCACGCTGATCTATCAGCTCCTGCGCTACGGCCTTACTGTAACCACACCCCTGTGGATCCTGCCCTATGTGCTCTGTGGCCTGGTGGTGGGCATATATGCCCGCAGGCACGAATTCCAGCTGAGCCAGTGGCAGACGGTTTTCATCGTGGTCCTGGCTGAGCTGATGGTCACGGGCATCAATACCGTGGCTCTGATGGTGGATGCAAAGATCTTCGGCTATTACACACCCACCCTGATCACCGGGGCGCTGCTGCTGCGGCTGGTTCTCTGCGTGGGAAAGGCGCTGGTCTATGCCTTCATCCTGCCGCCTCTGCTGGCACAGCTCCGGAAAAGAGAGAAAAAAGCCTAAAAATCCGGATATCTTACGAAAAAGCCTTGACAATCAAGGCTTTTTCGTGTATATTAATTGAGCGCTCCGAAGACAGCAGGTGGTGAAAGCCGTAAACCCTGCCGAGGACATCAACAATTTTTCGATTTTTGATTGTTTTTGTGCCTCTGCGTCTTCTGATGCAGGGGTTTTCTTTATGAGCGTGATCATTCGTGTGGAGGTGAAATACACACATGCCAAACGCAAAGGTTCTGAGCGAAAAACAGGCGATCGTCGAGGCTCTGACTGAGCGCATCAAGAACGCGGAGGCAGGCATCCTGGTTGACTACAAGGGAATCACTGTTGCCGAGGATACCGCACTTCGTACCGAACTGCGCAAGGAAGGCGTAGAGTACACCGTCGTCAAGAACACCCTGACCAGAAAGGCTCTGGACAAGCTGGGAATGAACGAGCTGGACTCCGTTCTCAACGGCACCACCTCTCTGGCCACCGCCGATAATGACCCCATCGCTCCTTTCCGTATCCTCAGCGACTACAGCAAGAAGCTGAACGAGCGTTTCAACATCAAGGCAGCCTTCATGGACGGTAAGGTCCTGAACGAGGCCGAGATCGCCGAAATGTCCGCGCTTCCTTCCAAGGACGCTCTGTACGCAAAGGTCCTGGGCACCATGATCGCACCCATCACCGGCCTGGCCGTATGTCTCGGTCAGATTCTGGAGCAGAAGGGCGGCTCTCTGGAGGCTCCCGCTGCCGACGCTGCCGAATAATGCAGCAAACAAAGATTTAAATTGGAGGAAAATACAATGAGTGAAAAAATCACTGCCATGATCGAAGAGATCAAGGGCCTTTCCGTTCTCGAGCTCAGCGAGCTCGTTCACGCTCTCGAGGAGACCTTCGGCGTTTCCGCAGCAGCCGTCGCCGCTCCCGCAGCCGGCGCCGCCGCAGCAGCAGTTGTTGAAGAGAAGACCGAGTTTGACGTTGTCATGACCAGCTTCGGCGCTGAGAAGATCAAGGTCATCAAGGAAGTCCGCGGTATCACCGGTCTGGGCCTGGCAGAGGCAAAGGGCCTGGTGGAAGGCGTTCCCGCAAAGATCAAGGAAGGCGTTTCCAAGGAAGACGCAGAGGCTCTCAAGGCTCAGCTCGAGGCCGTCGGCGCCACCGTCGAAATCAAGTAATTTACCATTTACAAACACAAAAAGACCCTCTCCGCTTCGGAGAGGGTCTTTTATATGCGTTTAAGCTGTATCAAAGCAAAGCTTTGACTCTTGCGGCGATATTTTCCGCGGTCAGGCCATATTCCCGGAACAGATCGTCGGGTTTGCCGGACTGACCAAAGCGGTCTTCTACGCCAACACGGTCAAAACGGGCACCGGCATGGCCCGCCAGCACCTCCGCGACAGCGGAGCCCAGACCACCCACGGTGAAATGCTCTTCGGCAGTGACAATGGCGCGAACCTTGCCGTTGTAGTTCAGAATCGCTTCGGTGTCAATGGGCTTGATGGTGTGGAAGTTCAAAACAGCAGCGCTGATGCCCTCCTGCTCCAGAAGCTCCGCCGCTTTCAGCGCGCGGCTGACCATAAGACCGGTGGCGAAAATGGCAGCGTCGGTGCCTTCCCGCAGTACACTGGCCTTGCCGGGGACAAAAGGCGTGCTCTCATCGGTGATATCATCAGTACCTGGCCGGGAGAGGCGCAGGTATACCGGACCGTCAATCTCCACTGCGGCCTTGACGGCTTTCCGGGTCTCTGCCGCGTCGCAGGGGACGAATACGGTCATGCCCGGAAGGGCACGCATAAGGGAGATATCCTCCAGCGCCTGATGGGACCCGCCGTCTTCGCCGACGCTTAATCCCGCGTGGGTGCAGGCAATTTTAACGTTGGCGCCGGTATAGGCCACGGTGTTGCGGATCTGCTCATAGGCCCGTCCGGTACCGAAGATGGCAAAGGTGCTGGCAAAAGGAATATAGCCGGAGAAGGCAAACCCTGCCGCGGCGCAAACCAGATCGGCCTCGGCAATACCAAAGTTGAAGAAACGGTCAGGGAATGCCTTGCGGAAGGTGCTGGTCTTGGTGGAGCCGGAGAGATCCGCGTCCATGACCACAATCTTTTCGTTCTCTGCGCCCAGCGCGGCCAGGGCCTCGCCGTAGGCCTCTCTTGTGGATTTACCCATCAGCCCACCTCCAGTTCTCTCATGGCGGCTTCATAGTCCGCCGTTTTTATTGCCGAGCCATGCCAGCCGGCATTGTTTTCCATGAAGGACACACCCTTGCCCTTGACCGTCTCACAGCAGATGAACTTGGGCTTGCCGGGAGTAAAGGGAATGTTCAGCGCCAGGGTAATGGCGTCGATGCTGTGCCCGTCCACCGAGTAAGTATCGAAGCCGAAAGACGCGAATTTGGCGCAGATGCTGCCAAGAGACATGACCTTGTCGTTTTCGCCGTCGATCTGCAGACGGTTGTGATCAAGAATAACGGTGAAATTGTCCAGCTTGTAGTGGGCTGCGGCCATGGCGGCCTCCCAAACCAGACCCTCCTGGCATTCGCCGTCACCTACCATGGTATATACTTTGTAGCCCTTGCCGCCGTGCTTTGCAGCCAGCGCCATGCCCATAGCGATGGAGATACCCTGACCCAGAGAGCCGGTGTTGGCATCCACACCGGGAGTCTTTCTCATATCCGGGTGCCCCTGGAGATGACTGCCCAGTTGGCGCAGGGTCCACAGCTCTTCCCGGGGGAAGAAGCCCTTGTCGGCCAACACGGCGTACAGCGCGGGGCAGCAGTGACCCTTGCTGAGCACAAAACGATCCCGGTCTTCCCAGCGGGGATTGGCAGGGTCAACATTCATCACGTTGTAATACAGCGCGACCAGCGCGTCAATACAGGAGAGAGAACCGCCTGGATGCCCGGACTGGGATTTATAGAGCATCTCAATGATATCCACTCTCAGCTGAGCCGCTTTTTCTTCAAGCGTCATTGATCAAACCTCCGATCCTGCTCATAAAGCAGTTTTATCGCTAACATTATACACGCCGAGCGAGGTTATTTCAATACCGGGATAGTACCAGAAAACACTTGCCAAAGACGGAGCTTTACGCTTTAATAGAAAAAGAAATGGGGTGAAAACATGAGATACAAACTGATCGCTTTTGACCTGGACGGGACCCTGCTGGATGGGAAAAAGGATATCCCGCCGGAGAATATTGCGGCGCTGACAGCCGCGGCAGAGCAGGGGATGATCATCGTTCCGGCCACCGGGCGCATTTACGCGGGCCTGCCTGAGCCGCTGAAGGCCCTGCCCTTCCTGCGCTGGTGCGTTACGGTGAACGGAGCCTATGTATATGACGCATGGGAGGACCGCCCGGTCTTCCGGGAGGATATTCCTCTGGAGATGACTTTGCGGGTCATTGACTATATGGAGAAAAACCGGCTGTTCTACGACTGCTATAAGGATAACTGGGGCTATATGGACCGGCGCTTTTATGAACGGGCGGTGGAATTTATGCCCGACAAGGGGATCCTGGACCTGCTGGTGCGTCTGCGCACGCCGGTGGAAAGCCTGCGCAGCTATGTGCAGGACTCCGGTACGGGCGTACAGAAGCTCCAGATGTATTTTACCGACATGGAGGAGCGCGCCCGACAGCTGCGTCTGCTGCCCACGCTGTTTCCGGAACTTTCGGTGACAAGTTCGGTCAGGAACAATATTGAACTGAACTGGGCTGCCGCCAACAAGGGCGCGGCGCTGGAGGCGCTGTGCCGCCATCTGGGCGTGAAAATGGAGGAGACCGTGGCCTTTGGCGACGGCACCAACGACCTGACCATGCTCCGCGCCGCCGGGCTGGGCGTAGCCATGGCCAACGCGGCCCCGGAAGTAAAGGCTGCGGCGGACAGGGTGACGGATGACAATGAACACGCCGGCGTAGCAAAGGTCATCAACGAAATATTATAAGAACAAAATCAGGGGAAAGCCAAAGGCTCTCCCCTGATTTTATGTATATTTTATGCGTCCAGATAGGCGCAGGCGGCCAGGGCTGCTACGGAGCCGTCGGCCACGGCGGTGGTCAGCTGATGGACGCTTTTGCTGCGGCAGTCTCCGGCCACAAACACGCCGGGCGTTTCCGTGCGGCAGTCTTCGCCGGAAAGAGCATAGCCCTGAGCGTCCAGCTTGATCAGATTATCAAACTCTTTCACGTCCGGCTGGTGGCCCACAGCAATAAAGAGCCCTTCAACGGCAATCTCCCGCCGCTGTCCCTGCTGCTCCACTGCGATGCCGGTCAGCTCCTTGCCGCCCAGCAGCTCTGCAACCTTGGCATTGAGGATAAACTCCACATTTTCTTTCGCCGCCAGGGCTTCCACCAGCTTTGCCTCGCCCCGGAAGCTGTCTCTCCGATGGATGAGATAGACCTTGCTGCAGATCTCGGAGAGAAGCATGGCGTCCTGAAGGGCGCTGTTTCCCCCGCCGTTTACCGCAACAGGGCGGCCCTTGTAAAAGGCGCCGTCGCACACGGCACAAAAGCCTACGCCGCTGCCGATCAGTTCCTCCTCCCGGGGGAGACCCAGCATACGGGGCTTTGCTCCGGCGGCAATGATCACTGCCCGGGCCTGGAATTCAGCCCCGGAGAGGCATTTTACCGTTTTAACTTCCCCGGCGCTGACGGAAACAACTTCCTCCAGCTCCACCTCTGCGCCCTGCTCCATGGCCTGCTCCAGAAAGCGGTCGCCCAGCTCCGTGCCGCTGATGGAGACCACAGAAGGGAAGTTTTCCACCTTGGGAGACCAGGTGATCTGGCCGCCGAAGGCATTTTTTTCGATCACAAGGACAGACTTGCCCGCCCGCCTTGCGTATGTTGCGGCCGTTAAGCCCGCCGGGCCGCCGCCAATAATGATAATATCATACATTTTCATAACCTCTGTGTTTGTCATCCTGAGCATAGAAAAGGTTCCTGTGAAAAAACGCTGTCATCCTGAGCGGAGCGAAGGATCCCGTCCGGCGGCGCATGGCGTCCTATTCACGGGATTCTTCGCCTTTTCACGGCTCAGAATGACAGGTAGGAGTGGGACCTCTCGTCGCTTCGCTCCTCAGGATGACATTTTTACTTGGAGAGAAACTGCTTGATGGCGCCTGCGCCGGCGAACTTTTCAAAACCTGCGCCGGACACAATGACCAGGGTGGGGGCCTGCTTTACGCCGTATTTGACAGCCAGATCGGCGTTCTCTTCCGCCATCAGCTTCTCATAAGCAAAGCCTGCCTTGTCCAGATAGGAGCAGGCAATGCGGCAGTTGGGACAGGTGGGCGTGGCAAAGAGGATAGCGCGGTTCTCTCCGCTCTCTTCCACAACAGGCGCCTCCTGTACAGGCTCTGCTTTCACCTCGGGGATGGGGCCGCTGTGGCGCAGCACGGAGTTTCCGATATCGTACTCCTTGCGCTCCTTGAACTCCTGGGTCTTGCCCGCGTTCCAGTTCTGTACCGGGCGGTAGTAGCCGGTGATGCGGCTGTAAACCTCAGCAGTCTCGCCGCACTCGGGGCAGGTGAACTGCTCGCCGGACAGATAGCCGTGGTTTTTACACACGGAGTAGGTGGGAGAGAGGGTATAGTAGGGCAGCTTGTAATTTTCCGCGATCTTGCGGACCAGGTTGGCTGCCGCCTCCCAGCTGGGCAGCTTCTCGCCCAGGAAGGCGTGGAACACGGTGCCGGAGGTGTAGCGGGTCTGGAGATCGTCCTGGATATCCAGCGCTTCGAAAATATCGTCGGTGTAGCTCACCGGCAGGTGGGAGCTGTTGGTGTAGTAGGGGGTTCCGCCGGGCTCCGCCGCGGTAATGATGTCGGGGTAGAGCGCCACATCGTGCTTGGCCAGACGGTAGGAGGTGGATTCGGCAGGGGTGGCCTCCAGGTTGTACAGGTCGCCGTACATCTCCTGGTAGTCGCTGAGCCGCTCGCGCATGTGATCCAGCACCTGCTTGGTGAACTCCTGGCACTTGGGATTGGTCATGTCGGCCCGGATCCACTTGGCGTTCAGGCCGGCCTCGTTCATGCCCACAAGGCCGATGGTGGAGAAGTGATTGTTGAAGGTGCCCAGATAGCGCTTGGTGTAGGGATAAAGGCCGGCGTCCAGCAGCTTGGTGATGACGGTGCGCTTGACCTTCAGAGAGCGGGCCGCGATATCCATCATCTTGTCCAGACGCTTGTAGAAATCGGTCTCGTCCGTGGCCAGATAGGCGATGCGGGGCATGTTGATGGTGACCACACCCACGGAGCCGGTGCTCTCACCGGAGCCGAAGAAGCCGCCGGATTTCTTGCGCAGCTCCCGCAGATCCAGACGCAGACGGCAGCACATGGAGCGCACGTCGGAGGGCTCCATATCGGAGTTGATGTAGTTGGAGAAATAGGGGGTGCCGTATTTGGCGGTCATCTCGAACAGCAGCTTGTTGTTCTCGGTGGGGGACCAGTCGAAATCACGGGTGATGGAGTAGGTGGGAATGGGGTACTGGAAGCCGCGGCCGTTGGCGTCGCCTTCGATCATGATGTCGATGAAGGCTTTGTTCACCATGTCCATTTCCTTCTTGCAGTCGCCGTAGGTGAAGTCCAGCTCCTTGCCGCCTACGATGGCGGGCATGTCCTTCAGGTCGGCAGGAACGGTCCAGTCCAGGGTGATGTTGGAGAAGGGCGCCTGGGTGCCCCAGCGGGAGGGAGTGTTCACACCGTAGATAAAGGACTGGATGCACTGCTTTACTTCCTTCTGGCTCAGGTTGTCCACCTTGACAAAGGGGGCCAGATAAGTGTCGAAGGAGGAGAAAGCCTGGGCGCCGGCCCACTCGTTCTGCATGATGCCCAGGAAGTTGACCATCTGGTTGCAGAGGGTGGACAGGTGGCTCGCGGGGGAGGAGGTGATCTTGCCGGGCACGCCGCCCAGACCTTCCTTGATCAGCTGCTTCAGACTCCAGCCGGCGCAGTATCCCGTCAGCATGGAGAGATCGTGGATATGAACGTCGCCGTCCTTATGGGCCCTTGCAATTTCATCGTCGTAAATCTCGCTGAGCCAGTAGTTGGCGGTAATGGCGCCGGAGTTGGAGAGAATCAGACCGCCTACGGAGTAGGTAACGGTGGAGTTTTCCTT
>JALFVN010000023.1 GCA_022787565.1 Clostridiales bacterium | reverse complement strand
GCCGCAATGCTGTTTGCGGGCCTGTTTCACGACGGCCCGCAAACAGCGCGGCTGCGGAAATTGCGCATCGTCTTCATCTGCCACAGGCAGCGACGAAGCGCAATACTCGCGTTACAATAACCCGCCGCCAAAAAGCTTGATTTTTCAAGGTTTTTGGGCGAAGCAGCGTTTTGAATTTTTCAAAACGCTCGGCGGTTGAAGCGGTCAAAAAAGCCCTGAAAGGACTTTTTTGACAAGCTGACCGGACGGGGACAGGAGTCCCCTCCCTGTATTCAATCTTTGCTTATTCGGGCGTATGTTTGAATACGCCCGAATAAGTGTTCAAGGCGTCGACTTTTGTCGACGCCTTGAATCGGCTGCGTTTGCGGCCTTTTTCCATTTTGTTTTTTCAGCGGACATTCTTCATGGGGGTGATAGCCAGGTAATCCTCCAGGCCCGCGTCGTTGAGGCAGAGCTCAATGATCTGGCGGCCGATGGGGTCAAGGTCATCGCTGACAAACTCCTGGATCTGCTCCTTGAAGAAGTCAGTCAGGATCTTTGCACCTGCGTCGTAGCCCTCGAAGCCCAGCTTGGACTGAAGCTCCGGGCGGAGGAAGGTCTGACGGACATACTGGCCGTCGATCTTCATCTCATCCAGAGAGTAGCCGAACAGGGGGCAGCGGGCAGGTACCAGGTGGCGGAGACGGACGGTGCCGCCCCGGCGGGCCAGATACTCACGGGTCAGCCATTCGCCCATAAAGCCCACGTTGTAGGCGCCGATGTGCTGGTTGGGGATCAGGATGTTCAGGGTGTTGGGGGTGTCCAGCATCTGGTGGAGCAGCAGATTGGCCTGGGTCACCTTTTTTCCGGTGGAGAAGGGCCAGTAGGAGCCTACGCCCTCGCTCTTCAGACCGCTGCCGGCGTTGCTGTCGGCAATGGAGGGGTTTTTAAAGCCTCTGGGAGAAACCAGACGCCACAGCCAGGCGATGGAGGCGGGCACAAACTGTACCATGCCCATCACGCCGTAGTTGGGGTTCATGACGGTGGAAGGAGGCATACGCACGCCGAAGGAACGGACATTGACCTCCTGGGGGGCGTTGCCGGGGATGATATTCTCAATCATTTCCCTGGGGATGATGACCCGGGGGTTGGTGCAGGGCTTACCGGTGGATTCAATCACATGCTCCCAGATCAGGCAGGTTGCGCCGGGGGTGCCGTCCATGTTGAAAAACTCCAGAGGCTCGGAGGGGTGGATGCTGATGCGCTCATAGGTGGGGCTGTTGCCGTAATAGTTGTCACCGTCCATGCGCAAAAACCAGCCGTCCTCCGCGTCGGCGATAACCAGGTGGCCGGAACCGTTCTGCATATCCTTGTGGGAAAGGATCATATCGTCGGCGATGGGGTGGATCTTACAGGTCTCGCCCAGATTGATATAATATTTCTCACCGCTGACGGTGTGGGTGCCCAGCAGGCATCTGCCATCCTCTTCCTTGTGGACTTCCTCCAGCATTTCGCTCTTGCCGCCGCCGGAAGCGCCCTCGTGCATGAACACGATCTCATTTTCATAGGGGGACTCCAGCATGGCCGCGGAGGCGTGGTTGGTGACCCAGCCTTCGTTTTCGCCGATGTCCAGCAGAATGGAGAAAACGCCCTTCTTGGCAGAGGGACCGGGATAGAGGTTATAGGCAAAGACCTCGTGGAGCTCCTTGCTGCGGTTGTGGACCACAACCTGCTTGCCGTTAAAGTGCGTGATGCGGAAGGGAGGCGCCACATAGATGATGGCTCTGGGGGTGTAGCCGGGCTGAACGTCGAAAATGCTGACAAAGCCCTGCATGTTGGCCAGAGACAGGGCGAAGAAGGCCGCGTTCATGGGGCAGATCATCAGGCTGTCGTAGCCGTAATACTGTCCGCCGGCCCGGAAGGGCAGCATAATGAGCTGCTGGGTGGCCAGCCAGTCCAGGGTTTCCTGCCGGAGCTTTTCAAAGGGATAGCCGTAGGTATCCTCAAAGCGGGGTTTATCGGTGGGCAGATCGTCACCGATGCGCATGCAGTCGGGATCGCGGCGGCGCATATAGTCCTCCATAAAGTTGACCACCGGGCCGTTCTTGCAGCGGACGACCTCAGCCTCCTTGAACAGGCCCTGGCCGGGGATGGGGTAGGTCACGTCATATCTGGAGCTGTGGGTAGGTCCGAAGCACATTTCAAGGAGCTGATCCTTGGTCTCCGGATAGCAGAGACAGCGGCTTTTCTTCAGCGTTGTCCGCAGCTCCTCAGGGAGCACAAACCGATCAAAATAAGAATCTGTATACATAAGCGCACGCCTTTCTTGGTTTTTTGGAGAAGGACAAAAGATTTCCCAGTTTGTTAAGATTTTACCACGTTTTCCGAAAATCTTCAACGAAAAAAACTGACGGAAATCGTGTGGGAACGGCAGTTTTCAAGCCATTCTTATGTACATTTTTAACAATCCGTGAAAGGTCAGCTCAGCTTTTGCGGCTTTTTGCGATATACATAACGGCGGTCACCAGGCCCAAAATACACATCACTACAATATATATCTTTGTGGTGCTGCTGGTGAGAAAGGCCATCAGGGGATTATAGCCATCCAGGATGGTGATGACCACCATGCCCAGGAGCATGGCGATGGACAGATGGGCAATAAATTCCATTAACGCTTTCATTCTTCCGCTCCTCCTTCCGGCTCCCCGCTCTCCGGCAGCTCGCAGATGATCAGCACGTCGCCCAGTTCCCGGCCTCCGCCGCTGGGGCTGTTATAAATGCTCTGCTCAAAGGTCATGATCGAAGAGGCGCCGCCGTCCAGGTTATAGGCGGCTTTGCAGCCCAGATCAGCAAAAAGCTGGGCAAACAGTTCGATCTCCAATCCTCTGGAATAGCTGCCCTGCCGCCCGTCGGCTACCACAAAGCAGTAGTGGCCCGGCTCAAAGTAGCCGATGCCGGTACGGGGGTTGGCTATAGAGATGGCATAAGGGGTATTGAAGCTCTCCTTGGGCTGGCCGTTGTCGTCCAGCAGCTCCGGTCCAAACTTCCAGCTCTGGCAGGGGTTTTTGGCCAGAATGTCGTCCACATTGTATTCGTTGGCGGCAAAGGTCTCCATGGTGCCGTCCTGATAGAGGACGCAGATATCACAGCTTGTCTGTTCGGTCAGGTAAAGCTGGCTGTTGCGCACCAGAAAGCCGGAGCGCTGATTGTTGGCATAGTCGCCGTTGATGGAGAGAATGGCCCCGGAGTTGCGGGCAAGGCTGAGCGCGTCCTCGCTGAAATAGTAACCGTATTCGTCGGTAGCCCAATAGGTCTGGAAATTCTCGATCTGGGCCACATAGATGTCTGCCACATAGCACACGGTGGTGCAGGGCTCATCCACGGTGACGGTGCTGATGGTGATGGACACGTTGGGGCTGGTGTAGGAATTTTCGGTGATCACCACCTCATCGGTGAAGTGCTCGGCAAATTTTTTCTGCCACTCGGTCCTGTCGTCAATGACCTCCGGCGTGGGTTCCGGCGTGGGTTCCGGCGTTTCCTCCGGCTGGGAGCTATTCTCCGGTACAGGGGTCTGCTCCGGTGCCGGCGTGGCAGTGATATCAACCGGCGTGGGCACGGGGGCGCTGGCCGCCGTCAGCCGGGGAAGCACATGGTGAAATAGCGCAAAGACACACAACACCAATCCGGTAAGTATGATGTCCTGTATGATCAATTTCCATACCGGCCTGTTCCGCCGGGGCTGTATTCCCCTGACCGGTTCCTCCTCAGGCATACGCCGGACCGTTCTTTCCACCGGGAGGCGCTCCGGGCGCGGGGCGCGGCGTTCTCTCCTGGTGGGGGCAGCATGTTTAGGACTGTGTTTTCCTTCCATGGCTCCACTCTCCTTTTCAAAAAAGCGTTCTTCAAAAAACTGCGTACTATAATATTATAATTCATGCTTTTTCCCCTGTCAATCAGAAGAAAAAACTGTTATACTGGGCACAGCGTTGTTTTGGGAGGCGCAGAGATGAGACATTTTAAGCTGACGCTCTGCTATGACGGCAGCCGCTACAGGGGCTGGCAAAAGCAGAGCAGCACGGACAACACCATACAGGGCAAGCTGGAGGCCCTGCTTTCCCGGCTTCTGGAGCAGCCGGTGGAGCTCAGCGGCTCCGGCCGCACCGACGCGGGGGTCCATGCCCGGGCCCAGGTCTGCTCCTTCCGGGCGGATACGGACATGGACTGCAAGGCGCTATTGGCCCTGATCCGCCGCTTCCTGCCGGAGGATATCGGCGCTCTGGCATTGGAGGAGGCGCCCCAGCGCTTCCATGCCCGGCTCAGCTGCCGGGAAAAGACCTATGTCTACCGCATCTGGAACAGCGGGGAGCCCAATGTTTTTGAACGAAACTACCTTTACCGCCTGGAAACGCCACTGGACACGGAGGCCATGAGCCGGGCGGCGCGGCAGCTTCTGGGCCGGCACGATTTTTCCAGCTTCTGCGGCATGAAAATGAAAAAATCCGCCGTCCGGGAACTGCGGGAGGCGGAGATTTCGCGCATTGGCGGCGAGCTTCGCATCCGGCTGACCGGAGACGGGTTTTTATACAACATGGTGCGCATCATCGTGGGCACCCTCATTGAGGTGGGCCGCGGCGAGCGAAAGCCGGAGGACATGGAGGCCATTCTCGACGCCCGCAGCCGCCCCAAGGCCGGTTTCACCGCCCCCGCCAAGGGCCTGATCCTCTGGGAAGTGCGGTACTCCCAAGGGGAAGTAATAGGTAAGAGTGAATAGTGAAGAGGTGTCACTTACTTCTTCACTCTTCACTCTTCACTGCCTTCCCCTTGAGGGGAAGGTGGCCCGAAGGGCCGGATAAGGCAAAGCAGGCCCTCCCACGCTCCCCTTTTCCCTCAGGAAAACCGGTCCCAGGGGTAATACTCCGGCGGCGGGGCGGTGAAGATCTGGGGCCGTCCGTCTGCCGGGTGGGCAAAGGACAGCATGTGGGACCAGAGGGCGATGGGACAGCCGTCCTCAATGAGGCTGTATTTCCTGTCCCCCACCAAGGGCAGGCCCCGGGAGGAAAACTGGCAGCGGATCTGGTGGGTGCGGCCGGTGATGAGCCGGATCTTTACCAGGCTCAGGCCCTCCGCCCTCCCCAGGGTCTCATAGCGCAATATGGCCTCCTGCACCCCCTTGCCGGGGGTGTGGGTCACATAGGTCTTGCGCTCCGCCTTGTCCCGGGCCAGAAGGTCCACCATCTCGCCCTGCTCAGCGGTCTCGCCGTGGACCACAGCCAGATAGTCCTTGTCAAAGCCGCCCTCCCGGATCTGGCGGGACAGCGCCGAGGCCGAAGCCGCGTTCCGGGCCAGCACCATCAGCCCGCTGACCACCCGGTCCAGGCGGTGGACCGTGCGGACGTCCCCGGTTCCCAGCTCCGCCCGCAGCAGCTCCGGCAGACCGCCGGGCTCGTCGGTGGAGAGCACCCCCGCGGGCTTGATGCATACAATCATGTCTTTGTCCGTGTAAAGAATATCCATACAATTTCTTTCCTTTATGCCATCCTGAAAGAATGAACGCAGGGGCGAGTCCTGAATCGCCCGCTTTTTGCACCAAAAATATGCTGTCATCCTGAGGAGGGAACCGACGAAGGATCCCGTCCGGTGGCGTTTATGTACTAACCACGGGATTCTTCGTCGCTGCGCTCCTCAGAATGACAGGGCAGGTTGTTTTGTGTCATTCTGAACGAAGGATCCCGTGGTTGAATGGGACTTGCGTATCCGTACAGGATTCTCCGGACCGCAGCATTTGACGGCGAGAGCATTTTACCACATTCCCCCCTGCTTTCTCAACAGCTTTGGCGCAAAAGGAGTGGCCTTGGGTCGAAATCTGTGGTATGTTATAAATGAGGTGTTGTCACGAATGAATCAGCGCGAAAAAACGGTCTGTCCCCACCGTCGGGCCTGCGGCGGCTGCCAGCTCCAGAACATGAGCTATGGGGAACAGCTTTTGCATAAACAGAAGAAAATCGTCTCCCTGCTGGGCCAATTCGGCCATGTGGAGGAAATCCTGGGCATGGACGATCCCCTGCATTACCGCAACAAGGTCCACGCCGCCTTTGGTCTGGACCGGAACCGGCGGGTGGTCTCCGGTATCTACCAGCCGGGCAGCCATGCCATCGTGCCGGTGGACGAATGTATGATCGAGGACGAGGCCGCCGACCGGATCATCGTCAGCATCCGCAAGCTGCTGCCGGAGTTTAAAATCCAGGTCTTTGACGAGCGCAGCGGCAGCGGCTGGCTGCGGCATGTGCTGGTACGCCGGGGCTTTGCCACCGGGCAGGTCATGGTGGTGCTGGTGGCGGTGTCCCCCATTTTCAAGCTGCAAAAGCCCTTTCTGGCAAAGCTTTTACGGCTCCACCCGGAGATCAGCACCGTGGTTCTGAACATCAACGACCGCTTCGGCCCGGTGGTGCTGGGCCGGCGGGACAAGCTGCTTTTCGGCCCCGGGTATATCGAAGACATCCTCTGCGGCAAGCGCTACCGCATCTCCCCCTCCTCCTTTTACCAGATCAACCCGTCCCAGACGGAAAAGCTCTATTCCGCCGCCGTGGAATTTGCGGGCCTGTCCGGGAAAGAGACGGTGCTGGACGCCTACTGCGGCATCGGCACCATCGGCCTGACCGCCAGCGACCGGGCAAAGCAGGTCATCGGCGTGGAATTGAACGCCGATGCGGTGAAGGACGCCATTGTCAACGCCCGGCTCAACAGCGTGAAAAACTGCTGGTTTACCCAGGGGGACGCGGGTAAATTCATGGAGCAGATGGTATCAGACGGCCACCGGCCCGATGTGGTGTTCATGGACCCGCCCCGCTCCGGCAGCGACGGGCGCTTTATCACTTCCCTGCTGAAAGCCGCGCCGAAGCGCATCGTCTATGTCTCCTGCAGCCCGGAAACCCTTGCCCGTGACCTGGAACTGCTCTGTCAGGGCGGCTACCGCGTCCGCCGCATCCAGCCCGTGGACATGTTCCCCTTTACCAACCATGTTGAAACCGTGGTTTTGCTTACAAAAGGTACAGTCTGACTGCATTATAATGAGGTGGTATTGTGAAAGGAAAAATCCATGGCCAGACCCTGTTTACTGTCAGCTCGGTTCTCTGCCTTTGGGCTTTCCTGTTCATTTTCGTTCTTATTATCCACGCGGAAATGTTTTATCTGTTGGCCGTCGGGCAGGTCTTCTTTTTGCTGCTCAACATTCCCCTGGGCATTGTTTCCTTTGCCCGGATCATCATCAAGCGGATCGACAAGACGCTCAGGCTGCCCCTGGCAGTTGTCTCAGTGATAAATATTCTGGTGGGTATTGCCGACTGGACATTTATTATAATGTTTATGCAAAAGCCCTAAAGGCTCCCCCTTTGGGGAGCCTTTTCTCAGACTGCGCTATCAAGTAAAGAGAGGATCGTTACATAATGAATAAGGCAAACCGGATCACCGGCTTGGTGCTGCTCATTGTGGGCGTTTTTTTGACCCTTGCCGATCTGATCGTCCTGTGGGCGGTGCTGACCGTGAGAGATGTGGGCTAACGGCTGTCAAGCGCCGTCATGGTGCTGATTTTTATTCTCTTCAGCGTGGGCCTCTTTACGCTGGGCTGGCGGCTGCGACACCCGCGGAATAAGGCAAGTGCCCCGGCGAAACCGGTTTACGCCCCGCCCCGGCAATACACGGCGGCTTCCCTTCTGTCTCTGGATATCCGGCCCGCAGAGCAGGGGCCGGGGGCCCGAAAGCTCCGTTTTGACGAGTCTCTGCACCAGTGGCGGCTGAGCGTTCAGCTGGACGAGGAGCGGCTGTGGTTTTTTCGGTATTTGTGGGTGAAGACGGCAAGTTGAAAAAGTTCTCCTTGGATTACGAGGGCGCCGCCGATTCCCACTATGAGTTTACGGCGGAGAAGGCCATCAGGGATAAGCTCTATACCCCCGGCGACGAAAAGCTGTATTTCCATGAAATTCTGGCCCGCTATGTGAAGGAATACGGCGGCAACGCCCTGCTGAACCAGATCATGCCCCATGTGACAGAGCAGTTTCATTATGACTAAAAATAAAACGACGAAGGATCCCGTATTCAGAGGCTTGACCTTCTGTTTACGGGATCCTTCGCTGCGCTCAGGATGACAGATTTTTAAAAAATGTGGATCACGCCGTAGGTCACGACGGTCATGATGCCGGCGGCGATGAACACGCCCAGAACGATGGAGGGGATGGCCCGTTTCAGCCGCAGATCCAGGAACGCGGCCACCAGGGAGCCTGTCCAGGCGCCGGTGCCGGGGAGCGGAATGGCCACCAGCAGGCATAGCCCCAGAGGCCCGTATTTCTGCACCAGATGGCCCTTCAGATGGGCCTTGTTCTCCAGCTTCGATACCAAACGGTCCAGCCGGACGCTGATTTTCCGCAGCCAGGCGAAAATACGGCGGATGAACACAATGATAAAGGGCACGGGCAGCAGGTTCCCCAGCACGGCAGCGGCCAGGGCAACCGGGTAGTCCAAACCCAGAGCGATACCGTAGGGCAGACCGGCCCGCAGCTCCACCACCGGAGCCATGGATATGAAAAATGTGGCGACGATCTTTCCCAGCGTCGTCTCGGTAAGCCAGGTGAGCATGCAAAATCTCCAAAAAATGTTTTATCGTTGAGATTATAGCACCCAAAAAGGCTCAGGGCAAGCACCAGGGAAAGGATTTAAGGTTTATTAATATGTGTAAAGTTTTTATCATTATAAAATGATCCCCGGATCATTTCAGCTGGATCCTGCCGTGTTCCTTTTCGTATTTCTCCACGCAGTCCCGGATGAGAATGAGGATCTGGCTGTTAGCCGAGCGCCCCTCATAGTCGGCCACAATGTGCAGCTTGTTCAGCATTTCTTCGTCTATTCGGATCGACAAACTCTTTATAGCCATAATTTTTCTCCTAAATAAATTTATTTTATGTTTATTTTAGGTTTAAAATATGCTATTATGTGGTTTGCAGATATAAAACATATCCAAAATATGTTCGCGGGAGGCGCAGAAATGGACAGCAAGGTCGATTACAAGGAAATGTACCTGAAAATGGTGCGGGCCAGCGAAAAGGTCATGGACATTCTGATCAAAGCCCAGCAGGAATGCGAAGAGATGTACATTGAACAATCGGATGAACCGGAATAAAAAGCACCCTTTAGGGCATGCAAGGTAGGGATCCGGCAGCCTGAAAAAGAATCTTTTCCCGTCATGCTTCGTTGAAAATGCTCGAAATACAACTCCAGTATTTCTGCGCTTTTCGCCTCGCCTGACAGAAAAATCTCTCTTTTTCAGGTGTAAAGCAGTTTTGAGCGAGGATTTTTTCGTTCAGGTAAAATGAAAAATTGCGGGAATACTTGTGTGTATTTCCGCAATTTTTCATGAAACATGGGCGGAAAAGGCCCGCTCAAAACCTGCCGCCTCCCTATCTTGCATGCCCTTTGTGAAACTGCCCTCTGTTTTTTTCTGAATCACGCGTTTTTCCACAAACGGATGACGCCCCGGTCGTTGAGCTGGCGCAGGGTGACAAACAGAATGGGGAAAAGCAGCATGCCCCAGACCCGCCACACCCGCCAGCCCACATACATAGCCAGCAGCGAGGGCAGCGGCTCCAGACCGATCTGGTCGCCTAAAAGCTTTGCCTGAACGCAGCTGCGCACCAGATTCACCACGCCCCAGCAGATCAGAAGGCCGATGCCCCGGCCCGTGTCCCCCAGAATCAGGCTGTATACCGCCCAGGGCACCAGCACGATCCCGGTGCCGAACACCGGCAGGGCGTCCACAAAGGCGGTGAGAACGGCGATCAGGGCTGCGCCCTTTACCTTCAGCAGCAGGAAGGCGGCCAAAAGCTCAAAAAAAGTCATGGCCATCAAAATGAGCTGGGCCCGGAGCCAGCCGCCGAAGCTGCTCTTCAGATCCTGCCCCAGCCCCTCTGCCCGGCGGCGGAGGCTGTCCGGCAGCTGGGCCGTGAGGAAAGCCAGGGTTTTCGGATAGGAGGCCGAGAGAAAATAGGTGCCGATTCCGGCGGTGACGGCAAAAAGCAGGAAGTCCGGGCTGCTCTGGGCCGCCCGGGTAAGGACGTCCAGCACCCACTGTGACAGGGCGGCGGGGATGCTGTACAGACTCTCCGCCACGGCATCAAGGGCCGTTTTCAGATAACGGGAGACCTCTTCAGGCGCCGTAGCCACATAGGCAAACATCCGGTTTTCCAGCGTTCCCAGCTGCTTTGACAGCGAATCCGCCAGCTCCGGTACACAGGCGGCAAAGTCTGTCAGGGCGGAGATGCCCCGGTAACTGAGCCACACCGCCAGCGCGGAGACCAGCGTCAGCACCGCAAGGCTCATCATCATAGCCGCCACGCTGCGGCGAAGGCCCCGGCGGCACAGGCGCTTTACCCCCGGCTCCATCAGCGCCGCCGCAGCGAAGGCCACAAGAAACGGCGCGGTCCAGGGCAGGAGAAAGCGCACCAGCAGCCATATGCCGCCCACCAGCGCGCCTCCCCACAGCAGCGCCGCAAGGCATTTTGCCGCCTTTTGCTGCATGACCATCACCTCTCCTTATCGCACCATGATGTACTACAACTGTTCTTGCCAGTTTTGCCCCGATTTATTCTCCTGGGAACCCGGCAGGGGCAGAGCGTATATAATGGGGTGACCCTTGTTTACCTTATGGGAGGAATCCTCATGCTGATCATACAAAAATTCGGCGGCAGCTCTCTTGCCGGCCTGGAAAAGCTGCGCCGGGCGGCAGAGCTGTGTCTGGACGCCCGGCGGGAAGGACACGATATCGTGGCAGTAGTGTCCGCCATGGGCAACACTACGGACGACCTGCTTGAACTTGCGCACAGAATATCCCCGTCCCCTCCGCCCCGGGAGCTGGACGCATTGCTGAGCACCGGGGAACAGCAGTCGGCGGCGCTGCTGGCCATTATGCTGGAGAGCATGGGCCATAGCGCCCGTTCCTTCGCCGGCTGGCAGGCGGGCCTGTTCACCTGCGGCAGCCACGGAGACGCGCGGATCGCCCTGATGCTGCCTGCCCGGCTGCGCTCGGCGCTGAACGGGGGACATATTGCCGTTGTCAGCGGCTTTCAGGGGCTGGACGGGATGGGGGACATCAGTACCCTGGGCCGGGGCGGCTCTGATACCACGGCAGTGGCTCTGGCCGCCGCCATGGACGCCGGTCGCTGCATGATCTATACCGATGTGGACGGGATCTGCACCGCAGACCCAAGACTTGTAGAAAACGCAGCCTTTCTGCCCGCCATCGACTATACCGACATGCTGAAGCTGGCCCGGGCCGGTTCTCAGGTGCTCCACGCCCGCTCGGTGGAGCTGGCGATGGCGTACGGCGTGGAGATAAGGCTTTTGTCCTCTCTCACCGGCACAGGCGGCTCGGTGGTAACAGCGCTGCCGGAAGAAGCCCGGCCGGAGATCGCCGGTGTGACGCGAAACGTCCGGGAAAGCACCGTCACCCTGGTGGGCAGGGGAGTAGACGCAGGGACCCTGTCATCCCTGGTGCTGATGCTGGCGAAGGAGGGCACAGAAGTGCTCTGCGGCGGTGTGGAGGAGGGCGCGGTCTCTGTAAAAGTCGCCCCGGAGCAGCTTCTCCCCGCTCTTCGGCTGATCCACGCCCATATTTTCGGATAAATTCGAATAAAAAACCGGAGCTTCGTTCACGGAAGCTCCGGTTTTGCTTATTATTTCAGTTTAGGGAAACAGGCACAAACAGTGACCAGGCTGATCAGCCCCACGGCAAAACCGGCCATAGTATCCGTCAGGTAGTGGGCGCCCATGATGATCCGGGACAGAGCGACCAGCACCGCCCAGACGAAGCCCACGAGAAACAGCGCCGTTTGTTTGCCCTCCAGCTTCGGGCTGAGCTTGGGAAGCAGGCACAGCAGCATCAAAGCGGAGGCATTGGCCGTGTGGCCGGAGGGGAAGCTCTTGAATTCCTCCGCCGCAACACCGGCAGCTACCAGGGCGTCCCGCAAGGCCGTGCCCGGCTGCCACCAGGGCATAAAGCAGGCTCTCGCATCCACGGCTACAAGCCGCATCCGGGGCCGTCCCCAGGGGATCTTGATCAGATTCACCACCAGTATGTCGGCAAAAACCACCAGCAGGAACACCGCCGCTACCCGGAGCACGGTGCCCCGGTCCCCGTCCCGGCAAAGCCGCAGGAGCCCCAATACCACAAGGGCGGTACAGGCAAGGCCGATCACGGCGGACAGGCCCAGAGAGATATCCAGATAGCCCGTGGGGAGCATTGCGGCCATGGCCGCGCCAAACAGGAGCAGCATACATCCGGCGATGGCCTGCAGGACGCCTCTCAGCCGCTTTTCCCGGTTCCGGGCGGAGATCAGCATGGCTCCCGCCGCAGAAAAGCCCAGGGCTGCCGGATATTCGCCGAAGGCGGCAAAGAACAGGCCCAAAACATTGCTCTGATGATAAAGCGCCCGGGAGATGGGATAATCCCAAAAGGAACCGATCACCATCATCAGCAGCAGGAAGGCGCCGGCCCAGAGAAGCACCCGCTTCGGCGGCAGGCATCCAGCATTTTTCACTTAAAGCACCTCCCGCATCATGGCGGCGATCTCGCCCATCAGGTCTTCTCCCTGGGGCATAACGCCGATCTGGTCGGCAAAGCCGTGGCCCAGGCCGCGGTAGATGATGGTTTTGAGCCTGACCCCGGCCTTATGGGCGTGGCGGGCATAGGCGAAGTCCTCAAAAGCAAGGAAGTCGTGTTCGCCGAAGGCCAGAAGCGTGGGCGGCACATCGTGAAAATCGTCCATGAGGGGAGAGGCATAGATGTGCTCCGGCGGCAGATTGCCCTGAAGATATACGCTCTCCAGCATGTTTTCGCTTCCGTTGACCAGGGAGTCCATCATTTTATACATGCACTCCACAAGCCTCCTCCGGCGCCTGGTGGCATGGTATCTGGCCGGGTCGGGCCCCTGGTAAAATTCCGTATGCCTGCCGGACATGTTTACCGAGGGGTAGATCAGGGCCTGAAGCCCCACCATTCCGGTCCCCTCCTCCCTGTCGCGCAGAGTGATCGCGGCGGCCAGGTTGCCGCCGGCGGAATCGCCGCTGACCGCGATCTTTTTCTTTGCCGCGCCCAGCTCCTCCGCGTGTTCAAACGCCCAGCGGGTAACAGCCCAGCAGTCGTCAAGAGGTTGGGGATAGTGCGCTTCCGGGCACAAACGGTAGTCCACGTTCAGTACCACACAATCCAGATCACGGACCAGCACCTTGCACATCTGCTCCACAATATCCAATCCGCCGCCGAAAAAGCCGCCGCCGTGGTAATATACCAGCATGGGCAGCGCACTCCCGGCCTTGCTGCGCTTATAGATGCGGACAGGCACCGGGTATCCGTCGGCGCTGTTTACCGTGACACAGCGGGTATCCACTCCTTCTGTCACCACATAGTCGCCCTTGTACTGGGAAAACATTTTTCTGGGCATGGCGATCTGCTCTTCCACCGTTGCGTTCTTTTTGGGTTTTGGCATCAAGAACATCAGCAGCGGCATAAAGCGCATGGCCTTATACAGTCTGGGATCGACCTCGCCGTCGTCTCCGCCCTCCGGTATGGGCTTGACCAGAACCGGAACTCCTTCGTGGCTTGTTTCGTATTGTCCCTGCCTGATCCTGTCCAGCAGAGACGCATCGTATCTGCGTGGCATAGCTGCACCTCCTGAATCATGTTTATCCGGCTTTTCGCCGCCGACGATACATTATTCTGTTTTGATGGTACCACAGCATATTGACAAAGTATTTCAGAAATATTAGCTTTATTTCAAAAAAGGCGGTGATTTTATGGATGCAGAGACCTGCATTGCCCTGTGCCGGAGTACGGCAAAGGCTTACAGCACCGGGGTTCGGCTATATGAGAGGGATATTTGCCTGTATTACTATGCCGTAAGCCATATCCGTCCCGATCCCCTGTCCCCCTATCTGCATCAGATTCTGGATTCCGGTGAGGAAGCCGGAATCATTACCACGCCCCTGTACCAGTTTTACGGCTTTCTGACTCTTCCCGGCGGGCAGCGGATGATTCTGGGCCCCACCCGGATATTGCAGGAAGACAGCAAAAACACAGAGCTGCTGCTTGCCATGCTGGGCATCAGTCCGGAGGGGCGGGAGGATTATCTCCGGCTTCTGCGCAGCGCGCCGATCATCAACGGGGATCGCTTTGCCTGGCTGCTGGCCTCACTGATGACGGCCCTGCACGGAAAAGCCTTCCCGGTGGAAAAGGTATGGTTTCAGATCCGCCCGGAAAGCAGTATGGGGGCCATTCGCTACGGGTACGCGCAGCAGCAATTGGATACCGCCAACGACGAGGATACCCGGCAGACGGTGGCACAGAGCTATGCCTGGGAGCAGCTGCTTATCTCCTATGTGGAAAACGGCCGGCTTGATCTGCTGCGGGAGCTGTTCACCGCGCCGCCAAACATCAAGGCCGGGCGCATTGCCCACGACGGACTGCGGCAGATAAAAAACATGGGCATCTGTACCGCCACCGGGGTATCCCGGGCGGCGATTCGGGGCGGACTGGATCCCCATTTGGCGTTCAGCCTGTCGGATTTGTATATTCAGAAGCTGGAGCTGATGCGGGATGTGTCCAATGTGGAGCGGCTGATCCAGGAGATGATCCTGGACTTTGCCGAGCAGGTTGAAAAGCTGCACCGCCCGGCAGGAGGGGGGAGCCGCTTTTTCCGCATGTGCGCGCAGTATGTGACGGAAAACCTGTTCTCCAGCATAAAGGCCCAGCAGATGGCGGACGCGCTGGGCTATACCAGAGCTTATCTGTGTACCCGCTTCAAGCAGGAGGCCGGGGTCTCCCTGTCCCGCTACATTCAGCAGGAAAAAATCACCGAGGCCAGGCGGCTGCTCCAATTTACCGATCAGGGGCTGGGCGAGATCGCCGCGCTGCTGGATTTTTCCTCTCAGAGCCATTTCCAGACGGTATTTCGTAATGTCACCGGGGAAACGCCCATGGCCTACCGGCGCCGCACCAGACTCTCCGGGATTTGAGCCGAAATTTTTGAAATCTATCGATAAAATCTGCAATCATTCCGGCCTGAATTCTGCTATGATAAAAGAAAAAACGTTTATATTTATCAGGAAAGGAAGAAAACCATGAAAAATCCATTTCAGCAAAAGGCACGGGAGCTTGTGGCACAAATGACGCTGGAGGAAAAAGCCGCTCTGTGCTCCGGGAAAAATTTCTGGGAAAGCAAGGCGATTGAGCGGCTGGGCGTCCGTTCCTTCATGCTTACCGATGGCCCCCACGGACTGAGAAAGCAGGCGGGAGAGTCTGACCATCTGGGTCTGAACGTCTCCGTGCCCGCCACCTGTTTTCCTCCCGCGGCGGCCACTGCGTGCAGCTTTGATCCGGAGCTGATGGAGCGGATGGGGCAGGCTCTGGGCGACGAATGCCGGGCAGAAAAAGTCGGCGTTATTCTGGGCCCTGCGGCCAACATCAAGCGCAGTCCCCTGTGCGGGCGGAATTTTGAGTACTTTTCCGAGGATCCCCTGCTCACCGGCGAGATCGCCGCAGGGCTGATCAAGGGCATCCAGCGCCGGAACGTGGGCGCCTGCATGAAGCATTACCTTGCCAACAACCAGGAGCGGGCCCGTGTCAGCTCCAGCTCTGTCGTGGACGAGCGCGCCCTGCGGGAGATTTATCTGGCCGGCTTTGAAATTGCGGTGAAGAAGGCCCAGCCCTGGACACTGATGTGTTCATACAATATGATCAACGGCGTTTACGCCTCCGACAACAAGCGGCTGATGACGGACGTGCCCCGGGGGGAATGGGGTTTTGAAGGCGCCATCATGACAGACTGGGGCGCCATGAACGACCGGGTGGAGGCCATCAAGGCAGGACTTGACCTGGAAATGCCCGGCCCCTGCGACGGAAACGACGCCCTGATCGTTCAGGCTGTCCGGGAGGGCCGTCTGGACGAGGTCCAGGTGGACGCCTGCGCCGCCCGGGTAACAGAACTGGCCCTGCGCGCGGCGGAGAACTCCGTCATTGCATATGACAGAGACGAGCACCACGAGCTGGCCCGGCAGATTGCCCGGGAGAGCGCCGTGCTGCTGCGCAAGGGCTCCGCGCTGCCGCTGAAAAAAGGGACAAAGCTCGCCGTGATCGGCGACTTTGCCAAGCATCCCCGGTATCAGGGCGCTGGCTCCAGCAACATTAATCCCACCCGGATCACCAGCCTCTGCGATGCGCTGGACGAGAGAAAGATCGAATATACCTACGCCCAGGGCTTTGCCGCCGAGGGCAAGGTCGATGAGGCACTTGCGGACGAAGCGGTAAGCGTCGCCAGGGAGGCCGACGTGGCTGTGGTGATGCTGGGCCTGCCTGACAGCTTTGAGAGCGAGGGCTTTGACCGTCCCCATATGAATCTGCCTGAAAACCAGACGCTTCTGATTTCTGCGCTGATCGAAACCGGCACGCCTCTGGCCGTGGTGCTCAGCACCGGCGCGGCGGTGCTGCTCCCCTGGCGTGAGCAGGTGGACAGCATCCTGCTGATGTACTTAGGTGGGCAGAACAGCGGCAGCGCGGTTCTGGACCTGCTTCTGGGTGAAGTGTCTCCCTGCGGTCATCTGGCCGAGACCTGGCCTCTGGCCCTGGAGGACACGCCCTGCCACGGTTTCTTCGGGAACAAGGGCAATGTGGAATACCGGGAGAGCATCTATGTGGGCTACCGCTACTATGACAAGGCCGGTAAAGAAGTGGCCTACCCCTTCGGTCACGGTCTGAGCTACACGGAGTTTGCCTATTCCGATCTGCAGCTGTCTGCCGGAGAGATCGGCGAAAACGACAGCCTGACCGTCAGCATGACGGTGACCAACACCGGCGGCATGGCCGGCAAGGAGGTCGTCCAGCTCTATGTTGCGCCCCCCGCCGACGGGATATTCCGTCCGGTGCGGGAGCTGCGGGCCTTTACCAAGGTATCGCTGGAACCCGGCGAGAGCAAAACCGTTTCCATGACCTTAAACCGCCGCGCCTTTGCGTACTATGATGTGGATTCCGGGGATTGGCGGGCGGACAGCGGTGTATACGCGATCCAGATCGGTGCTTCCAGCCGGGATATCCGTCTGACGCAGAGCGTTACCGTCCACGGCGCGCAGCCCAATACCGCCATCAACGTCAAAGTTCCTGCATACTGCAGCCCTTCCGCTGTCTGGCCGGTTCCCAGAGAGCAGTTTGAGGCGGTGCTTGGGCATCCCGTTCCGGCGGAGAGGCCCCTGCGCCCCTTCACCGTCTCGTCCACCCTTGGAGAAGTCCAGGCCTGCTTTGTGGGCCGGATGTTTATGAAGATAGTCCGGAAGAATGTGGAAAAGCAGTTCAGCGGCGGGAACGCCGAGGGGATGGAGGAATTCACCAAAATCATCGACGCTATGCTGGAGGATATGCCTATCCGTCAGCTTGCCATGATGTCCGGCGGCGCGCTGACGCCCGGGGTGATGGCAGGTCTGGTGGACATGATGAACGGCCACTATATCCGCGGCCTGAGAAAAATGAAGGGCTGACCTGCCTTTTCCCTGAAAACGCAAAAAAAGATGTCCGGAACCGGGGCTTCCCCGGTTCCGGACTTTCTATATATTCACTCTATTCTATATATTCACTCTATTTCGCAATGATCACGCGGTTGCCGTGGACAGAAAGCTTGCCGCCGCAGTAGAGCGCAACGGCCTGGGACAGAAGCTTCCACTCCGCCTCCTCCATTACCCGGCGGCGGAGAGACTCCGGGTCGTCATCCGGCAGCACATCCACCGCTTTTTGCAGAATGATGCTGCCCACGCGCCCGTCTCCGTCGGCAAAATATGCCGTGGCGCCAGTGACCTTTACGCCCCGCTCCAGTACCGCCCGGTGGACATCCCCCTCCTCATTTTCAAAGGCGGGGTAGATGGCGGGATAGGTGCCGATGATGCGGTTTTTGAACTGGTAGGGGATAACGCCCAGGGGCAGGTCGTACCCGGCCAGGATCACCAACTCAATATCCATGTCCCGCAGCTTGTTGGCGACGGCCATACTGTGGCTGGTCATGGTGGGAAACAGCTCCGGATCCACCACATAGGCAGGAACCCCGGCGTTCAGCGCCCGCGCCATGGCATAGGCGTCCTTCTGCGGCGAGATCACCGCCACCAGCTCAAAGTCCGGTATCTCTTTGAAATACATTGAGTCCAGTATTGCCTGGAGCTTTGCCCCGTCTCCTGAAACAAGGGCCGCCGCTCTTACCATATCCTATCCCCGCTTCCTGCGGTCTGACGCCGCACATTCTCCCATGATTAAGACTTGTGAATTGGAGCAAATCAGGCTATAATACCTGTAAACATCATCAGCATGACTTGCTCCGCACCCCTTATTAATAGATTATTATAATGACTGCTGAATAAACCGCTTTGCGGTTTATTCACGCGGCGTATGCCGCGAAATTCCATAAAACGGCTCTATTTCCCGTTTTATGGAATTCAGTCATTGTAACAATGCGTATTTTCCTTGGTGTGGCACGCCACGCCAAGGAAAGGTGCAAAGGGTTTGTGCAAATCAGCACAAAACCTTTGCACTTGAACAAAGCCAGTTGGCCTTGAAAGCCAAGGCTTTCAAGGCTTTAAGCTTTGTTCAGTACGCATTATTATACTGTATTCGACGGCGGCGGTCAAGATTTGGAGGCGCAGTTATGACGGAAATTTATCTCATCCGACACACCCAGGCAGAGGGAAATCTCTACCGTGTGATGCAGGGCCACTGGGACGGCGGCGTGACCGCGTTGGGCCTGCGGCAGATCGATCTGCTGGCAGAGCGCTTTAAAAATATACATATCGACGCGTTGTATTCCAGCGATTTGTACCGCGCCCGGATGACTGCCACAGCCATCAGCCGCTGGCACGATCTTCCCATCCAGACCGAGCCCCTGCTGCGGGAGATCAACGTCGGCCCCTGGGAGACCCGTTTTTTTGCAGACGTGGCCTATGAACAGCCGGAAAAAATGCAGGGCTTTATCGCCGATCAGGAACACTGGCAGCTGGACGGGGCGGAGACCTATTCCCAGGTCCGCGACCGCGCCTATCCCGCCTTAGTGCGCATCGCCGCAGAGAACGACGGAAAAACCGTCGCCGTGGTGAGCCACGGCGTCACCATCCGCTGTCTGCTGTCCCGGGTGACCGGGTACAGCCTGGACGACACGGAGCACATTCCGCTCTGTGCCAACACCGCGGTAAACAAGCTGCGCTATGAAAACGGCCGCTTCACTGTGGAGTACATAAACGACTACAGCCATCTGGCCTGTCTGGGCCTTTCCCCCTGGGGCAAAACCCCAGAGCTGCGGGCAGAGCCTCTGGACCCGGATAAGGACGCCGAATATTACACCGCCTGCTATGCCGACGCCTGGAAAGCTGCCCACGGCTCTCTGGCCCATTTCTCCCCGGAGCCCTATCTCCGCTGCGCCCGGGAGCACTGCCGGGAAACCCCCAATGCGGTCATGAAGCTTTATTACAAAGACGAACCCGCCGGACTGGTGGACCTGGACACGGCCCGGGGCGCCCACGCCGGCTACGGCTGGATCAGCTTTCTGTACCTGAAGCCGGAATATCGGGGCCGCGGCTGCGGCGTGCAGCTGATTGGCCGGGCTATTTTCCTCTATGACAGGCTTGGCCGCCATTCCCTTCGGCTGCATGTGGCGGAGGACAACAAGGCGGCAGTGGACTTTTATCAGAAAAACGGCTTTCAGCTGCTCTCCTGGGAGGACAACGCCGCAGGCCGCCTGCTGCTGATGGAAAAAAAGCTGGAGGATCACCGCCATGCATGACTCTCCGGCAAGGATCCTGCCCCTGCGGATAGAACCGGGGCGGAGGATTATGGTGGTATCCGATATTCACGGAAATCTGCCCTACCTTAAAGGGCTTCTGGCAAAAGCCGCGTTTTCCGCCGGCGACGAGCTGATCATCAACGGTGATTTTCTGGAAAAAGGCCCGGACAGTCTGGGCACCCTGCGCTGTATCATGGAGCTGAGCCGCAGAGGAAATGTCCACACCGTCTGCGGCAACTGCGACGGATGGATCAACATCTTTACCCAGGACGCCGAACACGACGACAAAACGCTGCACTACATGCTGTGGAAAAAAAGCGGCCTTCTCTGGGACATGTGCAATGATTCCGGCATTGACCCCTTTGACCTGGAGGATTTCGGCCAGGTCAAAAAGGAGCTCTTTCGCCGCTTTACCCCGGAATGGGCGTTTCTGGCCAGACTGCCCCACGCCATTGAGACAGAGCATTATATTTTTGCCCACGCCTCCGTCTCGCCCGACAAGCCTCTGCGGCAGCACCGCGAGGGGGAGCTGACCCGTTTCGACGCTTTTATGAACCAGGATCTGCACTTCTCCAAATGGGTCATCGTGGGGCACTACCCCGTGATGCTGTACGGCAAGAACATCGTCTGCGCCAACCCCATCATTGACCGGGAGAAGCATGTCATCAGCATTGACGGCGGCTGTGTATTGAAGGACGACGGGCAGTTGAACGCCCTTGTGATCCCCTTCGAGGGCAGCGAGGACTTCTCCTGGGTGGCCTATGACCCCTTCCCGGTCTGCACCGTGCTGGATGCGCAGGCGGAAGGCCCCCATTCCTATTACATCCGCTGGGGCGACAGCCGGGTGCAGGTGCTGGAACGGGGACCGGAGTTTTCCCGCTGCCGCCATGTGCGCACCGGCTATGAAATGGACATCCTGACAAAATACCTCTTTACCGGCGAGGAATTCACCGACTGCAACGACTGCACAGACTATATCCTTCCCCTCCGCCCCGGCGACAGGGTGGGTCTGGTGGAAAAGACTTCAAGGGGCTTTTTTGTAAAGCACAACGGCATATCCGGCTGGTATTACGGAGATTTGGAGCAAAGCTATGGCTGAACGATTTGAATTTTTGCCCGTGTCCAAAGCGGACATGGAGGAGCGGGGCTGGTGGTGGTACGACTTTCTGCTGGTCACCGGCGACGCCTATGTGGACCACCCCAGCTTCGGCACGGCGGTGATCGGCCGGGTCCTGGAGGCCGAGGGCTACCGGGTAGCGGTGCTGGCCCAGCCGGATTGGCACTCGGCAGACGCCTTCCGGGCCATGGGCAGGCCCCGTCTGGGCGTGATGATCGGCTCGGGCAACCTGGACTCCATGGTGGCCCACTACACCGCCGCGAAAAAACGCCGCAGCGAGGATTTTTACTCGCCCGGGAAAAAGGCGGGCCTTCGCCCGGATCACGCGGTGATCGTGTACGCCAACCGGGCAAGAGAGGCTTTTCCCGACCTGCCCATCGTCATCGGCGGTCTGGAGGCCTCCCTGCGCCGCTTTGCCCATTATGACTACTGGGACGACAAGGTGCGCCGCAGCGCCCTGGCGGACGCCGGCGCGGACATTCTGGTCTACGGCATGGGGGAATATGCCACCCGGGAGATCGCCCGGCGTCTGAAGAAGAAGGAACCCGCAGACTCCCTGACGGACATCCGGGGTACGGCCGTGCTGGTCAGCAATCCCTCGGTCTGTGCCTTTGACAGCCTGACCCTGCCCTCCTTTGAGGCGGTCAGCAGCAGCATGACCGACTATGCCGACGCGACCCGCGTGGAGTATGAGGAGCACGACCCTGTCCGGGGTAAGGCTTTGATCCAGCCGCACGGAAACCGTTACCTGATCGTGAATCCGCCCGCCATGCCCCTGAGCACGGAGGAGCTGGATTTTGTGGCGGAGCTGCCCTATACCAAACAGTATCACCCCATGTACGAGCCCATGGGCGGCGTGCCCGCCATTGAGGAGGTCCGATTCTCCGTCATCCACAACCGTGGCTGCTTCGGCGGCTGCAATTTCTGCTCTCTGGCCTTTCACCAGGGGCGGATGGTCACTTCCCGCAGCCACGAGAGCGTGATCCGCGAGGTGACGGCGCTGACCAAATTCCCGGATTTCAAGGGCTATATCAACGATGTGGGAGGCCCCTCCGCCAACTTCCGGCACCCCTCCTGCGCAAAGCAGCTGAAATACGGCATGTGCGCGCAAAAGCGCTGCCTGGCCCCCACGCCCTGCCCCAACATTGACGCGGACCACGCGGACTATCTGGCGCTGCTGCGCAAGCTGAGAAATATTCCCGGCGTAAAAAAGGTCTTTGTCCGCAGCGGCATCCGCTATGATTACATGCTGGAGGACAAAAATCAGGAGTTTTTTGCCGAGCTGGTGAAGTACCACATCTCCGGCCAGCTCAAGGTGGCGCCGGAGCACTGCATTGATTCGGTGCTGGACTACATGGGCAAGCCCCATATCGGCGTATACGAAAAATTCATGGATCAGTACCGCCGCCTGAACGACAGGTACAGCAAGGAGCAGTATATCGTGCCCTATCTGATGAGCTCCCACCCGGGCAGCACTTTGCAGGACGCGGTGGCTCTGGCGGAGTATCTCAACAGCAAGGGACGGCAGCCGGAGCAGGTTCAGGACTTCTATCCCACCCCCGGCACCATCTCCACCTGTATGTACTACACCGGGCTGGACCCCATCACCATGAAGCCGGTATATGTGGCCAAAAGCTACCACGAAAAGGCCATGCAGCGGGCGCTGCTGCAATGGAAGCGGCCGGACAAGCGGAAGCTTGTGCTCGAGGCGCTGAAGGAGGCCGGGCGGGAGGATCTGATCGGCTATGGCCCCAAGTGTCTGGTCCGGCCGGAAGCCCCCGCCGGGAAGCCCACAGGCAGGAGGGCGGAAAAAAAGCCGGAGAAAAAGGCCCCGCCGGAGCCGAAAAAGCCCTCCGGGAAGAAGGCGGGCTGGGCCAAGGCCAAGGCCAAAAAGAACGCCCGCCCCGGCGGAGGGCGGAAGACGAAGGGCTGAAAAATGGACTTCTTTCTTTCAGACCCCAGGCGTATACTCTATGTCTGGCTGCTTTTGATGAGTCTGGTGCTGTTTTTTACCATGGGCGCAGATAAACGGCGGGCTGTAAAGAGCCTGCGCCGGGTGCCCGAGCGGCGGCTCTTCACACTGGCGCTGCTGGGCGGCGCCGCAGGCGGCTGGCTTGGCATGTACGCTTTCCGGCACAAAACAAAACACGGAAAATTTATTTTTGGCTTTCCGCTCATCGCTCTGCTTCAGCTGGGGCTGTGTGCTTATCTGGCGGCAGGCTGAAACGGGAGAAAAAAAGAATGCAAAAGGAAAAGACAAAATTTACGCCGAAAGACATGGCATACATCGCTCTTCTGGTAGTGCTGATCGCGGTATGCTCCTGGATCTCCATCCCCTCGGTGGTGCCTTTCACCATGCAGACCTTCGGCGTTTTCTGCGCAGTGGGACTGCTGGGCGGCTTCCGGGGTACGGTGGCGGTGCTGATTTATATTCTGATGGGCCTTATCGGCCTGCCGGTGTTCTCCAACTTCAACGGCGGCGCAGGCTATCTGATGGGGCCTACCGGCGGATACATTGTGGGTTTTCTGTTCACCGCGCTGATCTACTGGCTTTTTGAAAAGCTCTTCGGCAAGAGTCTGCTCTGCCGTATCATCGCCATGGCTATTGGTTTGATCGTCTGCTACGCCTTCGGCACCTTCTGGTTTGTGGAGGTCTACTCCCGGGTCAAGGGCCCCATCAGCGTGACCGCCGCGCTGGCCATGTGCGTGCTGCCCTTTATCCTGCCGGACGCGGTGAAGATCTCCCTGGCGCTGCTCATCACCGGGCGTCTGGCCCCTGTGCTGCGGATCGACAAAGGCATAAAAAATGATGAGAGGGCTTGACCTCTCATCATTTTTTATCATGCTCCCTCGTCGGTAATGGCGTCGCTGCGAAACAGCAGCGAAATGCACCACAGCGCCGCAAGCCCTACCAGCGTGTAGACTACCCGGCTGACAGTGGCGGTCTGTCCGCCGAACAGCCATGCTACGATATCAAAGCGAAACAGTCCAATACTGCCCCAGTTGATGCCGCCGATTATTGCCAGCGTCAGAGCGATACGATCCATGATCATGAACCTGTCTCCTCTCAATTGGTTTCCCCTATATTGTAACCGTGTGAAAAGAAATTATACATTTTACCCATTCGACAAAACTAGTGTTCCTTCGCTCTTTACAAGTTTTCAAAAGAGGAGTATTCTTTAAGCACAGCTTATCCAATTGGTCTTTTCTTTGAAAAGACCCGGCTCATATCTTTATCCCACAACCCTGTTTTGCGGGCTGATGAAAATCAGCCCGTACTTTTTTTATTTTTCAGAACAAATGGCAGATACAGAATGATCCATACGCCTGCGATCAGGGGAATATAGCCCAAGACATAACCGGGCCGGCCCAAAAAGGCAAACAGATCCAGCGGTGAGCCCGGCGAGGGCCAGTTGAGAAAAAGATAGTTGGTGTTTGTCAGAATGTCGAACACATAGACAGGGATAGCCACGGCCAGCATGACGCCCAGACATTGGGGCAGGCTTTTCGCGTCCGGCCGGATGTCTCCGCAGGGGACCTGCATCAGGATATACGCGAAAACCAGGATATGCAGGGCAAAGGAACAGACCGTCATGAAGTGCTGCGCCGGATACCCGCTCCAGTCCGGAAAAAGCAGCGCCGCCGCTGCGCCGGGCATACAGAAGGCATAGAGAAACTGTCCGGTGAGCCTGCCGCCCCGGAAGGCGTGAAAAAAGCTGATATACACCGCCATTGCGCACAAATGCAGCGGAAGCCTGCCGATGGTATAGTGCCCGGCGATCATCATCAGCACCGCCCGCAGCAGCTCAAGGGCCAGCGCGGCGGAAGCGACGCCCCGGCGCAGCAATCTCCGTTTTTCTGCGTCTGAACGCCGGCAGACAAGGCAGAGCAGCAGCGCGCACAGCGCCGCTGCAGTCAGATATGCCCCGTGGACTGCGGAAAAACGGCCAAAGCCCTCCGCTTCCGGGCCGATTGAAAAATCAAAAAAGCCTTTCATGTTCCTGACAGTATGCCCCCTTTTTTCATCTTTATGCAATTTTATGCTTGAAATCCTCCGTGTATCGTCTTATAATGGGCCGGTTTGAAAGAAGGATTGAAAAATGACTGCTCTATTATCTCTGGCTGTTGCCATGTTCGCGGGTCTGATGATGACCCGTCTGCTGAAAAAATCCCGTCTGCCCGACGTGACCGCTTATCTGGTGGCCGGTGTACTGATCGGCCCCTGCGTGATCGGCGCCCTGCATATCCCCGGGATCGGCTTTTCCAGCTATGAGGCGCTGGAGAGCGTTGGACTTATCTCCAAAGTGGCCCTGGGCTTTATTGCCTTTTCCATCGGCAATGAATTCCGCATGTCCCAGCTCAAAGAGACAGGAAAACAGGCCTTTGTCATCGGTATACTGCAGGCTGTGGTCGCCACGCTGCTTGTGGATATTGCCCTGCTGACCTTCCACTTTATCCGCCCTGACGTGCTTTCCGTCCCCGCCGCCATCACTCTGGGCGCTATCGCCGCCGCCACAGCCCCTGCTGCCACGCTGATGGTGGTGCGCCAGTACAAAGCAAAAGGCCCTCTTACCGATCTGCTGCTGCCCATCGTGGCGCTGGATGACGCGGTAGGTCTGGTGCTCTTTGCCGTGTCCTTTGGCATTGCCCGGGCGCTGGGCAGCGGCGTAGTGGATCTGTTCACCATCATTGTTAATCCTCTTGTGGAGATCGTCTGCTCCCTGCTTTTAGGGGCGCTGGCCGGCTTCTGCCTTACCAGGATCGAAAAACTCTTTAACTCCAACACCAACCGTCTGAATCTGACCATCAGTTTCGTTTTCCTGACGGTGGCGCTGTCCATGGTCAGCTTTAAAATCGGCCCTGTCACGCTGGGCTTCTCTTCCCTGCTGGTGTGCATGATGCTGGGCTGCGTTTTCTGCAACCTCTGCCCCCTGTCCGGCGAGATCATGGAAAATTCCGACCGCTGGACCTCTCCGCTGCTGCTGCTGTTTTTCGTGATCTCCGGCGCGGAGCTGGAGCTTGGGGTATTCGCCAAGTTCTCCTCGGTGCTGGTTGGTATCGTATACATCCTTTCCCGCTCTCTGGGCAAATATGTGGGCGCGCGGGAATCAGCAAAGCTGGTCCGCTGTGGGAAGAACGTGGTGGACTATCTGGGCATCACCCTGCTGCCCCAGGCCGGCGTGGCCCTGGGCATGTGTGTCACCGCGTCATCGCTGCCCGGTGACGGAGCGCTTATCCGAAACATTGTTCTCTTTGCCGTGCTGATTTATGAGCTGGTGGGCCCCATGATGACAAAGTGGGCCCTCACCAAAGCCGGCGATATCAGGCCCCAGGGCGAGGACGTCCTGAACCGCCGCCAGCGGAAGCTGGAAGCCCTGGCCGCGCAGGACAAATAACATTCCTTTCCAAAAGAAAACCGCCGCAGTTCAACGAACATGCGGCGGGATTTTTTATTCGACAGTAACGGATTTGGCCAGGTTGCGGGGCTTGTCGATGTCGCAGCCCCTTTGCAGGGCAACGTAATAGGCAAACAGCTGCAAAGGCACAATGCCCAGAGATGGCTGGAGAACAACATGGGTGTCGGGCACGGCAAGCACATTCTCCACCGTCTTTTCCATATCGCTGCGGCGGCTCTCGGTGGTCAGGGCCACGATATCCGCCCCCCGGGCCTTCACCTCGATAATATTGGAGAGGGCCTTGTCAAAGAGAGGCGTATAGGTGCCCAGAGCCACCACCAGGGTGCCGTCCTCGATCAGGGAAATGGTGCCGTGCTTCAGTTCTCCGGAGGCGTAGGCCTCGGAATGGATGTAGGAGATCTCCTTGAGTTTCAGACTGCCTTCCAGTCCCAGGGCATAGTCCAGATTCCGCCCGATATAGAACACGGAGGAATGGTTGAAGTAGCGGGAGGCCAGATATTTGATCTCCTCAGTATTTTCCAGCACCTTTTCCATTTTGGCGGGCAGCGCCTGAAGCTCTTCCACGATCCGGGCATAGGTCTCTCCGCTTACGCTGCCAAGCACATCGGCGAAGTACAGGCCCAGCATATCCAGCAGCACCAGCTGGGTGCTGTATGCCTTGGTGGTGGCCACGGCGATCTCAGGCCCGGCCCAGGTGTAAAGCACATCGTCGGACTCCCGGGCGATGGAGCTGCCCACCACGTTCACCACTGACAGGATCCTGGCCCCCAGGCTTTTCGCCTCCCGCAGGGCTGCCATGGTGTCCAGGGTCTCACCGGACTGGCTGATGACAATGACCAGTGTGTCCTGATCCACCAGCGGGTCCGCATAGCGAAACTCCGAGGCCAGCATCACATCCACCGGGCGGCGCAGCAGCCGTTCCAGATTGTATTTGGCCACGACGCCCACATGGTAGGAGGAGCCGCAGGCCACAATGAAGATCTTCTTCAGGTTTCTGATGCTGTCTCTGTCCAGACTCAGTTCCTCAAAGCATATCCGTCCGTCCTTTATCCGGGGAGAGACGGTTTTGCGCACCGCTTCCGGCTGCTCCATGATCTCCTTGAACATGAAGTGGGCATAGCCGCCCTTTTCTGCGGCGCTTACGTCCCAGTCGATATAGCTGTGTTCCTTTTCCACCGGCTGGCCCAGGGCATTATAGACCTTGATCTCCCCGGCGCTGACCACGGCCACCTCTCCGTCCTCCATATAGGATACATCCCGGGTGTGCTTGATGATGGCGGTGACGTCGGAAGCAATGAATTTGCAGTTTTCCCCGTAGCCCAGCAGCAACGGTGCGTCCTTGCGGGCGGCGATAAAGCTGTCCGGCATGTCCCGGCACAGGATGCCCAGGGCGTAGGCCCCTTCGATGCGGTCCAGCACCATATAGACTGCAGCCATGATGTTTCCGCCGTTATTGAGGTAGAAATACTCCAGAAGCTGGGCCACGACCTCCGTATCCGTGTCGGAGCAGAAATGTACCCCTTTGGACAGCAGAAATTCCTTTATCTCCAGATAGTTTTCGATAATACCGTTGTGAACCACTGCGATCTGCCCATTCTGACTCAAATGGGGATGGGAATTGATATCGTTTGGCTCTCCGTGGGTGGCCCAACGGGTATGTCCGATGCCCATCCGGCCCTCCAGCGCTTTTCCGCCGTCCACAAGAGCGCTGAGCACCTTGAGCCGGCCTTTCGTCTTTCTCAGCTGCAGGCCCTTCTCCTCCGACAGCACCGCGATGCCCGCAGAGTCATAGCCCCGGTACTCCAGCCGCTCAAGTCCGTCAAGGAGTATAGGCGCAGCCTGCTCAGTTCCGGCATAGCCAACTATTCCGCACATGGTTTTTCACCTTCCTGTTTGTATGATGAGAGATTATACCACTTTCTCCCTTTGTCTTCAAGATTTTTCTTCTTAATTTTCGCTGTGAAAGTTTTTACTATTGAATTCCCTTGCTTTTTGTTGTAGAATACCGAACAGTGTCAGGCGGTAACACAGTTATTGCCCGGCACTATATTTTGTGGTCAAAGCGGTTACAAGACGATGAAAATTCCTATATCTTGTGAATTCTACTTGACAATCCGCCTATATCGGCTTATTATGTATCACGCAGCGACTTTTTGTGAAGGAGGCAGAGCGCAGATATGCTCATATCAGGACTTCAAAAGCTGACCTTACTGGACTACCCGGGAACCGTGGCCTGCACGGTGTTTACCGGCGGCTGTAATTTCCGCTGTCCCTTCTGTCACAACGCGCCGCTGGTGCTGCCGGAGCTTATGGGCCAGGATACGGACGAGGAGCAGGTCCTCGCCTTTCTGAAAAAACGCCAGGGTGTTCTGGACGGCGTGGCCATCACCGGCGGCGAGCCCCTGCTGCACAAGGATATGGCTTCTTTTCTGGAAAAGGTACGCGCGCTGGGCTATAAGATCAAGCTGGACACCAACGGCTCTTTTCCGGACAGGCTGCAGGAAATCATCTCCGCCGGCCTTGTGGACCGGGTGGCCATGGATATCAAGAACGCGCCGGAGCTTTACGCCAGAACCGTGGGGCTTCCCGCGCTGGATCTTGCTCCTATCGAGCGTTCAAAGGAGCTTTTGCTCCGGGGCGATGTGGACTATGAATTCCGCACCACCGTTGTAAAGGGACTGCACACCAGAGAGAGCATCCTGGGCGCCGCCAAATGGATCGCCGGTGCAAAGGAATACTATTTGCAGCAATTCAAAGACTCCGGCCATGTGATCGCTATCGAGGGTCTTTCAGAATATAACGAACAGGAAATGCACGAGCTTGCCCGGGCTGCGGCACAGTATGTGCCCTCGGCGCAGGTGAGAGGCGTCTGACCAGAGATACGGGAGGAGATAAAGATATGTATCAGGTAGTAAAACGCGACGGAAAAATCGTAGATTTCGACATCAACAAAATTGCCGGGGCCATCAAGAAGGCTTTTGAAGCCACCGGCACAGAATATAACGAAAGTGTGATCGACTTTCTCGCCCTGAAGGTTTCGGCCGACTTTCTGCCCAAGATCAAGGACGGCCTGATCGCCGTTGAGGATGTACAGGACAGCGTGGAGGCAGTCCTCTCCCGCGGCGGCTACGAGACGGTGGCCAAGGCCTACATTCTCTACCGCAAGCAGCGGGAGAAAGTGCGCAACATGAAGTCCACCTTCCTTGACTACAAGGAGACGGTGAACAAATATCTGAACATCGAGGACTGGCGTGTGAAGGAGAACTCCACCGTCACCTACTCTGTGGGCGGACTGATTCTCTCCAACTCCGGCGCCATCACCGCCAACTACTGGCTCAGCGAGGTATATGACGAAGAGATCGGCGAGGCCCATCGCAACTGCGACATCCACCTGCACGATCTGAGCATGCTCACCGGCTACTGCGCCGGCTGGAGTCTCAAGCAGCTCATCCAGCAGGGTCTCGGCATTCCGGGCAAGATCAACTCCACCCCGGCGAGCCATCTGAGCACGCTGTGCAACCAGATGGTCAACTTCCTCGGCATCATGCAGAACGAGTGGGCCGGCGCGCAGGCCTTCTCATCCTTTGACACCTATCTTGCCCCATTTGTCAAGGTCGATAATCTGAGCTACAAAGAGGTCAAGCAGTGCATACAGTCTTTCATATTCGGCGTTAACACCCCGTCACGCTGGGGCACGCAGGCTCCCTTCTCCAACATAACCCTCGACTGGACCGTCCCGGCGGACCTGAAGGATCAGCCCGCGATAGTCGGCGGCAGGGAGATGGACTTCACCTACGGCGACTGCAAGAAGGAAATGGATATGGTCAACAAGGCCTTCATAGACATCATGATTGAGGGCGACGCCAACGGACGCGGTTTCCAGTACCCGATCCCGACCTACTCCATCACGCGCGACTTCGACTGGTCGCCCACCGAGAACAACAAGCTGCTCTTTGAGATGACCG
>JALFVN010000054.1 GCA_022787565.1 Clostridiales bacterium | reverse complement strand
TCAGCCAGTCTCTGACACGGCTTTCGTCAGATAACTCGTACTTTTTGGCGAGTTCTTCCATGCTGCCCTTTCCTGAAAGATACGCTTCTACTACCGCTATTTTCAATTCTGCGCTGTAGTTCTTGTTCTTGTGTCTCCTTCTTGGCATAACAATAGTCCCCCTAGTTGTAGTCTCGAATTTTTACGTTTTTCGAGTGTCTACTCTAAGGGGACTATATCAATCCGAGGGTCTGCTGCGCTTTTTCATGAAAGCCACTACTCTTTTCTGGTTGTTTTACTATTTTGTGAGATTAGTTATCAGCAGCCTCAAACTTGTTTGCCTCCTGATCTAACGAAGAGGCAAGGTCGGTAATGAGCTGCTGCATCGAGACAAAGCTCGGGCGAAGATCAGAATACTGCGATATGTATCTTGCTGCGGAATTGCCTTCCCACTCACTTTCCAACGTGCTGATGAGGCTGTCAAGCTTTGCAATAACGCCTTTCACTTCATTGCCCTGTGCCCGGTACTCCGATGCTCTTGCGCGAAGCTGTTCGGGGCTAACTCAAAGCTGTCCCATTTTCATTCTTCCTGATGTTTCCATTATTTATTTATGACAAATCAGCGTTTGCTGACCTTTCCGTATTTTTCTGCGCAAAGAAGGGTACTGTCACGCCTTCCAGCTCTGCGGATTGCCGCGAAGAAGATCCGGGTGACTTACCACATATTTGTTAATGACTTCCACCATTCCCTTGTTTTCTTCATCATCACAACCGCGGAAAAATATACTGCTGACATCGTCATGGTTGAAATATACCATTTGATCACCGGTGATTCCTTCCGGATAAAGAACACCACCATAATCAAAGAAGTACTGTTTACCACCATTTGCTACATTGATAGCTCGCGCCACGACCATAACCTTTTTGATGCCGCCTTTCAGATAAACGATGCTGCCAAGGGGGAGGTAATTGATGTTTTCCATGATTGATTCTCCTTTATGCACTTTGTTAGCTTATTTGGATTTAATGCCGCGGCAATAGCCGAATGCGGGTCCCAGCAGATCCGCCAAATCCAGCTGCCGATAGTCAAATTTGTCTGTAAGCTCAAAAGATGTCTGCTCACGATGGGGGATTTGCCCCGGAATGATCGGGGTCGTCTCGCCGGTATCGGGATCAAACCATCCAGTCGTCGGATTGCGCGTATTCGAATCATGAGCACCGATAATATGTTCCTCGTAAGTAAGAAACTGAATATTGTCCGGATTGCTTGCCTCAGAGGGATTGCTGCTGACATCCAGCATATGGCTTCCCTCAAATCCTGATACTTTTCCGGTACGAATCAGTTCTTCCTGCTGAGAAACCGTCCAATCCCGTGTGCCCTTGCCCTGCAGGACCAAAAGGCGTTCCTGCTCCCACGCGTCTTTCACGGCGGCTTGTCTTTGCGTATCGATCGTCCTGGGATCTCCAAAGATTTCGTAATAGTGGGCATCGTCTCCGCGCTCGTCCATCTCTGCCAGTTTTTGCATCATCCGGTCGTACTCTTCGGAATTCCATCCATTCCATGCGTCTTCTTTGCCGTTCAGATCCGGAGAATCGCCAAAAAGATAGTAATCGTCTGTTCTCGCATTCAGTTTCATCAAACTGTCATTCAGCGGATTATCCGTAGCTGCTGATGTCACGGCGCCGGCCGCATCCTCGACAGCAGCTTTAAGGTCCAGGGCATTCTTGAAGCTTTCAGAAAGGAAACTGTGTTCATCATAGGCTTCTGCGATGGTTTTTCCGGCAACCATGGAGGCGACGAAGCCGCCGGTCTCCTTTACCGCCGTTGAGGAGAAGCGTTTTGCTGCGCCAGAAACCAGCTCGGATGCTCCTTCGATCTTAAGCACGGCGCTGAAGTGCTCCTTGCCGCCGACAACATTCTCTGCCAGATCCTTGAGCGTGCTGTCTTGTTTCACAAAACCACTCACCTTATCTGACACTGCGTTGCCGACCATGCTGCCGGCGAATGTTGCGCCGCCCTTGAGGAGTGCATTTCCCGCAACCTCTCCCACATCTGTGATGCGTCCATTGGCTTCCAGCTGGTCATAAGCGGTGCTGGCTACACCTTCAAATGCACTGCCAAGGGCTTTGATCCCGGATTTGACACAGTTCCCCGCGCCGGGAGGTGTAAGGCTTCCAATCATTCCGGTTACGGCACCAATACAGCCGTGAATCTTGATTCGGTCCGTATCCCAATCCTCTGTGTTCCATCCCTTTTCGACATACTCGTCCGCAGCAGCACTGAATACCGCCGATGAGGCGCCGCTGACCGTGCCAATGATAATCACGCCTACCGGGCCTGTAGTTGCCAGAAGTGCGGCAGAGGCCACTGTAGTTGCCATTCCGATAACAATATTGAAGCCAACCTTTGCCCATTCCGCCTGTTCCTTCCGCTTTTCCCATTCAGCCTGTTCCTGCTGGAGGATTCTTTCCAGATTCTTTGAGGCGCGCTCCACATCCGACTTCTGTGCTTCCAGTTGACTATATGCGTCCTGCGTGGTCATCAGGAGCGCAGGAAGACTCGCAAGAGCGAGAAAACTTTCCATGGAAAAATCTGTTTTAAAGCTCTCGCTACGTCCGTAAAGTTCCTGAAAATAGGCGTCGAGTTGGCCAATTAGCGCGTCTATGGTTGAGAAATCCGCGGAAACATGCGCGCTTTCCAGATCATTGACGGCCGTGTCGAGTTCATCAAGCGAGGTGAGGATCGTGCTGAATGCCGTATCCGGCTCGCTGACGTCAAGGCTGGGAAGAGCGACAAGGTCCGATATCCCCTGTATAGCTTTTTCCGCATTAAGACCAATCTGCTGAATCTGGCGTCTTTTTTCCTGGAGAGCCGTATGCCGGTCGCTAAGTTCTGCCTCGTCAATACAGGTGCCCCCCGCAGGGTCGACCTGCTGTAGATATGCGTCCAGGTATAGAAGGTAATTCTGCTGGAATGTTTCCAGCAACATGGTTATTGATGCACCTGCGCAGGAGTAGGCCGCATTGAGGTATCCTTTCATACGGTCAGCTTTATTGCCGGCAATATTTTGGCTCGCTTCGATAGCTGCTTCCTTGTCCATTATTGAGGAGATTGCCCCACTCCATTCGCCAATCACACTGCTGCAGGCACCCAGAAGGGCTCTCATTGCGCCATAATCTACTTTAAAACCCATCTCTGTTTACCTCGCCCATCAGATGCCGGTTGTGTCCGCCGCTTTCAGCGTTGCGGCAAACTTGTCCATATCCGCTGCGTCCTTTTTGGTAAGAAAGTAAAATTTTAACATTACTCTCCAAATTCTGTAGAGTCGATCTTGATAGGCTTCTACCGTTGGAAGAGAAATGCCCTCCGCAGAAACGGAATCGAGGCCTATCGTATTGATCGCCTCTCCTGCGGAGCGAAAAGCATCTACTTCTGCTGTGAAGCCTTCATACAGTTTTATCTCTGCCATATAATCCCTCAGTTCAAAATGTTTTCAACATCGGTCGAAAACTGTTTGATTTCTGCTAAAAGGCCGCCAACAATCGGGATCAGTCTCAGCTTTTCCTGCTTCAAGTTGCTGATTGCTTCATTCACTGCATCCTGGGCGGAGTCCAGCTGTTTATAATACGTTTCAAGGGAATCGACCAAGTTATCTCCCGCCGTGCAAAACGATGTATACTTCTCTCCACGCCAGCTTACTTTCTCGTCGAAGATTTTCCCTGTACTCTTTTTGGCTGCGCGGAAACTGCTTTTGATTCGGCCAAGTTCTGAATAAACCGGCTCAAGCCGATCAATATTATGGTTGCAATCTTTGAGCCGTTGATCGTATATTCCGTATTTCTCTCTGAGTTCACTTATCGTCGACAAATCATACACCTCTCTTTTACAATCATTCAATCCAATCGCTTTTATTTCTCATTTAATCCCGATTCATCGTCACTTCCCTTTCTGCATCGTGCAGCTCGGCACGCGAATACGGGCTGCCTCATTACCGAGAATCAAGTTGTCCTCGTTGCTTTTTTCTCACCATGCCGGTATTGCAGCCGCAGGCTGCGTCAAGTATTTATGGCGTGGCCGTTCTCCTTGTCCTCATCGGTGAAATGCCGGGAATACATATCGTTTCTCTTGCAAGTTTATTTGATTCATTATACTCTTTTTTATTTTTCTTGTCTTTATAGGAATCCGACAAAAAATTCCATTTATAATTATTCATTTTTCCCTATAGGAACAAACAGATGGAGCGCCCCCTCATTAAGTTTAACCAGCCCAACGCCGTAGTTTATATTATTTGCAATGGCCATGCTGCCTGCGGCATCCTCGTGGACATTTTTCAAAAAGCAAAAATACTGTATTGAGCAGTATCTCCGTATAACTGCTCAAATGGCAGAAGCTTTTTCTTCAAAATAAGCACTTCCACACTTTTCCCCCGGAAGGATAGCCTGTTTTTCAGACTATCCTTCTTTTTTCGTAAGGCAGAAGCGAGTTTTCTGTCAAAGAGCAGGAAATATTTGCCGGAACCAAATAAATCGCGTTTCCCTTGTTGGCAAAGGAGGAATAATATGTTATACTAAATTGTTTAAAAAACCGTATCAAATGGGAGGCGGCCTATGGAGAAAAAGCAGTATATCGAGGCGGGGCGGATCGTGAACACTCACGGCGTTGCCGGGGAAGTGAAGATTGAGGTCTGGCTGGACAGCCCCCAGTTTCTGAAAAGCTTCAAGCGCTGCTTCATCGACAGAAGGGAAGTGAAGCTCCTCTCCGCCCGGGTGCATAAGGGTTTTCTCATCGCAAAGCTGGAGAACGTGGAGGATGTGAACGCAGCCATGGCCCTGAAAGGCAGGACTGTGTTCATTGACCGGGCCGACGCCAGACTTCCCAAAGGCGCCTTTTTTCTCCAGGATATCATCGGCGCAGACGTGGTGGACGAATCCGGCAACGGGATCGGAAAGCTGACCGACGTGATGGAGACCCCGGCCAGCAATGTTTATGTGGTGAAAGGGGAGCGGGAGCACCTGATCCCGGCTGTACCTGAATTTATACTGTCAACTGATGCAGAGAACGGGATCATTACCGTGCATCTGATAGAAGGAATGTGAAACTCATGCGGATAGATATCATGACCCTGTTCCCGGATACGGTGAACGCCGTTTTGCACGAGAGCATCATTGGCCGGGCGGCCAAAAAGGGCATTGTGGAAATCAATTGCGTACAAATCAGGGATTATACGGAAAATAAGCAGAACCAGGTGGACGACTATCCCTACGGCGGCGGCTTCGGCTGCGTGATGATGGCCCAGCCGCTGAAATCCTGCCTGAACAATATTATGTCAACTGCACAGGGCCTGCGCAGCCGGGTGATTTATATGTCCCCCCAGGGGCAGACCTACACCCAGGAGACCGCCAAACGGCTGAGACGGGACTATGACCATCTGGTGCTGGTCTGCGGTCACTACGAGGGCGTGGACGAGCGCTTTATCGAGCAGTGCGTGGACGAGGAGCTCTCCCTGGGGGACTTTGTGCTCACCGGCGGGGAGATCGCGGCTATGGCCGTAGCGGACTCGGTGTGCCGTCTGGTGCCCGGAGTGCTGGCGGACGAGCAGTGCTACACCGGGGAGAGCCACTGGGACGGGCTGCTGGAATACCCCCAGTACACCCGCCCGGAGGTCTGGGAGGGCCGCGCCGTGCCGGAGGTATTGCTCAACGGCGACCACGCCAGGGTAGAACAGTGGCGTCGGAAAAAGCAGCTTGAGCGCACCATGGTCAAGCGTCCGGACATGTTTGAAAAGCTCAGTCTTACGGACAAAAAGGATCTGGCCCTGCTGGAGGAAATCAAAAAGGACGCCCTGCGCAAAAAGCTGACGGAGCCCTTGTCCTTCCGCCCTGCCACACCGGCGGATATGGGGGATATCCTCCGTATTGTGGGCGACGCCCGGGTCTCTCTGAGAAAACACAAAGTGGACCAGTGGCAGGGACCTTACCCCGACGAAAAAGCCTTTCTGTTTGACATGGACAGGGGAGAGTGCTTTGTACTGCTCCACGGGGAGGAAATCGCCGGTTTTTTCACCCTTTCCATCCGGGAGGAGAAGTGCTATGAGGCCATCACCGACGGGAAATGGACAGCCGATCTGCCCTACTGCGTGCTGCACCGGGCGGCGGTGGCCGCCGGATACCGGAGCAGCGGCATATCGGCATACATGATGAAATGCGTGGAGGAGCAGGCCCGGCGCTTCGGCCGACGCAGCGTCCGCGTGGATACCCACAAGAAGAACAGGGCCATGCAGCGGCTGCTGCGGGAAAACGGCTACCGCTACCGGGGCAACGTTCAGGTCGTTGTGGAGCCGGGCCATGACAGTGCCCGCCAGGCCTTTGAAAAGCTGTTGAAAAAAGAAAAAGGGGATATACTATGAAGCAAAGTACCTTCTGCCTTATCATGGCGGTCTTCTGGACGCTGGTCAGCGCTGCGGCGGTCTGGGTCGTGATCTCTGTCAGCGTGGTGAACGTGTGGTCGATCCTGATCCTGGCCCTGGCCGTGGTCTGCACCTGCATGCAGTGGATGCGCTACAAAAACGCGAAGAGAGAGAGTAAAAAATAATGGAGCTTACCGACAGCAGAGAGATCCGGGAGCTGTTGGGCCGCCACGGCTTCCGCTTTTCCAAGTCCATGGGACAGAATTTTCTCACCGCCGCCTGGGTGCCGGAGAGTATTGCGGAGGGTGCGCTGCTGGATGAACACACCGGCGTGCTGGAGGTTGGCCCGGGCATCGGCTGCCTGACGGAGCAGCTTTCCGGGCGGGCAGGAAAGGTTCTGGCTGTGGAGCTGGATAAGGCGTTGAAGCCTGTACTGGCAGAGACCCTGAGAGACTGCGGCAATGTGGAAGTGATCTTCGGCGATGTGCTGAAGCAGGATCTCCGGGCGCTCTGCGATGAGCATTTTTCTGGCCTGCGGCCTGTGGTCTGCGCCAATTTGCCCTACAACGTCACAAGCCCCCTGCTCACCGCATTTATTGAGGCGGGCAGCTTTGAGACCATCACCGTCATGATCCAGCGGGAGGTGGCCCGGCGTATCTGCGCCGCTCCCGGCAGCGGGGATTACGGCGCTTTTGGCCTCTTCGTTCAATGGCATACGGAGCCGGAACTTCTGTTTGACGTTCCCCCCTCCTGCTTCATGCCCCAGCCCAAGGTGACATCCAGCGTAATCCGCCTCCGCCGCAGGGCGGAAAGACCTGTTCAGGTGAAGGACGAGGCGCTGATGTTCAAAATCATCCGCGCCGCCTTCAACCAGCGGAGAAAGACCCTGGTCAACGCTCTGTCCTCAGGACTGGGCCTGGACAAGGCATCCGTGGAGCAGTGCCTGGAAAAATGCGGTTTTGATACGAGAATTCGGGGGGAAACCCTGGATATTGGTAGTTTTGCAAAAATTGCGGATGAAATCGGCAATTTGCAGGGCTGTGATTTGTAAGGAAAGTGCATTGATTAATTTGTCGTTTTTATGATAATCTAATCAGTGGCAAAACACGGCTTTTTCTCCGGGTTTTACCTAACCAATCGCTAAATTAAATTCATGATAGAAAGGACGCAAACAATGAGCAAAAAGTATGTTTATCTGTTTTCCGAAGGCAACGCATCCATGCGCGAGCTTCTGGGCGGCAAGGGCGCAAACCTGGCAGAAATGTCAAATATAGGCCTGCCTGTTCCTCAGGGCTTCACCATCACCACCGAGGCCTGCACCCAGTACTATGAGGACGGCCGTCAGATCAACGACGAGATCATGGCTGAGATCATGAAGAATGTCGAGATCATGGAACAGATCAACGGCAAGAAGTTCGGCGACCTGAATAACCCCCTGCTGGTCTCCGTCCGTTCCGGCGCACGCGCTTCCATGCCCGGCATGATGGACACCATTCTGAACCTGGGTCTGAACGACGACGTCGTCGCCGCCATGATCAAGGGCAACCCCGACCCCAATTTCGAGCGCTTCGTTTACGACTCCTACCGCCGCTTCATTCAGATGTTCTCCGACGTGGTCATGGAAGTGGGCAAGAAGTACTTCGAGCAGCTCATCGACAAGATGAAGGAAGAAAAGGGCGTTAAGCTTGACATCGAGCTGACCGCAGCCGACCTGAAGGAGCTGTCCGAGCAGTTCAAGGCCGAATACAAAAACCAGCTGGGCCAGGACTTCCCCTCCGACCCCAAGGTGCAGCTCTACGAAGCCATCCGCGCCGTCTTCCGTTCCTGGGACAACCCCAGAGCCAACGTCTACCGTCGTGACAACGACATCCCCTACTCCTGGGGCACTGCCGTCAACGTCATGCCCATGGTATTCGGCAACCTGAACAACAACTCCGGCACCGGCGTCGCCTTCACCCGCGACCCCGCCACCGGCGAAAAGAAGCTCATGGGCGAGTTCCTGGTCAACGCCCAGGGCGAGGACGTTGTGGCCGGCGTCCGTACCCCCATGCCCATCGCACAGATGGCAGAGCAGTTCCCCGAAGCTTACGATCAGTTCGTCAAGGTCTGTGAGACCCTGGAGAACCACTACCGCGACATGCAGGATATGGAGTTCACCGTGGAGAACGGCAAGCTCTACATGCTCCAGTGCCGCAACGGCAAGCGCACCGCTCAGGCCGCGCTGAAGATCGCCTGCGATCTGGTTGACGAAGGCATGATCGACGAGAAGCAGGCCGTCCTGATGATCGACCCCCGCAACCTGGACACCCTGCTCCACCCCCAGTTCGACACCGCCGCTCTCAAGGCCGCTACCCCCATCGGCAAGGGCCTGGGCGCTTCCCCCGGCGCTGCCTGCGGCAAGGCCGTCTTCACCGCTGAGGACGCAAAGGCCTGGAAGGCCAGAGGCGAGAAGGTCGTTCTGGTCCGTCTGGAGACCAGCCCCGAGGATATCGAGGGCATGAAGGCCTCTCAGGGCATCCTGACCGTCCGCGGCGGCATGACCAGCCACGCAGCCGTTGTTGCCCGCGGCATGGGCACCTGCTGCGTCTCCGGCTGCGGCGACATCAAGATGGACGAGGAGAACAAGAAGTTCGAGCTGGCAGGCAAGACCTTCCACGAGGGCGACTACATCTCCATCGACGGTTCCACCGGCAACATCTACGACGGCGTTATCCCCACCGTTGATGCCACCATCGCCGGCGAGTTCGGCCGCATCATGGCATGGGCCGACAAGTACCGCCGCCTGAACGTCCGCACCAACGCCGACACTCCCAAGGACGCTGCCAAGGCCCGCGAGCTGGGCGCACAGGGCATCGGCCTGACCCGTACCGAGCACATGTTCTTCAACAGCGACCGTATCGCTGCTTTCCGTGAGATGATCTGCTCCGACACCCTGGAGGAGCGCGTTGCCGCTCTGGCAAAGCTGGAGCCCATGCAGCAGGCAGACTTCGAGGGCATCTACGAGGCAATGGAAGGCTATCCTGTCACCATCCGCTTCCTGGATCCTCCTCTCCACGAGTTCGTTCCCACTGAAGAGGCCGATATCAAGGCTCTGGCCGAGGCTCAGGGCAAGTCCGTCGAGGCCATCAAGAATATCATCGCTTCCCTGCACGAGTTCAACCCCATGATGGGTCACCGCGGCTGCCGTCTGGCTGTCACCTATCCCGAAATCGCTGAAATGCAGACCCGTGCCGTCATCAAGGCCGCTCTAGCTGTTCAGGCCCGTCATCCCGAGTGGACCATGGTTCCCGAGATCATGATCCCCCTGGTGGGCGAGGTCAAGGAGCTCAAGTATGTCAAGGACGTTGTTGTCAAGACCGCTGACGCCGTCATCGCCGAGGCCGGTTCCGACATGAAGTACCTTGTCGGCACCATGATCGAGATCCCCAGAGCCGCTCTCACCGCTGACGAGATCGCCAAGGAAGCAGAGTTCTTCTCCTTCGGCACCAACGACCTGACCCAGATGACCTTCGGCTTCAGCCGTGACGACGCCGGCAAGTTCCTGGGCGCCTACTACGACAAGAAGATCTACGAGAGCGATCCCTTCGCCAGAGTGGACCAGATCGGTGTTGGCAAGCTGGTTGCCATGGCTGCAAAGCTTGGCCGCGCCACCCGTCCCGAGCTGCACCTGGGCGTCTGCGGCGAGCACGGCGGCGATCCCAGCTCCGTGGAGTTCTTCCACAAGGTTGGTCTGGACTACGTCTCCTGCAGCCCCTTCCGCGTTCCCATCGCCCGCCTGGCAGCAGCACAGGCCGCCATCAAGGACGAAAAGTAAATTATACTTCACCATTCAAAAAATCCGTCTGCCGGTACACCCGGCAGACGGATTTTTGTTTATTTTATTCCGGTTTTTAAAGGCTCTATGTCAATAGTTGGGGTAGAGCAAAAGAAGACCGAATAAACAGGAGTGAGCGGTGCGCCGCTCACTCCTGTTTACATCTTTTAATCCGAGCAATGTTGTAGTATTATCTTTCATAGAGCATATGGATATCCTTTCTGATGTTTGTGTGGTTACTTCATTTTAAAGGATTTTTTCTTTATGCTCTACTTTTTTATATGAAAAATGTTGGGTGTGGACCACTCTTTACCAGTGTCCACCCCAACATTTATTATAGAACCATCTTTTCTCCGGCTTTCCATCTCAACAGCCCCGTTTCCTTCGCTATACAGAAAACGGGGGCGTTTGGGAGCTTCTTGACCGTCTGGGCATAAAACCATAACAAGCGGCGTGAGCTTCTTCTGACGCTACCAGCCGAAAGCCCACATGTGGGTGACGCCAAAAGCTTCACGGATGAAATAATTGATGGTCAATATCGGGTAGTCCCAGTGCCCTGCCACACCGGCAGCCTCCACGCCCATGGATCTTGCCATGGACTTGGCCCGGAACAGATGGTAAGGACTGGACAAAATGGCGGTGTTCCCGTCCGGCTCCACGCCCAGAGAGCGGATAATGTCAAAGGAAAAGGCCAGATTCTCCGCCGTGGAGGTGGCCCGGTCCTCCATAATGATCCGGCTGCCCTCTATGCCGTGGGCGGTGAGCCAGTCGTACATGCACTTTGCTTCGGTCATATTCTCTCCCTTGCCCTGGCCGCCGCTGACAATGGCCACACAATCCGGGTACTGCTCCATATAGTCCAGCACCCCACGCAGACGGTGTACCAGGGAAAGAGAGGCGTCATCTCCGTGGACAGCCGCGCCCAGCACCACAAGATAGGGACGTTCCGCGTCCTCATCCGTGCGGGCGTTTTTGATGATGGGGACCTCCACAATGCAAAAGTATACGAAGCCGATGCATACCAGCACCACCAGGATCCGCCACAGAAGGACGGGCAGAAACTGGTGCAGCAGGATCAGCGCCGCGATAAAGGTCAGAGTGTAGGCAATATAGGAATAGCCCCGCAGAGCAAAACGGAACACCAGCGCCGCCAGCAGCAGAATGGCTGCGGCCCAGCCCCAGACAGGGATCAATTTCAGTTTACTCATCCGTTCAGCTCCTCCCATTGTTCATACAGCGCCAGAAGCTCCTCATCCAGAGGGCCGCGCTGTTCTTCGATCTCCATCAGCTTCTGGTAATCGGCGGCATTTTCCTCCGCCTGAGCGTCCAGTGCTCGGATCTTTTCTTCCAGCCGGGCGATCTCCTTTTCCAGTCTGGCGATGGCCCGGTCGTTATTTTTGGGCCGCTCCTTTTTCGCGGCCTTCTTTTCCTTCTTCTCCCGAACCTGCTCGTTCTGGGCAAAGACCTGCTGCCGCTCCCGCCACTGGCAGAATTCCTGATAGCCGCCCCGGTAGTCGGTGATCTGCCCGTTTTCCAGAGACCAGATGCGGGTGGCGAATTTTTCAATAAAATAGCGGTCGTGGGAGACGAAAAGCAGGGTCTGCTCATAGTCGGACAGGGCGTCCTCCATCCACTCCCGGCTGGCGATGTCCAGGTGGTTGGTGGGCTCGTCCAGAATCAGCAGGTTGATGTCTCCGCCCATGAGCATACACAGGCGCAGGCGGCTCCGCTCGCCGCCGGAGAGGGCGCCCACAGGGGTGAACACATCCTCCCCACGGAAGCCGAAAGCGGCCAGCCGGTCCCTGGCCTCCTGGGGCTGGCAGCGGCAGTCGTAGAGCATGGTGTCCAGGGCACTGCGGCTGTCCACGGAGAAGGTGACGATCTGGGGCAGATAGGCGGTGCGCACTGCCGGACCCCGGTAAAGATAGCCGCTGTCCGGCGTTTCCTGGCCCATGATGAGCTTTAACAGGGTGGATTTGCCTGTGCCGTTATCGCCGATGAGGGCGATGCGCTCCCCACCGGTGACGGAGAGGGACAGAGAATCGAAAAGCCTCCGCTCCCCAAAGGATTTGGACACATCCTCGATGACCAGCGCCTCATCCCCATTAAATTCCCGCTGCCGGAACTTCACGTTCAGCTTCTTCTGCTCCGTGGGCTTCTCGCTCTTTTGCAGCTTCTCGATGCGCTTTTCCATGGAAAAGGCCCGTTTATGCAGCTTGTCGTTGCCCATAAAGGCCCAGAGGTGCATCTGCTCCGCCGCGCGGGTGAGCTGCTCGATCTTGGCCTGGTCCTTTTCGTATTTTTTCAGCTTCTCATCGAAGCGGCGCTGCCGTTCCTGCACATAAAAGCTGTAATTTCCGCTGTAAAGTTCCGCCTGACCGTCGCTGATCTCGATGCTGCGCTGCACCACCTTGTCCAGAAAATAGCGGTCGTGGCTGATGGCCAGCACCGTGCCCTTGAAACGGAGAAGATAGTCCTCCAGCCACTCGGTAGCGTGCAGGTCCAGATGGTTGGTGGGCTCGTCCAGCAGCAGGATGTCCGTGTCCTCCAAAATCAGCCGGGCAAGGTTCACCCGGGTCTTTTCCCCGCCGGAGAGGGAGTCAAAGGGCTGGGAGCGCATGGCGGCGGGGATGTCCAGGCCGTTTGCCACCCGATTTCGCTCCGCCTCCATTTCGTAGCCGCCCAGTCGGCGGAAATCGTCGCTGAGGCGGTCGTATTCCCGCAGCAGAGCGGGAGACTGGTCCGCCTCCATCATCAGCGTCAGTTCGTCCATGCGGTCGCTGATGGCGTACAGGCGGCGGTGAGCGTCCTTCAGCACGTCCTCAGTGGTCCAGCCCTCCGGGTAGACCGGGATCTGGGAGATCAGGCCGATGCGCTTGGAGGGCGCGATCATGACCTCCCCCTCGTCACAGGGAATCTCCCCGGTGAGGATGCGGAAAAGCGTGGTTTTGCCGCAGCCGTTGTGGCCCAGAATACCCACCCGCTCCCCGGAATCCACCGTGAAGGACAGGCCGTCCAGTATGTTTTTGCCAAGCTCAAAGGATTTTACCAGTGCGTTAACGGAAATATCAATCATAATTTTTTCACTCTTATTTCTGTCGTTTTACCCCTCCGGCCGCTTTGCGGCCACCTCCCCTTTCAGGGGAGGCAAAATCATGGCTCCCCTGAAAGGGGAGCTGTCAGCGAAGCTGACTGAGGGGTTTACCGAAGCGCTTCCATAATCTGTTCGCAGACACCTTCAAAGTTTTGCATCACATCAAGATTGCTGAATCGAAGCACACGAAACCCCAGGGATTGAAAAAAACGGCTTCTCTCCGCATCGTATTGGATATGTTCTTTTTCATAATGCTGGGATCCGTCCAGCTCAATGATCAGTTTTGCGCTGCTGCAATAAAAATCTGCAATATAATTTCCAATGATCTCCTGACGCCGGAAACGAACCGGGTATTCCCGCAGAAAAGCAAACCAAAGGCGCCGTTCTTCTTTCGTCATATTCTTCCGAAGCTCTTTGGCCAGGTTTACCAGCTTATCATTTCGCGGGTGCATGATATCCTCCATGTTGTTTTTGCAGTTTTTTTGACCCCTCCGGCCGCTTTGCGGCCACCTCCCCTTTCAGGGGAGGCAGACCCCTCCGCCCCCTGCGGGGGCACCTCCCCTTTCAGGGGAGGCTTTGGCGGGCGTAAAAGTTACTGTCATTCTGAGCGGAGCGAAGAATCCCGTGAACAGGACGCTGACGCCTCAGAATACGGGATCCTTCACCGCTGCGCGGTTCAGGATGACAGGGGAATCTACCGCCCCACCGCGGCCTGGAGGAGCGTATTGGCCAGGCTGCCCGCGGCGCTTAAGCCGCCGCCGCCCTGCTCGACCAGTACCACAAAGGCGTAGGGGTGCTCCTCGTCCTGCAAAAAGCCCGCAAACCAGGCGTGACTGGTGCCGTCGCCCAGCTCTGCTGTACCGGTTTTGGCACAGAGCTTCAGCCCGGGGAAATTGCTCTCCCCGCCGTAGTGGGAGGCCACGTTGTAGCTCATCATGGAGCCCAGCTGATCCGCTGTGTCCGCTTTCATGAAGCTGACGGTCTTGGCATCCCTGCCGTCGTTAATGAGCTTCGGCTCGCAGAGCTTGCCGCCGTTGCCGATGGCGGCGACAAAGCGCAGCATGGCGTAGGGACAGACCAGATCCGTGGACTGACCGATGCCCGACCAGCCCAGCTCCGGGTCGCCTACAAATTCCTGGGGATAGCTGCCGGCGGCAGTGGGGATGCCGTCCAGACTCTGGCTGTCCAGAAAGCCGTATTTCTTCACATACTCCACCATGGTGTCCTGCCCCAGCATCACCGCGATCTGGGCGAAGGCCACGTTGCAGGAGTTGGAGAGGGCCTGCTCAAAGGTCTGGGTGTAGTGCGTGCCGGAGCACTTGATGGGCACCCCCGCGATCTCGTACACGCCCTCACAATAGAATGTGCGGTCGTAAATATTGGAAATGTTTTCGATGGCCGCGGCGGCGGTGACAAGCTTGAACACGGAGCCGGGGGTGAAGCTTGCCGACAGACAGCGGTTGATATAGGCCCCCTCCGGCGGCTCCGCCTCCGCGTCCAGCGGGTCGATGGACGGGCCGGAGACCATGCACAAAAGCTCCCCGGTGCGGTAGTTGCACAGCAGTACCGCGCCCTTCCGGCCGTTTAAAGCCTGATAGGCCACCTTGTTCAGTTCCGCGTCGATATTCAGCTGAAGATTGATGGACTCGGAGCGGGTAGTGCCGGTGAGCAGACTGAAATCGTGCAGTTCATCCCAGAAACAGGTCAGGGCTCCGGTACCGGTGCGGCCCCAGTAGTCCCCGGTGACGTGGTAGCAGGCTTCCCGGGTCAGCGCGTCGTCGGAATAGGCGTTGGTGGTGGCGTCAAAGGCGGCAAGAAGGACACCGTTCCGGTCGGTCATTACGCCGGTAGAGCCGGAATTGGCCCGGGCAAAGTACAGTGCCCAGTCCCGGCCGTTATCCACATAGTTCAGCACATAGACCACCATGCCCGCAATGATCAGTGCCGCGATCAGCAGCACGGAGACGGCCCTGCTGGTGATTTTTTTCATGGCTCGTCCTCCTCCGTGCCGTCGTTGTCATAGTCGTAATCGTCAGCTTCGGCGTCGTAGCCCACATGGTATTCCTCAATCGTGCGCACGGGACGGACCACAAAGCTCGCGTCCCGCCGGGTGTCCGCCCCCTTGACAAAGGCCAGCAGCATCCAGCAGCTGAGCAGGGAGGAGCCGCCCCGGGAGACAAAGGGGAAGGTCACGCCCGTGAAAGGCAGAATGTCCAGGGAGCCGAACACGTTCAGCCCCATCTGCACCATGAGCATGCTCATGGCGGCGCAGGCGGCGATGGAATAGTAGGCCGAGCGGCCGTGGCGGGCGGAGCGGACGGCGAAAAAGGCCAGGGTCAGCACCGCCAGCACCATGCAAACGCCGATGATCAGCCCCTGTTCCTCGCAGATGACAGCAAAGACCATGTCCGTATTGGCGGCGAAAATGTCCTTCAGCCAGCCGCTGCCCGCGCCTTTGCCGAACAGACCGCCGGAGGCGGCGGCGGACATGGCCCGGGTCTGCTGGAAGCCTGCGCCGTACACATCCTCCCACACATGGCCCCAGGAGGCAAAGCGCTGGGCAATGTAGGGCTTGACGCTGACGGCCAGCACGCCGGCCAGCCCTGCCCCCGTCACCGCCAGAAACACCGTGGCAATGGAGCCGGAGCGCATGAAGGAGATGATCAGAAAGCTGACAAAGAAGACCAGCGCCGTGCCGAAGTCCCCGATCAGGGCCAGGGCAATGACGCACACCGCCGAAAAGGCGATAAAACCGAACAGATTTCGCTTGCGGTAGAGCCGATCCAGCGTGGAGGCACCCACATAGATATAAGCCACCTTCACCATCTCAGAGGGCTGGAAGGAGTATCCCCCGATCTCCAGCCAGTTGCGGGCGCCGAACACCACGTCGCTGGCCAGCACGTTCACTGCCAGCAGCAGCAGAGCCAGCACGGCTACCGGGTCGCGCATCAGGGCTGTGCGCCTGAGATTTCTCAGCCACGCGCCGCAGAGCAGGAACAGCAGCACCGCCGCGATGGTGAGGAGGATCTGCTTATATATATCCTCCGGGGTGGAGCTGGCCGTCACGGACATGCCCAGGGTAGTGAGATAAAAGGCCAGGGTCTCCGCCTCAAAGCCGGAGCGGGACATGAGACGCATGGCGTTATAGCAGGTCCATTCCAGAATGATCAGCAAAACAAAGCCCAGCACAATGTTGGGCAGGTGGTTTGCGTGGGCAGAGACGGCGTGCTGCAAAAGCAGGAAGAGCTGAAATACCATCAGCTCAAAGAGGGTCATAAAGGGGGAAACCCGCTTGCCGGCGCTGGTGCGGGCGGACTCCAGCTTTTCCCGTTTTTCCGTGGTGATGTCCTGAAAGCGGACGCAGGTACCGGCAAGGTTAATGACATCGCCGGTCTCCAGATTGATGCCCCGGCTGCCCACCTTTGTGCCGTTGACCCAGACGCCGCCTTTGGAGAACACATCGTATATGGTCCAGATGCCCCGGTCGCTGCGCTTTAACACCGCGTGGACACGGCCTACCCCGGGGCGGTCCAGCCGGACGTCCGCGCTGTGGGAACGGCCAATGATATTTTCCCAGTGGTTTACGGGCAGCATCTCCCGGCCAAGGCGGATATAGGCCCAGACCTCCGATTCATAGCGCTCGCTGAGCATGGAGCGGATGCAGCGGATGAGGATGCAGACAGAGAGAAGGATCAGCACGGCCTTTGAGACCGTCATGCTATAGTCCAAAAAGGCGTCCACGGGGATACCACCTCCTTTTTCTCATAAAAATACAAACTATTATATCATCAAAGCCCGATATTGACAACCGGGCGGAAGTAAACTAATATATATTAAGAATTGGAGGCCGTTCCGTTTGCGGCCAGACGTTTTCGTGTATCTGTCACTCTGAGGAGCAAAGCGACGAAGAATCCCGACAACAGGACACCGAAGCTTCAGAATACGGGATCCTTCACTGCGCTCAGGATGACAGCGTGTTTCAGAATTCATGACAGCTTCAGGAAAATGAAAATGAAAAGCAAACACATTCTCATCCTGCTCCTGGCGCTGGCGCTGCTTTGCGCGGGAGGCTTCTGGCTGATCAAAAACGCGGACAGCGGCACAGTGGCTGTGATCCGGGTAGACGGGCAGCTCTGGGACCGGATCGACCTGTCTCAGGTTCAGTCCGGCTACGAGATCAATATCGACACCCAATACGGGCACAATACCCTCCTGGTGGAGCCGGGGGCCATCTCCGTTATCGACGCGGACTGCCCCGACCATGTGTGTATCAAGCAGGGGAAGCTGACCGGCGGGGGACTATCCATCATCTGTATGCCCCACCGCCTTGTAATTCAGATAGGAGGCAGCGATATCGATGCCTAAAACCAAAAAACTGGCCTTTATGGCTCTGCTCACGGCCATGGCCCTGACCATATTTGTTATCGAGGCCCAGATCCCCGCCCCGGTGCCCATACCCGGCGTGAAGCTGGGCCTTGCCAACATCATCACGTTGACGGCCATGGTGCTCATCGGCCGGAGGGAGGCCGGCGTGGTGCTGTTTCTGCGCATCATCATGGGCGCCATGTTCGCGGGAAACCCCTCCACCATCATTTACAGCGCGGCGGGCGGCGTCCTGGCTTACATAGCCATGTGCCTGCTGGTGGGGATCATCCCGGAGAGCCGGCTCTGGCTCACCAGCGCCGTGTCCGCCGTGTGCCACAACGCGGGGCAGCTTCTGGCCTGCGCCCTGGTGGTGCAGACCCCCGGCGTCTTTGTCTATGCCCCGGCGCTGGCCGCTTCGGGCATCGTCACCGGCCTGTTCACCGGCTTTGCGGCCATGTACCTGATCAAGGCCCTGCGGAAAATGAGAAATTGACTATTTAACTATTTGGGGTATAATAGATTCATCAATATTTAATTAAAGAGGTTATATCAATGAGCGAATGTACACACGATTGTTCCTCCTGCGGCGAAAACTGCGCCTCCCGGGTGGAAGATTTCCGCAAGAGCCTCCATGAGGGCGCTTCGGTGAAGAAGGTCATCGCCGTGGTCAGCGGCAAGGGCGGCGTGGGCAAGTCCCTGGTCACCAGCCTTCTGGCCAGTGAGATGCAGCGCCGGGGCTATAACGCCGCTGTACTGGACGCGGACATCACCGGCCCCTCCATCCCCAAGTCCTTCGGCGTCACCGAGCACGCACGGGGCACGGAGGAATATCTGCTGCCCGTCACTACCCACACCGGACTGCAGCTGATGTCCATCAACCTGATCCTGGAAAACGAGACGGAGCCTGTGGTCTGGCGCGGCCCGGTGATCGCCGGAGCGGTGACCCAGTTCTGGACTGATGTGCTGTGGACGGATGTGGACTACATGTTTGTGGATCTGCCTCCCGGAACCGGCGATGTGCCCCTGACGGTGTTCCAGTCCCTGCCCATCGACGGGGTGGTCATTGTCACCACGCCCCAGGATCTGGTGGGCATGATCGTGGCCAAGGCCGTGAACATGGCCAACATGATGAACGTGCCGGTGCTGGGCCTGGTGGAAAACATGTCTTACTTCAAATGCCCGGACTGCGGCAAGGAGCACGCCATCTTCGGCGAGAGCAAGGTGGAGCAGATCGCAAAGGAGTTCGGCATCGGTCATACCGCCCGACTGCCCATCGACCCGGTCATCGCCGCTATGGTGGACGCCGGTGAGGTGGAGTCTGTCAGCGGGGAGCATATTGCCGCTCTTGCGGACTATATAGAGAAAGGTATCTGAAAAAATGAAAATTGCTGTGACCTACAAGGATGGAGAAATCTACGAGCACTTCGGCCACTGCGAAACGTTTGCCATTTATGATTATGCAGAGGCAGACCTGGACCGGGTGACAAAGGTCCTGGTGGACTGTACGGACCGGCACGGCCATCAGGCCATGGCGGACCTGATGCGTGAGCAGGGCGTGGACGCGGTGATCTGCGGCAATATGGGCGCGGAAGCCCGGGCGCTGCTGCTCAGCTACGGGATCATCCCCGTGGCGGGTTACTGCGGCGACGCGGATACCGCTGCCGACATGCTGATCACTGGGCAGCTGCCCATATTTGACGACGCGGGCGCCTGCGGCGGTGGCTGCGGCGGTGGCTGCGGCGGCGGCTGCGGCGGCGGTTGCGGCGGCTGCGGCAGCGACGATGACGGCGGCTGCGGCTGTGGCTGCGGCTGCTGATCCCCAATCGGCTGAAAACACAATAAAGTTACCGGGCGGTCCCAAAGCTGAAGGGATCGCCCGGTTTTTTCTAAGGCTGCTGTCATCATGAACGCCAGCGAAGGACCCCGTATGGTGACGCTGGCTGTTCTGTTTACGGGATTCTTCGTTGCTCCGCTCCTCAGAATGACAGAAGTTTTGAAAAGACTGTCATACACAGCGTTGTTCCGGTATCTTCGCAGGGTTCTGCCTTGTTCCCGCCGCTTCTTGCGTCTTTTGGCCATGTCCAACATGATACGATCCCACCAAAAATACGCTGTCATCCTGAACCGCGAAGCGGTGAAGGATCCCGTGAAGAGAAGGGAAAGCGTGACCATAGGGGCTTCTTCGTCACTGCGTTTGTCAGGATGACAGCTGATTTTGGGTGCTTTTTCGCTCAGATGCAAAGGGGTTTCCCGGCTCTGTTTCGGGCTGACCTTATGTGCAGGGGCTTACAGCCGCGATATCGTCAATGGGGATGGGCCGGCCGGACAGGAAAATCCGCCGGTTTATCCCGTCAGTCCCGGTGACAGGGCCGGAAAGGCTGATATATTCCCTGTCCTGATAAAAGGTGATGCACACCCGCTCTCCCGGGCGCAGAGCCCGCAGGGAGGCGTCCAGCTCCGCCTGAGCGTCCTCGCCCAGAATCACCCGCTCGACGACCGGTTTTCCGACTCTCTCAATGGCTTCTTCAAAGCCCTTCAGGGCGGCAAAGGGCATAAACTGCTTTGCCCGGTCCGCCCGGCTCATGCCGCTCATGCCCGGTGCCCTCCGATCTGCCGGTTTCGCTCCATCATGGTGGCCCCCTCCTGAAGATCCATGCATTTGACGATGCCGTTTTTTCCGTATTTTTTCTTGATGGACAGCACCGCGCTTTGCAGCTTCCGCTCCTTTTCCTGCATTTCCGGGGGACTGAACAGGTCGTATTGGCAGAACTGCTCCTGCCTGACGTTGTTGAAGCAAAGGCTCAGCCGGTAGATGGGTTCCGCCCGGTTCATGATCCTGTCGTACAAAAGCTCGGTGAAGTCGCAGATCTTTTTCACCGAACAGGTGGCGGACCCGGTGGAGATGCTGCCGTTTACCGGCGGAATACCGGAGCGGAAGGAGTAGCCCAGGGAGAGGTTGATGGAGCTGGTGACCAGCCCCTGGTCAAAAAGATCCAGGGCCAGGGACTCCGCCATCTCCCGGACGATGATCTTTCCCTTTTCATAGCCGTAGCCGCAGGAGAGTACCTGCCCGCTGGAGAGACTGTGGGTCTCCGGCGTATAGTTTTTGATGTCGGCCATGGTGGTGCTCTCCCGGCCCCAGGCGTGGTCGATGAGCAGCTCTGCGTCGATGCCGAAGGTCTTGTACAGCACCTTTTCGTTGGCCCGGGCCACTTCGCCCATGGTCTGTATGCCCAGCCGTTCCAGACGGCGGACCGTGCCCTCGCCTATGCGCCAGAAGTCCGTCATGGGCCGGTGATCCCAGAGCTTTTCCCGGTAGCTTTCTTCGGTGAGGATGCCGATATGGTCGCCGGCGTGCTTGGAGATGATATCCAGGGCGATCTTGGCCAGATAAAGGTTGCTGCCGATGCCGCAGGTGGCGGTGATGCCCAGGGTGTCTTTGATATCGGCCATAATGGTCTCGGCAAACTGCCGGGCGTCCATCTTCCGGGCAGGGAGATAGTCCGTCACGTCCATGAACACCTCGTCGATGGAGTACACATGGATATCCTCCGGCGCGATATATTTCAGGTAAATAGAGTAGATCCGGGCGGAATAGTCGATATACAGGGCCATCCGCGGCGGGGCGGTGATGTATTCAATGCTTTTGGGAATCTGAAACACCCGACAGCGGTTTTTTACCCCCAGAGCCTTCAGTGCAGGCGTCACCGCAAGGCAGATGGTCTTCTCCGTCCGGGTGGGGTCTGCCACCACAAGCTTTGCCTTCATGGGGTCCAGGCCCCGCTCCACACACTCCACTGAAGCGTAAAAGGACTTCAGATCGATGCACATATATGTCCGTTCCCTTGTCATGGGTATATGCCTCCAAGACGGTTTTCTTCTTGATTGCAGTATACTATCTTTTCGAGATAAAATCAAGGGTAGATTTATCTTAAAAAGACAAAACTACCCTTGACGTCTTAAAGGTCTATAAGAATCACCGTTAACCCCTGACGCTGGGCGTAGAGGATGGTGTTCATGGTGCCGCCGGTTTGCCCGTCAAAGCAGGCCAGCAGCAGAGAGGAGTGGTCCACCATATAGCGGTTGCGGCGCATCATGCAGCCGGAGCTGTACTGGTGCTGCACAAAGGTGACGGTATCGCACTCGGCTATAATGTGCTCATAGCGCCGCTGCTGGGCGTCGCTCCATCGGTCCGCCTGCCGGTCGCAGGGGATAGCGGCCTCCAGGGTGACGTCGGGAAAACGGCTTCTCAATTCCAGAACAGCCTCGGCAAAATACAGGTCACAGCCCTCTGCCATACCGCAGATAAAGTGCCGGTACCCGGCCTGAACGATCCCGTCCAGCCTTGCGGCAATCTCCAGCTTCAGCGCCTGGCAGCGCGGATCCCTTTCGTCGCCGCCCCAGGCCAGCTTTCCGGGGCGGTGGCCGGTAAAGCAGCAGGTCTTGTCCATACCAGTCCTCCTTGGTTTTTGCTTGTTCCAGTATAATATGAAAAAAACCTCTTGTCAAAACAAGAATACAGTGCTATACTCCAATTACAAACTCTTCAGGGCAGGGTGTAATTCCCGACCGGCGGTAAAGTCCGCGAGCCGTTTTTGGCATGACCCGGTGCAACTCCGGGACCGACAGTAAAGTCTGGATGTGAGAAGGTTTCATTTTTATGCTCATTTTGTTTTTCCTGCCCGGAGAAGTTTTCTTCTTCGGGCAATTTTTTTATTCAGGAGGAAAAAATCATGTCAAAACAGAGAATCACAACACGCTATATGGCTGTGGTGGCCATGTTTACGGCCATTTCGTTCATCGCGGTGCTGATCGGCAGGATCATACCCAATGTGGCGGGCTTTCTGAGCTATGACCCCAAGGACGCCGTAATCGCCATTGCAGGCTTTCTGCTGGGACCCATGGCCAGCGTCTTTATCACGGTTATCGTCTCCTTTATCGAGATGATCACCATCAGCTCCACCGGCCCTTACGGGATGATCATGAACATCGTTTCCACCTGCGCTTTCACCGTGCCCGCCGCCGTATTCTACAAGAAATTCCACAGCCAGAAGGGCGCAGTGGCCGGACTTGGCATCGGCGTGTGTGTGCTGGCCGTGTGCATGGTTATCTGGAACTACATCATCACCCCGCTGTATATGGGCGTACCCAGGGCGCAGGTGGCCGGAATGCTGATCCCCATCTTCCTGCCCTTTAACCTGATCAAGGGCGGCATCAACGCCGCGCTGACCATGCTGCTTTACAAGCCTGTCGTAGGCGCCCTGCGTAAGGCCAAGCTGGTGGAGCCCTCCTCCGGAAACAGCAGCAAGGGAAAGATCAGCCTGGGCTTTACGTTCTTTGCGCTGGCCGTCCTTGTGACCTTTGTGCTGCTGTTCCTGGTGCTGACCGGCGTGATTTGAGGGTTAAGGTTTCTGTCTGCCAGAGGCGGAACACACTGAGCACAAAATTCAGAATTTCCCCGAAATAGATAATTCCGATGTATGCGCTGAGCGCGTAGCGGGGCAGCAGCCACCACACCAGAAGCAGCCCCGTCAGCGCGTCCAGAATATTGATCCCCATGCTCCATACCTGCTGCCCTACCCCCTTCAGGCAGCCGTCCACGGTCATATCGGTGTACATGATGGGGATCAGCGGAGAGAGCAGGCGTATGTAATGGCCTGCCTCTCCGCTTTTGTATATCACCATGCCCAGCATATCGGCAAACAGGAACATAAACACGGCCACCGCGCCGGAAAGCAGCAGGCTTATGCGAAACAGGGCGCCCACCGTGCGGCGGATGTCCTCCTGATCCTTCCTCACCTGAGCCTCTGTCAGCTCGGGGATGATCAGCTCCGCCACGGCGGACATGATGCAGGAGGGAAAGAGCACAATGGGCAGCACCATGCCCTGAATGGTGCCGTAGCCCGCCAGGGCCCCATCGGAGGAATAGCCGGCGGCTTTCAGCCCATGGGGCACCAGCAGATGCTGCATGGTGGACAGGGCGCTTCGGGCATAGGCGGAGACGGCCAGCGGCAGGGCGATCTTCAGCATCCGGGAGGTGAGTCTCAGCCCGCCGGTGTCTCCCGGGCAGTAGCTCCTCCTGTCGGCGGCGTAGACGGCGGCCATCAGCAGAAGGGACAGAATATCCGCCGCCAGCCTTCCGGCCATCACGGCGGCGCAGCTTTTTTCAATGTCCCCCTCCGGGCTCATTCCCAGAAACAGGGCCACCAGAGCGATTCCGGCCAGCTGCTCGGCCAGATGCACCAGCGTAGGCTTCCACACTCTGCCGCAGGCGGTGAAATAGCCGGAAAAGGCGGAGCAGAGGGAGATACAGGGCATACTGAAAGCCGATATGCGCAGGGAGGCGACCGTTCTGGCGTCACCGATCCAAAGAAAGCCCACAGGCTCTGCCAGAAACCAGAGGATGACCGCCGCAGCAGAGCCGAAAAAACCGGCGTAGGCCAGACACCGGCCCATAGCTCCCCGGATCCCGGCGCAGTTTTCCGCGCCGATCTCCTCCGAGACCAGTCTGGTGGAGGCAAAGCGGATGCCGGATATGGCCAGCGTGGCACAGAGCATGGTCACGGAACACACAAGCTGATAAAGACCGATGCCTGTGGTGCCGATCCTGCCCACCAGCCAGATCTGAAAAGCCATGCCGATGCAGCTCATCAGAATGGACGAGCAGCTCAGCAGGGCGGTATTGTAAAGCAGTTTTTTTCGCAAAGCCATCCGCAGCCCTCCCCGGCATAAATACTCTATGCCCGGGAGAGAGATTTTTTTCCTGCTTGTCTTGTATTTCCTTTTGGATGATGGTAGAATAAAACAACTTTTAATAGAATGAGAGCGGGGAGACGCCCGACATCATTTCTGAAAAGGAGAGAATACTGTTATGATTATTACCGTCGGCAGACAGCACGGCAGCAACGGCCACGATATTGCCCGGCTGCTGGCCCGGGAGCTGAATATGAAGTGCTACGATAAGGAGATCGTGGATGAGGCTGCGGCCAATTCCCGCTTCAGCAAGGAGATCTTCGACTCCTATGACGAAAAGAGAGTCTCCGCCTATGTGATCCCCACGCCCCACTATGTGGGCATGAATGAGGGCTTCCGTTTGAATATGCAGGTGGCAGCGGCGCAGTTTGACGCCATGCGGAACCTGGCCAACCGGGGAAACTGCATTTTTGTGGGCCGCTGCGCGGACTATGTGCTGAGAAACAGGAGCGATGTGCTCAGCGTCTTTATCATGGGTGATATGCCCTTCCGCATCAGAACCATCATGCAGCGCAAAGGGCTGAACGAGGATCAGGCCAAAAAGCTCATCAAGGAAGTGGATAAGGACCGGGCCAGCTATTATAAATACTACACCGACCAGATCTGGGGCGAGTCTGAAAACTATGACCTGTGCATCGACAGCAGCCGCATCGGCGTAAAGGGCGCGGTGGAGGTCATCAAGGCCTATATCTCTGCCCTTGAGCAAAATTGAGAAAGGCGGGGAGCATGGAATATATCTGGCTTATCGTGCTGCTGTTGGTGGCTTTTGTACCGGCCTGTATTCTGGTGCTGCGCACCAATCAGGTCAAGAAGCGGGGCTGCGGCAGGGGCTGCGCCACCTGCGGCAACCGGGAATTCTGCCACCGCAGCGAGCTGAGAGTGGACAGGAAAAATAAATAATCCATACACCGCGGCTGCGAAAGGGCATGCAAGATAGGGAGGCGGCAGGTTTTGAGCGGGCCTTTTCCGCCCATGCTTCATGAAAAATTGCGGAAATACACACAAGTATTCCCGCAATTTTTCATTTTACCTGAACGAAAAAATCCTCGCTCAAAAC
>JALFVN010000050.1 GCA_022787565.1 Clostridiales bacterium | reverse complement strand
TGAATTCCTCAAAACGCTCGGCGGCTGAAGCGGTTAAAAAAGTTCGATCAGGCCTTTTTTGACAAGCTGAAGTCCCTTTCCTGCGTTCGATTAAACTGCACCCCATTTGTTAGATAGTATATCATACTGTCTAACAAATGGGGTGCAGTTTAAAAACACCCGTGAGGGGGCTTTTTTCACACCTCAGTTGAGCGGCTTTTGCTGCTGTAGCCGTAGGCACCGGTTTTCTTTCCGTAGCCGTAGCCGTAACCATAGCCGTAACCGTAGCCGTAGCCCTTGCCGGAGCCGCTGCGGTTGGAGCAGTTAAGCACAAAGCCGCAAATCTTGGCACCGCTGTCGCTGAAAGCGCGGATGCTGTCCAGCACCTGGGACCGGGGGGCAAAATCCCGGCGGACCACATAAACCACCTTATCGGACAAGGCAGCGAACACAGAGGCGTCAGCCATGACGCAGGGCGGGGTGTCGATGATGATATAGTCGAAGATCCCGCGGGCCCGCTCCAGGGTGGAGGCCAGCTTCTTGCTGCGCAGCAGAGAGGCGGGCTTGGGATAGGCCTTGGTTCCGGCCAGAACCACAAGGCTGGTGTCCTTGAAGCGAAGACAGTCGATGCCCTCCTTGGATGACTGGTCGGCCAGGTATTCGCCCAGCCCCTCGGAGGGGGAACTGAGACCCAGCAGACCCTTGATGCTGGGGCTGCGCAGGTCTCCGTCGATCAGCAGGACCTGCTTGCCGTCTCTGGCCAGGGCCAGGGCAGTGTTGGCCGCAAGAGAGCTTTTGCCCTCGGAGGGGACAGAGCTGGTAAAGGTGATGACCTTGTCTCCCTCATCCAGATTGCGCAGCAGCTTCAGCCGCAGCAGGCGGAAGGACTCGCAGAAGGCGGAGGAGGGGTCCTGCCGGGTGATCAGCAGACCGGCGGATTTGTTTTTTTTCCGCTCCTTGACGCTGACCGAGGGAATATGGGCAAGGCAGGGCAGATTAATCCGGCGCTTCACATCCTCAGAGCTGAGCACAGAGCGGTGCATGGCAGCAAGCAGGACCAGCAGGGCCAGACCAAGGGCCAGCCCCATGGCGGCGCTTTTAATCACGCTGCTGTGCCAGACAAAGCTGTTGTAGGGCGCGGCAGGAACCGAAGGCTCCTGGCTCACCACAAGCTGAATATCTCCGATGACCTTTTTGCCAATCTGGGGATAGACCTCCATCACGGCCTGGGCAATGCTGCAGGCATCATTGGGGTCGGCGCTGGTGACGGTGAGGACCATGAAGTTGGTGCCGGAGATGGTGGAGGCGCTGATGCTGCCGTTAATGCCGGAGGTACCCAGCTCCTGCAGCAGCAGGTCCCGCATTACATCAGAGCCGAGAAGATAGGGGAAGGTGGCAACGGCCTGTTTTGCCGCGGCGTTGTCGTAATAATAGCCGCTGGAATACAGGTCGGAGACGACCCTGGACGAGGTGGGCACGCTGACGGAAAAGATCGCCTCCGTGCGGTACATAGGCGTAAAGCTCCGCCGCAGACGCACATATTTCATCCCGCCGCACAGCAGCGCGAAAACCAGCACCAGCAGCCAGAAGCGGCGCAGAATGGGCAGGAAATTGTGCCACAGCACCCCAATGTCGATTAAATTCTGTTCTTCCTGTTGTTGTTTTTCTTTTTCTTCCATAATTGACCTCAGAACCGAACTATTTTCGGGAACGCTGTCCGTAACCGTACTTGCCGCCGTAGCCATAGCCGTAACCGTAGCTATAGCCGTAGCGCAGATGGCGGGAGAGATGCTGCATGTCGTTGAGGATGCAGCCCAAAAACACGGCCTTGCAGGCCTGCAGGGAATCGATGGCGTCGTTGATTTCCGACGCGGGGACGATATTCTGGCGGATCACCAGCAGTGTTGCGTCGGACAGGTCGCCCAGCACCTCACTGTCGGCAAAGTAGCCCAGAGGGGGCGAGTCGATAATGACAAAATCATAGCGCTGCCGCGCCAGAGCAATGACCTGGGCCAGCAGGGGAGAGCTGAGCAGCTCAATGGTGTCGGTATAGGAGCGGCTGCTGAGCAGCATGTCCATGCCCGTGGCGGGATCTTCAATAGCGGAGGACAGAATCTCCCGGGGGCTTGCGCCGGAGAGAAGCAGGTCGCCGAAAGCCTGGCCTTTCCCAATTTTCGCGTTAAGCAGTCCGGCCTGCACCGGACGGCGCAGATCCAGATCGATAAACAGCACGGCGCTGCGGTTTCCGGCCAGAGCCAGAGCGGTGTTGGCGGCTATGGTGGATTTTCCCTCTCCCTCGGTGACGCTGGAGAAGAGGAACACCTTTTTCCCCTTGCTCTGTTCATGCTCCAGCCGGGAGGCAATGCTGTGAACCGACTCGGCAAAGGCGAAGCTGACGGAGGCGGAGGAGATATGCAGCTCGCTGCGCTTTTTCCGCCGGAAGGAGAAGCGGCCCCCGGACTTTTCGTGGGGGATGGAGCCGATGATCTTTCCGTCCAGCCGGTTTTTTGCTCCTGTCATGGTCTGTACGGCGCCGCGGGAGAGATCCAGCCAGACAATAAGACAGATCATGGCGGCGGCCAGCAGCAGCCCGGCCTTTGTCCCCAGATGCTGAACATTGTACACCCGGTTGACGGTGATGGCAACGTTGGGGGTGTTCAGCTGGTTGAGCACCACGGAGGAGGAGACATAGTCCGAAAGATTCTGATAATTGCGCATGATGGACTGCATGATCAGCAGGGCATCCCTGGGAGAATCGGAACTGACAGTCAGGCTGATCAGGTTGGTGTCGCCCAGCTGCTTTGCGCTGAGAGAGCCGTTGACGCTGCCGCCCAGATCCTCCAGGATCAGATCGTCCATAAAGCGGCCCTGAAGCAGCTGGGAATAGATATTGACCACCTCGGAGGCAGTGGAGCTGCCGCCGCCGTAATAGCTGCCGGAGTTGGAGACCACGGAAAAGGTGGCGCTGCAGCTGTAGGACCGGGAAACCAGATTTCCCAGCACGATGGAGACGCACATATAGCCGATGAGGAAAGCCAGCACCGGCAGCCAGAGCTTGCGCAGAACGATCCGGATGACGCACAGCGGCTCAATCTCGGCCCATTTGATGCTTGAAGAATGTTCGTTCATGGCGCCCTCCTCACCGCACTACCACGGTGAGAATCACCGTGCAGGTCTGAAAGCTGTAGGACACATAGTATGTACCCGGGACGGAAGTGTCCACCTGACCCTCCACGCTGAGGTGGGACGTGTCATAGGCCGCGCCGGAGCTGTCCTTCACGGAGGAGACATAGCTGCCGGAATTGAAGCCCGCTCCCTGATCGATATAGACCAGATACTCTTTCAGTTCCACCAGCTGCTTTTTGGCGCTGCTGATAATCACCGGAAGGGTCACTGACTCAATGTCGCCCTGGCTGTTGGAGACCTGGGCGGTGAGAAAGTACCGGCCGGCGGTATAGATGTCGATATTCTGGGACACAATGCTGATGTTGCCGGAGATGTCCTCCCCGGCGGAGTCCGCGGCGCTGAGCTTATCCAGCACCATCACCGGGCCGCCCTCGGGGTAGATCAGAGGCTGACTCAGAGCGAAGCGGGGCTTTTCATAGTCCGTGTAGCGGATGGTGCGCTGGCAAGTGGCCATGTTGTTGGATGAGTCGAACACAATGTAGGACACCCGGGCGGTGTTGCCGCTGAGCAGGTTGGTCACGCCCTTGACCATGATGGAGCCGGTCAGATCGCCGTCCCGGTCGTCTTTGGCGGTGACGCCCTGGAGCAGCACGCTCTCCGGATCGGCAACGGAGATGTCAATGGTGTCCGTGTCGCAGGAAATCTGGGGCGGCGTGGTGTCCACCACCATGCGGGTGTAGGCCTTTACGCCGATAAAGACTGCCAGCACGGCAACAAAAACGATCACGGTTACTCGTTCAAGATTTTTCATAACAGAACCTCTCTGTGTGAATTGATCGGCAGGGCGGCATTTTGCGGGCGCATCGTGATGCGCCCCTACAAGCATGTTTTGGGGTGCGGCCGTAGGGGCGATTCACGAATCGCCCGCCCGGAAGCCGGAACGGGGGCGCCTTTGTACCCCTCAGTCGGCCCGGATGACGGGCTGATTCCGGCAGATGCGCTCCGGATTCAGCTCCATCAGCACCCGTGTATAGTCAGGGCCGAAGCGCTCCTCCAGCAGCTGCCGGAGAGAGCCGACGCCGGGGGTGCGCACAAGGGTGTCGTGGGCGTCGGTAGCCACAAGATGGGCAAGACCGCGGGACAGGATCAGCCCGGCGGTTCGCTCCGCGCCCCGGCCCAGACGGCCCAGGATGCTGCCCTTGTTCAACTGGATGATATAGCCCTTTTCAAACCACCGGGCAACGATCCCCGGGGCCTGCTGCACCGCCTCATAGCGCTCGGGGTGGGCCACAACAGGGTGGACCCCCTCCGCCGCAATGGCGTCCAGCATGGCATCCATATAATCGGGCTGCTCGTCAAAGAAAAATTCCAGCAGCAGATAGTTGGAGCGGGCCAGAGTCACCAGCTGCCGCCTGCGCAGCAGCTCCACAGTGTCCGGCATACACATGACCTCCGCACCGGGCTGAATCTCCAGGGGGATGCCCGCGTCCCGGACCTGCCGCATCAGCTCCACAAAGCGCAGAGCCAGCGGCGCGTCCCGGAAATTCTTTTCCTTTGCCCGGGGCAGGTTGCTGTGGGGCGTGGCAATGATCGCGGTCACGCCGCTGTCTGCCGCCATGCGGGCCATGAGCAGCGCGGTATCCATGGAATCCGCTCCGTCGTCGCAGTCGGGCAGTATGTGGCAGTGAATATCGACCATGGAAACACCTACTAATTATATTTACATAACACCGAAATAATAGCATAAACAGACAGGCTTTGCAAGGGAAGAAATTAGAAAAATAAGGAACTTTCAGCGGCTGAGACCCTGACTGCGGCAGGGCGTAAGCACAGGACTGCGGCATAAAAGGTCAGAAAAGGGAAATTCTGACAAAGTATATAAAAACAGAGAAAACTTACGGCGAATTCTTTGTGAATTTTTCTTGCAAAGTTTTATGGAAACCAATTGACAATTGCTTTTTCTGTGGTATAATCAAAAGCAAGCTTAATGGTGGTTTATACCACCCTGTTGGTTTACATAATTGTTTATTATGGTTTCTATGCTTCATGTTCTCGGGCTTTGCCCGATTTCCGGTTAGGAACAATAAAATCAACAAATCATTCAAGGGGGAAGAACAGAATGAAAAAGGCATTTACTATGCCCAAAATCGTCGTTGAGCAGTTCGTACCCAACGAATATGTTTCCGCCTGCGGCGATGAGAATAAGGTTTATAAGTTTACATGTGATGCAGCCGGCGGTAGCGGTGTGTATCAGGAGACCAACGGCCGGGAGGGTTTGCAGCGCCTGGGTTCAGTGAATCCGGATACTCCGCTGGCTATTACTTACCACTACTGCGGGGAAACTCACGAGGCGAAAACAACGGATGCTTTCGTTCGTGGTTACGTTGTCGTTCCTTTCGGCGGTTCTGACACCGTGCAGGAAGTGATCATCTGGAAAGGACCCAACGGAGACAATGTTCACTGCACCACCCAGCTGAACATGGAAACCTGGGAAACCGCCAAGTCCTGAAATCAATGCAAAAACAAGCCAACCAATCGACCCGGAGCCATAGGCTCCGGGTTTTTCTGTCTTCCGGCAAGGCTTCGCGAAGGGGCGATTGGTGAATCGCCCCTACGAATGGGTTGCGGGCTGCGCCGTGTAGGGGCCGGCGTCCCCGACGGCCCGAGTTGGACGCGGTCGGAAGCCGGAAGAAGGGGAGAGGAAAACATTTGACAAAAAACAGGCAGTTGATATATACTATACGCTGAGTATATAACGCAAGCCAATTTCTGTAATTTGGAGGTCTCCAATGAACGATAATAAACAAGCTGCCGCCCCGCTGTACCGGATAAATCCCGACTATGTTCTGCGGGAGATCTGCGGCGAATATGCCATTATTCCGGTGGGAGAGGAGTGCCTGATCGCCAACGCGGTCATGACGCCCAATGAATCCGCAGCCTTTATCTGGAAAGCGTTTGCCGAGCCTAACACCCTGGAAAACGTTGTGACCCTGTGCCTTGCGGAGTTTGATGCCACGGAGGAGGAGCTGACCCTGGCGGTGCGGAGCTTTATCAGAGACGGTCTGCGCTACCGGCTGCTTCTGGAAGAAGGAAACAGCTGATTTCATGCGCTTTTTCGCCAAATAATCTCCGCCTGTCAGATGTTATTTTTTTACATCATGCGTCATGGAAACCGATTGACAAATTGTGGATTTTTGATTTATAATACATATTGTATAAAAAACATGGGCCAGTCCCATTCACAATAAGAATTTCGTTTTTCGATAAAGGGGTGGATTAAAAAATGAAAAAGACATGGGAGCATCCTGCGATCATGGTGCAGCAGTTTGAAGCCAACGAGTACATCGCTGCCTGCTGGGGCGTGGGATGCAGTGTAAATGACGCAAACAGCATTGAGCAGTCAATGGGGAATTACGATCCTAACAACCTGTATCATGGCGCAGATCACTGCGGCCTGTCCGGCAATCAGGTCATCTTTGACGATAATGACGACGGCGTTGCCGACAGAATGGTTGAGGTTGGCACAGACGGTCTGGGCACACTGTTCTGCACAATATACACGGATGCCAGCTATACTACCCAGAAAAGCATCGGCTCTGTCAAGGCGGGCGATACGATTTATTGGACAACCAGCGCAGGAAATGGCTGGAATAAAAAAACATGGCACCATGTGGGAACGGTATTTGACACGGTCCCCGGCCACCCCAACCGCTCCTGATGCAGAAAAAACAGATAACAAAAAAAGAACCGGAGCAATCCGGTTCTTTTTTATCAGAGAGGAGGAAAAGCCGGTGGATGGAACGCGGGACGCCACAACACTGGAAAAACAGATGATGGTACGGGCGGCGGCTCTGGGGCGGCCCATCAACGGCAGCCTGGAGCTGACACCCCTGTGTACCATGGATTGCGGCATGTGCTACGTCCGTCTGAGCAGGGAGGAGATGGAGCGGAAGGGCCGCCTGCACACGGCGGAGGAGTACATCGCTCTGGCAGAGGAGATGTCCCGGGCGGGGGTGCTGTTTTTGCTGCTCACCGGCGGGGAGCCGCTGCTTTTCCCCGGCTTCCGGCAGCTGTATACCGCCCTGAAAAAAATGGGCTTTGTCCTGACGGTGAACACCAACGGCACCCTGATCGACGGGGACTGGGCAGACTTTTTCGCCGCTCATAAGCCCCGGCGGGTGAACATCACGCTGTACGGCAGCACGGAGCAGACCTACGAAAGGCTGTGCCGCTGCCCGGGCGGCTTTGAAAAGACCGTGCAAGCCGTGCGCCTGCTGAAGGCGCGGGGCGTGGACGTAAAGCTCAACAGCAGCGCTGTAAAACCCAACCGGCAGGAGCTGGCGGAGATCTACCGGATCGGCCGGGAACTGGACGCGCCGGTCCATACGGACTGCTACATGCTCCCCGGCCTCCGCGAACGGGGACTTCCGCTGGACAGGCAGACCCGCCTGGACCCGGAGGAGGCGGCCCGGGCGGAGCTGGAGACCCTGCGGGCAGAGCTCGGGTCGGAGGGACTGCGGGAATATGCCGCCCGGATGCTGCAGGAAACGGATAATACGGAAAAAAATCGGGGAACTGGAATTTTTTGCCTTGCAGGAAACTGCTCCTTTACGGTAAACTGGCAGGGAGAACTGCGTCCCTGCGTCAGCCTGTCCGCACCCTCGGCCCCGGTGTTTGAACGGGGCTTTGAGGCGGCCTGGCAGGAGATCCGGGAAAAGGCGAAGGGCCTGCGGATGAACGAAAAGTGCGGCCTCTGCCGCCTGCGCCCGTTGTGCAAGGTCTGCCCCGCCGCCGCCCGGCTGGAGACCGGGGAAGATGATGGCCTGCCGGAATACCTCTGCCGAAACGCAGAGGAGCTGTACCGCCTGCTGCGGGAAGAGCAGACAGAAGATGAATAATGAAGATTGCCCGTAGGGGCCGCCTCTACGGACCTGTTTCGGACCGCGCCTTGTAGGGGCCGGCGTCCCCGACGGCCCATGTGGGATGAGGTCGGAAGCCGGAAGAAGCGGGCGATTCGTGTGTGACGCATGTCCGGCACAGGGGATATTTTTACAATCAGAAAGGACAAGCAATGGACGGACTGTTTCTGATCGGCGATTTCTGCTTCCGGCTGCGCTGGCCGGAGGAACTGACGCCGCCGGATAATTTCATGCTGTTTCGTACTGCGGCGGGTGAGCCGGAGTACAGCTACCGCATTTTGCTTTCTGACCGGCTGCCGGAGCCGGAGGGAGAGCTTATTGCCCAAAGGCCGGATATCCGGGTGTTTTCCAACCATGGCTTGGAGAGCCGGGTCATCGGCGTGAAGGGCGGGGACTTTTACGCCTGTTATCGGGAGATCACAGAGCGCAGCGCGGAGGCCGTCCTGCTTCGCCGGGAAATACAGAACATGCGCTTTGACGTGATGTTTAGCTCCCTGCTGGCCCTGGAGCGGAGGATGGTGCGAAGGGACGCGCTGATCCTCCACTGCGCCTACATCCGCCATCAGGGGGAGGCCATCCTCTTTTCCGCCCCCTCGGAGACCGGCAAGAGCACCCAGGCGACTCTCTGGGAAAAATACCGGGGCAGCCGGAGCATTAACGGCGACAAGGCCCTGCTCCAGTGCGTCAATGGCCGCTGGACGGCCCGGGGCTGGCCGGTCTGCGGCAGCTCGGCCATCTGCGAAAACCTGTCCACCCCCATCCGGGCCGTGGTGATGCTGAGCCAGGGGCAGGAGGACAAGCTGAGACGGCTCTCCCCCCGAGAGGCCTTTACCCAGCTCTACAGCCAGATCACCGTGAACACATGGAACCGGGACTTTGCCGAAAAAAACATGGCCCTGATTGAAAACCTGGTCGCCCGGGTGCCCGTGTTCCACCTGCGCTGCACCATCTCGGAAAACGCGGTGCGCTGTCTGGAAAAGGGGCTTTATCCCGGCTGAACGCCGCCGGAAGCACTATGCAAAAGCCTGAACCGGTGTTATAATCCAAGGGTAAAAGGAGGGGCCGCAATGGACGAAAACAAAAACAAACAGGACACGGCGACCTTCGCCTCTCTGGAGACGCTGATCGCCCGCTGGAAGGACGGCACCTTTCAAGAGATCATCGACGACTGGAAGTGGATCTTCACCTACAGCGCCCGGTATAAATTTGCCATCGTTTTTTATGTGTTTCTGGGCATATTCAGCACCACCATGGGGCTGGTGAGCAGTGTGGCCGGAAAATATCTGATCGATATCATCACCGGCTACCAGACCAGCAAGCTGGCCATCCTCATCATTATCATGGTGGGCAGCTCCGTGGCCAGTCTGGCGCTGGACAGCGTGCTCAGCCGGATCACCACAAGGCTGAGCATCTTTATCAACAACGACATCCAGGCGGACATTTTCGACAAGATCGTGGACGCTGACTGGCTCTCCCTGACCCAATACAGCAACGGCGACGTGCTCAACCGCTTCAACAGCGACATCTCTACCGTCAGCGGCAACGCCATCAGCTGGCTGCCCAGCATCATTATCGCCGTCTACCGCTTCGCCGCCACCTTCCTGGTCATCCTCCATTACGACTGGGTCATGGCGCTGATCGCCCTGGGCAGCGCCCCCTTCATGCTGCTGATCTCCAAGTTCCTTATCAAAAAACAGCGGCAGTACAGCAAAAAGGTGAAGGAAATGAGCAGCCAGCTCATGAGCTTCGAGGTGGAGACCTTCTATAACTTCGACACCATCAAATCCTTCGGCATCGCGCCCTATTACAGCAAAAAACTCCGCTGGTGGCAGAGTAAATTCAAGGACGTGAGCCTGGATTACAATCTGTTTTCCATCAAATCCAATATCCTCATGTCCGTGATCGGCATGGGCGTGCAGTTTGCCGCCTTTGGCTACTGCCTGTTCCGGCTGTGGACCCACTCCATCACCTACGGCACCATGACCTTGTTTCTGCAGCAGCGGAGCAACCTCTCCGGGGCCTTCAGCAGCCTGATCTCCATTATCCCCGCCTTTCTCAACAGCTCCGTCTCCGCCCACCGTATCCGGGAGCTGGTGGAGCTGCCCCGGGAGGTACATATCCCCGAGAGCAGCGAGCTGGACAAGCTGGCGGAGGACGGCTTCACCGTGCAGATGCAGGATGTGGACTTTGCCTATGTGGAGGGAAAGCAGGTCATTACCGATTCCGCCTTTACGGCAAAGCCCGGGGAGATCGTGGCCCTTGTCGGCCCCTCCGGCGAGGGAAAAACCACCATGATCCGCCTGATCCTGGGTCTGGTCTGCCCCCAGGAGGGCCGGGCTCTTATCCGCGGCTCCGACGGCAGGGAAGTGACCATGAACGCGGAGACAAGGCATCTCTTCGCCTATGTGCCCCAGGGAAACACCATCCTCTCCGGCACCATCGCGGAAAACCTGCGCACGGTGAAGGAGGACGCCTCCGACGAGGAGATCATTCAGGCCCTGAAGATCGCCTGCGCCTGGGATTTTGTAGAAAAAATGCCCGACACCATCAACGCCAGACTGGGCGAGCGGGGCCGGGGATTGTCCGAGGGGCAGGCACAGCGCATCGCCATCGCCCGGGCCGTTCTGCGGGACGCGCCGGTGCTGCTGCTGGATGAGGCCACCTCCGCTCTGGACGTGACCACCGAGCGCCGGGTGCTGCGGAATATCGTGACCCAGAAGCCCAACAAGACCTGTATCGTCACCACCCACCGCCCCAGCGTGCTGAATCTGTGCCAGCGGGTGTACCGGGTGGTGGACACCAAGGTGACCGAGCTGAGCGAAGAGGAATCCAGCCGCATGTCCATGGATTTCTGAGCGGACAGAGCGGGCGATTCGTGAATCGCCCCTGCGGATGAAGCCGGAAACCTGCCTGTAGGGGCGACCCTTGCGGTCACCCATGTGGCTCCTGGTCGGAAGACGGAAAAACCTACTGCACTTATATTTTTGTACGGGAAAGGCGTGAACATGAAAAAAATCCTAAAATTCATTCCTGCTGTCTTTATCGTCCTGCTTCTGACGGTGACGGGGCTGTTCTGCGCCGCGGTGCTGCGGGCGGGACTGCTGCCCGGACTGTGGACAGCGCTGCTCTTTGCGGGGCTTTTCCTTGCGGACGGGCTGCTGATCTTCCTCTGCGCCCGGCCGGAGAAAAAGGGGCGGCTGATCGCCGGCCTTGTGCTGGCGCTGTTTTTTATCCCGGGGCTTTGCTTCGGCACGGTCGTGCTGAACAGAACCGTGAACACACTGCAAAGCATGACCCGGACCGCCCCGGAATTCAGCCGGGCCTGCGTCTATGTCCGGACAGAGGATGATGCCCAGAGCATCCAGGACCTGTCCGGCGATCTTTTCGGCGTTCTCCCCACCGGGATCCTCAGCGATACGGAGGAGGCCCTCAGCCAGATCAATGAAGGGCTGGGCCTGACCGTCCGGACCCGGGAGTATGACGGCGTTGGCGCACTGCTGGACGCCCTGCTGGCAGGAGAAATCCGAAGCATGATTGTAAACCCCGAGCTGCTGGCCATTGCGGGGGAACTGGGCGCCTATGAAGATCTGGACGAGTGGGTGCGGATCATTACGGAGCTTCGCATCCAGGCGGAGCCCGCGCCCCAGAATCTCCCCGGACCGGAGACCGGGGAGGAGACGGAGGATCACTGTTTCTCCGTGTACATCAGCGGCATTGACACCTTCGGCGACGTGTCCGTAAAAAGCCGCAGCGATGTGAACATCATCGTCAGTGTGAACACCCTGACCCATCAGATTTTGATGATCACCACCCCCCGGGACTACTATGTGCCACTGCCCATCTCCAACGGGGAACGGGATAAGCTGACCCACGCCGGGATCTATGGCATCGACGTGAGCAAGGGCGCGCTGGAGATGCTGTACGACACGCAGATCGACTACTATTTCCGGGTGAATTTCACCGGGTTCGAGAAGATCATCGACGCCATCGGCGGTATCGACGCAGAGCTGGAGGGCTATCCCGGCGTCATGCACCTCAACGGCGAGGAGGCCCTGAAACACGCCCGGAACCGGAGCGCCGGAGACCAGTGGCGGGGCAGAAACCAGGTGCGCATCATCCAGGCGGCCATCAACAAACTGCTGTCCCGGTCCATTCTTGTCGGCTTCGACAATTTGCTGGACGCCACCGAGGGAAGCTTCCAGACCACCGTGCCCTATGAGCTGATAGCCGGACTGGTCAGGGAACAGCTGGCCTCCAACCCCCAGTGGGAAATTCTGCGCTACAGCGTAAGCGGTACCGGCGACAGCCGGGTTCCCTTCACCACCATGCTGATGGACGGCAAGCCCATGCGGCTTTATGTCATGTGGCCCGACGAGGAGGATGTGGCCGCCGGCATCGAAATGCTGAAGGCCATGCACCGGGACGAAGTGATCCAGTTGCCGGAAGATTACGAGAATTGAGGAGTTTATCATGAAAATTGTTGTACTGGACGGATATACCGAAAACCCCGGCGATCTCAGCTGGGACGGACTGGCCCGGTATGGCGAGCTTACGGTCTATGACAGGACCGGCAGCGAGGAGGAGGTCATCCGGCGCATCGGCGAGGCGGAGGTGGTGTTTGTCAACAAGGCGCCCATCAGCAGACGGGTGCTGGACGCGTGCCCCAATATCAAATTTATTTCCGTCCTGGCCACGGGCTACAACGTGATCGACGTGGAAGCCGCGGCGGAGAAGGGGATCCCCGTCAGCAACGTGCCCTCCTACGGCACCGCCGCCGTGGCCCAGTTTGCTATGGCCCTGCTGCTGGAGGTCTGCCACCATGTGGCCCACCACAGCGAGGCTGTCCATGCGGGCCGCTGGGCTGCCAACCCGGACTGGTGCTTCTGGGACTACCCTCTGATCGAGCTTGCGGGCAAGACCATGGGCATTATCGGCTTTGGCCGTATTGGCCAGGCCACCGGGCGCATTGCCAGGGCCATGGGCATGGAGGTTCTGGCCTACAGCCGCAGTATCCGGGAGGAAGGAAAGGAAATTGCCGAGTATGTGGATCTGGACAGCCTGCTGGCCCGGTCTGACGTGATCGCGCTCCACTGTCCCCTCTTTCCCGAGACCGAGGGCATCATCAACCGGGAAAATATTGCCAAAATGAAGGACGGCGTCATCATCATCAACAACAGCCGTGGCCAGCTGGTGGTGGAACAGGACCTGGCCGACGCGCTGAATTCCGGCAAGATATACGCCGCCGGATTGGACGTGGTCTCCACCGAGCCTATCCGGCCGGATAACCCCCTGCTGGGGGCCAAAAACTGCCTGATCACACCCCACATCAGCTGGGCGCCCAAAGAGAGCCGCCAGCGGATCATGGACGCCAGCGTGGAAAATCTCCGGGCCTTCCTGGCCGGAAAGCCCGTCAACGTGGTCAACGGCGTGGAGAAAATTTAGAATAATTGACTGTAGTGGCCGCCCTGCGTGGCGGCCAGTGTGGGATGTAGCCGTAAGCCGCAACCCGTTCTGATCGGAAGAAGGAAATATGATGAGACGATTTATTCTTGCGCCGGATTCGTTCAAGGGGACAATGACGGCGCGGGAGATCTGCGATATCTTGGAGGACGCGGTCAAGGCCCTGGTCCCAGAGGCGGAGACGGTGAAGATCCCCATGTCCGACGGAGGCGAGGGGATGGTGGAGGCTTGCCTGAAGCTGTTGGGCGGGGAGAAACGCTTTGCTCAGGTCACCGGGCCCCGGGGCAGCCTTGTCCGCTGCCCTTACGGTATTCTGCCCGACGGCACGGCCGTCATGGAGATGGCCGGCTGCGCGGGACTGCCGCTGATGGAGGGCTGTCTCGATCCCCTGCACGCCACCACCCGCGGCGTGGGAGAGCTGCTGACCCTCCTTGCCGCCTCCGGCTGCCGCCGGGTGCTGATGGGCATCGGCGGCAGCGCCACCAACGACTGCGGCCTGGGCATGGCGGCGGCGCTGGGCTACCGCTTCACCGACGGCCATGGGGCTGAAGTGGAGCCTTACGCCTGCAACATGGGCCGCATCCGGCACATTCTCCCGCCGGAGAAGCTGCCGGAGCTTTCCATCACAGTGGCCTGCGACGTGGATAACCCCCTCTGCGGTGAGCGGGGAGCCAGCGCGGTGTTTGGACCGCAGAAGGGTCTGAAGCCGGAGCAGATCGGCCCTCTGGACGAGAGCATCCGGGCCTTTGCGGGGCTGATCAGAACGGAGCTTGGCCCTGATGTGCTGGAGGTACCCGGCGCGGGGGCGGCGGGGGGCCTGGGCGCGGCGATGCTGGCCTTCTGCGGCGCGGAGTTGAAGCCCGGTATCGAGCTGCTGCTGGACGCGGCGGACATGGACGGGCTGCTGAAAGACGCTGAGCTGGTGATCACCGGCGAGGGCCGCATCGACGGCCAGAGCGCCGCCGGAAAGGTGCCGGTAGGCGTAGGCCGCCGGGCCAAAAGAGCCGGGGTGCCCTGCGTTGCCGTCTGCGGCTGCATCGGCCCCGGCGCGGAGGCTGTGCTGAGCCAGGGCGTCACCGCTTATTATGCCGCCGGAGACGGCTCAAAGAGCATGGAAGAGCTTAAAAAGACCTGCCGGGAGGACCTGCGCAGGGCCGCCCTGCAGGCGTTGGAAAAGGAATTGGAACAGGGACAGACGAAGAGGGAGTGACAGCCCTCTTCGCTTTTTTTGGTTCCGACTGTGTTTAACACGGGCCGTCGGGGACGCCGACCCCTGCGATTGCAGCCCGGAACATTGCCGCAGTTTTGGGAGGCGAAAGGCTCCCTTGTGTAAGGGGAGCCTTTGCCTTGACTTCATCTTTGTTCATCTTTTTTGCACCGGTCCAGACGGAAACAATATGGAAAAATAAGACTAATTTCTTAATAAATCTAAAATAACCTTGTCCTGAACGGCCTGATATGCTAAAATGTATAAACGCTTATTGCGCACAGGGCGCAATAGGGCTGACAGATGAATCAATACGATCGAACAAAGTGAAGGTGCTAAAGTGAAGGTAAAAGAAAAGTATACCCCCGCTCCTTCGGAAAATATGGAGGAAGCGACAGCCTCCGGCAAGGAGGCACGGCAGGAAAAGGCCATCGGCATCATCAACAGGGTTCTGGGCTTTGTTCTGACCACGTTCATTCTCATCGGCATTGCCGGCCTGGGCGTGGAATATGTGCTGGTGAAGGGGCCCTCGCCCGCGCTGCGGGACACCTTTGTGATGACCATGCTGGAGACCCGCCGTTTCGGCTTTATGGCCAATATCTTCCTGTCTGACGAGGAAGTGGCGGAGATCAAAACCCGCAACACCAGCCAGCGGGCTGAGGAGATGGATACCTCCCTCATCAACATCCCCAGCCAGGGACAGACAGGCACGGAAGGGCAGGATAGCTCCGCTCCCGCAGCTATGGACTACGGTCTGGTGGACGAGGACGGCGACGGCATCATCATCGACCAGGTAGTGAAAAAGCTCTGCAACGGCTATATGATGATCGTGCAGGATCCCAGCCGGGTCTTTGTGGGCAAGCCCAACAACTTCGGCGGCTCCGGACTCAGCGTGGAGGGCATGTGCCTGAAATACGACGCCATCGGAGGCATCAACGGCGGCGGCTTCTATGACGACGGCGGCGGCGGCCTGGGCGGTGACCCCACCGGCCTTACCGTGTCCGAGGGCGTGTATTACAACGAATACTCCGGCACGGACTGCTTCATCGGCTTTGACGAGGCAGGCATCCTCCACATCGGCTACATGAACGCCGAGGACGCCCACGCCAGCAATATCCGGGACGGCGTCACCTTTACCTACGGCCCCGTCCTTGTGGCCAACGGGATGCCGGTGGATGCCACGGGCATCATTACGGGCATGAATCCCCGTACAGCCATCGGCCAGCGGGCGGACGGCGCGGTGCTGATGCTGGTCATCGACGGGCGGCAGGCCCAGAGCGCCGGGGCTACATATGCGGATCTGACCGAGATCATGCTGGACTACGGCGCGGTGAACGCCTGCAATCTGGACGGCGGCTCTTCCACGGCCATGTGGTTCGACGGGGAATATGTAAATAACTCCGCCACCACGCCCCGGGCGCTGCCTACCTGCTTCCTGGTGAGAAAGGAGGGGGCCTGATGATGGAAAAGAAGAAAAAGAGCGGCCTGGGTTATTTCCTGGCTCTGCTGATCTACGTCCTTGTGGCGCTGGCCGCCATTGCTTTTCTGATGGTCTGGCTCTGGGGCTTTGCCAAAGAGTATGAGGCTTCCCGGCCCACCAGCACCATGAACGTCTATGTGCAGGGGCTGAACGAAAATCTCTGGAGCGACCAGATCGCCCAAACCATTACCGAGATGCCCCACGAGGTCCAGTCCGACGAGGACTGCGCCCAGGTGGTCAGGGAGATGCTGAATCAGGGCATCAGCTATGCCCGCACGGCCAGCGGCGGCAGCACCGATCAGATCAATTACTCCCTGCTCTGCGGCGACAAGATCATCGGCAAGGTCACGCTGGTGGAGGACAGCAGCCAGGCCGGCCAGGTCAAGCACGGCATGCTGCCCTGGATCGTTTACAGTGAAGAGTTTGATTTCACCGGGCTCTACTCCACTGTGGAGGTCACGGTGCCCAACAGCTATACCGTCACCCTCAACGGCGTGGAGCTGGGTGAGGAATATATCGTGGGTGAGCCCATCCATTTCAGCCTTCTGGAGGATTACTACGGCTCCTACGACCAGCTGCCCGTTATGGTGACTTACCGCTATGACCACCTTTTCGGACAGATGGAGCCGGTGGTCTACGACAGTAGCGGCGCCGAATTCCAGGTGGATGAGACCCGGGGTGAGGAGCAGTTTCTGAACAATTGTAGCGGCGAGGAGCTGGAAAGACTCACTGACTTTACAGAGCGCTTTGCCGAACGCTATCAATATTACATGGCCGCCGTGGGCGACGACCCGGCCACCGTGTATGCCGACCGTCTGTCCGGTTATATTCTCAAGGGCAGCGACCTGGAATTCCGCATGAAGGCGGCCCAGGACGGTCTGTTCTATGTCCACTCCAACAATATGCGGGTGAACCAGACCATCCTCAACACCGCCGTCAGCTTCGGCGGCGGTGTGTACCTCTGTGATTTCAGCTCCGACTTTACCGTCTGGGGCCGGAACGGGGAAGAGGATCAGGAAAACCACATGCGCATGATCGTGGTGGACGTCCGGGGCGATATGAGTGACCTGCGGGTGGCGGAACTGAGCAAGTACAAGAATGATTCGGAGGATTCTCAGTGAGCAGAAGCGAGGGGAGAAGGGACGCAAGGCCGGAAGACCTTGGGCCTGAATGGGGCAGGGAGAAAAAGCCCTCTGCCATTAAAAGGATCTTTGCAATATTTTTCCGGACAGTGCTGGTGCTGATGGAGACCGTGCTGCTGGTGGCCATGCTGCTCTACGGGGTGATGTATGTGGTGGCCAAGGGCCCCTCGCCCACGGCGCGGGATCTGTTCGTCATGTCCGTGCGGGAGACCAGCGCCATCGGCTTTCTGGCAAACCTCTTCTTTAGCGAAGAGGAGATCGCCCAGATCGAGTCGTCCAAAAAAGATGTGGACTATGTGGAGACGGACACCTCCCTCATCAACATCAACACCGAAACTACCTCCCCGGAGAGCGGCGGCCAGAGCAGCGCCGACGCCTGGGGCCTGGTGGACGAGGACGGCGACGGCATCATCCTCCAGCCGGTAAAAGGCGAGGGCTTCTCCGGCTTTATGATGGTGGTTCTGGACCCCTCCCGGGTCATCATGGGCAGCGTCCCCTCCAGCTACGGCAGGGAAGCCTACACCGTGGAGCAAATGGTGAAAAAGTTCGACGCCGTGGCGGGCATCAACGCCGGCGGCTTTGAGGACGAGGGCGGCATGGGCGACGGCAGCATCCCCGACTCCCTTGTGGTGGTGGACGGACAGGTGTATTACTCCGGCTCCGGCTACGGCCAGGGCGGCGGCTTTGTGGGCTTTGACAGCAATTACATCATGCATGTGGGCCGGCCCACCGTGGCGGAGATCAAGGAAAAGGACATCCGCTACGGGGTCTGCTTCGGCCCGGTCCTTGTGTCCAACGGCGAGCCCGTCGACCCGGACAGTCTGGGCAGCGGCCTGAATCCCCGCACGGCCATCGGCCAGCGCTCTGACGGCGCGGTGCTGCTGCTGGTCATCGACGGCCGGCAGGTCATCAGTATGGGCGCCACCTATCAGGATCTGGTGGACATCATGCTGGAATACGGCGCGGTGAACGCCTGCAATCTGGACGGCGGCTCCTCCTCCCTGATGTGGTTTGACGGCGGCTATGTGAATAACTGCGCCTCCGTTGTGGGTATCCGTCCGGTGCCTACCACATTCCTGGTTCTGAAAGAGGGGGCGAGCGCCAATGGCTGAGAGAAAAAGGAAAAAAAGAAGCTCCGGCGCCAACTTCGCTCTGGGCATGCTGGTCTATGCCCTGGTCTTTGTGCTGATCTGCGCGGTGGGCCTGCGGCTGCTGTGGACCTTTATGGATGAATACGAGCAGTCCCGCCCCAACAAGACCATGGACGAGTATGTTCAGAATCTGGACGACGGGCACATCAGGGCCCTGGCCGCGGACTTTGTGGCCACGCTGAATCACAAGGTGCAGACCGAGGAGGACAGCTACGCTTGTATCCTCAAGGCTATGGAAGGCAAGCTCAGCTACGCCAAAAAGAGCGCCGAGAGCAGTGAAAACAGAGCCGTCTATGTGCTGAGCCTGGACGGCAGAAAGCTGGGCACCGTGACGCTGACCAAGGAGGAAGATCCCGCTTTCGGCTTCTCCCCCTGGAGTGTGGCGGAGGAGGAGATGGATTTCAGCTGGCTTGTGTCCCCTGCGGCGGAGATCACCGTGCCGGACAGCTGGACCGTGTACTGCGCCGGAAACGCCCTGGACAAGTCCTACATTTCCGGGGAAAAGACCCCCTATGCCCGGCTGGAGGAGTTTTACGGCGAGGGCTTTGACCTGCCCTATATGGTGACCTATCATGTGGAAAATTTTCTGGGAGAGCTGAAGTTCGAGCTGAAGGACAAGGACGGGCAGACCGCCCAGATTCCTGAGGGGCAGGATCTGGAGAGCTTCTTTGCCGACAACTGCACCGAGCAGGAAAAGGCGGAGGTCCAGTCCCTTTCGGAGAATTTCATCAGGGCCTATGTCTGGTTCATGTCCAACACCAACCACGACGCCTACGGCAACTATGCGGAGGCCATGCAATACATCGTGCCCGGAAGCGAGCTGGATTCCCGGCTGTATCAGACCATCGCCGGGCAGTATTATGCCCACAGCAAGGGCGACGACATTCTGTCCATCACCCTCAACAGCGCCATGAACCTGGGCGGCGGCAACTACTTTGCTGATCTGACCTTCGTGGTGGATACCACCGGGCAGAAGGGCGTTGTACAGACAACCAACAATCTTAAGCTGATCATCAGCCGGACGGACGACGGCCTGAAGGCTGCCGACATCGCCAGCTATTAAGGGAGGAAACAGATATGACAGAAGGACAAAGCTGTCAGGAGGCTCTTGCAATCGTTCTCCCCTCCCTGAACCCGGATCACAAATTCAAAGGCGTGGTGGACGGGCTTGCGGAGAACGGCTTTGAACATATCGTGATCGTGGACGACGGCAGCGACAGCGAGCATATGCACTGGTTCGATGAAGCAGAGAAATACCCCCAGTGCCACGTGCTGCACCACGGGGTGAACAAGGGAAAGGGCCGCGCGCTGAAAACCGCCTTTGCCTACGTGCTGGAAAAGCTGCCGGAGGTAAAGGGCGTGGTCACCATCGACGGGGACGGCCAGCACCTGCTGAAAGATATCATAGCCTGCGGCGAGAGGATGCTGAACGAGAGGGACAAGGTGGTCATGGGCTGCCGGGATTTCTCCCTGCCCGGCGTGCCGCCCCGCAGTGTGGCGGGCAACCGCACCACTTCCCGGCTTTTCCGCATCTGCTATGGCATCAAGCTCTCCGATACCCAGACCGGCCTGCGGGCCATTCCCCGCGCCTGCCTGGAGCGCTTCTGCGCCATCGAGGGAGAACGCTTTGAGTATGAGACCAACATGCTCTTGCAGATGAAGCGCATGGGCATCGGCTTTGTGGAGCAGCCCATCGAGACCGTGTACGACGAGGAGGACTACAGCTCCCACTATAACGCCGTCAAGGATTCCTGGCGCATCTTCAAGGTGATGTTCAAATTCCTTTTGAGCTCGTTCGGCTCCACCCTGGTCGATCTGCTGGTGTTTTACCTGGTGTTCCGCTTTTTCGGCGGCTGGGCCGGGAAATACGCGGAGCTTCTCTCTACGGTGGTGGCAAGGGTCTGTTCCTCTTTTGCCAACTTTAACGCCAACAACGCCGTGGTTTTCGGCAACAAGGGCAGCTATAAGCGGGCCATGCTCCGCTATTACTGTCTGTGCATCCCCCAGATGCTGGTCTCTGCCGGTCTGGTGACGCTGATCAACCACCTGTTTGCCAACACCGTACCCATTGTCGCCACCATCATCAAATTCGTGGTGGACACCTGCCTGTTCTTTATCAGCTACAATATCCAGCGGGAATGGGTTTTTTCACAGAAGGAAAAATAAGAAAAAGCACCCAAGGAAAAAAGCACCCTTTTGGGTGCTTTTTTCAACGAAATAAATCCCATGCGGGATTTGTGAAATGCGCATCGCGCGTGAAATACGCCTGCGGCGAGTGAAATGCCTGCGGGCGTGGTGGATTTATTACATTACCTCTTCACTCTTCACTCTTCACTTTCATGGCTCCCCTTTCAGGGGAGCCATGAAAATGAAGTGTGAAGAAGATAAACGGGCGATCAGGCGTCTTTCTCAATGCAGAACTGGCAGAGGAGAGCGCCCAGAACAGAGACGGCGGCACCGATGAACAGCACGGCGGGGATGTTGATGCTGTCGAACAGCAGTCCGCCCAGAAAAGAGGCAAAAACAGAGCCCAGCGTGGACATGCTGTAGGCCAGAGACTGGCCTTTGGCGGAGTCGGCGCCGGAGATGTGCAGGTTCACATAGCGCACCATGGTGGGAGTGAACAGGGCAAAGGAGAAGATCTGGAGCAGGTGGGCGGCATAAAGCCCGGTCATGCTGCCCGCCAGGGCGATGGCCAGCGCCTTCAGCGCGAAAAACACGATAGACAGCCGAAGCACAGAGCCGCAGAGGAAACGGCGGGTCAGCCGGTTATAGAGCAGCATTACGGGGAATTCCAGCACCGCCATAAAGCAGCTGAGGGCCCCCATACTGCCCGTATCACCGCCTACATGGCGCACCACGTTGATCAGGAAGTTGTTGGTCAGGTTATGGGTGAAATAGATCAGGGCTGTGCCCAGCAGCAGCAGGCAGAAACGGCGGTTTTCCCGAATAAAGCGGCCCAGAGAGACGGCGGCTTTTCCGCTCCCGGCAGCGGGCAGGGCGGACCGGACGCCGGAAAGACGCAGAGCAGACAGCGCGGCGGCCTGAAACAGCAGAACGGCCAGTCCTGCATAGGGCAGCACAAAGGAGCCCACGCGCTTGGCCAGCAGGCCCAGCAGCAGTACACCCACCGCGTAGAAAATCGAGCCGAAGCCCCGGGCTGCCGCGTAATTCACCGGCCTTCCCCGGCGGCTCAGCTCAATACTCAGCTGAGTGAGCATGGGGTTGCCGCAGATGCAGGCGCAGATATACAGCATATACAGCGCCGACACCGCGATGCTTTGCCCCGGCAGCAGGATCAGAAGCAGCAGAGCGAGGGCCTGGGCAAGAAGCAGTGCCCAGCTTACAGAAAAAACGCCCACGCGCTTTGCACTGTCCACAAGGGAGGCCAGGGCCGGGGAGAGCAGCAAACTGAGAATATAGCCCAGAGCCATTACCAGACCAAGCTGCAAATTGCTGTAGCCCCGGCCCTGAAGATAGACAGCGCAATAGCCTATCGCCGTGCCCAGACCCATCCAGTAAAAGCCCTGAAGCAGCGCGTATGCCGCGCCGGTAAGCTTTTTTTTATCCATTGCCGTGCCTCCCAAGATAAATTGCCAGCCGATTATAGCACCGGCGGAGGGCAATTACAAGGGCAGGCGCGGTCTCCTGGCTTCCCTTTCCGGAAAAAACGCTGTACCGGTTGAAAAATGCGCGTAGGGCTGATATACTGATGCTATCCTTAATCCTTAAGGAAAAAAACTGTTCAGGAGGACGAAGAATGAAGCGAAAAATCCTTGCACTCGCACTTGTGCTTGTGCTGCTGCTGGCCGGTTGCGGCTCCGCAGCTCCCTCAGAGACCCCCGTCCCCGCAGAATCTGCCGCTCCGGCGGAAGACAGCGCCTATCTGGGCCTGGATAACGACATCGTTATCCTCTACACCAACGACGTCCACTGCGGTGTGGACGACAACCTGGGCTATACCGGACTGGCTGCGGTGAAAAACGCGCTGCAGGCACAGGGTAAGCACGTTGTCCTGGTGGATAACGGCGACGCTGTCCAGGGCGACACCATCGGCACCCTTTCCAACGGCGAGTACATCATCGACATCATGAACGAAGCAGGCTACGACGTGGCCACCCCCGGCAACCATGAGTTCGACTACGGCATGGAACAGTTCTTTGCGCTGACTGAAAAGGCCAGCTTCCCCTATGTGTCCGCAAACTTCGTGGACGCTGACGGGAATACCGTTCTGGATCCCTATGTGATCAAGGACGTGGCCGGCGTAAAGATCGCCTTCGTGGGCATCTCCACGCCCAAGACCATCACCACCTCCACCCCCAAGTACTTCCAGGATGACAACGGAAACTACATCTACGGCTTTATGCAGGATGAGACCGGCGAGAAGCTCTACACCGCCGTGCAGTCTGCGGTGGACGCCGCCCGGGCTGAGGGAGCGCAGATCGTCATCGCCATGGCCCACCTGGGCATCGAGGAGGACTGCTCCCCCTGGACTTCCTCCGAGGTCATTGTGAACACCAGCGGCATCGACGCCGTGCTGGACGGCCATTCCCACTCCCTGATCGAATGTGAGAAGGTCAAAAATAAGGAGGGCAAGGAAGTCATCCTCAGCTCCACCGAGACCAAGCTTGCCTATATCGGCTGCCTGACCATCAGGGACGACGGCAGCATGACCAGCACCCTCATCAGCGACAACGGCATGAAGGAATTTGTGGGCGGCATCCAGGAGGAATTTGAGGAGCTGGTGAACACCGTAGTGGCCAGCACCGACGTTGACCTGATCATCAAGGATCCCGCCAGCGGCGAGCGTATCGTCCGCGTGACCGAGACCAACCTGGGTGACCTGTGCGCCGACGCTTACCGGGCCATGTCCGGCGCTGATGTGGCCATCGTCAACGGCGGCGGCGTCCGCGCAGACATCCCCGCGGGGGACATCACCTACGGCCAGATCATTGCCGTCCATCCCTTCGGCAACGAAATGTGCGTTGTGGAATGCACCGGACAGGAGATCCTGGATGCTCTGGAGCTGGGCTGCTCCAAGCTGCCTGCCGAGAGCGGCGGCTTCCTCCAGGTCTCCGGCATGGCCTATACCATCGACATGAATGTGGAGTCCAGCGTGAAGCTTGACGAGAACGGCATGTTTGTGGAAGTCACCGGCGAGCGCCGGGTCAAGGACGTGACCGTTGGCGGCGAGCCTCTGGATCCGGAGAAGACCTATACCCTGGCCAGCCATAACTACAAGCTGAAGAACTGCGGCGACGGCTACACCATGTTTGCCGACAACGTGTTCCTGCAGGACAGCGTGATGATCGATAACCAGGTGCTCATCAACTACATTGTCAACGTGCTTGGCGGCACCGTGGGTGAGGAGTACGCCGATCCCTACGGTCAGGGACGCATCACCATTATTGAGGCAAACTGAGGCTAAACAAAGCAAATCACAAAAAAGGGGCTGTGAAATAGTCCCATGAAAAAAGAAGGGCGCAACCAAGCGAAAGAACTTGGCTGCGTTCTTCTTTTTTGGTACAATTTTTGTGAGAGGAAAAAAGATACCGAACAGCTTTCAATTTTTTTGCTGCTTTTTACTGGAAAATAGTATTATGTTGAAAAAAGATTGCAGCAAATCCAAATGTTCTGCGACTTGATTGTCAAGGGAGGGAATCCCATGGATGATGCATCGATAATCGAATTATACTGGCAGCGGGCGGAACGGGCCATTGCCGAGACCGATGCGGTGTACGGCCGCTTTTGCTACCGCATTGCCCACAATATTCTTTTCGATCCCCAGGATTCGGAGGAGAGTGTGAACGACACCTGGCTGGCCGCCTGGAACGCCATGCCGCCCCACAGGCCATCCAGCCTGAAAATGTTTCTGGGCAAGCTGACAAGGCGTATCTCTGTCAGCCGACTGAGAAGAAACACCGCCGCCAAGCGGGGCGGGGGAGAGGCGGAGCTGGCGCTGGACGAGCTGGCCGAGTGCGTAAGCGCGCCGGGCGGCGTGGAGCGGGAGCTGGAAACAAAGGAGCTGGAAGCTGCCGTAAACCGCTTTGTGCGAAGTCTCCCAGAGACGGAAAGAGTGCTTTTCGTCGGGCGGTACTGGCTCGTTTTACCGGTAAACGAGCTTGCCGCGCGGCTGGGTGTAAGGCCCGGTACGGCCCGGTCTGCCCTCAGCCGCACCCGGAAGAAACTTCAGGATTATTTACGCAAGGAGGAATTATGCTGAACCGTGAAGAACTTTTTGCGGCCATAGGTGAGATCGACGACGAGCTTGTGCTGCCCGTTCTGGAGCGGATGGAAGGAGAGGGGGAGAGACCCCGGCTTCGTGTGACCCGCAAGGCGATACGGGTGGCGCTGATCGCGGCGGTGATCGCGGCCCTGCTGGCCGTGACGGCAATGGCCTCGGAAATATTGGGGCTGAAAAGCCGCCTGGTGTCCTCAGAAACCGGAGTGGAGAGCGCGGATCCCCGTTTGCCTGTGCGCCGGGATCATATCTCCTTGAACGGCCTTGCCGGCTCCCGTGAATATCTGGCCTGCAGCGAGTGGCTGAGCTTCTGCGACTACTATGAGGAGCAGATGGCCGGAGACTGCCTTGCCGACGGAAAAGAGGCGGAGGCCTGGAAGGACAGATTCCATTCCTTTGCCGGAAATCAGGCGGAAAAGGATATCTGCCGCATTTACGGTGCCTGGGACGAGACCATGTTCAAGCGCCTTGTGGAGATCAGCCGCCGCTATGACCTTCGGCTGCTCACCGATATCACCTATGCCCCCAGCCAGAGCTATCTCTTTGAAACAACCGGCCTTTCCCCCTATATCCGGGGCGTGGAGCGCTATGACTACGATCTGGGCTCCTTCCTGTTTGAGGATGGCTCCTTCAAGGATGAGAGCACGCTTACCGTAGACGGAGAGCAGTACGCCTATACGCTCACCTGCATCCACACCGGGGTGCTGTATCCCTTCTCCCTGGATATCCCCGCCGGCACCCAGTGCCGGGAGTGGGAGCATGTGAGCCCTGAGGGGATCACGCTGGATATGGCCCTGTTTGAAAACGAGGGGATAAACGAGCTGATGATCTTCTGCAATTCTGAGGAGATGTATGTGACGCTGTCCCTGCGCTGGAGCGGAGGCACGGCGGAAGAAGCCTATGCCCGGGCGGAGCTTTTAGCGGACTGCTTTGACTTTTTCGTCCTCTGCGGAGACTGAAAAAACGCTGTCATCCTGAGCGCAAGCGAAGGATCCCGAAAGGCAGCGCAGAATGTTCTGTTCACGGGATTCTTCGTCGCTTCGCGCCTCAGAATGACAGGAGTGGGAAAGCCCCCCCTGTCATCCTGAGCGCAAGCGAAGGATCCCGAAAGGCGGCGCAGGATGTTCTGTTCACGGGATCCTTTACCGCCTTGCGTTTCAGGAAGACAAAGGAATAAGAAAGGAGAAAACCGATGAAACGAAAGATTGCCATGCTGCTATGCATATTACTGCCATTAACGCTCTGTTCCTGCGCGGCAAAGGAGCCGGAAGCGCCGGCAGAAACGGAGAATACCATCGTGGAGATCAGCCGGGGCGATACCGGCGAGGATACCAATAAGCTGGCAGCCTCCGCCGTGGCCTATACCGACAGCTTTAAGAGCGCCGACGGCACGGTGGATATTGAGATCAATCTGGAGGACACTTCGCTTTATGAGGGCAGCTTCCGAACCCTTCAGATCACGCCCCGCCCCTTTACCGAGGAGGAAGTGCGCCATATTGCCCAGGTGCTCTTCGGCGACGCGGTGTTATATGAATGCAGCATCGGACGGGAAGCCACAAAGGCGGAGCTTCAGGAGCAGCGGGAAATACTGGAGACGCTCCTGGAGGGCGACGCCCTGAAGGAAATGTACGCGGATTCGGCCGATGAAAGCGCGGAACTCATACGAAACTATCTGGATAAGCATAAGGTGGAGGACGCACCGGAGAGCATAGAGAAAACAGTCTGTGACTTTCAATATAAGCCATGGAATGATGCTCAGGGGTATCTGGAAATCAATGCACATACCGAAGTGGAGGGAATACCCTACTATTTCAACGCGGTAAACAATACCAACAATGGGGTCAGGATATACCGCATCAATGTGTTTGTAGCCAACGTGATCATTTGGCCTCTCGGCGTGGATGAGATCATGTTATGCGATCAGATCCTGGGTAAGGAGGAGCCACATCAGGAGCAAATCAACGCTATCAGGGAAAAAGCGGAGGATATGATGGGGGAGCTGGATATGGGTCAGTGGCAGATCGACAGCTGTGAAGTGACCAAACGCAGGGACTCCTATGCCATTGAGGTCAAAGCCGTGCCCGTGTATAACGGGATCCCTATGCTTCGCCAGGGGCAGCTGTCTTACCTCAGAGGCACGGAGGAGGGAATACAAAACTGCTATTACCCTGAACTGTGTATCACCTTTTCCCCGGATGGTACGCTTTACGGCTTCGAAATGGTTACGCCCGTGGAGGTCACTGCCATCGGAGAAGAGGGGAAGACCATGAGCTTTGCCGAACTGATGGGCAGTATAAAGACCCGTTTTTCTCAGACCTCTGCCACAGATCTTCCGGACGGGAACCGGTATGCCGATGCCGTGGTCAGTGATATTCAGCTCGGCTATGCTATGGTGCCGGTAAATTCCGGAGATAATGAGCACATCCAGCTCCCCGGCGTCAACGGCGACACGCTGGTGGTCAACAACAGCGATTTTGTGCTGATCCCCGCCGTGACCGTATACGGCAATTATCAGACATACCTGAACACACCGGAGGAAAACGCCTTCGATTACCGGAAGATTTATGGACGAGAAGCTCTCTTTGCTGTCCTGGACGCGTCCAACGGCAGCATGATCGCCCCGGCAAACAGCAATATGATCCTTGGATAGAGTAATAATAAAATGTCCTCCCGGCGAAATGCCGGGGGGACATTCCGTTTTTATGGAAAGCACAGTTAAGGGAAACGTCAGCGGTGAACGATGAAAGCATGTTATGGTGCGCCTGACGGGTGATTCGTGAATCGCCCCTACGGATGGGGTTTGGGGTGCGCCGGTGTGAAACAGAAGAACGGAGCCGTATTCCAGACGCCGGAAGCGTTGATTGGACAATGGTGAAAACCATTGGTGCGGCGGCAACCCTTCAGTCAGCCTGCGGCTGACAGCTCCCCTTACACAGGGGAGCCTTTTTCCTGGCTTCCGCTGCGCTCTTCTGTGTAGGGGCCGGCGTCCTCGACGGCCCGTGTTGGACGAGGGAGGAAGCCGGAAATAGCGGGCGGCCGCAAGGGTCGCCCCTGCAAGCATCCCGAAATTCTCAGAATGACAGTTGATAAAAATGACCAACGCACCTTGCCGGCGCGTTGGTCATCTTGATTTTTTTGTTCAGCCCTTGCGGAAGCGGGAGAGGAAGTCCCGGGTCTCCTGCTTCTGGGGATTGCCGAAAAGCTCCTCGGGACTGCCGTCCTCGCAGATGACGCCCTGGTTCATGTATACCACGCGGGAGCTGACATCACGGGCAAAGGCCATCTCGTGGGTCACCACCAGCATGGTCATGCCCTCCTCGGCCAGCCGCTGCATAACGCTCAGTACCTCGCCCACCATCTCCGGGTCCAGGGCGGAGGTAGGCTCGTCAAAGAGCAAAACCTCCGGGTCCATGGCCATGGCTCTGGCAATGGCCACGCGCTGCTTCTGTCCGCCGGAGATCTGCCGGGGCTTGGCGTTGATGTAGGGGGCCATGCCCACCTCCTCCAGATACTTCATGGCGTGCCGCCGTGCCTCATCCTTGTTCCTTTTCAGCACCTTGGTCTGGCCCACCATGCAGTTTTCCAGCACGGTCATGTTGTTGAACAAATTGAAGGACTGGAACACCATGCCCACATGGGAGCGGTATTCCGTGGGGTTCACGCCCCGGCCGATCACGTTGCTGCCGTGATAAAGAATTTCACCGGAGGTGGGCGTTTCCAGCAGGTTGATGCAGCGCAGAAGGGTGGACTTGCCGGAGCCGGAGGCGCCGATGATGCTGATCACATCGCCCTTTTCCACGGTAAAGTCGATATCTCTTAAAACCTGGTTGCTGCCAAAGGCCTTGGACAGGTGGTTTATCTGTAAAATCAGTTCCCCCATCTCAGCGCTCTCCTCTCGCGGTAAAGTTGCGGTTTTTCATGGACTGGGTCAGGTTGTCCCGGTATTCCTTGCTCCGCTCGTCAAAGGGTGTGCCTCTGTCCGGGTGATTGTAGGTTCCGGCGGTCATGGTCAGCTGGTCGTCCATCACAAGCTCATAGCTGCTGTTCCCGTCCAGCTTCTTCTCGATCCAGCGCAGCAGGAAGGAGGCAATCAGGGTCATGGTCAGGTAGCCGGCCATCTCCACCGTGGCGGAGGGGAAGTACAGGTAGCTTGCGCCCACCGCCGCTCTGTGGGCGGCAAAAAAGTCGGGAAAGCCGATGATGAACATGACGGAGGTATCTTTTACATTAATAATAAAGTTATTGCCGATCTGGGGCATGATGTTCCGGAACGCCTGAGGGAGAATCACGCTGGTCATGGTCTGCACATGGGTCATGCCGATGGCCTTTGCCCCCTCGGTCTGGCCCGGATCGATGGAGATGATGCCGCCGCGGACGGACTCTGCCATATAGGCGCCGGTGTTGATGGAGACCACCACCAGCGCGGGGATCCAGTAGCCGGAGAATTTCACCGCGTTGTTGGTGAAGTAGGGCAGACCGTAATACAGGAATACCGCCTGCAGCACCATGGGCGTGCCGCGGAATACTTCCACATAGATGCGGACAATGGCCCGGATCAGACCGATGAAAAATCTCTTTACGGGGTGATCGGTCCTGGCGCAGGGGATGGTGTTCAGCATACCGCAGATAAAGCCGATCAGACAGCCGATAACGGTTCCCGCCAGGGCCAGAATAAGGGTGTTTTCAATGCCGCTGATGTAGGAACCGCCGTATTTGGACAGCAGCTTGACAATATCGGAGCCGAGCTGGGCAAACTTGTTCATAGAGGGAACTCCCTTCAGACTTGGATACGGGACGAGAGAAAGCACCTTTCTCCCGCCCCGCTGTATTTATGCCGGGTTATGGATTACTCGCTGAGCGGCTGAATGGAGATGGCTTCCTCCATCAGTGCGTTGAAGTCGTCCACAGTCATGGTGGACAGGAAGCTGTCGATGGCCTCCTTCAAAACGGTGTTGCCCTTCATCATGGAAACGCCGATGTTCACGTTCTCTGCCCGGACTTCCTCGGAGAACTGGAAGTCGCCGTCGGTGCCGGAGAAGTCAAGGATGACCATATCGGGGTAAGCTGCCACAGCGCCCTGGGCGGTGGGCATATCGGTGCAGATGAAGTCAACAGTGTCGGTCTCAAGGGCCATCAGCATGGCGGGAGCGGTCTCGGCAGCGCTCTGGATATTGGCGCCCTCGATCTGGGGCAGGCACTGGTCGTACCAGATGGTGGCCAGCTGTGCGGTGCAGGAGCCGCCGGCCAGGTCAGCGATGGAAGTAGCGCCGGCATAGAGGCTGTCAGCCTTGGTGACGCAGACGATGGTGGCGTAGAAGTAGGGGCCTGCGAAGTCCACCTGCTCGGCGCGCTCGGCGGTCATGGACTGGCCGGCGATGACTGCGTCAAAGGTGCCGGTCTGAACACCGGGGACCAGGGAGTCCCAGTCGGACTGGATGACTTCCAGCTCCCAGCCGTTGGCCTCGCAGATCTTCTTGGCGATCATCACGTCATAGCCGTTGGCGTAGGAACCGGGGACGTTGGCAATGGGGACTGCGCCGTTGGAATCATCGCTCTGGGTCCAGTTGTAGGGAGCGTAGGCACACTCCATGGCGATGGTGAGAACGCCGTCTTCCACGCCGCTGGGAACAGCGGCTTCGGCAGGTGCCGCGGACTGGGCAGGGGCTGCGGTCTCGCCGCAGGCGGCCAGCGCGAAGATCATGGCAAGCAGCATCAGGATGGACAGGAACTTCTTCATTTTGTACCTCTTTCCGGCCCTTTTTCGGGCCTTTCCGGCTTTCGTCTCCCTGCCGGACGGGATGTTGATAAAAAATGAACCGCTTTGTCAAGCGGTCCATGGAAAATCGGGGAAAGGCTTCGGTCAAGCCGGGTTCCGGATAGTCATCGATAGCGCTTCACAAAAACATGTGACAGTCCGGCAGATATTCTCTGCCGACCCAGCATGGAGAAATCAGGCAATTTTTCCATCCTTCGGCGGTGGTCCCTTTCCTTCCCGGCGGCTGCCTGGCCTTGCCGGAAGCTACTCTTGAACACCGCGCCTCTATCTAAGCGATTCAATTTTGACTGCATATTACCATCGAGTCCCCGGCTTGTCAACAATATTTTGGAGATTTCAGTATTTTTGTAAAATCAGAAGAATTATACAGGGCGGAGGGAGAAATTTATGGACAGTTTGCGGCAATTTAAAACAGTACTGTGGGAAAGAAATCACGGGAGAAGGCCGCGCAAATCGCCGGGAGAGAGAATGAAGATGCTGCCGTAATGGCTGTCGATCCAGCCCTTTTCCTTGAAATCGGATAAGATCCTGCTGACCGTGACCCGGTTTAAGGAGACGGAATCGGCAATTTCCTGGTGGGTATAGGGCAGCTTCGTACAGCCCCGGCTTTCCGCCTCACACAGCAGAAAATCCGCCACCTTCTGCACGCTGTCATACTGAACGAGCCGGCCGATCTGGTGGGTCAGATAGTTGCAGGTGTCCGCCATGTGTCGAAAAATGAGCATGGTCAGCTCCTCGGAATCCAGGCACAGGGGCAGCAGCTTTTCTGTGGAAGCGGTGACAATCTGACAGTCGGTCACAGTCTGGATGGAGACACTACGGTAACTTCCGCTTAACAGAGCAAGTTCCCCGAAGATGCGCCCGGCCTCCATCACCTCAAGGGTAGTTTCCTTTCCCGCGGGAGAGAGGGTAAAGGCCCGGACCCGACCCCTGGTAATCAGGTACAGGTCAGACGCTGCGTCACCCTGCATGAAGATGTTTGTCCCGGCGTGCAGCTCCTCCGCCCGGCCCGCCGACAGGAAAACAGAGAAATATTTTTCCGGAATTTGAATTGCCATTTCATCATCTCCCTGGTGAAATTGTAGCATACACTACTGTTTTTGGCAAGTAAAACTGCTACCATCAGTAGACGGTGATGGAAGAATGAAAAAGCTGATGGAAAAACTCCGTTCTTATCTGATTATTTCTCTGGGAACAGCCCTGACAGCAGCGGCTTTTGGGCTGATCGTTTTGCCCCAGAACTTTGCTGCGGGAGGGATCACCGGCCTGTCCGTCCTGATCAGCCGGGTACTGCCCCTGCCGGTGCCGGTTCTTGTTTTTGTGATCAACGCCGGGCTTTTCCTTTTGGGCTGGGCCTGTGTGGGCCGGGACTTTGCCTTTAAGACCCTGCTGGTGAGCTTGCTTTTTCCCATGCTGCTTGAGCTGTTTCAGCGCATGGCGCTGTTGGCCGAGCTCGGTACAGACCCGCTTCTCAGCAGTCTTCTGGCCGGGGGAATGCTGGGCTTCGGCACGGGTCTTGTGCTGCTGGGCAACGGCTCCTGCGGCGGCTTTGACATTCTGGGCGTGGTGCTGAACAAAAAGCTGGGTGTACCCGTTTCCGTGGTGATGTTCCTTTGCGACAGCACGGTGATTTTGGCGCAGGCCCTGTCCGGCGGTGTGCTGAAGGCGGTATACGGTGTGCTTGTGATTCTGGTTTCCAGCTTTACCCTCAACCGGGTGCTGACAAATGGCAAAGAGGAGGGCCAGATGCTGATCTTCTCCCAGAAGTTTGAGGAGATCCGGGGCATCCTTTTAGAGGATCAGGATGTGGGATTGACCTTTCTGAATGGGGAGACCGGCTATCTGCGCCGCCCCATCAAGGTGATCGTCACCGTCATGCCCCACAGCAAGATCGAAAACGTGAAAAAGGCCGTGTACGCCATAGACCCCACCGCCTTCCTGCTGCTCAACAGCACCCGCTATGTGGGCGGGAAGGGCTATACCATCAGCCGGTAGGAATTGTCCGAAAAAAATCCGCGGCTGCACAAGGATTCTTCCTTATACAGCCGCGGATCGCAATCGGTTAAGTTTGTATGCTCAATGTGGAAAAAAGCGCAGCGAACACACCTGACGCAATACACAGCAGTGTATTATGCCCAGACCGCTTTCATGACCTCAGGATATGCGTCGTCGATAATCTTGAACATACGGAGAATGATTTCCATAGCAACTTTTCCGACCAGTTCAGAAGGAACGGAATCGGGCAAGTCCCACTGAGCGGAAAGATCGCCGTCGTTATCCTGAGCGTCAGCGAAGGATCCCGTATGGTTACACTGGTTGTTCTGTTCACGGGATTCTTCGCCGCATACGCTCCTCAGAATGACAGAAGGCTTGAAAAAGACAGACCCATGCAGGGCATGCAAGGTAGGGATCCGTCAGCCTGAAAAAGGATATTTTCCCGTCAAGCTTCGTTGAAAATGCTCGAAATACAACTCCGGTATTTCTGCGCTTTTCGCCTCGCCTGACAGAAAGATCTCTCTTTTTCGGGTGGCCTCCCTATCTTGCATGCCCTTTCTCCATGAGTCTGTCCTTATTATGTAGTTTCAACCTCCGAAGCTGTTGTACACCTCTTTTAGCCGGTGGGGGTAGTCGGTCATGATGCCGTCGGCGCCGATCTCGATGAGCAGCTTCATCTCTTCCGGGTCGTTGATGGTCCAGTAGTGGACGGCCAGATTGTGCTTATGGGCGGCGCTGGTGAAGCTCTCCGTGGCCAGGTTAAAGCCCTTCTCCTCCATGGGAAACTGGAAAACGCACAGCTCGTCGCCGAAAAACACATCCAGCTTCAGCAGCTGCAGCACAAAGAATTCAGTGGCGGCGTCATAGGCGGGGGAGTACATGAACTCTTCCGGCACTTCTCCCGCAGCCTGCAGACGCTGATACTCGTCATAGATCTCCTCATGGAAGCTGGCAAACACCACCCGGTCAAAGGCGTCGTACTGCTCCACAAGCCTTACCGCCTCCGCCAGAGCCCGGAAACCCAGCTCGCCGGACTGCTTGATCTCCACGTTGATGCGGTTGTTGGGGAAGGCCACCAGCAGATCCTCCAGGGTGGTGGCTAAAAAGACCTCCGGATCCCGCGGCTCCACACCCTCAGGGTAGTCCACGTCGGTGGGGTACTTCTCCACGCCGTTTTCATCGGTGAAATGCTTCCGTTCCCCGCTGAGAACGCCGTCCTCGGTGGGGTTGGTATAGCCGAAGTCCACCTTTTGGGCAATCAGCTCGCTGTAATCCCAGTCGGCAATCTCGCCGGTCACGTTGGTCTTGCGGTCCAGCGTGGTGTCATGGGAGAGAATGAGCACGCCGTCGCGGGTAATGCTCACATCCGTCTCCATCATCACGTTTTCATCCACGCTGTAGGCATTGTAAAAGGCCTCCAGGGTGTTGTCCGGAAACTCCCCGTTGCCGCCGCCGTGGGCGATGAGCAGGGGAAGCTCCCCCTGCTTGCGCATGGGATTATCCAGGGAATAATTGCTCTTTCTGGGTTGTGTGACCAGAATGGCATAGACCATGAAAAGGCCGGCCAGCACCAAAGCGATCACTCTTAATGCTTTTTTCATCTCTGTTTTCTCCTCTGAAGTAGTTGAAGAGATTATAGCACAAATCAGGCGGAATGGAAAGACAGGGGAAAAAGCTTTGCATCAATTTTACCTTATCGTTTCCAGGCAAAGCCAAGCTCGTCCATGTACCCGCCGCCCTTTTGCAGTGCGGCCAGCTCTTCCCGGCATATTTTCAGGGTCTGATGGATATAGTCATCCGCCATTTCCCGTAAGTTTTCAAGGCGTCGAACTTTGTCGACGCCTTGTATATTACTTCTTACTTCCCCAAAATCGGCCCTTGAATTTAGTGAAAAGTGAATAGTGAAGAAGTAAAAAGTAAAAATCGGCAATCTTCTGTCGAAGATTGCCGATTTTTGGAGGCGCCACCCGGACTTGAAGCCCTTCGGGCACTAGGACGCGCAGAGCGCGTCCGTCGCCGGGGCCGGTTCACGGTTGGGAGTATCATCTCCAGCAAAAAACCAGCCCTACGGGCTGGTTTTTTTGCTGGAGGCGCCACCCGGACTTGAACCGGGGAGTCGCGGATTTGCAGTCCGCTGCCTTACCACTTGGCTATGGCGCCGGGCATATAAAACAGTTGCGGGCGCAAATCAAAACACCCGCGACTGAATTTTTTGATGGAGCGGGCAACGAGGCTCGAACTCGCTACCTCCACCTTGGCAAGGTGGCGCTCTACCGGATGAGCTATGCCCGCATAGGCCCCACCGCAAAAGCGGTGGGGTGGTGCCTCCGGTCGGAGTTGAACCAACGACACGCGGATTTTCAGTCCGCTGCTCTACCTACTGAGCTACAGAGGCATATTGAAATAAGAAGTGGTGGGAACAACTGGACTCGAACCAGTGACCCCCTGCTTGTAAGGCAGGTGCTCTAACCAGCTGAGCTATGCTCCCGACTCGACAGCTCCGTTAATATACCAAAAGAATGCGGATTTGTCAATATCTTATTTCAAATTTTCCGATTATTTTTCTTCACGGGCCGCCAGGACGCCCTTCAGATCCTGCGGTGTAAAGGTATAGACCTTGTCACAGAACTGGCAGTGTACCCGGATATCCTGCCCCTCGGCGATCATTTCCCGAAGCTCAGCGGGATCAATGCAGGAAATAGCCTCCCGCACCCGGCCTTCATCGCAGTAGCAGCGGTATTCGATTTCCTTCTCACCCACAAGATGATGCTCAAAGCCCTTTAATACCTGGTCAAAGAGGGCCTCTACGCCGTCCTCGCTCAAGACGGTGGTGAGCTGATCCATCATAAAAATGTTGTCCTCCAGCTTTGCGATCATATCCTCGGGGGCGCCGGGCATAAGCTGGACGATGAAGCCGCCGGCGGCTTTGATGGAGCGGTCGGTATCCACCAGAACGCCCAGGGCGCAGGCGGAGGGCACCTGCTCGCTCTCCAACAGATAGGCGGTCAGGTCTTCGGCGATCTCGCCGCTGACAAGCTCTGTGGAGCCTATATAGGGCTCTTTCAGGCCGATGTCCCGGCTGACGGTGAACATGCCGTCCCGGCCCACAGCGCCGCCCACGTCCAGCTTTCCGTCGGACCTGAGGGGCAGATCAACGGAGGGGTCACCCACGCAGCCGCGGACATTGCCGCCCGAATCCGACACGGCAATAACGCTGCCGATGGGGCCGCCGCCGCTTACGCGGATGGTCAGCGAGGCGTTTTCCTCTTTCATCATGTCGCCCATGAGGGAAGCGGCGCAAAGAGTACGGCCCAGGGCTGCCGAAGCAGTGGGGGTGCAGTTGTGGATGTCCCTTGCCCGCTGAACGGTGTTCCTGGCGTCTATTGCGGCCATTTTGATAAAGCCGTCTCCGGCTGTGGCTCTGATAATTCTATCCATTGTTGTCCTTCCTTACTTGCGCTCAGCGCAGATAAACAGCCTGCCGCTGCCGCCCTGAGGGCCGTCGCGGCGAAGCCGTATGTTGACAAAGCCGCTGTCTGAAAGCAGCTTCGATATTGTCTCAGGCGAATGGGCATACTCAATATGTTCCTCGCCGCTCCGGTCCCAAAGCTCACCGACACGGGAGAAAATATCCATGCCGTAGATCACGGCGTTCAGATCCCCGTCAAAATCTGCCCGCCAAAGGCAGAGCATGTCCTCGCTTTCGTCCACGAAGACCTCTCCATCCAGCGCGTGCAGCCACTCCGGCGTGCGGATATCGAAAATCAGCAGACCGCCGGGCCGGACAAAAAGATGAAGCCGGTGAAATACCTCCGGCAGGTCCTGCGGCGGAATATAGTTCATGCCGTCAAGGGAACAATAGGCCGCATCCACCGTACCGAAAAGATCCAGCTCCGCCGCGTCCTGAAGAAGAAACAGGGGAGGGGTTTTTACCGCCAGATCCTTTTCCCGGGCCTGCATCAGCATGTCCACGGAGGCGTCCGCCCCGATCAGCTCATAACCCCGCCCGGCCATGAGCCAGGTCAGGGTGCCGGTGCCGCAGCACAGGTCAAGGAGAAGGCGGAATTCCCCGCCTGCGCGGGCAAACTCCGCCTCATAAAAGTTGGCAAACTGTTCGTAGGGCACATCCCCCGTGAGCTGATCGTACCAGGAAGCCAGGGGGCCGTAACAGCTCATTGCTCCTGCTCCTTCATCCGGTCGAATACAATGGCATAGCCGTCGCTTCCATACTGGAGAGAGCGGTTGACACGGCTGATGGTGGCGCTTGATGCGCCGGTCTCTGCAAGAATGTCGTTATAGATCATGCCCTGGTTCAGGCACATGGCCACCTGAAAGCGCTGCTCCATGGCCATAAGCTCCGTAACGGTGCAAAGATCGTCAAAAAAACGCATACACTCATCCACATTCTGCAGGGAGAGAATCGCCTGGTACATCTTTTCGTTGCGGGGCTTTTTCGGCAGTTTATTCATTTTTTCCTCCAATTGAAATGTACAATTTGTACGCTTTGAATTGCCCCTATGTTAACCCATTAAATTAAAAAAGTAAAGGGGGAAATGCGAAGTTTACGCAAAATTTAATAATTGCTCCGCAATCTTCTCTTGCGGAAAACAGAGGGACAGGATATAATAGAATCAGCAAGGAAGAGCCGTACAGTCCGGCGGCGGAAAGGAGATATTGGAATATGGATATGACTGTTGTATGGCTTATCGCCATGATCGTTCTTCTGGTGGTAGAGGGACTGGTCCCGGGGCTGATTTCCATCTGGTTTGCCCTTGGCGCACTGGCGGCGCTTGTCTCCGCGCTGCTGCACGCCCCGCTCTGGCTCCAGATCGTGTGGTTTCTTGCGGTCTCTATTGCCGCCCTGGCCCTTACGCGGCCCCTGGCAAAAAAATATATCAACGCAAGAACACAGCCCACCAATGCCGACATGATGATCGGCAAGGAATGTGTGGTCCGGGAGAGCATTGACAATGTCCTGGGCACCGGTGCTGTTTCCGTGGACGGCAAGGTGTGGACTGCCCGCACCGAAAGCGACGAGACAAAGGCCCAGGAGGGCGCCCGGGCTGTGGTCGTCCGTATTGAAGGCGTTAAGCTTATTGTAAAACCCATCGGTTAAATTATTTGAATACAATTTAGGAGGAAAGAATTTATGGGTCCCTATGTTATTATCGCGCTGATCCTTCTGGTCGTCATCATCCTCATCAGAAGCATCCGAATCGTGCAGCAGGCAAAAGCCTATGTTATCGAGCGCCTGGGCGCATATAAGGAAACCTGGAATGTGGGCTTCCACATCAAGATGCCTTTTATCGAGAAAGTGGCCAAGATCGTCTCCCTGAAGGAGCAGGTGGCGGACTTCCCGCCCCAGCCCGTGATCACCAAGGATAACGTCACCATGCAGATCGATACGGTGGTCTATTTCCAGATCACCGACCCCAAGATGTACACCTACGGCATCGAGCATCCTATGGTCGCCATCGAGAATCTGGCAGCTACCACCCTGCGTAATATCATCGGCGATCTGGAGCTGGACCAGTGCCTGACCAGCCGCGACATCATCAACACCAAAATGCGCGCCATTCTGGACGAGGCCACCGACCCCTGGGGCATCAAGGTCAACCGCGTGGAGCTGAAGAATATCCTGCCGCCCAAGGAGATCCAGAACGCCATGGAGAAGCAGATGAAGGCAGAGCGTGAACGCCGCGAAGCCATCCTGCGCGCCGAGGGCGAGAAGCGGGCCGCCATTCTGGAGGCCGAGGGTGAGAAAGAATCCGCCATTCTCCGCGCCGACGCAAAGAAGCAGCAGCAGATCCTGGAGGCCGAAGGTGAAGCCGAGGCTATCCTGAAGGTGCAGACCGCTACCGCAGAAGGTATCCGCCGCATCAACGAGTCCTGCCCCACCGAGGCTGTCATCAAGATCAAGGCGCTGGAGGCCTTTGCCGCTGCCGCCAACGGCCGCGCCACCAAGATCATTATTCCCAGTGAGATCCAGGGCCTTGCCGGTCTGGCGGAGGGCGTTCTCAGCACAGTCAAAAACGACGTGACAAAAGAGGCAGAGTAATTTTTATCGGACGCAAAAAGGGCTGCCGTTTCGGCAGCCCTTTTTTCGCTGTATAAAGCGGATCACTACCGGCAATTGTAGAAAGGTGTGCATGAAGGAACCCTTCAAAAATCAGTGTCATCCTGAGCGTAAGCGATGGATCCCGTAAGCTGACGCAGGTTGTTCTGTTTACGGGATTCTTCGTCGCATAGGCTCCTCAGAATGACAGGAGCGGCGGGAGGTCAGCACACAACATACGGATAAAATAAGAACAGGAGAGAAAAAATGAGCAGCAAAGCGGCACTGGAATTTCTGGAGAGACACGGCATGTCCCCGGAGCGCATCGAGCCGAGCCTCTGTGCGGGAACAATGCGCGACAACATGGAGAGAGGGCTTGCGGGGGACAAAAGGGCCCTGCCCATGATCCCTACATATCTGAAAATGGACGGCGCCGTCCCCAAGGGGACCGGAGCCATTGTGATCGACGCCGGAGGCACCAACTTCCGCAGCGCCCTGGGGAGCTTTACTCAGCAGGGCTTTCAGGCGGAGGAGCTGTCCAAATGCTCCATGCCCGGCATCGCAAAGCCCGCCACCTGGGAGGAATTCATCGCTTTTGTAGCAGACCGGATCATGCCCCTGACCGACAGGGCTGAGTGTATCGGCTTCTGCTTTTCCTACTCGGCGGATATCACCCCGGAGATCGACGGCCGGGTCATTCGTATCGACAAGGAAGTGGTGATCGAGGGCTCTGCCGGTAAGCTTGTGGGCGCGTCATTACTGGAGGAGCTGGAGCGCCGGGGCGCGGGAAAAAAAAAGATCGTTATCCTCAACGATACTGCCGCCGTCCTTCTGGGTGGTTCGGCAACCCTGGATCTGTCCGCCTACAGCGGCTTTATCGGCCAGGTCAGCGGCACCGGAACCAATACCTGCTGCCTGCTGCCCGCCTCCCGCATCACCAAGCTGGGGCTGACCGACGAAACGAAAATGATCGTCAATCTGGAGTCCGGCCTCTATGACGAGCTGCCCAGAGGCGATTTTGACTTGATTTTGGACCAGAACAGCAATAACCCCGGCCTGAAGCTGTTTGAAAAAATGACCGCGGGGGTCTATCTGGGCGAGCTTTGCCGCCTGATGCTCCGCGCCGCCGCCGATGAGGGACTGCTTGACCCCAAAACGGCGGAAAACGCCAGAAATCTGGGCCGGATCGACTCGGCAGTGATCGACGCCTGGGCCAGCGGCGAGCAGTTGGAGGACTTCTGCGGAAGTGTTGAAGACAGAGAATTTGTCAAGACCCTCTGCCTTGCGGTGTTCGAGCGCTCCGCTCGCTGCATGTGCACCAATCTGGCGGCCATTATGCTGCTGACCGGCGAGGGCAGCAACCCGGAAAAGCCGGTCTGCGTCTGTGCAGAGGGTTCCCTTGTGCAAAAGGGCCGCCATTACCGGCCTGTGCTGGAAGCGCTGCTGAAGGAGCAGGCGGGAGAGAAGCTTGGAAAATATGCCGTGCTGAAGGTAGGCCAGGAGACCACTTTGCCCGGCTCCGCCGCCGCCGCGCTGCTCAACTGCTGTGAATAAGTACGCCGATTCTACGAAATACTAACAGAAAAATCGCAGGAGGCAGGAGACATGAAGCTTGTTGTATCCGACGGCTATACCATCAATCCCGGCGATCTGAGCTGGGATCCGCTGAAGGAATTCGGGGAGCTGGTGGTTTTTGACCGCAGTCCCAGGGATGAGGAGGAGATGATCCGCCGCATTGGTGACGCGGACATTTTGGTGGCCAATAAGGCAAAGGTCAGCCGCCGGGTCATCGACGCCTGTCCCAACCTGAAATTCATCACCATCCAGGCCGCCGGTTACGATGTGATCGACTATGAATACGCCAGGGAAAAGGGCATTCCCCTTTCCAACGTGCCGGACTACGGCAGCGCGGCGGTGGCCCAGTATGCCATCGCCCTGCTGCTGGAGATCTGCGGCCGCGTGGGCCACCATGCTGAAGCCGTCCGGCAGGGCCGCTGGGCCGAGAGCGGGGAGTGGTGCTTCTGGGACTACCCCATGATCGAGCTTGCGGGCAAGACCATGGGCATCATCGGCTTTGGACGTATCGGACAGCATGTGGGCAAAATGGCCCGGGCACTGGGCATGGATGTTATCACCTTCAACCGCAGCCGCAAACCGGAGGGGGCGCTGATTGCGGACTATGTGGAACTGGATGAGCTTCTGCGGCGCAGCGATGTGATCTCCCTGCACTGCCCCCTGTTTCCCGAGACGAGGGAGATCATCAACAAAAACACCATTTCCAAAATGAAGGATGGTGTGATCATCCTCAATAACAGCCGGGGGGCGCTGGTGGCGGAGCAGGATCTGGCCGACGCGCTGAACAGCGGCAAGGTCTGCGCAGCGGGGCTGGACGTGGTGTCCGCAGAGCCCATCAGGGAGGATAACCCCTTGCTCCACGCAAAAAACTGCATTATCACACCCCATATCAGCTGGGCCTCCATCGAAAGCCGCTACCGCATCATCGAGAGCACCGCGGGAAACATCCGGGCCTGGCTTGCGGGAAATCCCCGGAATGTGGTAAACAAATAAAACATTTCGCCGTCAAGGCGGTACATAGGTTGACATAACACATAAGGAGAAAAGATGGACAGAGAATACGCGAAATTTGCGGCGGATAAAGCCGTTGAACTGCTGGCAATCGACAGCCCCACCGGCTTTACGGAAAAAGCTGCCGCTTGGGTGAAAGCGGAATTTGAGGCGCTGGGCTACAGGGCCCGCCTCACCAACAAGGGCGGCGTGCTGGCCGAGCTTGGCGGGGAGGACGAAAACGACGCCCTGCTGCTGGAGGCCCATACGGATACCCTGGGTGCCATGGTGGCTGAGATCAAGGCCAACGGGTGTCTGCGGGTGACAAATCTGGGCGGTATGCGGGCGGAAAACGGCGAGGCGGAAAACGTCCGGGTATATACCAGAGACGGCCGGGTTTGTGAGGGCACCTTGCAGCTCTGCAACGCCTCCGTCCATGTCAACGGCAGCTACGGCGAAACCAAGCGCAGCTTTGACAGCACAGAGGTGGTGCTGGACGAGGATGTGAAGTCCGAAGAGGATACCAGGGCGCTGGGGATCGAAGTGGGCGATCTGGTCTGCTTTGAGCCGCGCACCCGGATCACTGCCAGCGGCTATATCAAGAGCCGCTTTCTGGACGACAAGCTCTCTGTTGGCATTTTGCTGGGCCTGGCAAAATATATGCGCGACAGCGGCATAAGCCCCAAACGGAAGGTCTATGTCCACATCACCGTATATGAAGAGGTGGGCCACGGCGGCGCAGGCTCCGTGCCGGCAGGCGTGACCGAGGCCATCAGCGTGGACATGGGCTGCGTGGGCGAGGGCCTGCGCTGCACGGAGAGGCAGGTCTCCATCTGCGCCAAGGATTCCGGCGGGCCCTACAGCTACCAGGTGGTGGGAAAGCTGATCCAGGCGGCAAAGCGGGAGAACGCGGACTACGCCGTGGATGTATATCCCCATTACGGCTCCGACGTGGAGGCCACCCTCAGCGCGGGCAGCGATATCCGCCACGGCCTGATCGGCGCCGGGGTCTACGCCAGCCACGGCTATGAGCGCAGCCACATAGACGGCGTATTCAACACCCTGAAGCTGCTGAAAGGCTATCTCTTTAGTTGACATAATCACAAAACAGCCATGATTGCACCAATATCATGGCTGTTTTTCACGGCGAATTTTTTTCTGATTTACATAATTTCTTGTAGCATTTGGGAAAGCGCTGTGTTATACTGAACCTCGGGGAAAAATCAACGATTATTCAACGGGAGAGATAGAGAGATGAAATGCCCTTTTTGCGGATATTCAGAGAGTAAAGTGATTGATTCAAGACCGGCTGAGGAAGGCACCACCATTCGCCGCCGCCGGGAGTGTCTGGACTGCCAGCGCCGTTTTACCACCTATGAGATCGTGGAGCGTATGCCGCTGGTGGTCATCAAACGGGACGGCAGCCGTCAGTCTTTTGATAAAGTGAAGCTGATCAACGGCATGGTGCGTGCCTGTGAAAAACGCCCGGTTAGCCTGAACCAGCTTGAGCAGATCGCCGACGGGATCGAGCAGGATCTGCAGAGCGGTCTTGAACGGGAAATCAGCACGGTAATCATCGGCGAGATGGTCATGAGCCGCCTGAAGGATGTGGACGAGGTGGCCTATGTGCGTTTTGCCTCCGTATACCGCAGCTTTAAGGACATCAACACCTTTATGGAGGAGCTGGCCAAGCTTCTCAGCGATAAATAAACTACATAATGCTGCCAAACCGCAGATGCTCCATCGTTCGTATGCTTTCCAGGTGATAGAGCAGTTTATCAAATGCGGCGCGGCAGCTTTCGCCGTCTGAGCTTCCCAGCTCCTGGCCCAGCTCATAAAAGGCGTCGGCTGTGGAGTCGATCTCCGGGTGGCGGATGAAAATGTGGGTGTAGTTTTCGGCCTCAAGCCAGATATGCAAAGCTTGATCCAGATGCTCCTGCGCGGCTGCTCTTCCCTCCGTTTGCAGCGCCTCTGAGGAGGCCCTGACCTCTGCGGCAATGTCCAGGCACAGCCGGTCAAAGTACCGGATGTTGAAAAGGGAAGCGGCGAAAAGCAGCGCCAGAAGGGAAAGGGCAAAAATCTCTTTTTTCATTGTTCCGTCTCCTTTGGGGCGAAATAGACCTGCCCTGCGGCATTTACGGTCATGAGAAAAACAGCTTCCGTGCTTTTGACGCCCAGGGCGGCAAGGCGCTTTTTCAGCCAGTTTAGATCCCGGCCCACAAGACGGAGATTGGACTCGATCACATGACCGTCGCTGATCACTACTACCGGGTAGCCCTTGTCCTCCGCTTCGATCTTCAGCTGGGACGGCGTCACCGGCCTTTCCGCCGGGTAGAGGATCACACTCAGCCGCCCGTCGGTCTCCAGAACGGCGTATTCCACGGCGCTGATATCCAGGCAGCCCTGGTTTCGCAGCTCCTCCATCAGCTCATCGGTGGTGAAGCGGTTTTTTTTCATCTCCCGCTGCTTGATCTTCCCTTTTTCCACAAGCATACTGGGCTTGCCGAAAAGCAGGGCCCGCAGACGGATATTTTTCATGGCCAGACCCGAGATCAGTACCTCACAGCAAAACAGGGTGATGATGGGCACAAGGCCGTTGATCATCGGGATGCCGATGTCCTGCAGCGGATGGGAGGCCAGGTCGGCGATCAGCGCCGCCACAACAAATTCGGAAAGCTCCATTTCTCCCAGCTGCCGCTTGCCCAGAAGGCGCATGATCAGCACCAGGGCGAAATAGATGATCAGTGTTCGAATAAAAACGATGGCCATGACAACACCTCGTCTATAGCATTCCCGTATTTCAGCGGGATTATTAAAAGGGGGGCGATACTATAAAAACCGTGATTGCCGATTTTCAGGAACTGCTGGACAAAGCTGCGGCGCAGGTAAAAGCGCTGCTTGAAGAAAAGCCTGGGGCTGTTCTGGCTCTCTCCGCCGGGGAGGACGGTATTCGGCTGCTTGAAAGGCTTGCCAAAATGCAGCAGGCCGGGGAACTGAGCTTTGCCCGGACAAAATTCTTTGCGGTAACGGAGTTTTGCGGAGAAGAACCCTGTGTAAAGAGCAGACTGACTGACTGCTTTTTCAGCCGTGTGGACGCAGAGAGGGAGAACTGCTTTTTTCTCTCGGAGAAAAACCTTGAAATTTATGATAAAATGATCGTGGAAAAGGGAGGCATCGACCTTGCGCTGCTGGATATCGGCCTGAATGCAAGGATCGGCTTCAATGAGCCTGCCACGCCCTTTGATAGCCTTAGCCACCGCCAGAAGCTCTCCGACAGCAGCAGACGGGAGCTTGCCCCTCTTTACGGCGGCGAGGAAAAGGTGCCGGAATTCGGACTTACGATGGGAATAAAAACGCTTGTTTCCGCGCGGGATATTCTGTTAATATCCTCCGGGGAGAGCCGGGCAGACGCTGTGTTCAACATGCTCTACGGCAGGAACGACAGCTTTGTCCCCGCAGCGTTTTTACAAATACCGCTGAATGTGACCGTCTATCTGGACGGTGCATCGGCAAAGAAACTCTGAACAACTTTGTCAGGAGGAAAAACAATGGGAAAATATTTCGGAACTGACGGCTTCCGCGGAGAAGCCAATATCGACCTCACTGTGGAACATGCCTTCAGGATCGGCCGCTATCTGGGCTGGTACTACGGCAAAGAGCATAAGGCCAAGGTGGTCATCGGCAAGGATACCCGCCGCTCCAGCTACATGTTTGAGTCGGCCCTCTGCGCCGGCCTTACCGCCTCCGGGGCGGATGCCTATCTGCTCCATGTCACCTCTACCCCCAGCGTGTCCTTTGTGGCCCGGGCAGACGATTTTGACTGCGGCATTATGATCTCCGCCAGCCACAACCCCTATTACGACAACGGCATCAAGCTCTTGAACGGCGACGGAGAGAAGATGGAAGAGAGCGTCCTGGACGGCATTGAGGCTTATATCGACAGCAACGAGGAGCTGCCCTATGCCAAGCGCGACGCCATCGGCTGCACCGTGGACTATTCCGCCGGACGCAACCGCTACATCGGCTACCTGATCTCCCTGGCTACCCGCTCCTACAAGGGCAAGCGCATCGGTCTGGACTGCGCCAACGGCAGCACCTGGATGATGGCAAAAAGCGTGTTTGACGCCCTGGGCGCCGACACCTATGTGATCAGCAACCGGCCCGACGGCCTGAACATCAACGTGGACTGCGGCTCCACCCATATCGGGCAGCTGCAGAAGTTCGTGCTGGACAATCAGCTGGATGTGGGCTTTGCCTTCGACGGCGACGCGGACCGCTGCCTTGCCGTGGACGAAAAGGGCAACGTGGTAAACGGCGACCATATTCTCTATGTCTGCGCCAAATATATGCAGGAGAAAGGCACCTTCGGCAACTCCAAGGTAGTCACCACCATCATGTCCAACATGGGTCTTTACAAGGCTTTGGACGAGCTTGGCATCGGCTATGAAAAGACCGCCGTGGGCGACAAGTATGTGGCGGAGAACATGCGTCAGAACGGCCATCTCATCGGCGGCGAGCAGTCCGGCCACATCATTTTCGGCCGCCTGGCCAACACCGGCGACGGCATACTGACCGCCATCAAGGTCATGGAGGCCATCACCGAGACCAAGCAGCCCCTTTCCGTTCTGGCTTCCGGCATGACCATGTACCCCCAGGTGCTGAAAAACGTGGTAGTCACCGACAAGGACGAGACCCTGAACTGCGAAGAGGTCAAGGCCGCCGTGAAGCAGGCGGAGGCTGAGCTTGGCGCCGACGGGCGCGTGGTTCTGCGCAAGAGCGGCACGGAGCCGCTGCTCCGTGTGATGGTGGAGGCCACCAGCCACGAACGCTGCGAGGAAAAGGTGGACTTTATTATCGACGCCATGCGCAAGGCGGGAAAGCTTATTAAGGTGAAGTAAAATGACAGAAATCAAAGAACTTTTTGACCTGGAAAAGACCATTGCCGCCCCTCTTTTTGCGGGCAAGACCTACCCCTGGGAGGTACTGGACGGCATCAAGGAATTTATCCTCCAGCTGGGCGAGACCCTGAGCCCCGAGGAGTTTGACCACCCGGAAGAGGGCGTCTGGATCGCGAAAGACGCCAAGGTGTTTGCCTCTGCCTACATCGGCTCCCCCTGCATCATTGACCACGGCGCGGAGGTGCGCCAGTGCGCCTTTATCCGGGGCAGCGCCATCGTGGGCAAAAACGCCGTGGTGGGCAACTCTACGGAGCTGAAAAACGTGGTGCTGTTCGATAACGTCCAGGTGCCTCATTATAACTATGTGGGTGACTCCGTGCTGGGCTACAAGGCCCACATGGGCGCGGGCTCCATCACCAGCAACGTGAAGAGCGACAAGACCCTTGTGGTCATCAAGGAGCCGGGAAATCCCATCGAGACCGGACGTAAAAAAGTGGGCGCCATGCTGGGCGACCGGGTTGAGGTGGGCTGCAACAGCGTTCTGAACCCCGGCACTGTGATCGGGCGGGATTCCAACATCTACCCCACATCCTGCGTCCGGGGCGTCATCCCGGCAAACAGCATTTATAAGGATAAGGACAATATTGTCTCAAAGAGGTAAGCCGGGGAAATCGGGCGGCCCTCAATGCTGCACCTAAAACCCCGCTGTCATCCTGAGCGCAGCGAAGGATCCCATAAACAGAAGTGCGTGCTTCTGTCGACGGGATCCTTCGTCGTTTCGCTCCTCAGGATGACAGCTGTGCTTGGAAAACGCTTACGAATGAAACAGGGATGGATGAACCACCCCTGTCTTTACTATTTTCCGCAGTGGAAATCCTCGCACTGGTCGGCATTATCTGGCGGGAAGAACTCCTCCACCGGGAAGCGGATGCGGCTGAAGAGGGCGCAAGGATCATCCTCCGCGGTGCTGCCCGGGCACTCCTTCTCGGGCAGGCAGTAGTCATAGGCGGGGATAAGCAGCTGGGTGTCCCGCTCCAGACGGATGATACTGAACTGCCCCAAAGTGGCGTACCAGCGGCGGGGCGTATCGGTGAGCACCAGCGCCTCGGAAAAGGCCGCCATGATAGAGGCGGGGATGCTGCGCTGCTCGGCGTCGCCGCCGCAGGAGCAGTCTGCGTCGGCGATCTTCATGCGCAGGGCGATAGGATCCACGGAATTGACCACAGCGGTGGGCAGATCGTCAACATCGGTGATGGGCTTGCAGCTCTCGGAGGAGAAGGATTTCACATTGCCCACGCTGCCGAAGAGCATTACCCGTTTGTCAAAAATGGCAAGGCCTGTGACGGTCTTGCAGCCGGGGAAGGTCTCGCCGGTGAGACGGTAGAAATAGGTGCAGTCCACGGTGTAGCAGCCCCGGTTGAAGGAAATGGGGGACACGTTCACGTCCACATACAGCAGCTCCGCGTCTCTGGGGCGGATGCTGAGGGCGTTCTCTATGTAGGACTGGGAGGTGCAGGTGGGGTAGACCCGCAGATCATCAACGCAGTCCTTGTCTCTGCAGCTGTCGAATATCTTCCTTGTACTGATGCACACGGCTTCGCGGATGCTTGCCGAGCTTTCAACCGGACCGGGCACAACTCTGTCGGCCATAGTACTACCTCCTGTTGAATGGATTGAAGCAAACTTCAGTACAGTCTATGCGGAGAAAGGGGATGTGTGTGAATTTGTGCTTGAAAAATCGCCCCGGTGAAGTATAATATTCTTATTAAGCATTTTTCATTTGCCAGGAGGGAAATATGGAGCGATTCGGTTTTATCCATGAGAAGCTGGACATCAAGATACTCATCCTCTTCATTCTCCGCCGTCTGCCCGGTGTGGTGGACCCGGAGACGCTGGGGGAGTTATGCCAGTGCGACGGCGGGATCGGCTATTTCGACTATTCCGACTGCCTCAGCGAGCTGGTGGAGACCGGCCATATCGAGGAGCATGAGGAGGGCTATTCCATCACGGAAAAGGGCGCCCGCAACGCCGACGCGGTGGAGAGCAGCCTGCCCTACTCCGTCCGCTCCAAGGCCCTGAAGCTGATTGCCCCTGTGGAAGAGCGGATGCGCCGGGCCGCCATGATCACCGCCAGACACGACGTTGAGGAGGGCGGCTGCATGGTGACGCTGGCTATGTCCGACGGAAAGGGAGAGATCATCCATCTCCGCTTTCTCTGCGCCGGGGAGGAGCAGGCAAAGCTGATTGAAAAGAACTTCCGCCGGGATGCGGAGGGATATTACCAGAAAATCGCCGATCTTCTCAGTGAGGACAGAAAAAGGAAGTAATTCGTATGAAAACATTCATTCCCGAGGGCTATAAAAGCCTTCTCTCCATCTACGATACGCAGAAAGCCATCAGCCTGTTAAAGCGTCTGTTTGAGGACAGGCTGGGCGCCCTGCTGAATCTGTACCGGGTGTCCGCGCCGCTGTTTGTGGACGAAAACTCCGGCCTGAACGACAACCTGAACGGCTATGAGCGGCCGGTGTCCTTTGACATTCTCCGCTCTGATCACAAGGCCCAGGTGGTGCAGTCTCTGGCCAAGTGGAAGCGCCTTGCCCTGAAGCGCTACGGCTTTTTCCCGGGAAAGGGCCTTTATACCGACATGAACGCCATCCGCCGGGACGAGGACGAGCTGGACAATCTCCATTCGGTGTATGTGGACCAGTGGGACTGGGAAAAGGTCATCCTGCCGGAAGACCGGAAGCTGGATTATTTGAAGCTGACGGTTATGGACATTGTGACCGCCATCTGCGACACCCAGGACACCATGCAGGCCATTTACCCCCAGCTCCAGTGTCTCGGAAAGCTGAACCGCCGGGTCTCCTTCGTCACGGCCCAGCAGTTGGAGGACATGTACCCGGAGCTGACGCCGAAACAGCGGGAGAACGCATATCTGAAAGAGCATAAGACCGCCTTTATTATCGGCATCGGCGGCGCGCTGCGCTCCGGCAAGCCTCACGACGGCCGCGCACCGGACTATGACGATTGGGACTTAAACGGCGACATCATGTTCTGGGATGAGCTTCTGGGCTGTGCCTTCGAGGTGTCCTCCATGGGCATAAGGGTTGATCCTGCGTCTCTGGACAAGCAGCTCCGCCTCTCCGGCTGCGACGACAGGAGGGAACTGCCCTACCACAAGATGCTCTTAAACGGCGAGCTGCCTTTGACCATCGGCGGCGGCATCGGCCAGTCAAGGCTCTCCATGCTGCTTTTGGGCAAGGCCCACATCGGCGAGGTGCAGGCCTCCATCTGGGACGAGGACACGGTAAAGCGTTGCGAACAGGCGGGCGTGGTTTTACTGTAAAATATACCCGTTCAAGCAGACAGCGAAAGAATAAACGAAAGCTTTATCGGGCAAAAGCCCCCTGATACGGGAAAAAACCGCATCAGGGGGCTTTTGCCCGGCCGCATGTCTGCGACGCTGCCCGGTATTTGCAATATTTCTTTTGTTTCCGCGGACGTGGATTTTCCTTATTTTGCGCCCTTGGGCGCAGAGTTCTGACTCTTTGTGTCAAATTTGCTTTTATAAAATTTGCAGCGGCCCCGGGTGACGCAGAGCATTTCAATCAGGCCGGCGCAGCCGTCGGGGTTGTCCCCGCAAAAACACACACAGTCGGTTTTCGGCGGGCTTCGCCGGGGCTGGCGCTGCATGCAGCCGCAGGATTTTTTCTTGCCGCTGAGCAGCTTGTTGCTGCTGGCATAGGTGATGGCTCCGCAGCGGCAGGCGCATTTCCACATCCTTGCCCCGGCGCTGTCCTGCCTGTCGCTGAGCGCAAGGACTGTCAGACTGTCAAATTGTCTGCCTGTCAAATCGATCCGTTTCATTTTGTCTCTTTACACCTCCGGTTGATCGCCCCGGCAGGGACATTCAGAATTCAGCCTCTGACCCGCTGCATAATGCGGTTTCCGGAGGCCTTGACCAGCTTCATTTTCTCCGCGATGCTCCGCGCGGAAGAGAAGATTGCGTGGCAGCGGGAAAAGTCCACCCCGTCCCTTTTCCGGAGAGGCGTTGGCCTGCCGTTCCCAATCCTCCAAGGTCAGCATATTGTCCTCCTTTCAGCCCTCATAGCGCACAGGGACCAGCAGGGCCTCGGCCAGCTCCTCCGGATTGGTGTTCAGATAGTCTGTCACCCATTCAGTGAAGCAGGGACAGCAGATGTATTCGCCTTCCACCAAAAAGCTCCGTTGACCGATGTCGTAGCCGCAGCGGGGACAGAGAGAATACCTGGCATGAAGAGGATAGCCACTGCGCAATGCGGCGCGGATATCGGGATGCTCAGGGATCATTCCAGCACCTCCCTCAGCTCCTCTTCGCATACTTCCAGCGCAAGGGCCAGAAGCCGGCGGTATTTCCGCAGAGGCCGGTTGACGCCCCGTTCCCAGTTGCTCACAGCGGCATGGCTCACATTCAGCTTTTTCCCCAGCTCGATCTGGGTCAATCCGGCTCTGTGCCGCAGATCCTTTAACGACATAGATCTTCCTCCTTTGAAATCTCACTTTTATGAGTTTTTCGTTGACAAGCCCTTGGGCGCGGTGTAAAATAACGGCAGTGAATTACCGCGTTTCCGTCCGTTTCCCGGCGGAAACCTTTGCCCCGGCCCCTGCTGTGAGCATATTATATCTCAATAAAATGAGATAATCAAGACAAAAATCTCATATAAATGAGATTTTGGAGAGCTGCACAAGCTTCTGCGCTTGTTTTTGTAAAAAATGATGGAGCGAAAATCAAATGGCCAATTTTTTTGCACGCTATGCAAGTCTTTGCAAAGAGAAGAAAAAAACGCCCAACGGTGTGGCAAAGGAGCTGGGTATTCCCTCTGCCTCCGTGACCAACTGGAAAAAGGGCGCCACGCCCAGAGCAAAAAGCATTGAGCAGATTGCCGCCTATTTCGGTGTCAGCGCCGATTATCTGATGGGCAGTACGGAGGCCAGGCGCCGGACCGTGGAAGAGAATGGCGACCTGATAAGCCGGGCGGAGGCGCTGATCGGGGAAATGGACCGGGACCAGCTCCTTGATTTTATTGCCAAAGCCACGGAAAAGCTTCGGGAAAAATAAAGAAAAACCCCGCCGGAGCGGGGTTTTTTTGGGTATTAATTCAGAGAGGGAAAAAGCTCTTTGATCTCTTCCTCCGTCAGGGCGGAGAGCAGTTCCCGCGCCATTTTTCGCAGGTTTTCCATATCATTATCCGTATTCACTATGTCTTCCTCCTGAATAAATATCCGAAAGGGATAAAAAACTATCAGAAATCTCTTACAAAGATATTTTATCATGTTATAACGAACAAGTCAAGTAAAACAAAACTTTTTTATCCCCGGGATGAGTCACAATACTTCTTTTTTTGCGCGTTCGGCTGTCTCAGGGGTTATGGCGGCCCACCGGTACGGTCTCCCGGCAGAGCGGGAACTGGCGGGTCACGGCAGCTGATCGGCAGCATTTCCCACGGGCATCCCTCCTTTCGACAAAAACATACTACGGACATGCACAGACCGTCAACAGGCCGCTTTTTACTGCAAAGGGGCCACTTTTTGTTTGTATTTGGTCGGCTTCAGGCCGGATTTGGTTGAAAGAATTGAAGGAGGAAGAGGACAATGATTGAAGATTCGGAGCTGATATGGGAGAGAGTGCGCACCCTGAAGGATGAGCGGGGGAAGAGCCTTGCCCAGATCTCCAAGGACAGCGGGGTGCCGCTGACCTCGGTGAAGCGGTTTTTCAACGGAGTGACCAAGAATCCGGGCTTTCTGAGCCTGTGCCAGATCATCTATGCGCTGGGCGGCTCGGTGGACGAGGTGCTGGAGATCGACAGGGAAAAGCAGCCGGTCCATATGGAGGCCGACTGCAAATATACCCGGCATCTGGAAAGGGATCTGCACTATGAGCGGCGGAGCAAGAGCAAATGGCAGATTATTTTCCTGGTGCTGGTCAGCCTGAATATCCTGATGCTGGTTTTGGACGTGCTGCGGCCCGACGTGGGCAGCATCCGCTATCAGCCGCAGGTAGCCGGCACCGCCGGCAAAACCGCCGCGGAGATGCTTGGCCGTCTGTTCCGGGGAGTAAGGAGCCTGTGGGGCACTTGAGGCCCCGGCGGCCCCGGCAGCGTGAAAAGCATTGAAAACAGAAGTCAAGGCCTTTAGTCCGGACCAAAACCGAAAGCACCTGCCCATTGCGGCAGGTGCTTTTGATGTAATTATTGTGGAATGAACAGGGGAGAGGCATGTTTTCCGTCGCTCCCGCCCGCGTCGAACATACGGCTGCACCAAAAATAAGCTGTCATCCTGAGCGCAGCGAAGGATCCCGTATGGTTACGCAGGTTGTTCTATTCACGGGATTCTTCGTCGCTGTGCTTTGCTCACCTTACCGCAAAGCCGTTTCCGGGCCTGTTTCACGACGGCCCGCTAAGCTGCGGGTTCAGGGCAAGCGGCGGATGAGGCGGCTTCCGTTGGCTTTCAGCCATTTGCGCTGCTGTTCGTATTCGGGCAGCACCCGGGCAAGCTCCAGCCAGAAGCGCCGGGAGTGGTTCATTTCCTTCCGGTGGCAAAGCTCATGGACCACAACATAGTCCCGCACCTCTTCGGGGCAGAGCATCAGCAGGCAGTTGAAATTCAGGTTGCCCCTGGTGGAGCAGGAGCCCCAGCGGCTCTTCTGGGCCCGGATGGTGATGCGCCCGCAGGACACGCCCACCAGCGGGGCAAAGCGGGCTGCGCGGCGGGGGAGATCCTGCCGTGCCGCCTCGGCCAGCTGCCGGAGCTGCTCCGGGGAGAAGGCCGGCTCCGCGCTTTCATTCTGCCGGCGGATCTGGGCCAGATGCTTTTCGATCCAGGCCGATTTTTCTTCCAGCAGCTGCCGGATGGCCGCCCCGGGCATGCGCACAGGCGCCCGGACGACCACGCGCCCGTCGCTTTTGATCTGAATGGTCACGGTTTTTCTTTTGGAACGGATGATCTCCACTTGTTCTGTCATTTTATCGCTCTCCGGTGATTTGACGTACGGCGGTTTTTGGACAAATGAAATCCTTGCTGCGCAAGGATGAAATCGGCTGACGCCGATGAAATCCACTTTGTGGATGAAATGAAATCCGTCCTTATCTCCCGCCGTAAGGCGGACTTCATCACGGAGTGATTTCATCCGTCGAAGATGGATTTATTCCGCCCGAAGGACGGATTTCGTTGAAAAAAGCACCCTCACGGGTGCCTTTTTCTGCGAAAGACTGACCAAAAGTAGCGTAAATATGGGTAAGAAAGCTTAAAAATAGTGTAAATTCAATCAAATACATGTTCTTTTATTCCCCCGAAGATCGTTTTTTCGACATTAATGGATTTCCTTAGGAGTCCTTTTAAGGAATATGGAGTATAAAAAGAAACTTCGATTCCTTGTGCTGTAAATATATACGTCTTTATTGCATTAGAAATTTTACTGTTTTCAAGTTCTATTTGAGTACTGTAAGAAAACAACGCATAGGAGAAAGATTCCTTTTTTAGCTTATCAACAACAAATGCATATGCTTTATCAACATCTGTTTCATCATTTTTGGGTTGCAAGCTGAATAACTGCCTTGAATCAAATATTATTAGCATCGGCAATAAAATATGATCTGCCTTGATAATATCGACACTTGTAGCGATATGCTCATTTAGCAGTTCAAGGACTTTTGCTTGTGCCTCTACGTTAATGTCTGTAAAGTTCACGACATAATTCTCCGCTCATACCTCACTTTATACATTATATCACAGATTTCAATGATTTTCAATGAAATCGCGCAAGCGCGATGAAATCCGAGCGATGCTCAGATGAAATCTGCTTTGCAGATGAAATTAAATCCGTCCCTATCTCCCGACGCAGTCGGATTTCATCACGAAGTGATTTCATCCCACTGAGGTGGGATTTAATCCGTCCGTGAGGACGGATTTCGTTGAAAAAAGCACCCTCACGGGTGCTTTTTTCTGGTGGAGATGGGGGGAATCGAACCCCCGTCCGAAAGCGCTTTGACAGGAACTTCTCCGGGCGCAGACGGTTATTTACATTCCCTCATCCCGGCGCAAGCCGTCATGCTCGGGGACTTGGTAGCTTCATTATGCATGGTGCGCGCAAAGCTTAGCGCACGCATGTTCACCACTGATCGACGCCCCGTCCCGGGCCGTGGTCCTCCCGGGCGAGACGCTCACTGATTAAGCAGCGAGAAGAACAGTATTGTCGTTGTTCTTTAATTTATAAAGTGCCCATTTTAAGGATGGTAGGCGCATCCGCCCGCTATTCCTGCCTCCACACCCCCGTCGAAACCAGTGCATCCCCGTATAACATATAAAAACGAAAAGACCTTTTCATTTTTATATGTTATACGGCACCGCATTTTTTGTCCCTGAAAGGCACAAAAAATCTCGCTCCGCTCGGCATAAAAATATGCCGGTGCTGATTGTATCGTGAGGCGGGCCTTGCCCCCTCGTGCTTCCCTGCGACTCAGTTGTCGTACAAAAAAGCACTATTCAGGAGTGGGGGGAGCGGCGGAAATAAACCGCTCCCAATAGGTTTACATAATTAAAATGTTTTTAGCCTCAGCGCTTCACCGGTTCGGGATAGTCCACGCCGAAGGTCTCCACAGTGACCTTCTTCATGGTCTGGTTGATGCGGGGCTTGTCGTTGTAGTTGGTGCGGGTGGAGGCGATGCGGTCTACGGCCTCCATGCCCTCGATGACCTTGCCGAAGGCGGCGTATTCGCCGTCCAGATGGGGGGCGTCCTCATGCATGATGAAAAACTGGCTTCCGGCGGAATTGGGATCCATGGTGCGGGCCATGGACAGTACGCCTCTGGTGTGCTTCAGCTCGTTGAGGAAGCGGTTGGAGGTGAACTCGCCTCTGATGCAGTAGCCGGGGCCTCCGATGCCGGTGCCCTGGGGGTCCCCGCCCTGGATCATGAAGCCGGGGATGACCCGGTGGAAGATCACGCCGTCGTAAAAGCCCTTATTGATCAGGGAGATAAAGTTGTTGACGGTGTTGGGGGCCACTTCGGGGTACAGCTCCGCCTTGATGACGTCGCCGTTTTCCATTTCAATGGTAACGATAGGATTGCTCATTGGTAATTTCTCTCCTTCATCATTCTGTCTATGTCCCGCTTGGACTGGCGGTCAGCCTCGCTGTCCCGTTTGTCGTGGAGCTTTTTGCCCTTGCACAGGCCCAGCTCCACCTTCACCCGGCTGTCCTTGAAGTACAGGGACAGGGGGATGAGGGCCACGCCATCCTGCATGACGCGGGCGTTGAGCTTTAAAATCTCCCGCTTGTGCATCAGCAGACGCCGGGGCCTGACCGGATCCTTGTTAAAGATGTTGCCATGCTCATAGGGACTGACGTGCATACCCCGGATAAAAAGCTCGCCGTTTTTGATGGTGCAGAACGCGTCCTTTAAATTCACGTTGCCGCCCCGGATGGATTTGACCTCCGTCCCGGCAAGCTCAATGCCGGCCTCGAAGCGCTCCAGCACAAAGTATTCGTGGAAGGCCTTGCGGTTCGCGGTGATCTCCTTCACGCCCTTCTGCTTTGCCGACATCTGCTCACTTCCTTTTCCGTGGTGTGAGACATTGTACCACACTATGAGAGAAAATAAAAGAAATTTTTATGAAATCTTCCCGCGAAGCCTTGGTCCGGGACCGGAAAGCCGCTTTGTCCGGGGCGGGGCGGGCCTGGCCAGCAGCAGGGAGGCGTCTCCCAGAGTGAAAAGCTCCGCCTCCATACGCTCCCAGGGCGCAAAGCCCGCCATGCGCAGCAGCGCCCGCACCGTCCTGCCCACGTCCGGCGTCACCTTGTCCGGCAGCAGCAGAGCGACTGCATCTTCCGAAATTGCATATGTATCCATTTTGTTACCTCTTGTTCCTGAAAATAGTCTAATTAGTTCCCTGATATTCAAATTCTACAAAAAAATCCTTAAGATTTCTACATAAAAAATATGGAAATCTCATTCGGGCTGTGTTATACTTCTTGTGGTTATTATGTAAATCAAGTTGATTATTTCTAAACAGCTTGCCAAAGGAGTGGATTCCCATGGACTATATCGAGCGGCCGGTAGGCAGCGTTGAAAAATATAAAGGGATCATTGTCCGTGTCCGTCTGGACGACGCGGCGCTTCACACCGGGAAGGTGGTAAAGCGGGAGGTGGTGGAGCACCCGGGCGGCGTCACTATCCTGCCAGTGGATGAGGAGGGGAACTGCACCATGGTGCGCCAGTTCCGCTACCCCTTTGGCCGGATGATGCTGGAGGCTCCCGCAGGCAAGCTGGAATACGGCGAGGACCCCAAAGAGGCCGCCGTGCGCGAGTTGTCCGAGGAGACGGGCTTTGCGGCGGACCAGCTTGTGTATCTGGGCCGCTGCTGCACCTCTCCCGGCTTTTCCACCGAGGTGCTGCACATCTATCTGGCCCTGGGCCTGCACCCGGGGGACTGCCACCCGGATCAGGACGAATTTCTGAACGTGGAGAAGATCCCCCTGCAGGAGCTTTCCCGGATGGTCATGGACGGCGAAATTGACGACGGCAAGACCATCGTTGCCGTGCTGAAGGCGGAGAAGTATCTGGCAGAGCGGAAGAAGTAAGACCCGCAAGGGGAAGTAAGAAGTAATAGTGAATAGTGAATAAGTGTGGTGTCGCCTTTGGCGACAGATTTAAATCCGGCCGCTTTGCGGCCACCTTACTTCTTCACTCTTCACTCTTCACTATTACTTCCCCCCGCAGGGGGCAAGGGATAAATGCTTGCCTTTTCGGGCAGGGTATGATAAAATTACAAATCAGGGCGGCAGGGCAGACTGCCGACCATTGTTGGAAGGTGCAAAACTTGGAAAAATACGTGATCAAAGGCGGCGCAATGCTCCACGGCGAGGTGGAGATCAGCGGCGCGAAAAACGCGGCCGTGGCCATCATCCCCGCAGCACTTATGGTCAACGGCGTCTGCCGCATTGAAAACATCCCGCAGATCAGCGACACCGACATGCTTCTGACCATTCTGACCCATATGGGCGCAAAGGTCAGCTTTATCAATAGATCCACCATCGAGATCGACTGTACGGACGTACATTATCAGGACGTGCCCTTTGACCTGACCCGTAAGATCAGGGCTTCCTATTATCTCATCGGCGCAATGCTTGGCCGCTTCGGCTGTGCCAAGACCACCATGCCCGGCGGCTGCAACTTCGGCGTGCGGCCCATAGAGCAGCACATCAAGGGCATGACCGCCCTTGGCGCGGACGTAGATGTGAAAAACGGCTTTGTCTACGCCGACGCCAGAGACGGCCGGCTCCGCGGCGCACGGATCTACCTGGACAAGGTGTCCGTGGGCGCAACCATGAACATCATCCTTGCGGCCACTCTGGCCCAGGGCCGTACCATCATTGAAAACGCCGCCCGGGAGCCCCACATCGTGGACCTGGCAAACTTCCTCAACTCCATGGGCGCGGACATCCGCGGAGCCGGCACCGACACCGTCAAGGTCAATGGCGTGGACAGTCTCCACGGCGGCTCCTATACCATTATCCCCGACCAGATCGAGGCCGGTACCTACATGGTAGCTGCCGCCGCCACCGGCGGAGAGGTGCTGGTGAAAAATGTGATCCCCAAGCATCTGGAGTGCATCAGCGCAAAGCTGCGGGAGACCGGCACCATTGTTCAGGAATATGAGGACTCCGTTCTGGTCAAGGGCGCGAGCACCCTGCGCCGGGCAAACGTCAAAACCCTGCCTTATCCCGGCTTCCCCACGGATATGCAGCCCCAGATGGGCATGCTGCTGTGTCTTGCCAGAGGTACCTCGGTCATCACGGAGGGAATCTACGACAACCGCTTCAAATATGTCAACGAGCTGCGCAAAATGGGCGCGGAGATCACTGTAGACGGCCGTGTGGCTGTGGTTGAGGGCAGCGCCAAGCTCAGCGGCGCGGTGGTCCAGGCCTGCGATCTGCGGGCCGGCGCGGCCATGGTCATTGCCGGGCTTTGCGCCTCCGGCACCACTGTGGTGGAGGATATCCACTTTATCGAGCGGGGCTATGAAAACTTCGTGGGCAAGCTCCGGGCTCTGGGAGCCGACATTGAAGCCGTGGACTTCCCCGACGATGATGACAGCGCCGCGGAAAAGATCGTCTGCATCAGTTGATGAAGCTCTCTGTTTTTGCCAGCGGTTCCAGCGGAAACTGTCTGCTGCTGTCCGGCAGCGGCACCCATATATTGATCGACGCCGGAATTTCCATGCGCAGGATCCAACAGTCCCTTGCGCGGTCAGATCTTTCAATGCGTGAAATCGGCGGAGTGCTCATTACCCATGAGCACTCCGATCATATTTCCGGCCTGAAAATGCTGATTAAACATTGCTCTCCGCCCATTTATGCCCCCCGCACGGTGGCAAACCGGCTGCGGGGCTGTCTGCCGGAGGCGGAAGGGCTCCTGCATGTGATCCCGGTGAACGAGGCCTTTGCCATCGGCGCGCTCACCGTCACCGCCTTTCACACTCCCCACGATACCGACGAGAGTGTGGGCTACCGGGTGGAGGGAGAAGGGATTTTTGCCCTGGCTACCGACATGGGCCATGTGACGGAGGAGGTTTTCTCCGCTCTCTCCGGCGCGGATACCGTGTTGATCGAATCCAACCACGACGAGGAAATGCTCCGCTACGGGCCGTATCCCATCTATCTCAAGCGGCGCATCCTGTCCGACAGGGGACACCTGTCCAACGCCTGCTGCGCGGAGCTTTCCCGAAAGCTGGCTCTTGGCGGCACAAGGCGGATCATCCTCGGCCACCTGAGCCGGGAGAACAATACCCCGGCCCTGGCCCTTTCTGCCGCCCGGGAAAGCACGGCGGGCCTGCCTGTGGAGCTTTACTGCGCACCGGTATTCGGCTGTCTCAGCCTTGAGGTAGGGGAGGAATGGGCGTGCTCAACGTCAGACTGATCTGTGTGGGAAAAATGCGGGAGAGGTTTTATATCGACGCCTTTTCCGAATACAGCAAACGGCTGGGGGCATACTGCCGCTTTGAACTGACGGAGCTTGCGGAAGAAAAGCTGCCGGACAGTCCTTCCCCAAAAGAGATCACGGCCGCACTGGAAAAAGAGGCTGCCGGGATCAGAAAAGCCATCCCCTCCGGGGCCTTTATCGTGGCCCTCTGTGTAGAGGGACGGCAGATGTCCAGCCCGGAGCTGGCAAAGCTTCTGGCGCAGCGGGAGAACTCAGGAAAACCCAGGCTCTGCTTTATTATCGGCGGCTCCTTCGGTCTTGCGCCGGAGGTAAAAGCCATGGCGGATCTGCGGCTGAGCATGTCGGAAATGACCTTTCCCCACCATCTGGCCAGAGTGATGCTGGCCGAACAGATCTACCGGGGATTCAAGATCAACGAAGGTTCCAAATACCATAAATGAACGGAGACAGCCCAATGGAAAAGGAAACAGCCCCTGAGTGGGGGCGCGGCAGTCTGGGCGACCTGTCCCAGCGCTGGCCCAGGGATCCTTCCGGCCAGCCTGAGGAACCGGTCTTCCTCTGCACCCGCAAAAATATCGATCTCAGCGACGAGCTTCTGGTGAACATGCTTGAGGCATACGGCATCCCCTGCCTGCGCCGCTATCCCGGCGACGGCAGCTTCGGCAAGCTGATCCTGGGGATCAGCGGCCAGGGTGTGGATATCCTTGTGCCCAAGAGCTTATATAACGACGCGAAAGAACTATGTGAAGGAGAAATGAACCATGAGGAATTATAAAGAAGAGTACCAGCGCTGGCTGGACAGCCCCGCCCTCAGCGAGGAGGAGTGGAAGGAGCTGGACGCCATCTCCGGCGATGAGAAGGAGATCGAGAGCCGCTTTTTTGCCCCCCTGGAGTTCGGCACCGCGGGTCTGCGCGGCACCATGAAGCTGGGTCTGCACCACATGAACATTCACGTCATCCGCCACGCCACACAGGCCTTTGCCAACGTGATCGTGGCCGAGGGCCAGGAGGCTATGGAAAAGGGCATCGCCATCGCCAGAGACTGCCGTCTCCACGGCAGCGAGTTTGCCCGTGAGGCCGCCTGCGTCATGGCTGCAAACGGCATCCACGTCCGCATTTTCGAGGATCTGCGCCCCACCCCTGAGCTGAGTTTTGCCGTGCTGCACTACGGCACGGCCGCCGGTCTGAACATCACCGCCAGCCACAACCCCAAGGAGTATAACGGTTACAAGGTCTACTGGTCTGACGGCGCCCAGCTGCCTCCCCAGAAGGCGGAGGCCATCGCAAAGCAGATGGAGGCCATCGACATCTTCACCGGCTTTAAGACCTGCGATTTTGACGAGGCCGTCAAGGCCGGACAGATCGAGATCCTGGGTGCGGAGACCGACGAGGCATTCCTGGAGCAGGTGCTCTCCCAGGCCATCGATAGAGAGGCCGTTGCCGCCGTGGCGGACGAGTTCAGGATCGTCTATACGCCCTTCCACGGCTGCGGCTACAAGCTGGTGCCCGAAGCCCTGAAGCGCCTGGGCATCAAGCACCTGTACCCCGTGGAAGAGCAGATGGTCATCGACGGCAGCTTCCCCACGGTGGAAAGCCCCAACCCGGAAAATCCCGAAGGCTTTTATCTGGCCATTGACCTGGCCCGCAAGGTGGGCAGCGACCTCATCATCGGCACCGACCCGGACTCCGACCGCATCGGCACCATGGTCCGCTCCGGGGACGAGTATGTCACCATCAGCGGCAACCAGATGGGCGTTCTGCTGCTGGACTATGTGATCAGCGCCAAAAAGGCCACCGGCACCCTGCCTGAAAACGCCGGCGCTCTGTCCAGCATCGTCTCCACCGGCATGGCTAGAGTGGTGGCGGAGAAAAACGGCGTCCACTTTGAGGACACCTTCACCGGCTTCAAGTTCATGGCCGAGCGCGTTGCCTCCTGGGAGGCCGCCGGCAGCTATAAATACATCTTCGCCTTTGAGGAGAGCTACGGCTACATGATGGGCGACTATGTCCGCGACAAGGACGCGGTCACCGCCTCCATGATGGTGGCGGAAATGGCGGCCCACTATTATCAGAAGGGCATGACCCTGTTGGACGCCCTGAACGCTCTGTACGAGAAGTATGGCTGGTACAAGGAAAAGACCCTGAACCTGGTCATGCCCGGTCTGGACGGCCTGCAGAAGATGAAGGCCCTGATGAGCTCTCTGCGGGAAAATCCTCCCACGGAAATCGCCGGGGAGGAGGTCATCCGCCTGCGGGACTACCAGGACGGCAGCATCTTCGTGGCGGGTCTGGGCAAGGTGGACAAGACTCCCTTTGCCGGCTCCAACGTGCTCTATTTCGAGCTGGCCGACGGCAGCAGCTTCATCATCCGGCCCTCCGGCACCGAGCCCAAGATCAAGGTCTATCTCCTGATCCGGGGCAGCAGCAATGCGGACTGCGAGGAGCGGATCGCCAAATATATCCAGTACGCTGAGGCCCTGGGGAAATGAAGCTTCTCCAGCTCTTTACCGCCTTTGCCAGGGTGGGCGTGATGACCTTCGGCGGGGGCTACGCCATGATCCCTATTTTGGAGCGGGAGATCGTGGACAGGCACGGCTGGGCCAGCAGCGAGGAGCTGATGGACTACTATGCCGTGGGCCAGTGTACCCCCGGCATCATCGCCGTGAACACCGCCACTTTTATCGGACAGAAGACCGCCGGGACCCTGGGCGGAATCGTGGCCACCCTGGGCGTGGTTTTTCCCTCCCTGGTGATCATCTGCGTCATCGCCGGGATCCTCACCAATTTTGCGGACATTCCGGCAGTGAAAAGTGCTTTTGCCGGCATCCGGGTCTGCGTCTGTGTGCTGATCTTCAACGCGGTGGTAAAGCTGTGGAAAAGCGCGGTGCCCGATAAGGGGGCGCTGGTTCTGTGCCTCGGGGTGTTCGTGCTGTCCATCTTTCTGGATATCTCCCCGGTGTATTATGTGATCGTCTGCGCCGCCGCGGGCATCCTGCTCACCAGACTGGGGGTACGCGGGAAATGATGCTCTATCTCCGGCTGTTCTGGGAGTTTTTCAAAACCGGCCTCTTCGCCGTAGGCGGAGGAATGGCCACCCTGCCCTTCCTGTACAGCATGTCCGATACCACCGGCTGGTTCAGCCATGCCCAGCTTGCGGATATGATCGCCGTGTCCGAGTCCACCCCCGGTCCCATCGGCGTGAATATGGCCACCTATGTGGGCTTTACCGCCGCCGGGATTCCCGGCGCTGTGATCGCCACATTGGGCCTGATCACCCCGTCCATTATCATCATCCTCATCATCGCCAGGGTCCTGGCCGCCTTCCGGCAGAATAAGTATGTGGACGCCGCCTTTTACGGCCTGCGCCCCTGCTCCGTGGGCCTGATCGCCGCCGCCGGACTGCTGGTGGTGAAGATCGCCCTGTTTGACTTTGACCTGTTCAAGCAGACCGGGGTGCTGATGGATATCTTTAATGGGAAGGCTATCCTTCTTGCTGCGGTGCTGATCGTGCTGACCAGGTACGTCAAGCCCCTGAAAAAGCTCCACCCGGTTTTTTTCATCCTCGGCTCCGCCGCTATAGGTGCGCTGTTTGCGTTCTGAATCAACTGAAAAGCTCTCCGGCGAAAGGGCATGCAAGATAGGGAGGCGGCAGGTTTTGAGCGGGCCTTTTCCGCCCATGCTTCATGAAAAATTGCGGAAATACACACAAGTATTCCCGCAATTTTTCATTTTACCTGAACGAAAAAATCCTCGCTCAAAAC
>JALFVN010000045.1 GCA_022787565.1 Clostridiales bacterium | reverse complement strand
TACCAGAAGCGGCTTCATTGTATGACTCCTATGGAGTTTCACGCTGTCGCATAATAAAGATGGTCCCTGCATGCACAGAGACCATCTCCATCTAAATATTCTTTTTGTTTTTTCTCTGTCTACTTGACAGGGGGCACTTCACCCGTATACGGGGTCCTTCGTCTTTTTTCGTTTCCCTGTCATTCTGAGTCGTGAAGCGGCGAAGAATCCCGTGAACCAAACAGCAAGCGTAACCATAGGGGATCTTCATCGCTTCGCTCTTCAAGGATGACATTTGGTTTTGAAGCTAAGCTTTTCTACAGCGGTGTTTTTTTGATCTGCGCCCAGCGGCGGGGGTATTTGGCCGGGGTATCCGTCACCTTGCGGATAATGAGGGCGCTGTGGGTCACGTCCGTGCCGGGAATGGTGTAATCCACCCGGCGTTCCAGCTTGCCGCCCAGGGTGCGGATAGCTTTTTTTGCCTCGTCCAGCTCGGCCTGGCAGTCCGGCCCCTTCATGGCGATAAAGGCCCCGCCCTTTTTCACCAACGGGAGACACAGCTCGCACAGCAGATTCAGCCGCGCCACGGCACGGGAAGCCGCGAAATCAAAGGCCGCCCGGTATTCTGCCGGGGCCTCTTCCGCCCGGCAGTGGATACAGGTTACATCCCCAAAGCCCAGGCGCTCACAGGTGTTTTTCAGAAAATTGACCCGTTTGTCCAGGCTGTCCAGCAGCGTGAGCTTCAGCTCCGGGCAGGCGATCTTCAGCGCAAGGCCGGGAAAGCCCGCGCCGGTGCCCACGTCGATCAGGCTCTTTCCGCCCATGTTCTCCATGGTCAGCAGGGCGGCACAGTCCAGAAAATGGAGCCTTGCGGTGTTCTCCTCCCCCTCGATGGCGGTCAGGTTCATCACGGCGTTGATCTCCGCCAGATAATCGCAGTATATCCGATAGCGCCGCAGCATATTCTCATCCAGAGGAAGCCCCAGCTCCTCAAAGCCAGCCTGCAGCAATTCTTCCAAATTCATCATCATACCTCACAAAAAATCGGATGTGTGAATACGCATCCGATTTTATCATATTCTTTTCCTTTTGACAATCAGCGGTAGAAATCATGGTCGCCGATGGTGGCGTAAAAGCTCAGGCTGCCGCGAAACCAGCTGTCGTCCGCCAGGGCCGGGTTGACAAAATACATGCAGTCGTCCACGGTATTGTAGCCCTCAAGGCACAGATAGGCCGCAATGACCGATTGCTCGTCCGGCTCGGCATAGACCGTGCCTCTCAGCACCGGCTCAAACTGGATGTTGTGCTTTTGGTCGAAGATCACGTCGATCACCGTGTCCGGGTACAGCTCGCTGGCCACCCGGTTGAACACCACGTTGCCAACGCCGATCTGCCCGGCCAGGGGCTGGTTTGCCGCCTCCGCGTGGATGATGCGGGCAAGCCAGAAAACATCCTCATTGCCGAAATTGTCGCTGTAATAGGTGCTGCTGCCCCGGAGCAGCTGCCATTGGCTGCTGTCCAGGTCGATGCGGCCCATATCCTCTGCGGCAGAATAGCCAAGATTCAGCAGTTTTGCCATAGCCTCCACAGGCAGATAAAGCTCCCCGCCGATCAGCACCGCGCCGCCGGGGGCGTATAGATAGCGCTGATTTGCGCACAGGTATTCCTTGCCGTCCGGGATCTCCGCATCCAGGCCCGGGCCGCTCAGGATGGTTTTTCCCGCCGCCTCGTCCCGGGTAAGGTTAAGCTCTATATCAAAGAAGCGGCAGAGATCCTCCACAGGCAGCAGCGCCGTGCCGGAGCAGGCATAGCCCCGGCCGGAGAGCAGTCCGTCGATGTAGATGCGCATATCCGTGACTTCCGGCTCCGTCTCCTGAGCCGAAGCCGGAACGCTGAAGACCAGCAGGCACAGGAGCAGCGACAGAGACAGCAGCCTTATTGTCCGGCCTTTCATTCCCCGGCTTCCAGGCACTGCTTCAGGGCCTTGGCCAGCTGGTCGGGGCAGGAGGTGGGCTTGAAGCCGCAGCGGATACCCTCCATGCGGGAGATGGCTTCCTTAATGTCCATGCCCTCCACCAGGCGGGAGATGCCCTGCAGGTTGCCGCTGCATCCGCCGGTGACTTTGACGTGCTTGATCTTGTCCCCTTCGACTTCGATCTCCATCAGCTGGGAGCATACGCCGCGGGGTCTGTATGTAAATTCCATTCTTCCGATTCCTTTCTTTAAAGATATTGACAATATACCGCGAAAAAGAAAAAAGGTCAATACTGTGATATTTTCCCCTTCCCATGCATAACAATAAATAGTATACGAAGGGAGGATGATAGATATAGGTACGGCAAAAAAGCTGGCGGCTCTGGGCATGGCGCTGATGTGCCTGTATCTGCTGTTCATGGGCCGGGTGCAAAAGACGGCGGTGGAGGCCGGGCGGATGAAAAACGTGGAGATCGTCGTGCCCTCCCCTTCTCCGGCCCCGGTCATGGAGGAGAACTCCCCTGCGCCTGTCCCGGATACAGGCAGCCGGACAGAGGCTGCGGGAGAAGCAGGCTCCCTGTCGCTGAACGTGCCTGAGGAGAGCAGCCCGACGCCGGCTCTGACGGAGGAGGACCGAAACCTTGACCAGATCCAGGAGACCACCATCACCGGCGGCCTGAGCATCAAAAACGAGACGAGCTATGACATTGACCTGTCCGGCATGCTGGCGGCGGGCTCCCAGGTGAAGCTGCCCGCCGGTGAGCCCCAGATCCTCATCATCCACACCCATTCCAGCGAGGCCTATACCCCTGCCGGGCTGGACCGCTATGAGGCCAGCGACACCAACCGCACCGAGGATACGGACTACAACATTGTCCGTATCGGTGACGAACTGACGGCGCTTTTCCAGCAGGCTGGGCTGAACGTGATCCACGACCGGGAGATCTATGACTACCCCAGCTATACCGGCTCCTATGAGCGCTCCGGTGCGGCGGTGCAGAGCTATCTGGAGCAATACCCGAACATCGCTGTGGTGCTGGATATTCACCGGGACGCTCTGGGCGCAAACGGTGTGGTCTACAAGACCATGGCGGAGGAATCCGGGGTCTGCGCAAGTCAGGTGATGCTGCTGGTAGGTACCGACGACAGCGGATTGTATCACCCCAACTGGCGCTCCAACCTGTCTCTGGCTCTGTACCTGCAAAACGCGGTCAGCGCCGTACACCCCACGCTGATGCGCCCGGTGGCCCTGGTGCAGCAGCGCTATAACCAGCATCTCACCGGCGGCTCTCTGATCCTTGAGGTGGGCAGCAGCGGCAACACCCTTCAGGAGGCTCTGGCGGCTATCCGCCTTTTTGCCGACGCCGCCGCCCCCGCGCTGCTGGCGTTGACATCATAATTCAAAAACAGGAATCATTCTCAAAAATATCTCTTTACAAAATACTGCAATTGTGCTATAGTTGAGTCACAAACAAGAACAATTACTGATTTGGAGAAAGCCATGGAAGCAAGGCACAATAAAAGCAAACAGCGGCAAGCCATTTTTGACCTGCTTTGTGCCTCCAGGGAGCATCCCTCGGCGGAGATGATTTTCAGCGCACTCAAGCCTGATTATCCCTCTCTCAGTCTGGGGACGGTGTACCGGAACCTGAGTTTTTTCCAGCAGCAGGGTCTGGCTGTCAGCGTGGCCAATGTGGACGGCAACATGCGCTATGACGCATGTACCGTCCCCCATCCCCATCTGCTGTGCAGGAACTGCCGTAAAGTAACCGACCTTGTTTTACCCGATACCGTCAGCAGCCTTTATGACGAGGCCGAGCGCCTTGGAGGCTGCAAAGTGGAATCCTATTCCCTCACCTTCACGGGCCTCTGTCCCAGGTGCCGGGAAGAAGAACCAAGTATTCCCTAAATTTTTTACAATATCAGGAGGAATTTTACGATGAAGAAATGGGTTTGCCCCGTATGCGGTTACGTTCATGAGGGAGATACTCCCCCCGAGTTCTGCCCCCAGTGCAAGGTCCCCGGCTCCAAGTTCACCGAACAGAAGGCCGATATGGCCTGGGCTGCCGAGCATGTTGTCGGCGTAGGCAAGCAGTTTGGCGCTGACGTTCCCGAGGAAGTCAAGGCTGAGATCATCGCCGGCCTGAAGGCCAACTTTGAAGGCGAGTGCACCGAGGTCGGTATGTACCTGGCCATGGCCAGAGTTGCCCACCGCGAGGGTTACCCCGAAATCGGCATGTACTGGGAGAAGGCCGGTCTGGAAGAGGCTGAGCACGCCGCCAAGTTTGCCGAGCTGCTGGGCGAGGTCGTTACCGACAGCACCAAGAAGAACCTGGAGATGCGCGTTGACGCCGAGAACGGCGCTACCGCCGGCAAGTTCGAGCTGGCCAAGCTGGCCAAGAAGTACAATCTGGACGCTATCCACGACACCGTCCATGAGATGGCTCGCGACGAGGCCCGTCACGGCAAGGCCTTTAAGGGCTTGCTTGAAAGATATTTCAAGTAAGAAGCATAAAAAACGGTGGGAAAATTTCCCGCCGTTTTTTCGTATGATAATGGTCAAAATACAACGGAGGAAATGAATGGTCATTTGCAGATGCGGATGTGAATTTGAAAATTCGCGCTGGGATTCTCATGTCATATGCCCGAAGTGCAAACGCGTATATCCCAATGCTGCACCTGACATGGTCCACCCAATAGCAGTAGAAGAGCGCCGCTGGCAATGTGAAAAGTGCGGTGAGCTGAACGAAAACAGCTACGCAGGCGCGCCCAGAAAAGCTTGTGCCAAATGCGGTGCAAAACGCCCAGGCAATCCCAGCGACTGGTACAAAATCTGACGGATTCGAGGCAAAGCACGGCAAGGACTTCAGGCCGGCGTTATATTTCAGGGAAGGAAAATCCTCTGCCCGGGCTTGACCTCACCCGGTTTTATGCTATAATTGAAAAGAGCATCGGCAAAACAGCTAAGCGATAAAGCGCTTTTCTGAACCTTGCTTCCGCATATAAAACACATTGTTTGAACGAAAGGAGACTGTATTATGAAATATGTCTGCAACCTGTGCGGCTGGGTCTACGACGAGGAAGAGACCGGCGTGAAGTGGGAAGATCTCCCCGAAGATTTCGCCTGCGAGCTTTGCGGCGCGGGCAAGGATGAGTTCAGCCCCGAAGAGTAAAACTAATGCTGAAAAGGAAGCGGTTGAAAAGCCGCTTCCTTTTTCTTGCCATAGCGGGAGAAATGCGCTATATTTGCATCAACTTCTAAAGGGGGAGAAAATATGGAACTGGTAAAAAAGAAAATTGAGGAAGTCGTTGAAAAGATCAGAAACGACAAAAACTTTGCCGCAAAGTTTCAGAAGGACCCGGTGAAGGCGCTGGAGGGTGTGCTGGGCGTAGACCTGCCGGATGATCAGATCAACGCGGTCATCAGCGGCGTCAAGGCCAAGATCAACCTGGACACCGTCAGCGGCATGCTGGACAGCGACGGAGACGGCAAGCCGGATCTGGGCGGCCTGAGCAAGCTGGGCGGCATTCTGGGGAAAAAATAAAGCTGAGAACAAAAAGGAAGCGGAAAGGCTCTCTGCTGGTAAGACAGTAACATTAAATTTCTTGGAACAGGCATGATCTCGGTCATGCCTGTTCCGCTTTTAGCAGTTCATCCACGGGAATGTAGCCCACAAGGTCGTACTCGATATGTACCTTCTGCCTGCGCTTGCCGCTGGACTTGTCAGGTGCATCTACATAGACCGCCTTGACAAGCTCTCTGAGGGCATAGGGGGTCAGCTCCGTGAGGGTGCTGTTCCTCTTTATTCGCTGAACAAGTGTAGATACACTTGCGAAATCCGGCGTAGTACAACCGGGATTTCCTTGCAGAATAGCAAGCAAATCCGGTGAGTACCCGCACCGGAGCCTGCCATTCTGGCAAGCAATGCACGGCGGTACCCACTTCTCATTACCTGCCAACTGCGAAACGCACTTGGCAAGCAATGCTCGTGTTTATACACCTGTGCAATCTTGTTGCGGAAATGCCCCAAACCCCTGAACGATTTCAGAGAAATCGGCTGCGCTCCTGCGGAGCTGAACATCGATCTATCTTCGGAAAGTAAGTCAGGGATTTTTGGGTTCACGGCTTTCAGGCAAATCCGGTTTTACCGCATATCCGTCGATTGCCATTTTGCGAAGGTAAGCGCTCATATTCTCTATCCCAAGCTGCGCCATCCTCGCCCTTATCAAGCCGAGTTCTCTTTCGTCTACGAAAAATTTGACCTGTATCGGTCGCTTGCGATTCCTGTTGTCTGGCATCTAGCAAAACTCCTCAAGTTATTTGGGGAAAAGTTCTTGTTCGAGCGATGAATACAAATTTTGTGAAAACTCACCGTCCCGAAAATTTGTAGCTAATATGGCTGATTACACACTATCTTCAAACCAATCAAAATACAAGTCTTGAAGTTTTTGATGAAGGTTATATACTCGACCATGCTCATTATACAGCCTATTCGCGATACGCTGGAACTTATTCTCTCGCTGCCACTCAACGTTAATATAGATATAATCCAAGTAGCATTGATGGCACCAGTAGTTCCGCAACTCACGTATACGATCCAATTGGTCATATTCTGTTTCAGATAACCAAGGGTTACCATCACTATGATCCAGCTTTTTCAGTTTTCGGAGCGTATTGCCAAGATTTGATGTGTCCAACATATCCATTTCATCGTCAAAATCTTCTGAAGACATGCCTGCATAGATTCGTTTCAAATCAAATTCTATGCACTGGAAATACATCATGATTTCGCTATGTAATATTTTGAACTGCTCTCTTGTCATTGGGTTCACCATCCGTAATCCAACAACTGTAGTGTATAAGTTTCTCCTGGCATTAAGTCATAAATGGTAAGCGAATCATCCTTGAATTTATCCCCAACACTAAGGGAGGTTCCAAGGTATATTTGACCTGAATCGCTCAAATATCCTTCGCTATCATACAGCTTGTAACTAACGATATCATAGTAAAAACCGTCATCCTTGCCATAAGTCTTTTCACCAGAAACAACGATGGTCATACAAGACGAGCTCAGGCTGTTATCAACGCTGAACTGAACATCGGTTACAAGAATCTTTGATTCAATCGATCCATCATATCCCCTTTGTTGCAATTCTATTGGTAGGGATTCTACAGATAACTGAATATCCTTCACTGGCAAACAATACAGTGCAGAACAGTTGCATTCGTCAAATGCAAATGATTTTCCATCCGAAACAGTAAAGTATACCGTACCGCTAGACGATGTTCCCTCTTGAATTTCGGATTCTGCAATTCTCACATTAGCAAGATAACGTTCTCCAGCAACTTGACTGGTATAGTTGCTAAAGTCATCTTCCGTAATAGATGTTGTACCCTCGTAGACTATGTCACCATTTTCATTTTCGATTCTAACTGCAACATCTGCATCAGCAGAAAGATAGTTATCATTTTTATCGCATAGGCCAAAGAATAAACTGTAATCCTTTGTACCTTCGTTGTACTGAAATGACCAGCCTTTTAACGTTTCAACACGGTTTCCAGAGCTGCTGCATCCGGCAAGAAGCAAAATTAACATTGATGAAATAATCAGCGATATTTTTTTCATTATAAAATCACTCCTTCAAAGATAAACAGGTTGGTGGTGTGTACACACAATATAACACAATGATAAGGTCATTTTCAAGCTGTCTGCTAAATTTTTATCGTGTAAAATCAAGAAATTTCTACAATTAGCTGCTGGAATGTATTGACGATGTTTGTATGCACATTGCATCAACCCTCAACCTATCAGGTTTGCGATTTTGCAAGAAAGTTATTGCAAACGAAAATGTTCATTCTATTCAGCGAATGGCGCTCGTTATAGCGTGATTTGCCTTTCAGCAGGGCTTTCATAACGAAGATGATAATTATCTCACCCTTTTCATTCCCCTTGCTTTACAGAGCGGAAAACAGGTGATTTTCAACTCTTAGATGCATAAAAACAGGCGGCACCCAACCGAAGTTGAGTGCCGCCTGCTTTGTTGTCCAATCCTGCTTAGCAGATGCCGATTTTGTAGTTTTTTCAAATTACTGTCTTATTGGCACACGGCTAACCCGCTTCCTTTTTTGTTATTGATTCTTCTGATACAGATACCACAGTCCCTTCAGCAGCAGGTCGTCGTCATAGACGATCTTGTGCTTACAGAAGGGAATGATGCTGGAGGACAGGCCGCCGGTGGCGACTACGGTGCACTGGTATCCCAGCTCCGCCTCCATGCGGTCGATCATGCCGTCCAGCATGGCGGCCGTGCCGAACACCGCGCCGCTGCGCATACTGTCCACCGTGTTGGTGGCAATGCACTTTTTCGGCGGCGTGATGGAGATATCCGGCAGAAGACTGGTGCCGGCGGCCAGGGCATTGTAGGCAAGTTTCACGCCGGGGAGAATGGCCCCGCCGCGATAGCACTTGTCCTTGTCGATCACCACCACAGTGGTGGCTGTGCCCATGTCCAGCACGATAGCGGGAGCGCCGTAAAAATTCATGGCGGCAACACTGCCAACCACGATGTCTCCGGCCAGGGTGCCGGGATCATCGATGCGGACATTCATCCCGGTGCGCATACCCGGGCCCACCACCATGCAGTCCAGACCGGTGAGCCGTTTTACCGCCTCTTTCAGCGAATCGGTAACGCTGGGTACAACGGAGGAGATGATGGCCCCTTCGAAGCCGCAGCTGTTGATACCGAACACCTCAAAAAGCTGGCGGAGCTTGATGGCATATTCCGCCGGTGTCTCCCGGGTGTTGGTCTGTATGCGGACAATGTTGTTTATCTCGCCTTTATCTATACAGCCAAGGACAATATTGGTATTGCCCACATCGATGGCAAGGATCATATTACACTGCCTTTCCTTTTTTTCCGACAGAGATCAGTCTGACGACAATGGGGCTGAGGACGATATCGACGATCAGCTCAAAGACGAAGTTCAGACCTATCAGACCTACGATCATATAGGTACCCACATTTTCAAAGCCGCTGCCTGCCGCCCACTGGGAAATCGTCTCCATGAAGAAGAGGAAGCAGCCCAGAAGGAACACGCCGGTGTTGACCACAGGGCAGACAATAGCGGAAGCCACCACGGCAACGTAGGTGTTTTTCTTCTCCAGGAGCTTAAACACCAGTCCGGCGAAGAGGCCGGCCAGCGCGCCCTTGGCCAGTACGGTCACGATCGTGCCGATAGGGCTGATGGGAAGGAAAGCCGCGGCGTCACCGGAGAGCAGTACAGCCATACCGAACACAAAGCCCAGCCATGCTCCTGCACCCGCGCCATACATTGCGGCGCCCACAACAATGGGAATGAGCACCAATGAGATGGAGAAGGGGCCAAAACGGATGAAGCTGCCCAACAGCTGGAGAACAATGACGATGGCGGTAAAGATCGCCACGCCGGTCAGGGTACGGGTTTCGATGCGTTTGTTTTTCATTTCTTTATTAACCTCCTGCTGTCGCTCCGGTCATGCCGGATGCGGCGCAGGGACATCATATTACACCCTTATTTATTTGTCAATAATTTGCTGATTTTTCCTGTTCCAACAAATATTTTTTGCGTTCGACGCCGCCGGCATAGCCGGTCAGGCTGCCGTCACTGCCCAGGACCCTGTGGCAGGGAATGATCAGGGAAATGGGATTTCTGCCTACGGCCGCGCCCACCGCCCGGGGGCTGCTGCCCAGTCGTTTAGCCAGATCCCCGTAACTCAATGTTTCCCCATAGGGTATGGTAAGCAGCTCCTCCCACACCCGTTTTTGAAAGGCTGTGCCCTCCGGTCTGAGCTTGATCTCTATTTTTGGCTCCTCTCCCCGGAAATATTCCTCCAGCCAGCACAATGCCGCGCTGAGCGCCGGGCTGATTTCCGGCTCTGTCAGCACCATGTCTCCCAGTCCGGCCCGATCATATTTCTGCCCGGTAAACCAGAGGCCGGTAATTTTCTCTCCCCGTGAGGCGATCAGGAGTTCTCCAAGGGGAGAGCTGTATTTACAGCAAAGGGCTATTGTCTGTCTTTCCTCCATATCAGTTGAACAGGCTGTGGTGGGAGCCCCAGCTGGTCTCGTCCAGGGCACGGAAAGTGTAGCCGTTGTTCAGGCCCCAGATGATGACCTCCTCCACGGCGTTGACACTGTAGTCCTTTATATCATGCTGCAGCACTACGTTCAGCACATTCTGGGCGCATCCGGATTCGATATTGTATATGATATCTCTGGTGCTGTTTGTCTGACCCGCGTCTCCGCTGGATACGTTCCAGTCAAAGTAACAGTAGCCCAGATTGTTCATGATGGTCACAAGCCGGCTCATGATGCCGGGGTTGAAGGCGCTGACCGTGTTGGAGCTTCCGCCGGGGAAACGGCAGATCTTGGTATAACTGCCGGTCTGTTCGTAGATCAGCTCCTCGACTTTGCAGAAATCCTCAAAGAAATTCTGCTCGCTCTGGTAGATCTTGCGGTAATTGTGGGAATAGGTGTGTACGCCGACGGTATGCCCCTCGTCATAGGCTCTGCCGATCATATCAAAATAGTCGCTGTCCGCGCCGGTGACAAAGAAGGTGGCCTTCACGTCATATTTGGCCAGTATATCCAGGAGCTGTCCGGTATAGGGTCCCGGACCGTCGTCAAAGGTGAGGTAAATGGTTTTTTCCTCCGGCTTGATCACCTCGGGCTTTTCGGCTTTGACCACTTCCACGGTTCTGGTTTTCGTGACCTTGTCGCCCTTATCGTTGGTGATGGTATATTCGAACTGATAGCTGCCCAGCTTATAAGGGGTGATGCTGCCTTTGACCTCCACGCGGTCCGTCAGGTCGTTGCCCTTGCTGTCGGCGGCGCTGTATCCCGGGTCGGTAAAAGTCAGGCTTGCCGGAACGGTGATCTCCTCCCCGTCCGTCAGGAATATCTCCGGCCTGGCCACGGTGTATTCGATCTTCCGCTCCGCAAAGGCCTCGTTTCCGGCGGCGTCGCTGACGGTGTAGATGATACTGTCGCCCTGCTCCGTGCAGAGCACCTGGCCGGTGAGGTCGCCGTCGTGGCTGTCGGTGGCCGTATAGCCCTCTTCCTCATAGCCGGTAAACCAGTCTGTCTCATAGCCCTCGGTGTGCTTGAGTTCAATGACCGGCGGTGTGGTGTCCACAACGCTCACCCTGCGGCTCACGCTGGCGCTTTTATCCCGCACCGTCGCCGTATATTCCAGCACATAGTCACCCAGGGTCATGGTATCCACCTGCCCGGTGATTTCCACCTTGGGAGAGTGTTTGAAGGTTCCAAAGGAATTTCCCACAGATTTGGCAACCACGCCCGGGTCTTCAAACTCCGTCCCGTATTCCACGGTCATGTATTCGCTGCCCAGGAGGCTGATCTCCGCGTGTCTGTCATCCCGGGCCAGCGCTATGGCAAAGCCCACCGTCACACAGGCAGCGATAAAAAGGACAAATAACGCTCCGCTTCTCTTTCTTCTCATTCTGCACCTCGACCAAATTCATCAGAATACGACAATATTATACATCAAGATGCCGTCTATTCAACAGGAAAAACAGAGATATTCCTTAAAAATTCTTCATCTTCCCGTTCCCGGCCTGCCGGGGAAGTTTGCACCTCAGCGCGTTAATATTTTAATTATTATTTTTCATTGATATGCGGGCGATCCTCTGATATACTAATATTTTGTCGGAAACCCCGGCAAATATCATCTCTGCGGCAGCCAGCCGCAGGAAAGGACGAAAAATGAAAAACACTGAAAAAACAATGGACAAGATCGTGGCCCTGTGCAAAAACCGCGGCTTTATTTTCGCCGGCAGCGAGATCTACGGCGGTCTGGCCAACACCTGGGACTACGGCCCTCTGGGCGTGGAGCTGAAAAACAACGTAAAAAAAGCCTGGTGGAAGAAATTCGTTCAGGAAAACCCCTATAACGTGGGCCTGGACGCCGCCATTCTCATGAACCCCCAGACCTGGGTGGCTTCCGGCCATCTGGGCGGCTTCTCCGATCCCCTGATGGACTGCCGCGAGTGCCACGAGCGCTTCCGCGCTGACAAGCTCATCGAGGACTGGTGCAGCGAGACCGGCTTTGAACTTTCCAAGCCCATCGACGCCTTTTCCCAGGCGGAGATGAAGGATTTTGTGGAGGAGCACAACATCCCCTGCCCCACCTGCGGCAAGCACAACTTCACCGATATCCGTCAGTTCAATCTGATGTTCAAAACCTTCCAGGGCGTGACCGAGGACGCCAAAAACACCGTCTACCTCCGTCCCGAGACTGCTCAGGGCATCTTTACCAACTTTGTCAACGTCCAGCGCACCACCCGCAAAAAGCTGCCCTTCGGCATCGGGCAGATCGGCAAGAGCTTCCGCAACGAGATCACCCCGGGCAACTTCATCTTCCGTGTCCGCGAATTTGAGCAGATGGAGCTGGAGTTCTTCTGCCAGCCGGGCACCGACCTGGAGTGGTTCGACTACTGGCGCAGCTTCTGCCATAAATTCCTTCTGGACATCGGCCTGAAGGACGAGAATCTGCGGCTGCGTGACCACGATCCGGAGGAGCTCTGCTTCTACTCCAAGGCCACCACGGACTTTGAGTTCCTGTTCCCCTTCGGCTGGGGCGAGCTCTGGGGCGTGGCCGATCGCACAGACTACGACCTGACCCAGCACCAGACTGTCTCCGGCCAGGATCTGACCTATTACGACCAGGAAAAGAACGAGCACTACATTCCCTATGTCATTGAGCCCTCTCTGGGCGTGGAGCGCACTGTCCTCTCCGTCCTTGTGGACGCCTACGACGAGGAAGTGGTGGGTCAGGACAAAAAGGGAAACGACGATGTGCGCACCGTTCTGCACCTGCATCCCGCTCTGGCGCCCTTCAAGTGCGCCATCCTGCCCCTGTCCAAGAAGGAGATTCTCACCGGCCCCGCCATGGAGCTGTATCAGGAGCTGAGTAAGGACTTTATGTGCGACTACGACGAGACCGGCTCCATCGGCAAGCGTTACCGCCGTGAGGACGAGATCGGCACGCCCTTCTGCATCACCTTCGACTTCAACACCGTGGGCACCGAGACCGACGAGGCCGACCACTGCGTCACCATCCGCGAGCGCGACAGTATGCAGCAGGTACGCATCCCCATCAACGAAGTCAAGAGCTACATCGCCGAGCGCATCAGATTTTAATCAACAAGAAGAACTTGCGGAAAAGGTGATATGAAATGAAAGACGGATTTATCAAAGTCGCCGCCGCCTCCCCGGTGATCCGGGTGGCCGACGCAGAATACAACGCGGACCGGGTGATCGAGTGCATCCGGGACGCAGCGGAAAAGGGCGTTAAGATCCTGGTATTTCCCGAGCTGACTCTCACCGGCTGCACCTGCTATGATCTGATCGGCCACAAGGTGATCCTGGAGGGGGCGAAAAAGGCTCTGCTCCGGGTAGTTAAGGCCACTGTGGGCACGGACATGCTCATTTTTGTAGGCCTGCCCTTTGCTTCCGGCAGCCGGCTTTACAGCTGCGCCGCCGTCATCTCCGCCGGTGAACTTCTGGCCCTGGTTCCCAGGGAGAACGTAAAGAACAGTCCCTTCGCCAAGCCCGACAAGGACGGGATCGAGGCGGAACTGGGCGGGCTGTCTGCGCTGCTCTCTGCCGACTGTCTGTTTGACTGTCCCGCTTTGCCCGGTCTGCGGGTGGCGGTGGAGCTGGGCACAGACATGGATGCCATCGTCTCCCCCGCCGTGCGCCACGCTGTGGCAGGCGCCACGGTGATTGCCCAGATGGCCTCTTTCCCCGAGACCGTCTATTCCGCCAAAGAGGCGGAGCTGAAGATCCGCGCCCAGTCCGAACGGCTCTGCTGCGGCATGGTGCTGGCCGCCCCGGGTAAGGGCGAGTCCTCCACCGATAATGTCTACTCCGGTCTCTGCCTGGTGGCGGAAAACGGTGTGGTGCTCTCCTCCGACGAACGGGAGGACAGTCTGGCCTTGAGCGAGATCGACGTGGATTACCTGATGAATCTGCGCCGGAAGAGCGGCGAATTTGAGACCGGCGACCAGCCTCACTACATCTGTGTCTGGGACTGTGCGGCGGAGGATACCGTCCTCACCCGCCGCTTCTCCAAGCACCCCCATCTGCCCGAGAAGGCGGAGGATCTGCCGGACTACTGCCGCCGTATGCTGGACATTCAGGTGTCCGGTCTGGTCAAGCGCATGAAGTACGCCCATCTCGACCACTGCGTGGTGGGCATCTCCGGCGGCTCCGACTCCACATTGACCGTCATGGTCTGCGCTATGGCCATGAAGCGCATGGGTCTGCCCTCCACCAACGTGGTGGCCTGCACCCTGCCCTGCTTCGGCACCTCCTCCCGCACCAAGTCCAACGCCATCATCGTGGCCGAGCAGTGCGGCGCGGAAGTCCGCATTATCGACATCGGCAAATCTGTTTACCAGCACTTTGACGATATCGGCCACGCCCATGACGATTACAGCATCGCTTTTGAAAACGCCCAGGCCCGTGAGCGTACCCAGGTGCTGATGGACATCGCCAACAAGGTCAACGGCCTGGATGTAGGCACCGAGGACCTGAGCGAGTTTATCGACGGCTGGTGTACCTTTAACGGCGACCACACCAGCATGTACGACGTGAATCTGGGCCTGACCAAGACCCAGGTCCGGGCAAACCTGCGTTACATCGCCGAGCGCACCGAGGACAAAATTCTGGCCGCCGCCCTGTGGGACGTGCTGGACTGCCCTGTTACGCCGGAGCTGCTGCCCATTCACGACGACAAGATCGAGCAGAAGAGCGAGGACGCCGTGGGCTCCTACAGTCTCCAGGACTTCTTCACCCACAAGATGCTCATCTGCGGCTTTGACCCGAAGAAAACCCTGCGTCTGGCCAAAATCGCCTATCATGAGGAGTTTTCCGACGAAGAGCTGATCCGCTGGCTCAAGAGCTACTGCACCCGTCTCTTCACCCAGCAGTTCAAGCGCTCCTGCCTGATGGACGGCCCCGCGGTGGAGTCCTTCACCGTCTCCCCCCGCACCGGCTTCCTCATCCCCTCCGACGGGGAAAGCGCCCTGTTTATCCGCCAGCTGGAAGAACTGGAGTAAATATCAATCACAAAATCCGCTGCTTTTAGGCGGGTACCCGTAAAACAGTTGACGGAGCGTATCGGTACAGATACGCTCCGTTCAGCTTGTCAAAAAAGTCCTGATCGGACTTTTTTGACCGCTTCAGCCGCCGAGCGTTTTGAGGAATTCAAAACGCTGCTTCGCCCAAAAAGCCTGAAAGATCAGGCTTTTTTGCGGCGGGTTATTGGATTGCGAGTATTGCGCTTCGTCGCTGCCTGTGGCAGATGAAGACGATGCGCAATTTCCGCAGCCGCGCTGTTTGCGGGCCGTCGTGAAACAGGCCCGCAAACAGCATTGCGTCAAGGAGAGCAAGGGGTCTTGGTCTCGCTGAGGCTCGGTCTCGCTGAGGCTCTGACATGCCACCGGCATGTCATTCACTACCGCAGCGCCGCTTTGCTACCCCTCGCGCTCCCCCGCGGCTCTGTTGTCGGCAGCAAAAGCACAGTTTTTTGACATGCTCGACGGAGCGTATCGGTACAGATACGCTCCGTTTCTTATGCCATTGTGACCTATGGCGCAGCTGCAGACAGCCTCCTTGGCTCTCCCTCTGGGAGAGCTGTCACCGAAGGTGACTGAGAGGGCCTTGCAGGCGCTTTTGAATGGTAATATCAATTTGTGTGCATACACCACGAAAATCCCTGTCGACATCCCGGTTGGAAAAACGCAGAACCTCCAATCCAAGTGCTGTCAAAAATGCGGAACGTTCAGAATCATAGGCCATCCCTTGGGGCTCATAGTGCCCAGAACCATCCAATTCAATAACCAATTTGGCAGAAGCACAATAAAAGTCTACGATAAATCTTCCGATGATTCGCTGTTTATAAATCTTCACCGGATATTTGCGGAGGAAAAGATACCAGAGCTTTCGTTCGTGGGGCGTCATCTCCCTGCGTAACCGCCGGGCGTTTTCCAGTTGGCTGTTGTCCTTTGGTATGGTCATGTTTTCCCTCTCAGTCGGCTGCGCCGACAGCTCTCCCAAAGGGAGAGCCAAGTTCCGCGCGCAACGTACTACACCGAACGGTGTTATGATCACCGCTCTTTCCGGCAACGGATTTTTGCGTTTATATTGTCAGGAAGCTGTACTCCACATATTTGTGGAAATGTTCTCCCGCGCGCAGGACGGGGGACGGGAACTCCGGGTGGTTTGGGCTGTCCGGGTAAAACTCCGGTTCAACGGCGAAGCCCCGGTTTTTGCCGAAGGGCGCGCCAAGCCCCCCGCCGGTATAGAGCTGAAGGGCGGGATAGTCCGTCCTGACGCTCATGGTCACATCCCCGGCCCGGGCTGTGCAGGCGTTTTCTCCGGCAAGGACAAAGCAGTGGTCATAATCTCTTTTCAGAGGTCGGGGAGAAGAAAAGGCAAATTCTCCCTCAGCGGGGCATATTCTTCCTGTGGGGATCAGTCCCTCGCCCACTTCCAGCCAGCCAGCGCAGTTCATCTGAAACACCGTGTCCAGGATGCTGTCCGCGCCGTTTAAATTGAAATACATATGGGTAGTGGGGGCAAAGAGGGTGTCCGCGTCGCTCTCCCCCTCGAAATCCAGGCGCAAGGTGCCGCCGGATACGCTGTAAGTTACGGCGGCGTTCAGGTTTCCCGGAAAACCGTTGTCCCCGTCCGGGGAAAAAAGGGTAAAGCGGACGCTGTTTTCGCCCAGGATCTCCGCCTGCCAGCGGCGCTTGTCAAAAGCCTTGGGGCCGCCGTGGAGCTGGTTTTCCCCCTCGTTTTTTGTCAGTGTATAGTGTCTGCCGTTCAGGTCAAAGGCCGCGCCGCCGATGCGGTTTGCGTACCGGCCCACCAGCGCGCCGATATATGCCGTTCCCTCAAGATACTCCCGGGCCGTACCGTAGCCCAGGGAGAGGGACCGCCCATCCAATTCAATACCCGTGACCGTGGCGCCCAGAGCCATGACGCTCACCCGCAGCCGTCCGGAATCAATGAGGTATTCTTCCTCACCGCAAAAGTCTCTTTTGATAACCATATTTGTTCACCTCCAGAAAAGAATAACGTACAAGCCGGAAAAAAGCAAGAAATAAAGACCTTTTTCGATATTTTTTTAACCCTTGTTAATTGGCCTGCCCTGGTGTATAATATAGCCAGTCAGACCCGGACAATAAATTTTATAAGGAGGTCACTATGCTGCAAAACGAGTACCTGAAAAGAGTGTATGAAGAGGTCCAGCGCCGTGACAGTCACGAGCCGGAGTTTCTTCAGGCGGTTCTGGAGGTTTTTGAATCTCTGGAGCTTGTGGTCGACAAGCACCCCGAATGGGAAAAAGCGGGCCTGCTCGAGCGTTTCGTTGAGCCGGAGCGTGTCGTGGAATTCCGCGTTCCCTGGGTGGACGACAACGGCAATACTCGTGTAAACCGTGGTTATCGTGTACAGTACAATTCCGCAATCGGCCCTTACAAGGGCGGTCTCCGTTTCCACCCCTCCGTTAACCTCTCCGTGATCAAATTCCTGGGTTTCGAGCAGATTCTGAAAAACTCCCTTACCACCCTGCCCATGGGCGGCGGCAAGGGCGGCTCCGACTTTGACCCCAAGGGCAAGTCTGACGGCGAGGTCATGCGCTTCTGCCAGAGCTTTATGACCGAGCTTTACCGGCATATCGGCCAGTTCACCGATACGCCCGCCGGTGACATCGGCGTAGGCGCCCGTGAGGTGGGCTATATGTTCGGCCAGTATAAACGCATTGTTGACCGCTTCGACGGCGGCGTAATCACCGGAAAGGGCCTGACCTTCGGCGGCTCTCTTGCCCGCACCCAGGCCACCGGCTACGGCCTGTGCTACTTCGCTGCGGAAGCACTGAAGCACCTGAAGGGCGAGAGCTACGAGGGCAAGACCGTGGTGGTCTCCGGTTCCGGCAACGTGGCCCAGTATGCCGCGGAAAAATGCACCCAGCTGGGCGGCAAAGTAGTGGCCATGAGTGACTCTCAGGGCTACATCTACGACCCCAGAGGCATAGACCTGAAAAAGCTTTTTGACATCAAGCAGCGCCGCCGCGCCCGCATCAGCGTGTATGCGGACGAGGTACCCGGCGCCGAATACCATGAGGGCTGCCGCAACATCTGGAACGTGAAATGCGACATCGCCATGCCCTGCGCCTCCCAGAACGAGATGGACGCTGAGGGCGCCAAGGCCCTGATCGCCAATGGCTGCATGGCCGTGTTTGAAGGTGCGAACATGCCCCTTACTCCCGAAGCCATCGCTCTGGTACAGGGCAACGGCCTGCTCTACAGCCCCGGCAAAGCCTCCAACGCCGGCGGCGTGGCCACCTCCGGTCTGGAGATGAGCCAGAACTCCATCCGCATGTCCTGGAGTTTCGAGGAAGTGGACGAGAAACTGCACGGCATCATGAAGAACATCTACAAGGCCTGCTACGACGCCTCTGTGGAGTGCGGCCGTCCCGGTGACCTGATGGTGGGCGCCAATGTGGCCGGCTTCCTGAAGGTGGCCGAGGCCATGATGGCTCAGGGCGTTGTCTGAACGCAAAACAAGAACATAGCAAAAACTGCCGCAGGAAAATCTGCGGCAGTTTTTACTATATATTATTTGTCCTTTTATCCCACCACAGGCGGGCGGCCGGCAGCGTCAAAAACGCTGTCCACATTGAAAAACAGCTCGTTGAGGATATCCCGGTAATAGGTCATGGAATACCCGCCGATCTCAATACGGGACATGAGGGCATAATCCGGGTTCAGCTCGTTGTACACCCGGCTGTCCACCGTGCAGTAGATTTCAAAGCCCGCGTCCAGGATGCACTGCAGAGCAGGCTGCTGCACCCGGTAGCCGAAGGGCGCGATAAAGAGCCTGGTCTCCCCGATGCAGGGGACTACATGGTCCACCCATTTGTTGATATCGTAGCTGATCTTTTCCACCGCGCAGCCCGGGCCGTAGTAATTGTTCACCCGGTTGTGAGTGTAGCTGTGGCTGGCGAAGTTCCAGCCGTCCTCCTTCAGGGCAGCGGAGACCGTGCGGATCTGGTCAGCCTGCTCCGGTATGTCGTAGTCATAGCCGAAAGCGCCCTGGAAGCCGGTCAGCGCGATGGTTCCCTTGTGCCCCCGGTAGGAAAAATCCGGGTGCTGCTCTACAAAAGCGTCCACCACGCCCATCACGTCCCCATCAGGCATAATATCCACCCCGCCCTGGGGGTTATTCACCCGGTACATCAGCTCCCCGTTTTCATCTACGAAAAGCTGCTGGGCAAAGCCGTCGCCGTAGGCATAGGCCACATCGTCCACCGACAGGATCAGGGGCGTTTTCCCCGGCGGCAGCAGAATGGGCTTTCGCTGCATACCGCTGTCGGTCATCTCCCAAAGCGCATCCAGATCATAGAGCACGTAGCCCCGCTCATAGAGCTGGGGCAAAATTTTTTCCAGCTCCGCCTTTTCGGAAAAGCCGGAATTATAGCCGCCCATGGGCGTAACGGTGTCCGTGAACACCAGCTCGGGATAGACGATCAGACTGTGGAAAAAGATATGGGGCACATCCCCGGTATAGTCCACAAGGCTGTCCTTCTCCGCCCGGATGGCGGACAGCGCCGCCTCCACGCTTTCGTCACAGATCTCCTCGTCCGACAGCGCCGCGATGGCCTCGTCGTAAAAATACTGGCTTCTCAGCCTTTCCGCTTCGGCAAGCGCTTCCGCCCGGCGGGCATTCAGTTCCTCCTGTCTGGCCTGTTCTGCCGCGATCTCCTCCGGGCTTTGTGTGGGAGCAGGCATCTCCCTCCCCGGCGGTTCCGGCAGGTCGATCTGTGCCAATTTCTCTGTGAACGCACAGCCGCTCAGCAGCGCCAGAAGCAGCGCAGCCGCCAGCATGACACACAGCTTTTTCATTTAATTAATCCTCTTTCTGCGCGGCAAGTTTAAAGGTGAACACAATGGTGGTAATGGACAGCGCCGCTGCTGTCGCCACGATCGCCGCGGCAAAATTGAGCCAGGGCACATTGCGCACCAAAAACACCGCCGCCAGCGCCGCCACATCCACAAGCATGTGGAGCATATTGGACACCAGAAGGGCGTTGGTGTTCTTTTTTGCAATACATTTTTTGGTCACAAAGGCATTTAAAAGCGCGGCCAGAAATCCCCATACCGCACCGGCCAGCGCGCCGAAAACATAAGTCATCGCTTTTCCCTCCTTTTTCTGTTCTGGGTGAAAGGCGGAAAGCCGTCCGCTGAATTTATCTTACCATGCTTTCCCCGTATTGTCAAAAATGCTTTTTCTGTCAGGTCTGCCATGCAGCATTTGGTCCGTTTTTTATCCGCTGAACGGCAAACAATATGCTTGAGGTGATAAAAAATGAGTCCCAAAGAACTGCTCTATATTGAAGACGCCCTTGAACACACCCAGTATCTGATGAATCAGTGCCGCACAGCGGCAAATCAGCTCTCTGACCCTGTGCTGCGCCAGCAGGCCCAGCAGCTGGTCAATTCCAATCAGCAGCTGTTCACCCAGTTTTACAATCTGATTTAAGGAGAGAAACGCCATGAATGACAAAGACATTATGGAGGGCATACTGCTCACCACCAAAGGCGTATGCGATCTGTATCTGCACGGCTCTATTGAGTCTGCCACGCCCAATGTGCACCAGGCCTTCAGCACTGCGCTGAACGACGCTTTGTGCATGCAAAACAGCATTTACAAGCAGATGTCCGACCACGGCTGGTACACCGCCCAGCAGGCTCAGCCCCAGAGCATCCAGCAGGTAAAGCAGAAGTTTTCCGCCATGGGCTAAACGCTTTTGGCCGCCGGTTTTCCGGCGGCCAATTTCATTTATCCGATAATGATGACCTCTCCGCTCTCCTCCGGTGGCGGCTCGGGCGTCACCGTTTCCTCCGGCGGCTGGGACTCTTCGGGCGTCTCCGGCGGAACCGGCGTCACCTCGCCGCCCTCTTCAGGCGGTACGCTGGGCTCCGGCTCGGGGGAAGGCGTGGGTGTGGTGTTGGCTGTGGGCGTGGCGCTGTAATACCAGGAGCCCCGCAGATTTCCGCTGGTGCTCAGAACTGTGCCTCCGGATTTGTAAACCACATCCAGATTCGCGGCCGTCACCGCCGCGTTATAGGGATTCAGGCACTGGTTGATCATCTCCAGCCAGGGGTCAAGCTCAACAAAGGTGTAGCTCAGGCCATAGACCATGTCGGGCGTGTTGGGCATGGTGTGGAAATTGATGTCCTCACTGCTGCACATCAGGGCCTGGCGCAGGAAGAAGGCAATATTTGCGGCGGACAGGTCCGTATCCATATTCTTGGCCAGCAGACTGACCACCTCGGAGACGTTGGGGATGTTCCCCAGCCGGATAAACTGGGAGGCTACGGCTTTCAGAAATTTCTGCTGGGTCTCGATACGGCCCAGATCGCCGTTGGCGTATCCGCTGCGGTAGCGCACCACGCCCATGGCCTGTTCTCCGTTCAGGCACTGATAGCCTGCGTCGATGTGGATGTACAGGTTCTGACCCGGATCTTCATAGTGCATATCCTGGGGCACATCAAACCAGACGCCGCCCATCAGATCCACGGTGTCCACAAACACATCCAGGTCGATCACCGCATAGCAGTCCACACTGAAGCCGATCAGGTTTCTGATCTGGGCCTTCAGCCCGTCGATGGCCACGCCGCCGGAGTTTGCGGTACCGGCGTAGACAGCGTTGATCTTCCTCACGTTCCAATCCAGATTGACCAGCGTATCCCGGGGGATGCTCACAAAGTCCATGGTATGGTTCACGGTGTCCAGGCGGCCTACCAAAATGGTGTCTGTGTTGCCGTTTCCGTCATCGTTGCCCACCAGCAGGATCGTATAGCTGTCCTGCTGCCGGTCCGGGCTGACCGGCTCAGCATCGCTGTCCGAGGTTTTTTCTTCGGTAATGGCCGCAGGCGCCTCCGGCTCCACGTCGGGAGCTTTTTCCCACAGCATGTATACGCAGTACAGGGCAATGCCAATCAGGGCAAAAACCCCCAGCAGCGTCAGAAATGCGCTGAGAAACAGGCGTTTATTATTTTTTTCCTTGTGCATAGCGTATGCCTTTCTTTTCTTTGATACAGTGGTATTATAATCCTTATTTTTGAACAATCAATAAACAAGTCCCGCTGAAAGCCTTAAACTTTCTAAAGAAATGCCTTCGGGAGATTATACCCCGGGCTGTAAGGTTTTATTTTGATTTCTCAGACGGTGAAAAACATTTTTTGTTCCCCTGTCAAAACGAAAAACGGCGGCCCGGGGCCGCCGTCTTTCGTTATTCAATAGAGAAGCGCAAAATGCTCTGGTTTGGGCTTATATTTTACCCCCGAAACCAAGCCTACCGCGCCGAACAGCGTGGCCATGGACGAGCCGCCGTAGCTGAAGAAGGGCAGCGTAATGCCGATAACCGGGGTAATGCCGATGCACATGCCGATGTTGATGAAGGTCTGGAAGGCGATAGCCGTACCCACGCCTACACAGAGGAGCATGTCGAAGGTTCTGCCGGAGTGGATGCCTACTCTGAAACAGTGGACGATAATGATTATCAGCAGCGCGATAACGATCAGGCAGCCGATCATGCCCCAGTGCTCGCCGATGCTGGCAAAGATAAAGTCGGTGTGCTTGCCGGTGAAGGCGGTGGCCGTGTGCCCCTCCTCCACGCCGATGAGCCGGCCTGAGGCAAGGGTCAGCTGGCTCTGCTTGGTCTGCCAGGTGATGCCATAGCCCGAGGGGTCAACAGAAGGGTCGTAGGGCGCCACCAGACGCTGTTTCTGGTAATCCTTCAGCAGGAAGTTCCAGATCAGCGGGATCATGGCCGCGATGGCCGCGCCGCCCAGGGCAAACCAGTACAGCCGGACGCCCAGGAAGAAGAACATGACAAGGAAGATAGCAAAAAGGATGATGGCGTTGCCCAGGTCAGAGGAGACCACCATGATCAGAGCAAAAATGATGAAGAACAGGCCCGCCATCTCCACCACGGAGGGGAAGGCGTTGATATCCCTGTGTTCCTTCAGATAGGACATCAGCTTTGCCGACAGGATAATGTAAAGGACCTTGATGACCTCCGAAGGCTGTATGCCGATACCGGCGAAACGGATCCAGCTCTTGTTGCCGGTACCGTCATCAGAACCGAAGAACACCAGCGCCACCAGGAGCACAGCGATGACCACACACAGGAACTTCCACTGGCGGCCCAGAATATCCGCGTCGATAACGGTAAACATGACAAAGGCAAAAAGGCCCAGAAACACGGAGAACACCTGGACGATGACCATTTTTGTGGGGTTGATCCCATCGTAATTGGCCGCGGCCAGGCCGGTAGTCGCCACATAGACCGCGTAAACGCTCATACAGGCGCAGATCAGGCAGACGACCAGCAGGAAAATGTCCGCCCGCTGGAAAAAGGATTTTATGTAAGGTGTGATTTTCTTGATGACAGGCACCGCCTTTCCGGAAAAAAGCTGTGAACTCGACAAAATGCGATCTTCATACGGAAGATATTTTATCACATAATTGCTCTTTACGCAATGGCCATAACGGTGGTATAATATCCCCGCACAATGAACATTGTATAAATTTTTCGTATTTTATGCTTTTAGCAGGGAGCGACGGAATTGACCTATATCAGCAAAAGTGAACAGGAGACGGAACGCATCGGCAGCGAATTTGCAGCCTCTCTCCCCGGCGGCACGGTGGTTGCCATGTATGGGGATCTGGGGGCCGGGAAAACCGCCTTTGTCCGGGGTATGGCCCGGGGCATGGGTCTTGACTGCCGGGTGTCCAGCCCCACTTTTACGATTGTAAACGAATATCTGGGCCGGCGGGAGCTGATCCATTTCGACATGTACCGCCTGTCCGATGCGGACGAACTGTTCGACATCGGCTGGGAGGACTATCTCAGCCGGGGCGCGGTCTGCGCCGTGGAGTGGAGCGAAAAGGTACAGGACGCCTTTTTCGGGGACGAGATCACGGTGCGCATTGAAAAGCTCTCCGATACGGAAAGGAAGATCACCATTGAGGGGGCAAAAACATGCTGATCCTTGCTTTTGAATCCTCGGCAAAAGCGGCCTCCGTGGCCCTGTGCCGGGACGGACATCTCATCAGCCAGTACAGCCAGTGCAGCGGCCTGACGCACAGCCGTACCCTGCTCCCCATGGCGGAGGATATGCTGAAAAACGCAGAGCTGAAGCTGCAGGACGTGGATCTGATTGCCGTGGCCCACGGCCCCGGTTCCTTCACGGGCATCCGCATCGGGGTCTCCACCGTGAAGGGGCTGGCCTGGGCGGCGGATAAGCCCTGCGTGGGCGTCTCCACCCTGGAGGCCATGGCCTGGCATGGGCTGGCCGCCGGGGGTGTTGTCTGCCCGGTGATGGACGCCCGGCGCAGCCAGGTGTATAACGCCCTGTTTGCAATTCGGGACGGGCGGCCGGAGCGGCTCTGCCCGGACAGGCCCATCGCCCTTTCCGAGCTTGCGGAGGACCTGAAGAAACTCTCCTCCCCGGTCTTTCTGGTGGGTGACGGCGCATCGATCACAAAGGACTTCCTTGACGCCCAGGGTATCCCCTGCCGCGTTGCCCCGGAAAATCTGCTCTGGCAGGACGCCTGGGGCGTGGCCATGGCGGCCATGGACAAGACCCCGGGAAACGCGGACAGTCTGCTGCCGGTGTACCTCCGTCTGTCCCAGGCGGAGCGGGAGCGGCAGGCGCGGCTGGAAGCGGAGCAACATGCCAATTCTTAATTTTTTCATATAAAGGAGACGAAATATGAGCAAAGTATGCGTATTTGACCATCCCCTTATCCAGCACAAGCTGTCCATTCTGAGAGACGAGCGTACCAGCGTAAAGGAATTTCGCGAGCTGATCTCTGAGATCGCCATGCTGATGTGCTATGAAGCCACCCGCGACCTCCCTATGGAAGAAGTGGATGTCAAAACCCCCGTGGCTGTCGCCAAGTGCCACCGTATCGCCGGCAAGAAGCTGGCCGTTGTCCCCATTCTCCGTGCCGGTCTGGGCATGGTGGACGGCATGGTGAGCATGATGCCCAACGTGAAGGTGGGCCATGTGGGTCTGTACCGCGATCCCCAGACGCTGGAGCCCGTGAAGTACTACTTCAAGATGCCCCCCGACATTCAGGAGAGGGACGTAATCGTCGTAGATCCCATGCTGGCCACCGGCGGCTCCGCCTCCGCAGCCATTCAGTTTTTGAAGGACGACGGCGTAAAGCACATCAAGCTGATGAGCATCATCGGCGCTCCCGAGGGCGTGGAGCGTATGCAGAAGGATCACCCGGATGTGGACATTTTCGTGGCCGCTCTGGACGATCATCTGAACGACCACGGCTATATCGTCCCCGGTCTGGGCGACGCAGGCGACCGCATCTTCGGCACCAAGTAAAGAACCGATAAAAACACCCATAGAGTATGCGAAAGCAGGCTCTATGGGTGTGTTTTTTTCTCCTTTGCAGGCCGGCCGCAGGACTCAGCCGTTCCAGGCGCTGACCTGTTCACTGAGCCAGTCGCACCAGGCCTCCACGCCTTCCCCGGTTTTGGCGCTGATGGGGAAAATCTGAATGTTGGGATTGCGGCGGCGGCTGAAGCCGATCACCTTGTCCATATCAAAATCGAAGTAGGGCAGCACGTCGATCTTGTTGATGATCAGCGCGTCGCAGACAGAGAACATCAGGGGATATTTCAGAGGCTTGTCGTGCCCTTCGGGAACGGAGAGGATCATGGCGTTTTTCACCGCTCCGGTGTCAAATTCCGCGGGGCAGACCAGGTTGCCCACATTCTCCAGCACCACCAGGTCAAGCCCCTCGGTGCCCATCTCCTCCAGTCCCTGGCGGGTCATGCCGGCGTCCAGATGGCACATGCCGCCGGTGTGGAGCTGGATGGTGCGAACGCCGGTTTCCGCAATGGTTTTGGCGTCCACATCCGAGTCGATATCCGCCTCCATGATGCCCATGCTGTGTTTCCCCATAAGTCCGTCAATGGTTCTCAGCAGCGTGGTGGTCTTGCCGCTGCCCGGCGAGGACATCAGGTTTAACAGGAAGGTCTTTTCTTTTTTCAGCTCGGTGCGGAGCTTGTCCGCCTCCCGGTCGTTGTTTTCAAAAACGCTCTGCTTGATCTCATAAATCTGGAAGTCGCGCATTCTTCTCTCTCCTCTCCGGCTTCAAAGGTACAGCTCATTGGGCTTTTCGCTGGAACACGCCTTCTTGATTGCCATGGATGCTATCCCCACCATAAGGCCGCTGACGGTTCTCGCCTGCTCCGGGCACAGGGACAGGCAGCGCATGCAGGAGATGCAGCGGCTCTTGTCCGTGGTCTTCCCGTCGGCAGAGATGGCTTTTACCGGGCAGGCGGCGGCAACGCGGCCATTGACGTGGCCCGCACCGTGACGCGCATCGGCACCGGCTTTGCCCGGCTCTACTGCCTTGAGACCGACGCCGAGATGCCCACCGTACCCGACGAGAAAAACGAGGCGCTGGCCGAGGGCGTAGTCATCAACAACTGCTGGGGCCCCAAGCGGATCCTGGGCGAAAACGGCAAGGTCACCGGCGTGGAGTTCATGCGCTGTCTCTCTGTCCGGGATGAAAACGGAAAGTTTGCTCCCCGCTATGACGAGAATGACACCGTGATCGTGCCCTGCAGCAATGTGATCGTCTCCATCGGCCAGCGCTCCAACTGGGGCAGCCTGCTCAAAGGCACCAGAGCCGAAACGGAGAACGGCCGCATCCTGCAGGTGGCTGAGGTCACCTTCCAGTCCGCAGAGCCGGATATCTTCGGCGGCGGCGACGCGGTCACCGGCCCCAAGTACACCATCGATGCCATTGCCAGCGGTCGGGAGGGTGCCATCTCCATCCACCGCTATGTCCACCCGGGCCACAGCCTGACGCTGGCCCGCAATCCCAGAGACTTTAAAGAGTTTGACAAGCGCAATGCCGCCATTCCCGCCGAAAAGCGGAACGCGCCCGCCCGGCAGGAGCAGCGCCATGACGCGGACAAGACCAGGACTCTCCAGGATAACCGCATCACCCTCACCGAGGAGCAGGTGAAGCTGGAGGCCTCCCGCTGTCTCAGCTGCGGCGCCACCACCGTGGATCAGAACAAGTGCATCGGCTGCGGCATCTGCACCACCCGCTGCAAGTTTGACGCCATCCATCTGCGCCGCATCCGCCCGGAGTTTGCCAATTACATCAACGGCGACTACTCCAAGCAGGCCATCATCAAGCACGGCATCAAGCGGGCCGCCAAGCTGACCATCAAACGCATCCAGGGCAAAACCTGAGGGGGAAGCACTATGCATGAGCTTGGTACCGTAATGTATATCATCCGCACCGTGGAGGACTGCTGCCGGGAGAATCAGCTCAGCAAGGTGGCCAGTGTCACCTTGCAGGTGGGCGAAGTCAGCGGCATCCTGCCCAAATACCTCTGTGACTGCTGGGGCTGGGCGGTAAAGCGCACGGAGTACATGCAGGAGGCGGAGCTGCGCATTGAACCCATTGAGGCCGTCACCCTCTGCACCGACTGCGGCGAGGAATATTCCACCGTCAAGTATGCCAAAGTCTGCCCCGGATGCGGCAGCGAACGTACCTACCTGCTCCGCGGCAATGAATACGCCATCAAGGAAATCGAGGCATTATAGAGGGCTTTCCGTCTTCCCGGAGGCTCCGCGCCATCGTGTTCTGATGAAAACAGACAGCGCTGATTCTTGCTTACCGGCTTGCATTGTGTTAAACTATCCACAAATATACTGCAAGGTGAGATCATGAAGAAATACCGCATCATTCCGGCGCTGCTGGCCGTTGTTCTTGTTGCTGCTCTGGGCTTTTTCCTCCTGCGGGAAGCGCCGGAGACAGGCGTTCCCTTTCCGCCGGAGGAGGGGATAACACTGGCGCTTGCCACCGATCTGCACTACCTTGCTCCCCAGCTTTACGACAACGGCGCGCTCTATACGCAAATGATCGAGAACGCGGACGGCAAAACCATGAAATACATTGAGGAGCTGACCGAGGCTTTTGTCTGCCAGATCATTGAAAGCGCCCCGGATGCCCTCATTCTCTCCGGGGATCTGAGCTTCAACGGGGAGCGGGACAGCCACATCATGCTTGCGGAAAAGCTCCGCCGCGTGGAGGCGGCCGGGATCCCCGTGCTGGTCATCCCCGGCAATCACGATCTGGACAGCGCCAAGGCCTCCGGCTTCGCCGGCGACAGCTATTACGGCGTGGACAGCGTGAACAAGCGGGAGTTTGAGGAAATCTACGCTGATCTGGGCTTCCGTGAGGCCCTCTCCCGGGACGGGGACAGTCTGAGCTACATGGCGCAGATCAGCCCGGAGCTCCGGGTGCTGATGGTGGATGTGAATACCCAGGCTGAGCCGGGCTTCCTTGACGAAAGCACGCTGAACTGGATCGATGACCAGCTTCGTCTCGCCGCGGAGGCCGGAGCGAAGGTGGTGGCCGTCAGTCACCAGAACCTTTTTCAGCACAACAGCCTGTTCCGGGGCGGCTTTGTCATCGGGAACGGCCGTCTGCTGGGGGCTCTGTTTGAAAAATATGGCGTGATCTGCAATCTCAGCGGTCATATGCACATCCAGCACATCTCCCAAATTGAAAGCGGCCTGACGGAGATCGCCACCTCCTCTCTGGCTGTCACGCCCAACCAGTATGGGCTGCTCTGTCTGTCCGAAAGCCAGGCCTGCTACCGTACCGAGGCCGTAAACGTTGACCTCTGGGCCGCTTCACAGGGGCTGGATAACCCGGAGCTGCTGCATTTCCGGGAATACGCGGAAGCCTTTTTCCGGGACAGCTCCACCCGCAAGGCCCTGACCAGGCTGGGTGAGGGGCGCGGCGCAGACGCACTGGCCAGAGCCTATTCGGAGATCAATCTGGCCTATTTTGCCGGAAGAATGGATACCGTGGACTGCAGCGCGCAGGTGCTGCTGCGCTGGAACTACAGGGATAAATTCACCTGTGAGTACATACGCAGCATGTGCACCGACCAGGGGCAGAACTTTACGGAATATGTTTTTGAGCCCTTCTGAAACCGGCGTCCCGTGAAAACCTCCTGTCATCCTGAGCGAAGCGAAGGATCCCGTAAACAGAAGCGCAGCCTTCTGACCACGGGATCCTTCGTCACTTCGTTCCTCAGGATGACAGCAGGCGGCAGAGAGGGGGGTGGGCCAGGGTGTCTGCGGAGCAGGCGGAATGCTTTGCCCGCCGCCGTCTTCCCAAAACCAAAAAAGTACCCGCGGGAAGGATTTCCCGCGGGTCAGACAGTAGACAACGCGATCGGCAGTGTATCCAAATGCATGGGGAGAGTGCAGAGAGGGGACGGGAGTCCCCTTTCTGCGTTCAATCCATGCTTATTCAGGAGTATTTGTGAATACTCCTGAATAAGTTTTCAAGGCGTCGAACTTTATCGACGCCTTGACCCGCGGGAAGGATTTCCCGCGGGCATTTTTGGGGGTTATAGCATTATTCTTCCTCTGTATCCACAAGAACCCAGGAGACCTCTGCGCTGTTTTCCGGCAGATAATTTTCCACTACGGGCACAAAGCGATACCTGGCGTCACCGATGGTGACCTTGGGCTGGATATCCGTAAAATTGAAGCTGTAGGCATATTTATCCGTCCGCAAATATACCCGGTCAAAAATCTTCATAAACAGCGGGGCGTTCTGGCCGTTTGCCTCATAGGTCCGCACCAGGGCATAAGGCGAGTCGCAGTAGATGGACAGCCTCCCCGGTCTGTCCGACAGCTGATCGGCCACACTGATGGCAAAGCCGCACACCGCGTTCATGGGACTGGGAGGGGTGGACATTTCCCGGGTATAGATGAGCTGCTGCTTCTCCTGCCCTTCCTCCGGTTCGGGGATTATGGGGTGAGCCACATCTGCCAGAATCACCTCGTCAAAGCCCATGTCGTAAAGCTCCCGGCAGAGCTCCACAATATAGGTCCGAAGATTGGTGTTGTAGGCGTCCAGCCAGGTACCGTTTTCATCCCGGTAGTCTGCGCCGTAGCTGGTCTTTAACGTGACGGTAGTGCTGAAGGAGGCAAACAGCTCGTCCAGGCAGCAGCTGATCTGGGCAGCCAGATAGATATCCGGCTTCAGCTCCCGAAGTCCGGCGATCAGGCCAGCCACGTCCACGGTGTTGGCAGAGTTCAGGTTGTAGTTTTGGGCCACAGTGGAACTGGTGGTCCACATCAGCCGTCCGGAACGGGGCTTCATCTCCAGCACCAGGGCGTTGCCCTGGTTGAGCCGGCCGGCATATTCCTCCAGCTTTTCCCTGTTGATCTCTTCCGCCGGCACAAAAATTGCCCTTATGGCCTCCACGCCCTCACCGGCAGTGGCCTGAACGTCGGAATAGTCCGGCTCGTCAAAAATGATCTGGGCGTCCACCGGTTCGAAAACCCTGACCTCGTTGCCCTGGGCATCAATGGTAGTCTCTTCCTTCTCCATGCCGGGCAGCTCCACATTCACCGCGTCCTTGGTGATAACGGCATACTTCTGCACGCCGTAGAACATCACCACTCCGAAGGCCAGCAGGCCGATCAGGATAGCGGCAGGGATAAAGATATAATTCCGGCGCTTGCGGCGCCCTTTATAAAATTCCGTGTATTTTGCCAAAATACTCCCTCCCGGGGCTTATTCTTCGATCAAAGAGATGCGGCGCACATGCCTCTCATCGCCGGAAAAGGGCGTGTCCAGGAACGTGTCCACGATCATCAGGGCCAGACCCGGCCCGGTAACTCTGGCCCCCAGGGCCAGAATGTTGGCGTCGTTATGCTCACGGGTGGCTTTGGCGGAGAAGCAGTCGCCGCACAGCGCAGCCCGTATGCCGGGAACCTTGTTTGCAGAGATGGAGATGCCGATGCCCGTGCCGCAGATGATGATTCCTTTTTCGCACTCCCCTGTCGCCACGGCCTTGGCAACAGCCCTGCCGTATACCGGGTAGTCGCAGCTGGCCTCGCTGTAGGTCCCGAAATCCTTGTAATCCAGGCCCCTCTTTTTCAGGTGCTCCATGACCTCCTGTTTCAGTGCGAAGCCGCCGTGATCACTGCCTATCGCAATCATGCCCATTTCCCTCCATCTTAAAATATGATTCATTGTATCACCTTCGGGGCAAAGGTTCAAGTCCTTCTGTCTCCACTGTGTGCCGGCAGCGTGACCCTTTTGTAAACTTTCGGTGAAGTCTATTGACACTTCCTACCTGTGAATTTAGAATAAACAAAAAAGATTTCTGGAGCAAGGCATGAGAGAAAAACTAAGCAGAATATTTTCCGGCCGGCAGGGGATGGATGAGTTTTCCAAAGCGCTGTTCTGGATGGGGCTTGTCTGTATGCTGCTGTCGGTGCTGACAGCCGGTGTACTCAGGGGCGTTTTCAGTCTGCTGTTCACCTGGCTTGGTCTTTCTATGCTGATTTTCAGCTTTATCCGGGCCTTTTCCCGCAGATTGGGGCAGCGGGAGGCGGAGAACAACGCCTATCTGGCCCTGCGTCAGAAGCAGCGGTACAGCCGTCAGGCGGCAAAGGAGCGCCGCGCCCAGCGCAAGGACTTCTGCTTTTTCAAATGCCCCGGCTGCGGCGTCATGCTGCGCGTCCCGCGGGGGAAGGGAAAAATCCACATCAACTGCAAATGCGGCTATACGCTGTATCGCAAAACCTGAATGGTCAAAATGATGGCGTTGCCTCTCAATAGCTCTTTTTGCTATTTTGAGACAACGCCATCATTCATTTACGCCGTCAGATCATGATGCCGCGCTTTTTGGCCTCGAAGGTCAATTCATCCCGGAAATCCGGGTGGGCGATGGCGATCAGCTGGCTGGCCCGCTGGGCAAGGCTGTGCCCTCTCAGATGGGCAATGCCGTACTCCGTAACAATGTAATCCACATCGTTTTTGCTGGTGGTGCACACTGCGCCGGGGGTCAGGATAGGCTTGATCTTGCTGATTGTCCCGCCCTTTGCCGTGGAGCTGAAGGCAATAAAGCTCTTGCCTCCTCTGGACTGGCAGGCGCCGCGCACATAGTCGATCTGCCCGCCGGAGCCGGACATGTGCTTTGTCCCTACGCTTTCCGCGCAGACCTGGCCCCACAGGTCCACCTCCAGAGCGGCGTTGATGGAGATCATATTGTCGTTCCGGCAGATCACGTTGGGGTCGTTCACATAGTCCACCGGCAGGATCTCGATGGCCGGGTTGTCGTCGATGAAATCGTAGATCCGCTGGGAGCCATAGGCAAAGGTGGTAACGCTTTTGTTCGGATGGATCTGTTTCCTGCTGTTGTTCACCGCGCCGCATTCCAGCAGTTCCACCATGGAGTCGGTAAACATCTCGGTGTGGATGCCCAGATCATGCTTTGCTTTCAGGGCCATTCCGGTGGCATCGGGGATGGCGCCGATGCCCAGCTGGATGCAAGCCCCGTCGGGGATCTGCTCAGCGATCAGGTTTCCGATGGTGACGCTCACCTCGTCCAGCGTCACCGGCGGCAGCACAGGCAGCGGCGCGTCGTGCTCCACGATGGCGTCCGCCTGGCTGATATGGATCTGCAGCCCGCAGACAGCCCGGGGCTGGTATTTGTTCACCTCAAGATACACCCGTTTTGCCTTGCTCAGCATGGCCTGGCTGTATGAGCTGGTGGTGGCAAGGCTGAAGTATCCGTGCTTGTCCATGGGAGACACAGAGACGCAAAAGGCGTCATATTCGTAAAAGCTGCGGATAAGTCCGGGAATATCCCGGTAATAGGAGGGAATAAAGTCTGCGTATCCCCCGTTCACGGCCTTTCGTGCGCCGCCGCTGGAAAACCAGGAGACGCCGTTGACCTTTCCGGAAAGGACATTGTCTGCATAAAATTCGAAAGGATAGACGTCCAGAAGGGTCTGCACCTTTACGCCGCTGAGCTCTTCCCCGGCTGCCCGCGCTGCCAGTGCGGACATGATGGCCGGTGTCTGGGCCAGGGCAGCGTCCATGCCCAGGGTCCATCCGCTCTCTATGCGGGAAGCAAGCTCGTCGGCGGTGGTCAGTTTACTGCGGTATAGCTCGCTGTAGTTTGTCATGCCTTTTCTCCTTTTTGGTCCGTAAATTTTATCTTCTGCCTCTGCGGCGGGGCCGGTCGGAGTACATGCGGTTGTCGGCAATGCGGCTGTCGGACTCCTGCATGAATTTCTTCAGTCTGTCCTCAAAGGCCTGATTCTCAGACGGAGGGTCGGCCGCCGTTCTGACAGGGGCGGGCCGCTGGGGCTGCTCCTGCCGCTGCTGCGGCGCTTTGCGGAAAGATTGCTCCCTCGGCGGCGCCGGTCTGTCCTCCGCTTTCTTGATGGACAGATTGATTTTCCCCTCCGGGCTGATGCTGAGAATGCGCACCTTTACCGTCTGTCCCATCTGCACATGGTCATGCACATCGGAAACAAAGGCGTTTGCCACCTCCGAAATATGAACAAGCCCGCTCTTCCCCTCCGGCAGCGCCACAAACGCGCCGAACTTGGTGATCCCTGTCACCTTGCCTTCAACTACCGCTCCAACTTCCAGTGCCATCTGTTTGATCCTCTCTGTCTTTCGTAAAGTAAAAAACCGTTTCGCCCGGCAACACCAGGCCCAGCCTTTCCCGGGCCAGTGCCTCTATGGTCCCCTCGTCGTATCCGGCCTCCAGCAGCTGTGTGAGATGCAGCTTCTCCGTCTCCAGCCGCTCCCGCTCCGCCGTCAGGGTCCCGGCAAGCTGCCGGGTCTGCTCCAGCTGGGCTCTCGCCGCAGCAAAATGCAGCAGCGCATAAGTCATCAGCGCCACAAGCACGATACGAACAATGGTCCCTTTATTCTGCATACGCTTCTTTACCCTTTAATATAAAACATTAATGAAGTTTTTGGAAGAAGAATTTTGTAAAATGGAATAAATTTTTTATACTTTTTTTGCACAGCGTCAGCCCGGCGGCAAACAGTCGGCGGATTTTTTCAAAAAACGGCAGTACAAAGGGGCTCAGCCAGTGCAGCCAGCTCAGAAATCCCAGCAGCGCCGCGCCCAGCTCCCACTGTCCCAGCTTTCCGTCCCCTGCGCCCATGGCAAAAAGGAAGATCCCCGTTCCTGTCAGCAGACAGAACAGCGCGTCCAGCCCCGCGGCAGCGGCAATTCCGGCAGCGCGGCGCAGCGGGCGCAGCAAATCGTACAGCAGCCCTGTGCCCAGGCCCAGCAGCAGGGCCAGCAGCAGGCGCAGGGACTGCAGGCCAAGGCTGATTTCCATCTCAGCCGAACAGCCTTGACCAAAGCGTTCCGGAACGGGCCGGCTCGTCGTAGCTCAGCTCCTGGATTTTTCCCCGAAGCTCCAGCTCCCCTGCGTCCAGGTCTATCCTGTCGATATGCAGCCCCTGCCCGTGGATGTTCAGATCGCCCTGGGACGTGGTGAGCACGATGGTGTTCTCGTCAAAGCCGGATACGTCGTCCACCCCGGTAATGCTCATTTTCTCCCGTCCCTCCAGCTTCAGGCTGTGCGGGCGCTGCTGCACCTTTTTGATCTCCTCATACGGCATGTTCTCACCCCCTATTCCATGTATATGCAAAAAGGGGGACAAATATTTCTCTTTAGCGCGTCCATGGGCATAGCCGTGTTCCCGTCTTCCGACGCTGTTCCGAAATGGGCCCTCCTGCAAACCTCACTGTCATCCTGAGCGTCAGCGAAGGATCCCGTCCGGCGGCGCTGTGCCTTCTGTTAACGGGATTCTTCACCGCTTTCGCGGTTCAGAATGACAAAAGTTTTTTGTCTGGTGTCCTTTGGGCTGCCAGAGGCAGGAAAAAGCCGCCGGGGCGTTCCCGGCGGCTTTGCCTTTGTTGTTCTTCGCGCTTATTTCTTTTCCAGATAGGTTCTGACAAGCTCCTGCATCAGCTCGTCCCGGTCAATACGGGTAATGAGCGTGCGGGCATTGTTGTAGTTGGTAATGTAGGTTGGATCCTCCGAGAGTATATAGCCCACGATCTGGTTGATGGGGTTGTATCCCTTAACCATGAGGGAGTTATACACGGACGACAGGATCTCTTTCATCTCGGCCTTGCTGTCCAACGCGGCGAATTTTCTTGTTGCATCCTCCATGATGTCCCCTCCTTGCACTTCTGCTCTGTTTCTTATTATAGCAGAATAAAATGTCAAGTAAAGTCAAAAATGTGAACAATAACCTTAAAAATTCTTAAAATCGGCGTAAAGGTGGGGAATGAGGCCCATAAAATCAGCGCATTACGGCGCCAAATGTGGTTTTAAGGGCGTCCAGCACGGCCTTCACCGTCTCCTCCGCGTGGTCGTCGGTCAGGGTCTGATCCTCGGCCCGCATGGTCAGGGAGAAGGCCACGGACTTCTTGCCCTCGGCAATGTGATGGCCGGTGTACACGTCGAAGATGTCGCAGCCGCAGAGGTACTTGCCGCCGTTTGCCCGGATGCAGCGGATCATGTCGCCCACAGGAATCTCCGCGCCGCAGACCACGGCGATATCGCGGGTCACGGCGGGGAACTTGGGCAGGGGCTTGTACACGGGGATTCCGCCCTGCAGGGAGAACATGGCCGCAAAGCGCAGCTCCGCGCAGTAAAGCTCCGCGTCAACGCCGTAGTTTTTGGCCACCTCCGGGTGGATCTGGCCCAGAACGCCGATCTCTGTCTCACCGGCGTACACGCTGGCGCAGCGGCCGGGGTGGTAGGAGGGGTTCTCCCGCTCTGCCACAAAGCGCAGCTCCCCGATGTCCATGCTCTCCAGCAGCTCCTCCACCCAGCCCTTCAGCACGAAGAAGTTCATTTTGGGGCCGTAAGCGCCCAGAGAAAGGATTTTGGGCTCGTCGGCGGTGCCGTCGGGCTTTTTCAGGTAGATGCGGCCGATCTCGTACAGGTGGGCCTCTTTGTTGCGGTAGTTATAGTTCCGGGTCAGAATCTCCAGCATGGAGGGCAGGATGGTGGTGCGCATGATGGAGGTATCCTCACCCAGAGGGTTCAGGATGCGCAGGCTGTCCCGCAGGGGGCTGTCCGCGGGCATACGGATCTTATCGTAGTAGCTGGGGCTGATGAAGGAGTAGGTGATGATCTCGTCCAGTCCCAGGCTGCGGCAGACCTGGCCCATATGCCGCTCGCACTGCTGCTCCCCGGTGAAGCCGCCGCAGGTGCTGATAGCCCCGGTGAAGCGGGTGGGGATCTCGTTATAGCCGTAGAAGCGGGCCACCTCCTCAGCGATGTCGGAGTAGTGCTCCACGTCGCCGCGCCAGGAGGGCACATGGATGATATCGCCCTCCAGCGTAAATCCCAGATCCAGGAGGATCTTGCGCATGGTGTCCTCATCAATATCGGTACCCAGCAGAGCGTTGATCTTCTCCGGCTCCAGCTTCACGGTGGTCTCCTGGATCTCGTTGGGCACCACGTCGATGATGCCCTCCACCACTTCGCCTGCGCCCAGCAGCTCGATCAGCTCGCAGGCACGCTGGACAGCCTTGTAGGTGTTCTGGGGATCAAGGCCCTTTTCATAGCGGGAGGAGGCATCGGTGCGCATGCCCAGCGCGGTGGCGGTGCGGCGGATGGAGGTGCCGTTGAAGTTGGCGCTCTCAAACAAAACCATGGCCGTGTCGCCCACGATCTCGCTGTTCTCGCCGCCCATAACGCCGGCCACGCCGATGGGCTTTTCCGTGTCGCAGATGCAGAGCATGCTTGGGGTCAGTGCCCGCTCGTTGCCGTCCAGGGTGCGGATGGTCTCGCCCGGACGGGCAAGGCGTACATGCACCTCCTGATTGCCCACGCAGCTGAAATCAAAGGCGTGCATGGGCTGGCCGTACTCCAGCATGACATAGTTGGTAATGTCCACAATGTTGTTGATGGGGCGCATGCCCGCGTTGCGGATACGCTCCTTCATCCACTCGGGAGAGGGGGCAATTTTCACGTTTTTCACCATGCGGGCGGTGTAACGGGGGCACAGCGCCGGCTCCTCGATGACGATCTTCGCCATATCGCGGATATCGCCGCCGGCTCTGGCCTGCACCACCGGGGTGTGGAGCTTCAGCTCCCTGCCGAAGGTGACGGCGGCCTCTCTGGCCAGGCCGATCACGCACAGGCAGTCCGGCCGGTTGGGGGTTATCTCAAACTCGACCACATGGTCGTCCAGTCCCAGGAAAGCCGCCACATCGTCGCCGGGCTGCACCTCCTCATGGAGAATGAAGATGCCGTCGGGGATGCAGTGGGGGAACTCCTCCTGCTTTGCGTGCAGGTCCTCCAAGGTGCAGATATGGTTTTTGGCGGTGTCATAGGCCACCAGGTCCCCCGCGTGCAGGTTCTGGCAGTCGGTGACCGCCTCCGCCGCAGGCTCCAAGGCGCAGTTCCACAGATTCACGCCCGCATTCTCCACGCTCTTTACTTCCGCCGCGATGACCTTGCCGAAGATCCTGTCTCCGGCCTTGATGTCCGGGGAGATGGAGGGCTTGGCCGGGTCGATGGGGTGGTAGTCGCTCAGGATGGCGGCGGCTTTGATCTCCGCGTAGGGGAAGTCGTGGGTGGTCACGTCCAGCTCCTTCAAAGAGCAGAGCATACCGTTGGAGGGCACGCCCCGGAGCTTCCCTTTTGTGATCTTCACGCCGCCGGGCAGCAGGGAGTTGTGCAGGGCCACGGGGATCAGATCCCCCACATGCACGTTCCAGGCGCCGGTGCAGATCTGGACCGGCTCACTCTCCCCCACGTCGATCCGGGTCACCAGCATATGGTCGGAATTGGGGTGCTTTTCGATGGACAGAATTTTGCCCACCTTCACGTTTTTCATCTTCTGGCTCAGATCCTCGGTGACCTCCACCTTGGAGCCGGAGATGGTCATGGCCTCGGCAAAGGCCTTGTCGTCGATTTCCTCCAGGGGCAGATCAACAAACTCATTCAGCCATTTTCTTGAAAGTTTCATATCTTCAATTCTCCTATTATACTCTGAAAGCAATATCCGGCACGGGACGTCCGGGAGGCCGTCCCCTACAAGGCTGCGCCGGGCTGTTAGAACTGCTCCAAAAATCTTACGTCGTTTTCAAAGATGAGACGCAGGTCGGTGATCTTGTATTCGCCCATGGCGAGCCGCTCCAGGCCCATGCCAAAGGCCCAGCCGGAGTATACGTCCGGGTCGATGCCGCAGCCGGCAAGCACCTTGGGGTGCACCATGCCGGCGCCCAGCACCTCGATCCAGCCCTCGCCCTTGCAGGTGGGGCAGCCCTTGCCGCCGCACTTGTGGCACTGGATGTCCATTTCGCAGCTGGGCTCGGTGAAGGGGAAGTGGTGGGGACGGAAGCGGGTCACGGTGCCCTTGCCGTAGATCTTTTCCACAACCAGATTCAGCGTGGCCTTCAGGTCGGACATGGTCACGCCCTTGTCGATCACCATACCCTCGATCTGGTGGAACATGGGAGAGTGGGTGGCGTCCACCTCGTCCTTGCGGTAGACCCGGCCGGGGGCGATAATGCGGATGGGCAGTTCTCTGGTCTCCATGGCATGGATCTGCATGGGCGAAGTCTGTGTGCGCAGAAGGATAGAGCTGTCTTCGGTGAAATAGAAGGTGTCGGTCCACTCACGGGAGGGGTGGCCCTCGTCGATGTTCAGCTTGGTAAAGTTGTAGTCCGCCAGCTCCACCTCCGGGCCGTCCACGATCTCAAAGCCCATGCCGATGAAGATGTCCTTGATCTGGTCCAGCACGTTATACATGGGGTGCTTGTGGCCGATGGGCTGCTTCTCGCCGGGCAGGCTCACGTCCAGGGCCTCGTCCCGCAGCTTTTTCTCCAGCAGCGCAGCGGAAAGCTCCGTCTTGCGCGCCTCGATGGCGTTTTCAATGTCGCTTCTCAGCTGGTTTGCCAACTGGCCCATGGCGGGGCGCTCCTGGGCGGAGAGCTGGCCCATCTGGCGCAGAATGGCGGTCAGTTCGCCCTTCTTGCCCAGATATTTCACGCGCAGCGTCTCCAGCAGGTCCATATCCTGCGCCTCGGTTATGGCCTTGAGGGAGGCCTCTCTCAGGCTCTGCATCAATTCTTTCATGGTTCTTCTCCTAAACAAAAAAATAAGCCTCCGTCCCGCAAAGGGACGAAAGCATAGCTTCCGCGGTACCACCCAAATTCGGCATTGCCGCACTTCAGGGAACGATAACGGGTTCCGCCCGCCGGGGATTGGCCGGAGCTCCGGGGCGAACCAAGCGCGCAAGGACCTGCGGTGGCTTTCAGCCGGTGACCTCCGCTCTCTGACGGCCTTGGGGTGCGCTATTTTCCCCTTCAAAGCATTAACAGAGTTAATCTATCACATTCCTTATAAATAATCAAGCCTTTTTTCCACCGCCTGTCTTTTCCGCATCCGCCTGCGCAATAAAATTTGACGAATTCCGCTCAGATGATTATAATACCCTCATGGCGGCGCATAAGCTTGGGTATCAAACCATTGGAGGATGCCATGAAACGACTGTGCCCCCTGCTTCTGCTCTGCTGTCTGCTGCTTACCGGCTGCGGCGGGGACAAGGTAAAGGAAAGCTATCAGAAATTTGCCGACGGGCTGAACGCCAGAACCGATCTCAGCTTTACGGCGGAGATCCGGGCCGAGTATGAGGACAAGAGCTGCCAATTCACCCTGCAATACAGCGAGGACAGCCGGGGCTGCACCGTGGAGATTTTGTCCCCCGGGCTGGTGAAGGGCATCCGGGCCCGGCTGGAGAATGGCAGCAGCTGTCTGGAATACAGCGGCGTGATGCTGGAGACCGGAGAACTGGACCGCTACGGGCTGACGCCCATGTCCGCCCTGCCTGCTCTGGTAAAAGCCCTGCGGGAAGGGCACATGGACTCCTTCTGGATGGAGGGGGACAGTACCGTACTGCGGCTGATCGCGGAGGATACCCTGACTGCCGACGTCTGGATGGACAGCGAGAGCATGATCCCCCGGCGGGCCGAGCTGTTAAGCGACGGGCAGGTGCGGGTCTTCTGCACCATAAGCAACTGGAACTGAGGAAGAGATATGAACGACCTGCAAAAGAGAACCTGGGCGGAGATTTCCCTGGAAAACCTCCGCCACAACTACGAAGCCATCAGAAAGAGCCTGCCGGCCGGCTGCCGGTTTTTGGGCGTGGTGAAGGCCGATGCCTACGGCCACGGCGCCCTGCCGGTCTCCCGGCTTTTACAGGAGGCCGGGGCAGACTATCTGGCCGTCTCCTGTCTGGACGAGGCGCTGGAGCTGCGCCGGGGCGGCATCACCATGCCCATCCTCATTCTGGGCCACACGCCTTATGCGTACACCGGCACGCTGATTGAGGAGAACATCACCCAGACCGTCACCTGTCTGGCCAAGGCCCTGGAATACTCGACGGAAGCGGTCAGGCTGGGTAAGGAGCTGAAGATCCACATCAAGCTGGACACCGGCATGTCCCGTCTGGGCTTCCTCTGCGCCGGGGGCTATTTTGAGGAGGGCGTGGACAATGTGATCCGCTCCTGCCGCCTGCCGGGGCTGATCCCGGAGGGGGTGTATACCCATTTCGCCGTGTCAGACGAGCCGGGCGAGGACAGTGAGGTCTATACCCGCGCTCAGTTCAAGCTGTTTATGGACGTGATCGCCGCGGTGAAGAGCCGGGGCGGCGTGGAATTTCTCATCCGCCACTGCGCCAACAGCGGCGCCACCGTCAGCTACCCGGAGATGGCGCTGGACATGGTGCGCCCCGGCCTGCTGCTCTACGGCTATGGGGACAGCACGGGCAAGCTGGGACTTCTCCCCTGTATGCGTCTGGTGACCACCGTCAGCACCATAAAATTTTACGAGCCGGGCACCAGCGTCAGCTATGGGCGGCGCTTCACCACCCAGCGGCGCACCCGCATGGGCGTGCTGGCCGTGGGCTATGCCGACGGGCTGCCAAGACTCATCTCCAACAAGTGCAGCTTTGCCGCCAAGGGCGGCTTTGCCCCCCAGAGGGGCAGCATCTGCATGGACATGTGCATGGTGGATCTGACCGAGCTGCCCCAGGTGGACGTGGGCAGCGAGGTGGAGCTTTTCGGCCCGGTGAACAGCATCTATAAGCTGTCCGACGCGGCCCATACCATCCCTTACGAGCTGCTCTGCGCCGTGTCCAAGCGGGTGCCCAGAGTGTATGAATGAGAGGATACAACCATGAATTTGAACCATTTTCTGAAACAATTGCAGAAAAAAGAAACGTTGTATCTGAAAATGCCCTCCGCTGACTTGTCAAGTCTGTCCGACGCAGATCTGTTTTACGCCGTCACCATCCGGACAGAGAACAAGGTGGACGCCTGTCATGATCTTCAGGAGGGGCTTGCCGCGCTGAACGACAGACAACGGATCTTTTATGCAGTAAACTACTTGGAAGTCGAGGTAAACAATGGCGGGCTTTGCCAGTTTTTCGTGAACGCAAGCCGGGCTGTCGCGCCTCTGGTCAGTGAATACCTGGGCATGATCGGGGCCTTTGAACAGCAAAAATTATACGATGATTTCATTGTGAAATACCATATCGACGTAACTGATCTGTCTTCCTTTGATATTGAATCATTTGAGGATTTTAATGCTCAATATGAGCGTTATCCTTTTGATGAATTTGACGATGCGTTCTATAAAATGACGCCTTTGCAGGATTATCTCACCAAATTTGTCAGGGACAACATCAAAGATTTTTAAACAACCGAAGTAACATAGACTCCCGCGAAGCTCCGTCATTCTGAGCGCAGTGAAGGATCCCGTAAACAGAAGGGTTTTTCTTCTGAATACGGGATCCTTCGTCATTTCACTCCTCAGGATGACAGGTAATATTTAAGGCTCGTTGACCCCTCCGCCGCTGCGCGGCACCTCCCCTTTCAGGGGAGGACAATCCCGACCTCACGGCTTTGCCGTGCCACCTCCCTTTACACAAGGGAGGCTTTGGGGAGTGCAAAAAACACTCTGTCATCCTGAGCGAAGCGAAGGATCCCGTGAACAGAAGGGCTTTTCTTCTGAACACGGGATCCTTCGTCGTTTCACTCCTCAGGATGACAGGTGGTTTTTAAGAGCGGTTGACCCCTCCGGCCCTTCGGGCCACCTCCCCTTTCAGGGGAGGACAATCCCTCTGTCACGGCTTCGCCGTGCCACCTCCCTTTACACAAGGGAGGCTTTGGGGAGTACAAAAAACACTCTGTCATCCTGAGCGAAGCGAAGGATCCCGTAAACAGAAGGGCTTTTCCTCTGAATACGGGATCCTTCGTCGTTTCACTCCTCAGGATGACAGTTTCTTGGGGAGAGGGGAGGCAGTTTTTTTATTCCTCGATCACCCAGGGCAGGTCCACAAAGGTGGGCTCGTGGCCCATAGCGGGCAGCAGCTTTTCCAGCACGTCCGCCGTTTTCAGCCGCAGACTGGAGGTGTTGATGCAGGGGTGGCAGCCGAAATACTCCTCCTTCAGCAAGTCCCGGTCCACCAGCAGCCGCACTGCGCCGCCCTTGTCGTTCATCAACCCCAGGATACTGACCGAGCCGGGGGTGATGTCCAGATACTTTTCCATATGCTCCGCCGAGGCGAAGGACAGCCGGGCAGAGCCGATCTGCTTTGACAAGAGCTTGGTCTTGAAGGGCTTCTCCCCCGGCATGACCAGCAGATAAAAATCCGTCTGCTGCCGGTTGGTCAGAAATAAATTCTTGCAGATTTTGCAGCCCAGCAGCCCCTCCACCTGCTCGCAGGCTTCGATGGTGTCCGCGTGCTCGTGGTCCACCCGCCGGTATTCCAGCCCCAGACTGTCCAGCAGGGCGTAGCTGCGCATTTCCTTTTCTGTCCGGCCTTCTGCGCCGCCGGTGTATACCTTTGTGTCAATAAACATTGCTTTTACCTCTTTTCGCTGGGGAGCCAGATCCGCTGCTCCTCCGCCGCTTTGATCAGCTCCTCCCGGAAATCCGGGTGAGCGATGGAGATCAGTGCCTCCGCTCTTTCCCATGTGCTTTTCCCCGCCAGATTGACCGCGCCGTACTCGGTGACGAGATAATAGGCCTGACTTCTGGGGGTGGTGACAATGTCGCCGCCCAGGCTGGGCCGGATGCGGGAATGGAGAGTGCCTGCTTTATCCCGGTAAGTGGAGCTCATGCACAGAAAGGACTTGCCGCCTTTGGCCATGCTTGCCCCGGTGACGAAATCCAGCTGCCCGCCTGTGCCGCTGATCTGACGGGTCCCGGCGCTCTCAGAGCCCACCTGGCCGTATAGGTCCGCGCCCAGACAGCCGTTGATGGAGATCATATTCTCGTTCAGGGCGATCACCGCCGGGTCATTCACATAGCTCAAAGGATAGCCTGCCAGACCCGGGTTATCGTCCACCCAATCGTAAAACTCTCTTGACCCGATGGCCAGACCCAGCACGCCCTTGCCGGGGAGCAGGGTCTTGCGCCGGTTGGTCAGCTTCCCGGCCTTGAACATGGCCAGATACCCGTCGGAGCAAAGCTCCGTGTGCATCCCCAGATCCTTCAGATCGGAGGCGGCGATCAGCTCACCCAGCGCGTTGGGCATGCCGCCGATGCCAAGCTGTATGGTAGCACCGTCCCGGATGTGGGGAAAAATGTGCTGGGCGATCTGCTTGTCCGTCTCGCCGGGCGGAGGGGATGGCATCTCCCACAGGGGCCGGTATCCGGCCTCCACCACGCAGTCCGCCTGGGAGATGTGCACCACCTCATCCATGCCGCCCCGGATGCGGGGCATGGCCTCGTTCACCTCCAGAATGACGATATCCGCACAGTCGATAATGGCTCTGGACAGACCCAATGAGCCGCCCAGATTAAAGTAGCCGTGCCGGTCCATGGGGGAGACGGAGACCATAGCCACATTGACCGTCAGGAAGTTTTTATAGTACCAGGCCAGATTGCGAAAGAGCATGGGCGTGAAAAAAGCCCGCCCTTTGTCGCAGAGCTTCCGCTCATAGCCGGAACAGTGCCAGGTCTGGTATACAAAGTGTTCCATCGCCGGGTCGCACTCGGCGATCTGGATGGGGCCGGGCAGCAGATTGCCCCGGACCTTCACGTTTTTCAGCTCGTCCCTGCGCCGGGCCAGTGCCTCATCCAGAGATACCGGGAAACCGATATTGGAGGCATAGTCCACCCAATCCCCGCTTTTCACCAGCGCTGCCGCCTGATCCGCCGTGCGGAGCTTCATTCTGTATTCAGCGTAAACGTCCATTATGACGCCCCCTTTACTCTGTGTGGTCATTATATCATGTCCCCCTGTCAGCTGCAATATATGATCCGGTCGATTGAAAAACTCCCCTTTCTGTCGTATAATGCAGAAAGAGAGGAGGGACAGAAATTGCAGACAATCCGCCTTGCTTCCGCAAAGGAGCTGGATATCGTAAAAACCTTTGAGTGTGGTCAGTGCTTTCGCTGGAACGCGGATGAAAAAGGCGTGTATACCGGTGTGGTCCGGGGCTATCCCGCCCGGGTCTGGACAGACGGCGGGGAGGTTTTTCTCTGTTCCGATGGGCCGGATGAGCTGTGGCGGGATTACTTTGACCTCTCCCGGGACTACGCCCGGATCAGCCGTTTTGACGGCGGAGAATACCTTGACCGCTGCGTTCAGTACGGCATGGGCATCCGCATTCTGCGGCAGGAGCCCTGGGAGGCGCTCTGTTCCTTCATTATCTCCCAGTGCAACAACATCAAGCGCATAAAGGGCATTGTGGAGCGGCTGTGCGAGAGTCTGGGTGATGAGCTTCGCTTTGACGGGCAGCGGTTTTACAGCTTTCCCGGGCCGGAAAAGCTGGCTTTCCTCCTGCCTGAGGATCTGTCCTGCCTCCGCTGCGGCTACCGCGGGGCTTATCTTATCGACGCGGCCCGGTCCGTCTGCACCGGGCACACCGAGCTTCAGAGTCTGATCTCCGCCAGCGCAGACGACGCCAGAAAGGCCCTGCTGAAAATCAACGGTGTCGGGGAAAAAGTAGCAAACTGTGTGGTGCTCTTCGGCCTTCATCACATGGAGGCCTTCCCCATCGACGTCTGGATCAAACGGGCGCTGAAAGAGCACTTCCCCAAGGATTTTGACCCCAGTGTCTTGGGCGAATACGCAGGCCTTGCCCAGCAGTACATTTTTTATTACGCCCGCATCGGCGTGGGCGAAAAAAGCGGTTGACAACGGGAAAAAATCTGCTATAATAAGCCAAATTCAAAAGATACCGCGGCGGGTTCTCCAGTCGCGGTTGTCTTATACGAACATCTGGCAGAACGATCGAAAAGGATTTCTGTCAGCTGTTCGTATTAAACAAAGAAAGGGGTAATTTCATATGCAGCTTAACAATGCGTATTCCGACCGCTTCGTTGGCGAGGGGCTGACCTTCGACGACGTGCTGCTTGTCCCGGCGGAGAGCGACGTTCTGCCCGCTGATGTGGATCTGTCCACCCAGCTCACCAGAAAAGTGAAGCTCAATGTTCCCGTGATGAGCGCGGCCATGGATACCGTAACCGAGTACCGTATGGCTATTGCCATCGCACGGGAGGGCGGCATCGGCGTCATCCACAAGAACATGAGCATCGACCGTCAGGCCGAGCAGGTGGATCTGGTAAAGCGTTCGGAAAACGGCGTCATCACCAATCCTTTCTATCTCAACTCCGGGCACACTCTGGGCGACGCGGACGCGCTGATGGGCAAGTTCCGTATCTCCGGCGTCCCCATTGTTGACGATGACGGAAAGCTGATCGGTATCATCACCAACCGCGACATGAAATTTGAGACCGATATGAGCCGCCGGATCGACGAAGTGATGACCAGCAAGAACCTGATCACCGGACTTGAGGGCACTACCCTTGACGAGGCCAAGGCCATCCTGCAGAAAAACCGCATTGAAAAGCTGCCTATCGTGGATAAGGACTACAAGCTGAAGGGCCTTATCACCATTAAAGACATTGAAAAAGTTCTGAAATATCCCAACTCCGCCAAAGACGAGCAGGGCCGTCTCCTCTGCGCTGCCGCCATCGGCGTCACCGCTGATGTGCTGGACCGGGCAGGCGCTCTGATCGACGCCGGCGTGGACGTGCTGGTGCTGGACAGCGCCCACGGTCACTCCGCCAACATCATGCGCAGCGTGCGCCTGGTGAAGGAGAAATACCCCGACATTCAGCTGATTGCCGGCAACGTGGCCACCGCCGAAGCCACCGAGGCCCTGATCAAGGCCGGCGCTGACTGCGTCAAGGTGGGCATCGGCCCCGGCTCCATCTGCACCACCCGCGTGGTTGCCGGTATCGGCGTGCCGCAGGTCACCGCCATTCTCCAGTGCGGCGAGATGGCCGATAAATACGGCATCCCCATCATTGCCGACGGCGGCATCAAATACTCCGGGGACATCGTCAAAGCCATTGCCGCAGGCGGCCGGGTCGTGATGATGGGGTCCATGCTGGCCGGCTGCGAGGAATCTCCCGGCGATACCGAGGTGTTCCAGGGCCGTCAGTTCAAAGTTTACCGCGGTATGGGCAGCCTTGGCGCCATGCAGTGCGGCAGCAAGGACCGTTACTTCCAGCAGAACAACAAGAAGCTGGTTCCCGAGGGCGTGGAAGGCCGCGTACCCTATAAGGGACCTGTCAGCGAGACCATCTACCAGATGATGGGCGGCCTCCGCTCCGGCATGGGCTACTGCGGTGCCCACAACATCGAAGAGCTGCGCACCAACAGCAAGTTTGTCCGCATCACCAGTGCCGGTTTGAAAGAGAGCCACCCCCACGACATTTACATCACCAAGGAAGCGCCCAACTACACCATGAATCCCTGAAAAAAGCACCCGAAAGGGTGCTTTTTTCAATGATATCCACCCTTCGGGCGGGTGAAATCCCCCTTGGGAGGATGAAATCACTTCGTGATGAAATCCGCCTCGACGGCGGGCGGGAGGTTTTGGGAATGTGTTCCGGGTTGCGGCAGCTCTCCATGCTCAGGATGACAGGAAATTAAGGGAGACGTGCTGTCGAAATACCGACCCCTAAGCTGCGCCGAGAGCGCGGAAGGCGGGCGATTCGTGAATCGCCCCTACGCCCCGCCCAAGGCAGAAAAGGACCGCTCCGAAAGGAGCGGTCCCTCATTTTAGGATGTTAGGTTAAGCCTGTAAAAGGATTACTCAGCCTTCTTGGCTTTAGGCTTGGCAATAACCTGAATACCCTCGATGACGAGGATGACAGCCAGAACGATCAGACCGATGGACCAGATCAGCTGGAACCAGTCGCCCCAGGCAGCTGCCTTGTCGGGGATCATGCCGGCAATCAGCTTGATCTTGCCAATGATGGTCATGACCAGAGAGGTGCCGGTAGCAGCCAGCATGAAGACCATGGGAACGAAGAACATCTTGTTGTTCTTGCCGATGTTGGCCAGCCAGGAAGCCACAGCCAGCATTGCGATACCGGCCAGCAGCTGGTTAGCAGCACCGAACACGCCCCAGATCTGGCTCAGGCCCATGAAGCCCATGCCGCAGCCGATGATGACCATGCACAGGGTGGCGACCAGAGGATGAGACATAAACTTGGCAACGCCGGTCAGATCGTCGCGGGTCTTTCCTTCGGGGATGAAGAGCTCAGCGAACATGTAACGGGCCAGACGAGTGCCGGAGTCCAGAGAGGTCAGAGCAAACACGGAAACTGCCAGGGTCAGCAGGGTGTAAGCAGTGTCGTAAACGGGGTTGGTGAAGTCTGCCACGCCGCCGGTCATGTTGGCCAGCAGGGTTGCAATACCACCAGCGAAGATGGTGGGAGGTGCGCTGAGCAGGAACTTGTCGCCGCCGCCAACGTTGGTCTGGGTCCAGACAACGCCGACTGCGATCAGAGCGATGATGGCCAGACCGGACTCGACGATCATTGCGCCGTAGCCGATGACCTTTGCGTCCTTCTCAGAATCCAGCTGCTTGGAGGTGGTGCCGGAACCGATCAGAGAGTGGAAGCCGGACACAGCGCCGCAAGCAACGGTGATGAACAGAGTGGGGAACAGGGTGGTGCCGGTAACGCCCTTCCAGCCGGTGAAGGCGGGCAGCTCGACCTTGGTGCCTGCAGTGCCGACAATGCCGACAACGGCCAGGATCATCATGCCGTAGAGCAGGAAGGAGCTCAGGTAGTCACGGGGCTGGAGCAGCATCCAGACAGGCAGCAGAGAGGCCAGCAGGATGTAAACAGCAATGAAGATGACCCATGCGGTGCGGCTCATGTTGACGCCGATGTTCAGGCCGGCGACAACGATGGCAACAATACCGAGGATGCCCACGATGGTGGCGGGGCCGATCTTCACGTTCTTGCGGTACACGAAGAAACCGAAGATGAAAGCGATAACGATGAACAGCAGAGAGGTGGTAGCGGTAGATGCATTGCCGCTGACGTTGGCACGGCCGACAGTGATGAAGGGCAGGGCAGGCTGTCCCTCAGCTGCGACGGACACGAAGGTGCCGGCAACAACTGCGGTGAAGGAAGCGATGACCAGGATCAGAACCAGCAGTGCGAAGATGGTGAACAGACGCTGTGCGCGGACACCGATGTTCTCCTTGATGACTTCGCCGATGGAGCCGCCGTTGTGGCGGATGGAGGCGAACAGAGCACCAAAGTCGTGCATGGCACCGAAGAAGATGCCGCCGATGACGACCCACAGGAAAACGGGAACCCAGCCGAAAACTGCGGCCTGGATAGGTCCGTTAATGGGGCCTGCGCCGGCGATGGAAGAGAAATGGTGGCCCATCAGAACGGCGGGGTTTGCAGGAACAAAGTCCTTTCCGTCGTAGCTGGTGTGCGCGGGGGTTTCATGGTTGGGGTCGACGCCCCACTGCTTTGCCAGCCAGCTGCCGTAAAATACGTAGCCAAGCACGAGCAAAACAGCTGCGATGATCAGGATAAGAATTGCGCTCACACTTTTCACTCCTTAAAAATAAAATGTGTTTATAAGCATTCTCAGTCAGGCGAGTCTTTCCTGAGAGAGAATAGCTTTTTAAAGAATTTCTGCTGGTCGTGCCCGGCGGAATTGGTAAAGGCCTTCTGTCTGCCCATATCCACTGCGGCAGTAAGCAGTGTGGAGTAGCCGTAAAGAGAATGGTTATAGCTTTTTGAATACTTTCTCTTTTTAATGACCCTAATGGTCTCATCGTCAAAACTGTCGGCCACAAACACGGTTTTGGCGTTGGTGTACTGGTGCTCCTTATGAGGCTTTACCCGGGGGAGCATGTCCGCGATGGCATAGTCCATACATTTGTTCACCGTGTCCGGGTCAAAGCGCTCCGCCGAGAAGAGATAAAGATATTCGTTGGTCTCGTTGCCCCAGATGGTGTTTTGCTTGAGGATAAAGTACATCTCGTTCCGGGAGAAGTAGTCCGCCCGGAAAACCAGAGGCAGACCGCCCGCGTCCACATCCGGGACGATGTTGTAATACGCGCTGTACGCATCCTCCAATACCTTCAGGAAGGACTCTCTGTCTATTGCCATTTTCTGTCCTCCTTGGGTAAAAATGAACAAAGTGTGACTTGACGCATATAATATACCGCTATTTACTCCAAATTTCAATAGCTTTTTTTGCCAAAATACTGTCAATACATAGAATTTTTCAAAAATCTGACGGATATTTTTCATTCAGGGGCTCTGCAAACGCTTACGCGGCAATGCTTTTCATAAAATCAGAGGGAGTTTCTCATATGACATTTACAAGTTAAAAAGTTTGTAGTAATATAAATCAAAATGGAGAATTCCGGAGGATAATATGGAGTACAAGCTATGCGTCCCCTGCCTGCTGGGGCTGGAGGGGCCCATTGCCGACGAGCTGCGCCGGCTGGAGATGAATCAGGTCACCGCGGAAAACGGCCGGGTCTATTTTACCGGCGGGGCGGAGGCTCTGGCCACGGCCAACATCAATCTGCGCATCGGCGAGCGGGTGCTGGTGGAGCTGGGCCGCTTCCCTGCCCTGAGCTTTGACGCCCTGTTCGAAGGGACAAAGGCTCTGCCCTGGGAGAGTATCATCCCCAGAGACGGCGCATTCCCCGTAAAGGGCTACAGTCTGAATTCAAAGCTTTTCTCCGTGTCCGATTGCCAGAAGATCATCAAAAAGGCCATTGCGGAGCGGCTGAAAAGCGTATATAAACTCTCATGGTTTCCCGAGACCGGGCCCTTGTATCAGGTCCAGTTTTCCATCATGAAGGACACGGTGTCCCTCTGCATCGACACCTCCGGCGACGGCCTGCACAAGCGGGGCTATCGTCCGGCCCACAACGCCGCCCCTCTGAAGGAGACCATGGCCGCCGCCATGGTGAAGCTCTCCCGCTACCGGGGACGGGACGATTTCTGCGACCCCTTCTGCGGCAGCGGCACCATCCCCATAGAGGCGGCGCTGATCGCCAAAAACCGCGCCCCCGGTCTTGACCGCAGCTTTACGGCCATGAGCTGGCCGGATATCCCCCGGGATGTGTGGGCACGGGCCAAAGAGGCGGCCCGGGCAAAGGAATTTCACGGCAATTACAATATCGTAGGTTCCGACATTGACCCCAGGGCCATCGCCCTGGCCAGGGAAAACGCCCGCCGGGCTGGGGTGGAGGATATCATCCGCTTTGAGGTGGCCGACGCCACCTGTTTCGACCGGAAAACGGAGCGGGGCGTGATCGTCACCAATCCCCCCTACGGGGAGCGGATCATGGAAAAGCAGGAGGCGGAGCGGCTGTACCGGGACTTCGGCGCGGCCTGGGCCAGAAGCGAAAACTGGCAGCTCTACCTGCTCTCCTCCCACACGGAGTTTGAGCGTACCTTCGGCCGCAATGCAGACAAGAAGCGTAAGCTGTATAACGGCATGATCAAATGCGATCTGTTTATGTACTTGAAATGAGGTAAGACCAATGAAACACCTGTTCATCGTCAACCCAACCGCGGGAGGCAAAGACCACACCCCGGAGGTCCGCGAAAAAGTGGAAAAGCTCTTTCAGAACCGGGACGGGGAGTACGAGATCTATGTGACCAAGGCCCCCATGGACGCGCCGGTGAAGATCAGACAGGAGGCCGCCTCCGGCCGGCACCTGCGGGTCTATGCCTGCGGGGGCGACGGCACCTTCAACGAGTGTGTTTTCGGCGCGGCCAGGCTGGACAATGTGGCGGTCTGCCCCTTCCCCACCGGCACCGGCAACGACTTCTGCCGCATGTTCGGCGCGGAGAAGGACATGTACCGGGATCTGGACGCGCTGCTGGACGGCTGGGAGCACCCCATTGACCTGATCGACTGCAACGGGCGTTACAGCGCCAATATCTGCTCCGTGGGAATCGACGCCCGTATCGGCACCAGCGTCCATAAATACAGCAAGCTACCCCTCGTCGGCGGGGCCACGGGCTATGTGGTCTCCCTGATCGTCAACGTGTTCAAGGGCATTACCCGGAAAATGCGCATCCGGGCCAAGGGCTTTTCCGCCGAGGGGAGCCACACCCTGGTCTGCGCCTGCAACGGCCGGTATTACGGCGGCGGCTTCAACCCCAGTCTGGACGCGAGGCCCGACGACGGGATCATGGATATCTTCGTTGTGGACGGGGTAAGTCTGTTCCATGTGGCGGCGCTGATCGGCAAATACGCCTCCGGCCGTTCCGATGAAGCGCCCAAGTACATCCACCATCTGAAAACCGACGCCATCGACATCGATTTTGAAGAGGAAAACGTGGTGAACGTGGACGGTGAGACGCTCTTCACCGACAAGGTGCGCATGCGCCTGATCCCCGGCGCGCTGAAGCTTATCGTCCCCAAAGGCATGAAATTTTTTGACAAATGAGATGCCAAATCCCAAACAGACTGTAGACAAAGCTATCAGCAGCGTATAGAAATGCATGGGGAGAGCGCAGAGAGGGGACGGGAGTCCCCTTTCTGCGTTCAATCTATGCTTATTCAGGAGTATTTTTGAATACTCCTGAATAAGTTTTCAAGGCGTCGAACTTTGTCGACGCCTTGTCTGGGCCTCCCAAACGGGAGGCCCAAATCGTTTTTTCGTATGGGTTATGCACCTTTCGCGTTGTCGGGAATGACGATCTCCCCCACGGCATCAAACCGGGACAGAACCACGCTGACGGTGACCTCACGGAAATCCATTTTCATATCCAGACCCGACAGTCCCTGGGCGGCAAACACCTGTTCCATCATGTCCTTCATCAGGGTCTGCATGACGCCGGCCATGTCCATGTCGTAGCGGACCACCATACCGCTCTTGTTGTCGATCCAGACGGAGCAGGGAATGCTCTCCAGCCCGGTAAAGGCGTCGGCGGGGAGCTTGGCGCCCAGTCCCTCGCCCAGCATCTCCTTTGCGCCGCTGAGCTCCAGGGCACTTTCCAGACTCTCGCCGGTAAGCTCTCCGTCATAGCGGGTGGCCTCAGCGCCGTTCACGGTCTCTTTTCCCGCTTCCTGAAAGCTCTTTGCGCAGTCAATAAAGATCTTCAGGTTCTCAGTCAGGTCTCCGGTCTGGGCTGCGGCCTCCTCCGCCGTCATGCTCTCGCTTTCCCAGCTTGCCCCCTTATCCGCGGAGATATAGGCAGTGTATTCCCCGCCGTTTTGTTCCAGATACATGAGCATGTCCAGGTTTGCGTCCAGCAGCGCCATCCCCATCTCTATTTTTGCCCGCAGCGGCTGGGTCTGCATATCGATGCTGCCGTCCATATTCATGTCCAGATCCAGGCTCTCGCCGAGGAAGGACATGCTGAACGCCATATGCATATCCATGTCCATATGGACCGACTGCAGAGCAGCCATTTTTTTGGCCGCTTTGGCCATTCTGGTCTCAAAGGAGCCGCAGCCGGTCAGACTCAGCAGCATTGCCGCCGCAAGCATCAGCGCTATGATTCTTGCCGTCTTTTTCATCTTATTCCCCTTCACCTGTTATTATATTTATATTGTACCTGAACAGGCAGAATAATTCAATGAAAAAAGCAGAGGCAAAACGCCTCTGCTTTTTCCGTTCTTAGTCAAGTATCTCGACCGAGACCTTTTTGCCCTTTCTCTGGGCGACGGCCCGCATGAGGATACGGATCTGCTTTACGATCCTGCCCTGCCGGCCAATGACCTTGCCCATATCACCGTCGGCAACGCGGACCTCAAACACGGTCTCACCGTCGGCTTTGCGCTCGGTCACAGATACCTCGTCGGGATGGTCCACAAGGCTCTGCACAATATAGGTCAAAAGTTCTTTCATGCCGGTAGAAACTCCTTATCAGGCCTCAATTTTCTTGAGAAGGCCGCGGACGGTATCGGTGGGCTGTGCGCCGTTAGCGATCCAGTACTGTGCGCGCTCCATGTTTACCTTGATCTTGTCGGTCTCTGCCATGGGATCGTAGGTGCCCAGCTCCTCAATGAAGCGGCCGTCGCGGGGTGCACGGGAGTCGGCGACTACGACGCGGTAGTAGGGTGCCTTCTTTGCGCCCATTCTGCGAAGTCTGATTTTTACCATTGTATATTCACCTCCATGTAAAATCTCATCTATTACAAAGCGCCGCTGCGCATTGTAAGCTTAAAATCCGAAGCCGCCCGGCAGGCCGGGGAAGCCGCCGCCCATGCGGCCCATACGCTTCTGCTTTTTCTTCATGCTCTTGCTGTTGAGCTGCTTGACCATCTGCTGCATGGTCTCGTACTGCTTCAGTACCCGGTTCACATCCACCACGGCGGTACCGGAGCCTGCGGCAATGCGCTTTTTCCGGCTGCTGTTCAGCTTTCCCGGGTTTTCCCGTTCGTCCGGGGTCATGGACAGGATAATGGCCTCCTGCCGGGCCAGAGCCTTTTCGTCCACCTGGGCGCCGCTGAGAGCGCTGGCGTCCACGCCGGGCAGCATGCCCGCGATATCCTGTACGCTGCCCATGCTTTTGATCTGGGCCATCTGGTCAAGATAATCGGTGAGGGTAAATTTGTTGGCCCGCAGTCTTTCGGCGGTCTCCAGGGCTTTCTTCTCGTCGAAGCTCTGCTCCGCCTTTTCAATCAGGGTGAGCACGTCGCCCATTCCAAGAATACGGGAAGCCATGCGGTCGGGATGGAAAGGCTCGATCATGTCCAGCTTTTCGCCCACGCCGATGAACTTGATGGGCTTGCCGGTGGCTGCCCGGATGGACAGGGCCGCGCCGCCTCTGGCGTCGCCGTCCAGCTTGGAGAGCATCACGCCGGTGACGCCCAGGGCCTCGTCAAAGGCTGTGGCGGCATTCACCGCATCCTGACCGGTCATGGCATCCACCACCAGCAGAATTTCTGCCGGCTCCACCGCGTCCCGGATGTTTTTCAGCTCGTCCATCAGCGCCTCGTCGATATGGAGGCGGCCGGCGGTGTCCAGAAAGACCAGGTCGTTGCCGTGCTTTTTCGCGTGCTCCACAGCAGCCCTGGCGATGTCCACCGGATTGGTCTGCCCCATCTGGAAAACGGGGATATTCAGCTGGGCGCCCACCGTCTCCAGCTGCTTGATGGCGGCGGGGCGGTAGATGTCGCAGGCGGCCAGCAGCGGGCGCTTGCCCTGCTTGCGCATATATCCGGCAAGCTTTGCGCCGTTGGTGGTCTTGCCCGCGCCCTGCAGGCCCACCAGCATCACAACGCTGGGGGATCTGGAGCTGATATTCAATTTCTGGGTCTCCCCGCCCATCAGGGCGCAGAGCTCCTCGTTGACGATCTTGATGACCATCTGGGCCGGAGACAGGGCCTCCAGCACCTCCCGGCCGCTGGCGCGCTCGGTGACGGTCTTGGTAAATTCCTTTACCACCTTGTAGCTGACGTCGGCCTCCAGCAGAGCCATGCGCACCTCGCGCATTGCCTCCTTGATGTCACTCTGGGAGAGACGGCCCTTGCCGCGCATTTTCTTGAAGGCAGCATTCAGTTTTTCGGATAAGCTTTCAAATGCCATTGCGTCATCCCTTTGTCCGTAGCTCTTCTATGCCTTGGGCCACCCGGCAGGCAAGTTCCTTTGCCTCCCCCCGGGTAAGAGCTGTGAGCCTGTCCGTCAGGGCGCTGAGCTCGTCCAGCGTCCTTCTGGTCTCCTGAAAGCGGCGGATAAGGCCGGTTTTTTCTTCGATATCCAGAAGCGCCGCCTCGGCCCGGCGGATATTGTCCCACACGGCCTGGCGGGAAATGCCGCTCTGCTCCGCGATCTCTGTCAGAGAAAGATCCTCGTTATAGTGCAGATCGTAGCACTCGCGCTGCTTTTCGGTGAGCAGCTCGCCGTAAAAGTCCAGCAGCATCGTCTGCATCATCCTGCTGTCTGCCACGGCTTTGCCCCCTGTCAAGTGATTTACCTTTGCAGAGTATACAACGCCTCAGCAGTGCTGTCAAGTCTTTTTTCTTGTCAGCGGCTTTTTTCTCTTGCTTTACATAGAAAAGCATTTTATGGGAAAAATGTTCATTATCAAACCTCATGGAGGGTAAAATGGACAACAACAGTTTAGCATATATCAGCGAAGAGAAGCTGGCCGGCTTTGCGGCCTCGGAGGCCAGACTGCTGCGGGTAGAGAGCGAGGGCTCCGCCAAAAGCTGTATTGCGCTTTTAAAGCGCAGTTTTTCCATTATTGAGAGCAGCCACAGCGTGATCGAGCGGCGCTACGGCAGAAAGCCTTCTGTCCCCGCCGCCTGCGAGTGGCTGCTGGACAACTGGTATATGGTGCAGCGGGAGTACCGCTGTGCCCTGGCGGCACTCCGCTCGGCCCGCCATCTCCGGCTCTGCGCAGAGCAGCCCCTGATTTTTGAGCTTTGCCGGGCGCTGCTGCACGCCGGGCAGGGCGCCGTCACAGAGGAGCGCAGCGCTCTTTTTCTTCAGGGCTTTCAGACCGTCACCGTATTGCGGCGCCAGGAGCTGCTGCTCTTCCCTGCCGCACTCCGCTCCGCCGTGATCGAGGGCGTGGCCCAGGTCTGCCGCTCCATGCAATATGCCTCCGACACCGCATCGCACGCCAAAGAGCTGGAAGCCCTTTTCGGCACCCTGCGTCTCTTTTCCGTGCTGGATACGGAAAAGCTCATCCGCGGCGCAGACACGGCGGACGCCATTCTCTCCCGGGACCCCAGCGGAGACTATGCCGGCATGGACAGAGACACCCGGCAGGACTATCTTGCACGGCTTACAAAGCTGGCCCGTGCCCAGGGTCTGGAAGAACATGTACTGGCCCGGAAGCTGATCCGGCAGGCGGAAGAGAACGGGCAGCATGTGGGTTTTACCCTCTTTCCGCCGGGAAAGCACCGGGGCGCGGGACTTTACATCACCGCAAACATCGTCCTGACGCTGTTTTTGAGCCTGCTTCTGTCCTTCGCCGTAGGCAGCCCCGGGGCCGCCGTTTTGCTCCTGCTGCCGGTTTCGGAGCTGATCAAAAGTCTGCTGGACCTGATCCTGCTGCACCTTATCCCGCCCAAACGCCTGCCCCGGATGGATACGGAAAAGGGCATCCCTCCCGAGGGCCGAAGCATATGCGTTCTCTCCGCCCTGCTGACCGGCCCGGACAGCGGCGGGAAGCTGGCGGCAAGGCTGGAGGAATTCCGCCTTGCCAACCGCAGTGCAGGGAAAAACCTGGTTTTCGGCATTCTGGCGGACCTGCCCGCCGCGGACGCGCCGGAGACGGCGGAGGATGAAAAGCTCCTCCGCTCCGCCCGCGCCGCCGTAAACGGGCTGAATTTCAAGTACGGCGGCGGCTTCTATCTCTTCACCCGGGAAAGACGTTTTGACGGAGAGCGCTATACCGGCCATGAGCGAAAGCGGGGCGCGCTGCTGGAGCTGGCAAAGCTGCTGTGCGACAGGGAGTCCTCCCTCTGCGTCACCGGGGATCGGGACGCTCTCGCAGGCATACGCTATATCATCACCCTGGACAGCGACACGAAAATGTACCCCGGCGCGATCTCAGAGCTGATCGGAGCCATGCTTCATCCCCTGAACACGCCCCGGCTGGATCCGCGCCGCCATGTGGTGACCGGAGGCCACGCCGTCATCCATCCCCGCATCAGCACAGGGCTGAAAAGCGCCAATGCCACCGACTTTGCCCTGATCTTCGCCGGGGCCGGGGGCAGCGATCCCTACGGCGCACTCTGCGGCGAGCTGTATATGGACGCCTTTGACAGCGGCGGCTTTGCGGGCAAGGGAATTCTGGACGCGAAGGTACTGCTGGACTGCTCCGAAGCCCACTTCCCCGAGGGACGCATCCTCTCCCACGACGCGCTGGAGGGGGCCTACCTCCGGGGCGCGTTTATGGGGGACACGGAGTTTTCCGACAGCTTCCCCGCAAAGCCCCTGTCCTATTACCGGCGGCTCCATCGCTGGGTCCGGGGCGACTGGCAGAACGCTCCCTGGATCTTTGCCCGGGGCCGGGATCTGCGCGATATCGACCGCTGGCGGCTGCTGGACAGCCTTCGCCGCAGCCTGATCGCCCCGGCCACCTTCATTGCCCTGCTTGCAGGCTTTTTCCTGCCCGGGGCAGGGTTGAGACTGGCGGCCTGGGCTGCGCTGCTGGCCCTGTTGAGCCGCCTGTTCCTCTCTCTGGCCGAGGGTGGGCGCAAGCGCCGGGAAGCCGTGCGCCTGCGCCGGTATACCCGCCTGCTTACCGGCGTGGGCGGGGCCATCGTGCAGACCTTCATGCGGCTCTGGCTGCTGCCCTTTGAGGCCTGGGTCTGTCTCTCCGCCGCCCTTACCGCCCTGTGGCGGATGCTTTTCACCGGGCAGAAGCTTCTGGAATGGGAGACCGCCGCCCAGAGCGACAGCCGCAGCGGCTCTCTTGCCGCCCATGTGAAGGCCATGTGGTTTCCCATGCTGGCCGGCGGACTTTGCCTGCTGCTGTGCCCCGCCATTATCGGCCGATCAGCGGGGCTGATGTGGCTTCTTTCCCCTGTAGCTGCAGCGGCTCTGTCCCTGCCCGCACGAAAAGAGAACCCGCTCAGCCGGGCAGATCAGGAGTACCTGCGCCTGCGCGCCGGAGAGACCTGGCGCTACTTCCGGGATTTCTCGCGGCCGGAGGACAACTACCTGCCCCCGGACAATTTTCAGGAGCAGCCCCCTGTGGGGGTAGCACACCGCAGCTCCCCCACCAACATCGGCCTTGCCGCCGCCTCCGCGGCAGCGGCCATGGATATGGAGCTGATTTCAAGCGCCGAGTGTACGGAATATCTCCGCCGCCTGACGGATACTCTCCTGCGTATGCCCCGCTGCCGGGGCCACTACTATAACTGGTATGACACCCGCACCCTGCTGCCCCTGCACCCGGCTTTTGTCTCCACCGTGGACAGCGGTAATCTGTACGCCGGGCTGCTGGTGGCCGCCGCCGCCATGGAGGATCTGGGTGAGCGGGAGCTTGCCGGGCAGCTGCGTTCCCTTATGGCACAAATGGACTTTTCATCCCTGTATGACGCGGGACGGGGTCTTTTCTATATCTGTTATGACGCCTCCAAGGAGCGGGGCGCCGGCGGCTGGTACGACCTGATGGCAAGTGAAGCCATGCTGACAAGCTACATTGCCATTGCCAAAGGGGATGTGCCGAAAAAGCACTGGCGCCGTCTCAGCCGGGCCCAGCTGCAAAAAGACGGCTACCGGGGCCTTGCCAGCTGGACGGGCACCATGTTTGAATACCTGATGCCTGAGCTGTTTCTGCCTCTCTATCGGGGGAGCCTTCTGTACGAGAGCAGCCGCTTTTGTCTCTACGCCCAGAAGCGCCGGGTCTTTGCCGGTAAGCCCTGGGGCATCTCCGAAAGCGCCTTTTTCTCTCTGGATGCCGCGCTCAACTACCGCTACAAAGCCCACGGCTGTCCCGCTCTGGCCCTGAAGCGTGGGCAAGAGGAGGACATGGTGGTCTCGCCCTACAGCAGCTTTCTGGCTCTCTGCGCCGAGCCGGAAAGCGCGGTAAAAAATCTCCGGCGGCTGGAGCGCTTCGGAGCGCTGGGGCGCTACGGCTTTATTGAGGCCCTGGACTTCACCCCCGGCCGCTGCCGCAGCGACAGCGGGGAACCGGTGCGCTGCACCATGGCCCACCACGCGGGCATGAGTATTCTGGCTGCCGCAAACGCCGTGAAGCAGGGCTGCGTACAGCGCCGCTTCCTCTCTGACCCGGGCATGGCCGCCCACACTGCGCTGCTGCAGGAGCGGCTGCCGGAGGACGGCATCGTCATCCGCCGGGACCTGTCTCCGGTGCCGGAAAAGCCGGACCGGGCAGAGGCCGGACGCTGGCAGAAACAGGGTGGCCCGGAGGACGAGGGCTGCTGCCTGCTCTCCAACGGGGCTTACGAGCTGCTCATTCACGCCGATGGCAGCGGCCGGGCAAAGCTTGCCGGACGTCTTATCTACAGTAAGGCCCCGGAGTTTCAGCTGGACGGGAAAACGCTTTTCCCCGCGAAGCCGGAGTCCTGGTCCTTTTCCGAGGATCAATGCGCTTTTTGCCAGAGTCTTGAGGGGTTGGAAAGCCGGCTCACCGTCTTCGCCGCCTCCGGCGACTGCGGAGAGCTTCGCAGTATACAGTTAAAATCTGACCGGGACAGAGAGGTCTCTCTGGCGTTTTCCTTTGTGCCTGTGCTCGCCGCCGAAAATGATTATGTAAACCATCCGGCTTTCTGGCGTTTGGGGCTGTTCGCATCGGCGGAGGGCCGCCAACTGCTGCTGCGCCGGGTACGACGGGGTAAAGCCTCTGCGCTTTGGCTGTGTCTGGCCTGCAGCGGGGAAGCCCGGTTCACCGCCGACAGGAAGGGCGGGCTGGGCTGGCTCTCCCAGCCGCTGGTCACCGCCCGGGTGCATCTCAGCCTGCGCGCCGGGGAGATCACCGCACTGCGCTTTGCCCTCTGCGCCGGTTTCTCCCCACAGGAGGCCCGGGAGGGGGCAGAGCGGATACTGGCCACCTCCGCGCTGGACTGCGGCGGGATGCCGGGCGCTTCCGCCACGCTGCTGGGACTCAGCGCCGGGGAGATCGGCGCGGCCATGGACATGCTGCCGGAGCTGACAAAGCCCCGGCTCCACGAGGCAGCTCCCACCCGGGAGCTGTGGCCCTTCGGCATCTCCGGCGACCTGCCCATCCTCTGCTGTGAAAGCGGCGCCAAGGAGGCGGAGAGGCTGCTGCTGCGTTTCTGTCTGCTGAAAAGCTGCGGACTCAACGCCGACCTGGTCTATCTCAGCGATGAGCAGGGCGAGTACCAGCGGCCGTTCTTCCGCCGGGTCAGCCAGATTCTCTCCCGCTTCTCCCTGGAGGCCCTGATCGACAGCCCCGGCGGGATACACTTTGTCCCGCTGAGCGCCAAGGCGCTGATTGAAAGCCGTGCCGCCTGGGCTGTAGGGCGGGAACGGACTGCCCTGCCGGAGCCGCCTGCGCCTGTTTTCGGTGCACCCCGTGCTGCCGGAAGTATACCCGAGCACCGGCATGCGGGCCGGGCATTTGAGTTTTATGTAAACCAAAATCTCCCCTTCCGCCCCTGGCAGCTTATCCTGACCAACGGTCGCTACGGCACTATCGTCTCCGACTGCGGCAGCGGCTGCATGTGGTTGGAAAACGCCCGGGAGATGCGAATAAATCCGCCCCCGCTCCTGCCCGAGGACATCTCCGGCAGCGAGAGCTTGTGGCTGGAGACGGAGAGGGGGCCTGTCAGTCTTTTTGCCGCCAACGACGGCTGCCTCTGCCGGGTCAGCTTTTCCCCCGGTCTTGCGGTGTGGGAAAAGGAGATCGGCGGCGCGCTTGTCAAGACCAGCGCCTTCGTCCCCAGCGGTATCGACGCCCGGGTATTTATCGTGGAGGGGGCCGATGAACTGGAGCTGGGCTGGTCCCTGTCCCTCGTGCTGGGCGCCGCTGACGGAAGCAGCGTCCGCTGCGGCACGGAGGATGGTCTTTTCCGGGCGGAAAACCCGGAATCCTACCTGCCCGGCGTGGAATTTCGCGCAGGAAGCTCCTCCCCTGCCCTCATCAAATGCGATTTTGCCCCCGCCGCCATGCTGCTGCGCTGTACCTGCCGGCACATCACCGTTCTGGTCTGCGGCTGCTGCAGCGGAGCGGAGATAAAGGAGCTTTGCCGCCCCAGTCTGGCGCTGGCCGCCCTGTCCTCCGCCGCCTCCCGCTGGGCCGCGCTGCTGGACAGGCTGGAGATCCGTACCGGAAGCCGGGCGCTGGACGCCTATATGAACGGCTGGGCCGCCTATCAGACCATCGCCTGCCGTATTCAGGGCCGGTCCAGCCTGTACCAGAGCGGAGGAGCCATCGGCTTCCGGGATCAGCTCCAGGACAGCGTGAACATGCTGCTGATCAATCCCCATTACGCCCGGTCGCAGATCCTGGACTGCTGCCGCCACCAGTATGTGGAGGGGGATGTGATGCACTGGTGGCACCCCCACCCGGAGGGCGACAAGGGCGTGCGCACCCGCTGCTCCGACGATCTGCTGTGGCTGACCTGGGCGCTGTGCAGCTATGTAGAGGCCACGGGAGACGAGACCATCTGCTCCGCGGAAGAAAGTTATGTAAACTCCCCTCCTCTCTCCGCCGTGGAGCGGGACCGCTACGAGCGGCCGGAGCTCTCCGATATGCGTGCCTCTGTTCTGGATCACGCCAAGGCCGCGCTGGAGCGCTGCGCCGCCCGGGGCTTTGGCCCAAACGGCCTGCCCTGGTTCGGCAGCGGCGACTGGAACGACGGGCTGGACGAGGTGGAGGGCGAGAGCGTGTGGCTGGGCTGGTTTTTTTCCTGCTGCGCGGAAATGTTCGCCGGACTTCTCCGCCGTCTGGGCCGTCCGGGAGCAGAGCGCTATGAAAAGCTCTCCCGTCAGCTTGCCGGGGCCGCCGAAAACAGCTTCAACGGCCGCTGGTATATGCGGGGCCGCACAGAAAACGGCGAAGCCCTGGGCGGGAATGATCGTATCGACTCCATTGCCCAGAGCTGGGCCGCCCTGTGCCCCCACAGCGACAAGGCCCACGCGGATGCCGCTCTGGACAATGCGTTATGTAAACTTGTTGACCGGGAGCACCGGCTGGTGAAGCTGTTTGCCCCGCCCTATTCCCCGGATGAGCCCTACCTGGGCTATATCTCCAGCTACGGCGAGGGCTTCCGGGAAAACGGCGGGCAGTACACCCACGGGGCTATCTGGCTGGCCATGGCCTGCTTCCGCCGGGGCCGCCCGGACGCGGGTTATGAGATTTTGAATCTGCTGCTGCCGGAAAACCACCGGCCGGAAAGCTACGGCGGCGAGCCCTTTGTGCTGGCGGCGGATGTGTACGCCGCTCCCGGCCATGAGGGCGAGGCAGGCTGGACCTGGTACACCGGCTCCGCCGGCTGGTTCTTCCGGGCGGTGACGGAGGAGCTGTTGGGCTTGCGCCTCCGGGACGGCAAGCTGTATATCCGCCCTGCCCTGCCCGCCGCAATGGACGGCTGCACCGTCAACTGGACGGACTTTTCCGGCAAAGCCCACCGCATTGAGATAAAAGGCAAAAAAATCACCGTAGACGGGGAGAAATATTCCGGCGAGGGCATCGGATAGGACTACCCAAAAGGGAAAAAGCGTGATATAATAGCATATTAAATAAAGGTAATGCGGAGGTGCCCCATGGAGATAACAAGGACAGAGATTATGCCCGGCGTATGGCTGAGCCATCTGTGCACAGACAAGTTCAAATCCGCCTGTCTCAGTCTGAATCTGCTGACCCAGCTGAGCCGGGAAACGGCCTCCATGAATGCCCTCATCCCCTTTGTTCTCCGCCGGGGTGCCACCGGCTATGAGGACATGGAAAAAATCTCCGCCCGGCTGGATGAGCTGTACGGCACGGCCATTGAGCCGGTGGTCCGCCGCATCGGGGAGATCCAGTGCGTGGGCTTTTTCGCCAGCATCCCGGAGGGGGACTTCCTGCCGGGGAAGGAGAATGTGCTCCGCCCGGCCTGCGACCTGCTGGGAAGACTTCTGCTCTCTCCCGCCACCCGGGGCGGTCTGCTGCTGCCCCAGTATGTGGACAGTGAGAAGGAAAAGCTGCTGGACATCATCCGCAGCCGCATCAACGACAAGCGCAGCTACTCCGTCACCCGCTGCATCGAGGAGATGTGCTGTTATGAGGATTTCGCCGTTGGCCGCTTCGGCAGCGAGACGGAGGCGGAGAGCATCAACTATAAAAAGCTGACCCGCCAGTACCGCAGTCTTTTGCAGTCAAGCCCCATCGAGATCTTCTACTGCGGCCGCAGTTCAAAAAAGGAGCTGGTCTCCTGTCTGCGGGACGTGCTCTCCACCCTGCCCCGGGGGGAGATCGATTACGACATCGGCACCGACGTGCGCATGAACGCGCTGGAGGATAGTCCACGCACCGTCACCGAGGAGCTGGACGTGACCCAGGGCAAGCTGGTTATCGGTTACCGTCTGGGCGAGTGCATGGAGGAGGCGGAGCCTGCCCCGATCTTCGTTTTCAACTGCGTATTCGGCGGCGGCACCACCTCCAAGCTCTTCATGAACGTGCGGGAGCGCCTGCAGCTGTGCTACTACGCAAGCTCCATGGTGAGTTTGCAGAAGGGTCTGCTGCTGGTGGCCTCGGGCATAGAGTTTGACAAATTCGAGGTGGCCCGGGACGAGATTTTCCGTCAGCTGGACGCCATCAAACAAGGCGACATCAGCGACGAGGAATTGAATTCCGCCAAGTCCTGCGTGGCTTCCGACCTGCGGGCCTATATGGACAGTCAGGGCGAGCTGGAGGGCTTTTACCTGACCAGAGCCCTGGAGGGGCTGGAATACGGCCCCATGGAGCTTGCTGAGCTGGTAGAAGACGTGACGAAAGAGGACGTTGTGCGCATAGCCAACAGCCTTGCGTGCGACATGATCTATTTTTTGAAGGGAAACGGCCAGACGGAGGAGGGTGAAGATGCAGCTGAAGAAATATGACGATATCGGCGAGAGCATGTACTCCGCCACCCTGCAAAACGGCCTGCGCCTGCGGGTGATCCCCAAGCCCGGGTTCAGCACCGCCTACGCCGTCTTTGCCGCCAATTACGGCGGCGCCCACCGCCGCTTCACCGTGGATGGGCAGACGCTGGACACCCCGGCGGGGGTGGCCCATTTTCTGGAGCACAAAATGTTTGACCTGCCCGACGGGGAAAACGCCCTGAATATTCTCTCCGCCAACGGAGCCGACCCCAACGCTTTCACCTCCAGCGGCGTCACCTGCTACTACTTCCAGTGTACCGAGGGATTTGAGGAGAACCTGCGTATGCTGCTGCACTTTGTCTCCACCCCCTATTTCACGGCGGAGACGGTACAGAAGGAGCAGGGCATCATCGCCCAGGAGATCCGGATGGGTGAGGACGACCCGGGCGTCAGCATCTATTACGACCTGCTCACCATGCTCTACGACCACCACCCCATCCGGGACCGGGTGGCCGGGACGGTGGAGAGCATCGCGGAGATCACGGACAAGACCCTGTACGACTGCCACCGGGTGTTTTACGCTCCCAGCAACATGGTGCTTTGCGTGGAGGGGGATATCGACCCGGAGCGGGTGCTGGCTATCGCGGAGGAGGAGCTGCCCAGGGAGCTCAGCCCCGTACCCAAAGCGGACTTTGGCCCGGAGGAAGGGCTTTTGCCCCTGGAGCGCTTCCGCAGCCGGGAGATGGCCGTTTCCGCCCCTCAGTTTTTGATCGGTGCCAAATTCCGCCCCGAAGAGGATGGACGGGCGCTGCTGCGGCAGCGGCTGGTGTCCCAGCTGGCTTTGCGTATGCTGGTGGGCTCCTCTTCGCCCTTCTACGCCAGGCTCTATGCTCAGGGCCTGATCAGCCACGACTTTGACTATGAGGCGGACTTTACCGCAGGCACCGCCACCGTCATTATCGGCGGAGAGAGCCGGGAGCCGGAAAAAGTGCTGGACGAGCTGAAAGCCGAGGCTGCAAGGGTTTCGGAAAAGGGCTTTGACCCGGAGCTTTTCCGCCGTTCAAAGCGGGCCTCTCTGGGCGCAAGGCTCCGGGGCCTGGAGGATTTTGAGAGCGTCTGTGTCTCCACCGTCACCGGCCTGTTCAGCGGCTACTGCGCCTTTGACGCCATCTCCCTGCTGGGCGAGGTGACGAAGGCCGAGTGCGAGCAGTTTATCTGCGAGACTCTCTCACCGGAGCGTCTCGCCATCTCCATCATCACCCCAAAGAGGACGTAAACCATGAATTCTTTCCTTGTACAAACCAGTCAGCGCGATTTTGCCATCAGCTTCCCCATGCTGGGAGACTTCAGCATCAACCCGCCCAGCAGCTTCCGCCTTTTCGGCCTGAACATTTACTTTTACGGGGTCATTATCGCCCTGGGCTTCATTTTGGCCATGGTCTACTGCTCCCGTAATGCCAAAGACTTCGGCATCAAGTCCGACGACTTTTTCGATCTGATGCTGTGGATCATCCCCTGCTGCATCATCGGGGCAAGGCTCTACTATGTGCTGTTCAATCTGGAGCACTATCTGGCCAATCCGGGGAAAATCTTCGCCATCCGGGACGGCGGTCTGGCTATCTACGGCGGCATTATTGTGGGCGTCATCGTCGTCATTTGCGTCAGCCGCCACAAGAAGATCCCCATTCCCGCCATGCTGGATCTGGCCGTGTTCGGACTGCTCATCGGGCAGATTCTGGGCCGCTGGGGCAATTTCATGAACCGGGAGGCCTTCGGTGCGGAGACGGAGATCTTCTGCCGCATGGGTCTGACCGCCCCGGACGGAAGCACCATCTTCGTCCACCCCACCTTCCTGTACGAGAGCCTGTGGAATCTGGCGGGGCTGATCTTCCTCATCCTCTGGACCAAAAAAGGCCATCGGAAGTACGACGGCCAGTGCACGCTGATCTACTTTTTCTGGTACGGTCTGGGCCGGGCCTGGATCGAGGGCCTGCGCACCGACAGCCTGTATATCGGCAGCACCAACATACGCGTATCGCAGGCACTTTCCATCGTGCTTGTTTTGATATCACTCACCCTATTGATACTCCTGAGCCGCAGGCCCCACCCGCCGGAGAAGCTGTATGTGAACCGGGTCCGGGCGGCAGAAGCGGCAACGGAAGAGACAGAAAGCACATGCGCCAAGGAGGATAAGTAAAATGGCAGATTACAAAGACATTATCAAAGGCACCCTGAACACGCTGGCCGGAAAGGTCAAGGAAGTGGCCGAGTCCGACACCGTGCAGAATTTCTGCGTCAAGGTGAAAGAGGCCGCCGAGTCCGGCTCCGTCAAGGAGATTTACGACAAGGGCGCCAGCCGCGCCAAGGCCTATTCCCGGATCGCCAAGCTCACGTTGGAGATGAACGGCGAGAGCGAGGAGCTGAAGCGGGTATACACCGAGATCGGCAAACTCTATTACGACCAGGCCAAGGACGCGCCCGAGGGCTTCTTCGCTCCCCTGTTCAACCAGGTGCAGGAAATCAGCGCCAGCATCCTTGCCAAGGAAGAGGAGATCAACGCCATGAAGGCCGAATTTGAGGCCGAGGCCGCCGCGAAGGACATCGAGGTGGAGGTCTGCGAGTTTGACCAGGTGGTAGATGCCACCGAGAGCGACGGCACCAACGAAGCCCCCGCCGAGGACAAGACCGAGGAATAATAAAAGTTGAAAAGAGGCCTGTCCTATGTGGCAGGCCTCTTTTTGTTGGCTGCCTTCCCTGTATGCCGGTAATCTTGCAGGGGCGCGCGCACAAGGGCTCCCCATTCCCCCCCTGTCATTCTGCGGAGCGCAGCGACGAAGAATCCCGTGAACAGAACACCGTGCGCAGCCATACGGGATCCTTCGCTGGCGCTCAGGATGACAGCTGTTTTTTGCTTCGGTACATGGGCTGTCGAGGACGCCAGCCCCTACATGCTCACCGCCGGACTTCCGACATAATTGTAGGGGCCGGCGTCCCCGACGGCCCTTTCCCGTCCCCCTGTCATTCTGCGGAGCGCAGCGACGAAGAATCCCGTGAACAGAACACGGTGCACAGCCACACGGGATCCTTCGCTGACGCTCAGGATGACAGCATATTTTTTGCGCAGCCATACGGGATCCTTCGCTGGCGCTCAGGATGACAGCATATTTTTTGCGAAGTATACGGGCGATTTGTGAGTTGCCCGAACTTGGCTCCGTTTGCAGGCTTACCCTGCCGCTGCAGAGGCGGCTGTCGGGCGCGCTAAAGGCCCCCTTGTGTAAAGGGGGCTGTCTGCCCATCGGGCAGACTGGGGGATTGCCTGTTCCCGTCACGCTGGGCAGTGAATACAATCCCTCCGTCGCGGCTTCGCCGCACCACCTCCCTTTACACAAGGGAGGCTAAACCCCTCCGCTTCGCTTCGCTCAGCACCTCCCCTTTCAGGGGGAGGCTTGACGGGCGCGCCAAAGGCCCCCATTCCCCCCTGTCATTCTGAGGAGCGCAGCGACGAAGAATCCCGTGAACAGAACACCGTGCGCAGCCATACGGGATCCTGCGCTGGCGCTCAGGATGACAGCATTTTGGGTCAGCGTACGGGCGGGAAGCCCTGCCTCATGGCCCAGCTGCAATGGATACGCAGCGGACGCCCTGCGTGGCGGCCAGTAAAAAAACTCCCCCAGGATAAACCTGAGGGAGTGCCCCGCAAATGCCGTGCCGGCCCAATTATAACCTGCACGATAGGGCAGGTGGGTCGCCTAAGTTCTGTTTCGCTGCTTCCAACGTCCGGCCGAAGCCGGGAGGCCTGCAATCCGCAGATTCAAATCGGCATCCCTTATTAGAGATGTGGGTTTAATGGGCCGCAAGTCTGAAATCAGACTACACGCACACAGCAGGAACTTTTTCTTTTTCGTTTCCGCTCCGGGGCTTGCTTTATTTTATGTCCCGGACGTGCGGACATATGCCTTATTGTCCGTCCTCTTCCTCGTCGTCGAAGAGCAGCACCATGAAATGCTCGTACACATCCTGGAGCTGATCATCGTCGTCAATGGACTCAAACAGCTCGTCGCCGTTTTCATCCAGCACGGAGCGCAGGATAATGATGCCGTAGTCAGGGTCATTCTCGTCCATGTTGGCGGGGAGAAAGGCTACATAGCTCTCGCCGTTATAGTCCATGGAATCCAGGACCTCCAGTTCAAACTCCTGACCGTCATCGTCAACTATCGTGATAAAATCGCTGCCGAAATCTTCGCTCATCTTCGGTTTCCTCCTGATCGCGTTCTGGGCCTATTTTAACCCATAGCCGCGCAGAAATCAATATCTTTTATGAGCCAAGGTCCTCCAAAAGGGAAAGAAGTTCTGTCCGGCTGACAACGGGAATACCTCTTTCCACCATGGCCCTGTCCGCCGTGCGCAGTCCCTCCAGCTCGATCAGCGTCACATCCGATAGTTCTGACTCCCTTTTCCCTGTATAAACCGCCACATAGCCGTCATGGGCCCGCAAAAAATATTCCGCCTGCTTTTCGTTGGCGGCGTATGCTGCGTAGATCTCCTCCGGCAGCCCGGTCTGCACCGGCTCAAGTCTTTTCAGCGCCTCCCCGCCGGTGTATATGGCAGCCGCCGCCAGGCACAGCAGCAGCGCCGCTCTCGTTTTCAGCCCCATTGCCAGGACCTCCCTTTTTTCATTCCGATGTAAATTATTCCACTTTCGGGTCAATACTATTCTCTAAAGCAGGGAGAACATTTTTTTGCGTTAATTTTTCTTAAGACCGATAAAAATTTACAAAATAGCTACCGCAGCTTGAAAGAATGTGTTATAATTCAGATTCAGTATATGTAGTGTGAGCGCATATGCCTTTTTCTCCCCCGCATTCACAACCACAAAGGAGGTGTTATCGCTTCGATGAACGAAGAAGAAAGCAAGCGCAAGGGCCCGAAGAAGGCCGGGCGCATTGCCAAGGCTGCCGTCAACGTGACGGTCGACACGATTTCCGGCACCATCGGTTCAGTTTTTAAAGTTCTCGGTACGATATTACTGATATTTCTCATTACAGGGCTGCTCTTCGCCTGCATTTTTGCCTACTATGTAAAGACCTGTCTGACGCCCAATACCAATATCTCTCTGGAGGACTACAAGCTCAGCGAGTCCAGCACCATCTATTATCAGGACTCCTCCGGCCAGTGGCAGGAGCTGGTCACTCTGGCCGGCAAGCAGAAGCGCATCTGGGTGGACTACGAGCAGATCCCCTGGTATATGGAAAAAGCGCTGGTAGCCATCGAGGATAAGCGTTTTTACGATCACAAGGGCGTGGACTGGTACCGCACCGCCGGCGCTTTTGTGGAGATGTTCGCCAAAATGGAAACCAGCTACGGCGGCTCCACCATCACCCAGCAGCTCATCAAGAACCTGACCGGCAAGGACGATGTGACCATCCAGCGAAAGCTGACGGAAATCTTCGGCGCGCTGGAGCTGGAAAAGAAGTACGACAAAGAGGAGATCGTCGAGTGGTATCTCAACGCGGTCTACTTCGGCGAAGGCTGCTGGGGCGTTCAGACCGCGGCGGAAACCTATTTCGGCAAGGATGTGTCTGAGCTTACGCTGGCCGAGGCCGCCTGCATCGTAGGCATCACCAACAAGCCCACGCTCTATGATCCCTTCTATAATGAAGAGAAGAACAAGGAACGCCAGGAGACCATCCTGCGCGAGATGTACGATCAGGGCTATATCGACTATCAGACCTACATCGACGCGGTGAACGAGGATATCTCCTCCGCTCTGGTCCACAGCCCCGGCGAGGAATATTCCCAGGAGATCTACACCTATTATGAAGAGATGGTGATCGACGATGTGATCACCGACCTGATGGAGCTGAAGGGCATCAGCTACAAGGCCGCCAGCAGCCTTCTGTATAACGGCGGCTACAGCATCTACTGCTGCATTGACCCCAATATCCAGGCCATTGTGGACAACGTGTATCAGAACGTGGAGAACATCCCCACCACCTACCGTTCCAGCCAGCAGCTGCAGAGCTCCATCGTCATCATGGATCCCTACACCGGTGAGGTGAAGGCCATCTCCGGCGGGGTAGGCGAAAAGACCATCAACTTCGGTCTGAACAGGGCCACCAAGACCCAGCGTCCGCCCGGCTCCTCCTTCAAGCCCATTGCCTCCTACGGCCCCGCTACAGAGCTGGGCTACATCACCCCCACCACAATGGTGAACGACTCGGCAGGCATCCATCTGTCCGGCACCAGCTGGTACCCCAACAACGACGGCGGCGGGCACATGGGCGCGGTGAGCATTCTGCAGGCCCTGCAGTACTCGCTGAACACCGTGGCGGCCCAGATCATCGACAAGATCGGCCCTCAGACCGCCTATGACTTCCTGCAAACCCGGCTGGGCGTCACCAGTCTTGTGCCCGACGACTGCTCCTACGCGCCTATGGCGCTGGGACAGCTGACCAACGGCATCACCGTCCGGGAAATGGCCCAGGCTTACTGCTCCTTTGTCAACGACGGTATCTTCACCTACGCCCGCAGCTACACCAAGGTCCTGGATTCCGACGGCAGCGTGCTCATTGACAACACGCCGGAGACCATCGTGGCCTTCAGCCCCAACACCGCCCATGTGATGACCTATATGCTTCAGAACGCCACTGCTTACGGCACCGGCGGCGAGGCCTATCTGGGCACCATGCCTGTTGCGGGCAAGACCGGTACCTCCACAGACTACAAGGACCGCTGGTATGTGGGCTGCACGCCTTACTATGTGGCAGCGGTGTGGACCGGTTATGACCAGCCCGAACGTATTTCCTGCTACGGCAACCCCGCAGCCCAGATCTTCAAAAAGATCATGCGGCCCATCCACGAGGGACTGGAGTACAAGTCCTTCCCCTGGCCCTACATCGGCGGTCCTCTGGACACCTTCGGTGTGGAGGAGGAAGAGGAAGAAGAGGATGAAACCATCATCGAAGGCGATGACGGCACCATTTCCGGAGACGGCAGCTCCGGCGGAAACAGCGGCGGCGGAAGCGAGACCATACCCGAGCCGCCCGACACGGACGACGACAACATTATCATCATCGGCTAAGCGGCGCCAACATGGCGGATAAGTGGTGAACCCAGCCGGGAAAACCGGCAAATTTTACCCGGCTGTGGTTTACCGCAAACTTTTTCTTGACATTTTTAATTCATTGTGTTACATTTTAGTTACAAAACTGGAGGTGCTATCATTGGCAAAAACATTGGAGTATAAGGGTCATCCTCTCCAACGGAAGGACAACATCATCTATTACGGCAGCTTTGCCGACAAGTACATCATTATGATGCAGATTTTGGACACAAAGAAAGTCAAAGATCTCGACGTGGCGACAAAGGTGTCCGTCCAGCTCCAGCTCACCGATCCGTCCATCAAATCCAGAGACAGGATCGTGAAAAAGAGCGAAAAGGACAGTCTTTATTCGGCGATAGATGTTGCTGTTGTGTGGCTCGAACGCGCACTTTCCTCCAGATAAACTGAAAAGGATCTGTTTCAAATGCGCAAGTTTATTCTTAGGACGCTGGTCATCGCCGCTGTTCTGTGTATGATGTTCACAGTTACCGCCTATGCGGAGGACGCGGTCATCACCGGCAGTGACGTTAACTTCCGTTCCGGCCCGGGCACCAATTACAATGTGATTGATTGCCTGAGCAAGGGTACAACAGTGACGGTCAACGACCGTTCCAACGCGAGCTGGTACGGCGTAAGCTACAACGGGAAGGACGGCTTTGTCTCTTCCAGCTATCTCAGCATTACTGAGGAGGCCGATTCCGATATCATTATCATCGGCGACGGAGAAACAGGATACATCAACGCCATGTACGTCCGTCTCCGCTCCGGTCCCTCCACCTCCTCGTCCATTCTGGGCGAGTATAACACCGGCACAGCTCTGACCATTCACGGCACCAGCGGAGAGTGGACCTCCGTTACCGTCGGCGGCAAGGACGGCTATGTGTACAGCAGCTATGTGTCCAAGGGCACAGTTGCTCCGGCTACCACACCCGCGCCTGCCCCGGCAGAACCCCCCGCGCCTACGCCCATCCCTGCGCCTACACCTGCCCCCACGCCGGTGCCCACGCCAACCCCCGCTCCCGCCACTGAGGAAAAGGGCTACATAAACGGCGACTATGTGCGCTTCCGTACCGGTCCCTCCACCAGCGATTCCATTATCGACACCTACAACAAGGGCAAGGAGCTGACCATCACCGGTACCTCCGGCGACTGGACAGCGGTAACCATTGACGGAAAAGCCGGCTATGTTTACAGCCAGTACGTCACCACCACCGACCCCAACGCAGGCAGCAGCACCGGCGGAAGCAATCCCGGCAGCAGCACCGTCACCGTCACGGAAAAAGACGGCTATATCAAGGGCAACAATGTCCGCTTCCGCTCCGCTGCGTCCATGTCCGCCTCCATTCTGGGCGAATATAACTACGGCACGGCCCTGAAGATCACCGGTACCTCCGGCGACTGGACCGCCGTAACCATCAACGGTCAGGCAGGCTATGTTTACAGCCAGTATGTGGCCGAAGGCACCATCAGCGTAAACGGCGGCGGTGATTCCTCCGACCTGGGCAACCAGATTGCCCAATATGCCCTGCAGTATGTGGGCTATCCCTATGTCTGGGGCGGCACCACGCCCGCCGGCTTTGACTGTTCCGGTTTCGTGCAGTATGTGTACAAGCAATTCGGGTACCAGCTGAACCGTATTGCCTGCGATCAGGCGCTCAACGGTGTGGCCGTGGACATCAACGCCCTCCAGCCCGGCGACGTGCTCTGCTTCTACTCCGGCAGCGACTATATCGGCCATGTGGGCATTTACATCGGCGACAACAAGTTCGTCCATGCTTCCACCTCCACCACCGGCGTCATCATCTCTGAGCTTTCCGGCTACTACTACAACCGCGGCTTCCTTGCCCGGCGTATCGTATAGTCTCAAGAAAAAAAACAGTTTCCCGCAGGTTTTTGAAGTGCCCCCTGTCAAGTAGACAGAGAAAAAACAAAAAGAATATTTAGATGGAGATGGTCTCTGTGCATGCAGGGACCATCTTTATTATGCGACAGCGTGAAACTCCATAGGAGTCATACAATGAAGCCGCTTCTG
>JALFVN010000030.1 GCA_022787565.1 Clostridiales bacterium | reverse complement strand
AAGGTTTAGAAAGCACAGGGCAGGAAGTTCCGCCTTCCTGCCCTGTATTTTTTGCTCTTTTGTGCTCACATGACCTGCTCCATGAAGTTGCCCATGGTTTCCGCTGCTTCGTCCTGCTTCTGTCTGGTGGCGTGGGTGTAGGTGCGGAGGGTGAATCCGGCGTCGTAGTGGCCCAACATACTGGATACCGTCTTGATATCCACGCCGTTTTGCAGTGCCAGGGTTGCAAAGGTATGGCGGAGGTCGTGAAATCTGATGTGTCCCAGCCCGGCATCCTTTAGAATCTTCTTGTGAAGGTTGACCACGGAATCCGGGTAGTACATTTCGCCAGTGATAGGGGAGGGGAACATATAGGGATTTCCTGGGTGCTTTTCGTGCTCCTGAATCAGCAGGTCTACTGCCATCTGAGGGATGGAGACTTTCCGGACGGAAGTCTCCGTCTTGGGGCGGGACAAGGTGAGTTCTCCGTTTGGATTCTTGATGTACTGCTTGCTGACCGAGATGGTGCGATTTTTAATATCCAGGTCAGACCATAGCAGTGCTACCAGCTCCCCCTTGCGCAGGCCGCTGACCAGTTCCAGATAGAACATGGGCAGAAGCCCTCTGGCGTCGGCAGCGTCGAGATATGCTTTCATGTGCTCCGGCTCCAGAATTTTCATCTCGAATTTACGGACCTTGGGAGCGATACAATCATCTGTCGGATTACGGGGAATGAGCCGTTCCTTGACTGCCCGCTCAAAGGCGCAGTGGAGCATGAGATGGACGCTCCGTACCGTGGTACTGCTCAATCCCTGAGCGCCGGTTTTGTTTTTCCGTTCCCGGCCCTTTTCCATCAGGTCCTTGTAGAGCTTTTGAAGGTCACGGGAAGTCAGCTTGGTTAGCTTGATGTTTCCGATGCGGGGGATCGTATAGGTGTTGATCATCAAATCGTAGCGGTCTGCTGTGGCTACCCGCACATTGGGCTTGGCATAGAGGTCATACCAAGTTTTGAGCCAGGTAGCCACTGTGAAGTCATCGGCACGGGCAACATCCATACCGTTTGTTTCTTCCAGAGCGCGTTTCAGCTTTTCGCGGACCTCAGCTTGCGTTTTGCCCAGCACGTTTTTGATGATTCGCTTGCCGGTTTTAGGGTCGTGTCCTGCCGTGTAGCGAGCCTCCCACCGGCCATCTTTTCGCTTACGAATATTGCCTTCGCCGTTGGCACGTTTTTTTGCCATTATTCCGTATCTCTCCTCTCCCAACTTTCACAAGCCTGCCGCTCATCCTCAGCTTCGAAGCTATATGGCGGCTGGTCTGCCAGCAGCTCCTGCTGAATGCCCTGTGCCAGACGGTAGCCGGATATGAAGCTGTTCAGACAGGCTTCATCCCGTAGTTCATCTTCCATGTCCGCTATCCGCAGGAGCAGTTTTTTCTCTGGCTTATTCAGTAACCGAGCAAGCTGGCTGTGAGTTCTCTTGATTTTTCTATCCAGATGTTCAGCCCTCCGGGATGGTGTCTCGAACCTGTGGTACAGGGCTTTCATATAATCGTGCATCGTGTGCCACCTCCTGTCAGCGACACACAATACCGCAACCTCTGCTGAATAGCCATCCCCAACTGACTACAATTTTCAGAAAGTTATCAATTGCGGGCAGGCTTTCTTTCTTTGTTTTGCGACGCAAATTTTGAGGTGACATATGGACTTGCGTTGCCGCCAGAGTAAGCAATTTGGGGCCGCATTCAATATCGGATGCGGCCCATTTGGAACCAGCGCCACACTCATGCGTAGGGATTGTGCGCCGTTGGGTTCCCCGCGAACATATAGCAGAAGGCTTTGCCGTTGGCGATTGTAACGCCGACACCGACGGCATTGCAATTCGGGTCAATCATCGTTGCCAGGTGGCCGGGGGAGTTCTCCCAGTTTGCCACAGCCTTTTCGGGAATTTTTTCCGGGTCTGTGACGGTGAACACCGTCAGATTGGAACCGAAGCCGTGGGAATAACCAGACGCCGCCACGGTTTCGCATTCGACCCGGTTATTATGGCGGGTGTACAGGCAGGCGGAGCATTCCTGTGCCGCATCCATGAGCGCCTGATCGACCGTCAGTTCCGGGACATCATACTGTCTGCGCACCTCGTTGATACACAGAATCATTTCCTCCCGAATCTCCATATCTGTCGGCTGAGAGCTGGCGTCCCGCACCGGGGCAACTCCGGTATACGGTGCATCCGTGT
>JALFVN010000059.1 GCA_022787565.1 Clostridiales bacterium | reverse complement strand
AAAGCCCTTTTTTGAATAGGTTTTCTTTTCCCCATTCGGGGCGGTGTACTTTATATTCACGTCGTAAACTGTACCCGGCCGCCCGGTCAGTACGCCGTTGCTGTCGCGTTTATTCTTAACCTGCCTTGTTGATATAGCCATTGCAAGGCACACGGAATCCGGCTATCCGGTCCGGCACTGGGTCGCCCCAAGAAGGGCGAATCCAGGGACAAGGCTCAGGATTACCGGGATGAGTGTGAGCGTGTGGAAGTAGAGCGTAGGTTCAGCCTGGCAAAGCGCAAATGTGGCATGGGGCTGGTCACGGCAAAGCTGCGGGAGACCGTAGCCCATGTGATTGCCATGTCCGTTCTGGTGCTGAATCTCCGCAAGATCCAGTGCGCCATTTTGCGTTTGCTTACATATCTACTGGCTATTTTTCTGCCCAAGGAAAAATGGACCATTGTTCAGTGAACATTATTTATAGTCATTTACTCCTTATCAATAGAGGAGAACAAACTTCCTGAAATCTCAAAAATATCTGCAATAGGAATCGGTGTACCTTCTGCCATCAAAACAGTTTTCTCAAAAGCGTCTATCTTCTTGACGGTGCCTGTCATGGTTTGATAGGCACCGCCCTGTTTTCTGCTGTCTGGCTTGAAGTAGGTGACAGACACCTCTGAACATTCTGAGAGATGGTCAGCCAGAAACCGCAGTTTCATATCCAGTGCAGCTATTTTGTCCTCGTCCAGCTCTGCTTTTGCGTCAGTCAATCTGGCGGTTTCCTGAATAGTACCCTCATAGCCGGTAAGCGCGGCAAAGGGGGCGAATTGGGCTGCCCGTCCAAGAGCCGCCATGCGGGGGTGCTTTGAAGAATTGGGATGTGGTAGGTTCATAATATCGTCATACCTGGCAGTCATGCTCGATGACCTCCGATCTGACTGTTCCGCTCTCTGGCAGTAGCGCCCTCCTCCAGATTCATGCCTTTTAGGATGGCATTTTTTCCAAACCTCTTTTTAATCGTCAGCATGGTTTCCTGCATCTTCTTTTCGCGGGCCAGTTCCGCTTCTTCCTCCGCCTGCTTTTGCTGTTTGGCTGCGTAATCGGTGAAAAGATCGAGCTGCTCCGCGGCGTCTTTTCTCGGCGCATCTTTCTCACTGACCACATGGTTTGCGGAGATAGAGATGCGCCGAACCAGCAGCCTGGGGTCTGTAATGCGGCCATACAGCTCCAGAATCGCCTGGGTCAACAACTTTGTGGATGCCGTGTGGCGGCCTAGATTGGCGGTGCCAGTAGCGTGCTTGGGTATCTCCCGGCCATAGTGGTCAGTGGTGACTGCTCCCTGATAGTCTTTTCTGATATTGGGGTCTTTCAAATTCTCAATGTCATATCCAATTGTCAGAATAAGCTGGTCAGTTACTTGTCCTTTATCTACCAAGTCCAGGGACAGCAAATCTGTCATTTCCCACACCACGAGTCTTGCTTTCTCCCAAGTGTAAGGAGATTGCAGAACCTGCCCGGAGGCGATGCTGTTGGAGCTGGGCTTATATGCCTTGATCTGTTCGATGGTACACGGCTCCCAGCCCCAGGCATGGTCGATCAGCAGCTCTGCGTTGATGCCAAAGAGTTTGTACAGCATAGCCCTCGCTTTCACATTGCTGTGAAAGCTCGCTTATTCCGCTGCGGCTCCTTTCCCCGCACGAACCGCTTCGCTGGGTTCGTGTGGGGGCCCCCATAGGCTGCGCCTGCAACGCACCGGCGACCCCATGCAGGTCCCGCACCTCGTCCCGTTGGTTTACCGCAAACGCAACGGATTCTTCTGAGCCGTCGGGAGAAGCACCCGGCGTCGTGACGAAGGTCTGCATCTGGAGATTTTGCGTTGCCAGCAGCGCACCGGCTACATCTCCAAGGTCGATGCCTTCATTCCTTTGATTGAAATGGTAGGCTTTGAGTTCATCCGGAATCGGTCCGGGCGGGATCAAACCTCCCTGCATCGAAAGCGCTATTTCTAATAATTTCGGCAACAATTTGCCACGGCAGTCCGCGCGGCGCAGCATTCCCCGACACGCTTTTCGGGATAGCCAGTATCGGGATGGGACTGTATCCAGCAAAATCTGCCACAGCGTAGATTCTACGACGTCTTTGGGGCACTCCGAGGTATTGAGCGTCCCAAGTGATCCAAGCCACACAGGATCGTACTCCCAGCACGGCCCCAGAATATTCCCACCGTCCTGTCTCAGGTCTAACAACATGAAGGTGTGGTTCTTCAATTTGGAGGAACGATTCGAGGACTTTTTGAAAGTCTGCCCCAGGCCGTTTTTGACCCGTTGCAGGATCTCGCCCGCTGCTGAGTGCCCCGACGACGTTTTCCCAGATCCCGAATCGCGGGCGAACAAGGACTCCTGTCCTTCCAGTTCTTCTATCCGCATCGCGCATCTCCTTTATTACTCGGATTTGTTCCATAAAAAGGCCGGAGCGCTCGCCGGCCAAACCAGCACGCGCTCCGGCCACAGACAGTCCTGGCACGGACTGCCCCCGCAGATGATATCCACAGGCGGAAGATCCGCCCCGTTGAGCTTTGTAATGTCTCCCATATGCGTCATCTTCGGAAAGCGAAGCTTTGTCACAAGGATGGGAAACGGCTCAATCTCGCTGGCCCATACCGGTTCAACGCCGCAGCGGACTGCCGCAAGAGGGAAGCCGCCGATACCGTCGAACAGACTGGCCATGG
>JALFVN010000071.1 GCA_022787565.1 Clostridiales bacterium | reverse complement strand
GATGTCACCATTGAACATGGCGGAAACGAGAGCTTTGTAGTCATCCTGGGTGAAGCCGTCGGCCCACTGCGTGGACTCCATGGGGATCTGCACGAAGTTGGCTTCGGGATCCTCGCCTACCAGACCCAGAGTGGAGACCTGGCCGGCGTAGGCAGCCCAGTTGTCGTTCAGGATGAGGTCGGAGAGAACGGTATTGACGGTAGCGGCAAGACCCTTCATTGCGGAGGTAACGGTCATGCCCTCGCCGTAATCGCCGTCGATGATGGCAGCCTGGTCAACGTCAACGCCGATGACCTTGCCGTCGACCTTGGCAGCAGCTTCAGCTGCGGAGGTGAAGATACCGCCGCCGCAGGCGAAGACAACCTCAGTGCCGCCGGCATACCAGGTGTCCATAGCGGCGGTGATGTCAGCGTCGCCGTAGAACTGGTTGCCGTATGCATAGTTGATGGAGACATCCGCGCCCAGCTCGGCAGCAGCGGCGTCAGCGCCCTGAACAAAGCCGTAGCCGTAGCGGACAACAGCGGGAACAGCCATGCCGCCCAGGAAGCCCAGCTTGGTGTAGCCCAGCTTCACGGCTGCGTAACCGGCCATGTAGCCGCACAGCTCTTCCTGGTAAACAGCGCAGAACACATTTTCAGGCAGGACGTAATCGCCAAGGTCACCCTGGGAAACGTCGAGGGCCACGAAGTACACATCGGGGTACAGGTCAGCGACCTGGGTGACGGTCTCGCCGAAGGCGAAGCCGGGCATTACGATGACGTTGTAGTTGTCGGCCACAGCGGCGTCGACCATGGCGACACGCTCAGCAGTGGAGTCGCCTGCGGGTTTGTAGTACTTGAACTCGACGGAGTTTGCCTCGCAGAATGCCTTGCAGGCCTCATAGGTGGTCTGGTTGAAGGACTGGTCGGTGATGTCGCCGTAGTCGGTGATCATTGCCACCCGGTACTCTGCGGCTGCGGGCTCGGCGCTCTCCTCAGCAGGGGCTGCGCTCTCCTCAGCGGGAGCTGCGCTCTCGGCGGGAGCTGCGGTCTGGCCGCAGGCGCAGAGGGCAAAGACCATGCACAGAGCCATGACAAGTGCCAGAATCTTTTTCATGTTTTTTCCTCCATAAATTAATTTTTTGCAACAGAATTTCCGGCGTGGCTTTTTCACGCCGCATGGGCATTATAGCATGTCCCTGCTTTACAAATCAAGAAGAATGTGCGTAAAATCGCAAAAACAGGTAAAGAAATTTACAGACTGGACATTTTGACGGCAGTGTCCAGAGCGATTTCCATCATCTGGGTGAAAGAATTCTGCCTGTCTTCCGGCGAGAGGGCCTCGTCCCGGTACAGGTGATCGGAAATGGTGCACAGGCACAGTCCCCGTTTTCCGGCGTAAGCCGCATTCATATACAGGGCCGCCGCCTCCATCTCCACCGCCAGAACGCCCATGCGCTTCCAGAGATCGGAGTAGTTGGAGCCCTCGGCGTAATAGAAGTTGTCGGAGGAGAGGATATTTCCCACCTTCACGTCCACGCCGTGCTCCCGGCCCGCTTCCACCGCGGCGGAGAGCAGGGTGAAATCGGCAATGGGCGCAAAGGTCCCTGCCAGACCGAACTGGTCGCCGTAGCCGGAGTTGGTACAGGCGCCCTGTCCTGCCACGATATCCATCAGCTTCAGGTCGTCCCGCAGCGCGCCGGCAGAGCCGATACGGATGATGTTGTCCACGTCATAGAAGTTAAAAAGCTCCCAGCTGTATATGCCGATGGCGGGCATACCCATGCCGGAGGCCATAACAGTGACCGGCACGCCCTTCCAGGTGCCGGTATGGCCCTGAACGCCGCGGACATTGTTCACAAGGACGGGGTCGGTGAGGAAGGTTTCGGCAATGAACTTGGCGCGGAGGGGGTCACCGGGCATAAGCACGGTTTTCGCGATATCCTCTTTTTTGGCCGCAATATGGGGGGTAGGAACAGACATGGTATCAGCCTCCTGAACAATTATTTTTTTCATTATATTCGGTGAAAACGTAAAAGTCAAATTGAAACAGTCGGAGGGATATGCTATACTGTGCCTGAAAAGAAATAAATACAGAATGTCAGGGGATTTCAGGATATGAGCGACGTAATGGTAATCGGCATTGCCGGAGGCACCGGCAGCGGCAAGACCACTATCACCAAAAGACTGATGCAGCGTTTCGGAAACAATGTATCGGTAATCTATCACGACAACTACTACAAGGCCCACCACGACATGCCCTATGAGCAGCGCAGCAAACTCAACTATGACCACCCCAACGCCTTTGACACGCCCATGCTGGTGGAGGCCATAAAGCAGCTGAAGCTGGGCCATTCCATCACCTGCCCGGTATACGACTACACCATCCACGACCGCACGGACAAGACCATCACCATCAAGCCCACGAAAGTGATCGTGGTGGAGGGGATCCTGATCTTCCAGAGCCGGGAGCTCTGCCAGCAGATGGACATCAAGATCTATGTGGATACGGACGCGGACGTGCGTATTCTGCGCCGCATCACAAGGGATGTACGGGATCGGGGGCGGAGCCTGGAGGGAGTCATCAACCAGTATCTCAGCACCGTAAAGCCCATGCACGAGCAATTTGTGGAGCCCAGCAAACGCAACGCGGATATCATTATCCCGGAGGGCGGCCACAACCAGGTGGCGCTGGACATGGTCATGGAACGGGTCCGGGCGCATCTGGAAAAGAACTGAAAGGATACCGGCAGAAATGGCAAAGCTGTATTTTAAATATGGGGCCATGGGCTCCTCAAAATCCGCTCAGGCGCTGATCACCCAGTTCAACTATGAGGAGCTGGGCATGAGCGTGTGGCTCATCAAGCCCAGCATTGACACCAGAGACGGCGCGGACATTATCCGCAGCCGCATCGGTCTGGAGCGCCGGGCCCGGGTCATCACCCCGGAGCAGGACATCAGCAGGGAGTACCGCAAGGCGGGAAAGCACGATGTGATCATCGCCGACGAGGCCCAGTTTTTCACCCCGGAGCAAATCGACCAGCTGCGGTATCTTGTGGACACGGAGGATCTTCCGGTGCTGTGCTTTGGTCTGCGCACAGATTTTCTGACCCACTTTTTCCCCGGTGCCCGGCGTCTGATGGAGCTGGCGGATTCCATCACCGAGATCAAGACCGTCTGCGCCTGCGGCAGAAAAGCCACGGTGAACGCCAGGATCGACGAAAAAGGACGCATCATCACCCAGGGCGACCAGGTATTTCTGGGCGGGAACGACAGCTATGTGGCCATGTGTCATAAATGCTGGAAGCAAAAAATCGCGGAACAGAACGAGGCGTAAAAACGCCGGAAAATACACTGTCATCCTGAGGAACAAAATGAAGAAGGATCCCGTATGGAGAAGAGCTCTCTCCTGTTTACGGGATCCTTCGCGCTGCTCAGGATGACGAAGATTTTTTATTCCTCTTTTTTCGGGCTTTCAGCCGGCGGGTTCTTTTTTGCCCGGCGCTTTCTGACACACTTCTTCAGAAGCGGGATTACAACGGCCAGAACCACCGCCAGGATCACCAGCGTGGGCAGGGCGCCCACAAACCACAAAAGCAGGTTCTTGAAAAACTGCCCCGCGCGCTTGAGTCCGTTGGTGAGCGCCAGCATCAGCTCCTGGCCGTAGCTCATGCGGCTTTCCGGGGTATATTCGATCACTTCCTGTACCTCAAGGCTCAGACTGCTGTAATTTACCTGCCGGTCCCAGTTGTTCAGCGTGGACTGGAGGCTTTCGATCTGGTAGCGCAGCTCCGTCAGCTTTTCCTCAATGGAAATCAGATCCTCTACGCTCTCCGCCATCTCCATCATCTCCAGAAGCCTGGTCTCCTGGGTCTTGTAGGCGGTAAGGCGGGCGTCCGTGTCGTAGTACTGGGCGGTGACATTCTCCGTATAGGTGTGGCTGTAAGGGATGTTGCCCAGAGTGGAGAGATTGCCCATCAGGGTGGAAAACTTATCGCTTGGCACCCGGATCACATAGCTTGCATAGCGCTCGGAGGAATAGCCCCGGGACTGGGTGTAATAGTTGCTGCCGTTGATGCTGCTGGATTCCACAAAGCCGCCGTACTGTTCCACCAGTGCGGAGAGCTTTTCCACAGTTTGGTCAAATTCGGTGGTCTCCACCGTGGCGGAGGCGGAGTAGATCAGCTTTTCGGGCATCCCCTCAGGGGCAGTAGTGCCGCCGGTACTCAACAGAGCGTCCTCCGCTGCGGCAAACCCGCCGTATTCCGCTGCTTCCGCCGGCTCCGGGCAGGCGGTCTCAGTGGTGGCCATGTCGTAAGCGGCAGAGGGGGCACTTGCCGCGGAATTTGCGGAACCGCAGGCGCAAAGCGAGAAAACAAGCAGCGCTGTAAGCAGCAGAGCGAGCGTTTTTTTCATTCTTTTGTCCTCCTTCTTTCTTTTTGTCATCATCTGCTTATGAGACGGCGAAAAAGGCGGGGATGTTCCGCTACCCTTAAGATATTTTTAGTTTTTTCTGCATATAGTTGATGGTATAATCAAAAACATAAAATGACCCCTGAAAAGGAGCCGGACAAAATGGAAGAAAATCTCTTTCTGCTCATTGGCGCGCTGCTCAGTCTGGGCTGCGCCGTATCAGCCTGTTTCTTTCTCCGCGCCGGGTGGCGGAAGGATTACCGGAGGGCTTTCCTGCTCAAAAGTTCAGCCGGTATTTGTTTTGTGCTTCTGGGCGTGCTAACCCGCCGCTTCTGCCAGAACGAACTTTTCGGCCTGTTTGTCCTGGCGGGGCTGTGTCTGGGCCTTCTGGGTGATCAGCTGCTGGCCATGCGCTATATGAAGCCGGAGCAGCACGACCGCTTCTTCTCCCTGGGCGCGGCAGCTTTCGCTCTGGGACATCTGCTGTATATCGCCGCTCTCCTCCGTTGCGGCGCTGCGCTGTCTCTGGCGCTGCCGGTTTTTGCCCTGGGTCTGGGCGCCTCCATGCTGTTTTTCCGGGCTGAAAAAGTGCAGGCGGGCAAACTTCAGCTGCCGGCTGTTGGCTATATTGCGCTGGTGGTGTTCATGGCCGCCGCGGCCTGCTCCGCCGCTGTTCGGGGCTTCAGCGTAGGGCTGCTGCTCTTTGCTGCCGGCGGGATCTGCTTTGCCGTCAGCGACAATCTGCTCTGCGCCTACTGCTTCGGCACAGGCCGCAGCCGCTCCGTTGACCGGGCGGTACATATCAGCTACTACGCGGCCCAGCTGCTTATCGCCTGGAGCCTGCGCTTCCTTTGAATAAAGCGAACATTGAAAGGGCTTGCCGTCTGCGTCGGACGGCAAGCCCTTGATCATTTATGCTTATGCCTGTTTTTTCAGCTTACAGCGTAGAAATAATCCAGCATGGAGCCGGTGATGTCCTCATAAAAGCTGGCAAGGGTAACGATGCTCATGTAGTTGCCCTGCTTGATGTATATCTGCTGGCAGTAGTAAGAGATGCCCTGATAGGTGCTGGAGATGTGCAGGCCGCTGCGCTCCTGACCGGCGAAGGTCACGGTGCCAGCTTCGCTTCCCTCCAGAGTGAACCCGGCAGAGCTCAGCTGCTCTTCCAGATCCTCCTGGGCGAGTTCAATATACTTTTCCTCGCTCAGCGCCATGCCGTAGAGCAGGCCCATGTTCTGGATAATAATATTGATGTTCACCAGTCCGTCATCCGCGGCGGCTGCCATGTCATAGAACATGTCGGTGTTCTCCATCTGTTCGGCGTATTCCTCATTGTCGAACATTTCCGCGGTAGCACCGATCATCTGCGCCAGTTCCTCCTGGCTGGCAAAAGACCAGCTGTCATCCAGCGAACAGCCGATACCCAGGAACTTGCTTTCATACTTGCCGCCGGTGGTGACGCCCAGCTGAAACTCCACGTCCGGTTGTTCTTCCTGCGGGCTGACCGTACCGGTCACGTCCTTTTCCCCGCAGGCGCAGAGTGACAGCACCATCACGAGTACAAGAAGCATTGCTGTGATTTTTTTCATCTTTTCTCCTCCTGTAAAATAAAAAGTTCTCTATAATACCTCCGCCGAAAGTACGCGGAGGATATTATCCTTTACCTGGAACTTCACTTCCAGCCCTGCAAATTCCAGGGCATAGACCCGCTCCCCGTCCTGCTTATAGCGGGGGCGGGGGTCGTTGGCCAGTACGCCCCGCAGGGCTTCCCGCTTCTCCGCCGGGATATGCTTTTCCGCCTCCGGGGAAAACTCCACCGCGAGCCGGGCTCCCGGGTCCGGGGCAAAGCCGCTCTCTGCCTCCGGCTTGCAGTCGGCATAGGGAATGTAGGGCTTGATATCAAAAATGGGGGTGCCATCCATCAGGTCCGCCCCGGCCACCCGGAGGGTCTTTCCTTCCTCCGTGTCCTCGATCCCCAGAAGCCGCACGCAGGACAGGCCCAGGGCGTTGGGCCGGAAGGGCGAGCGGGTAGCAAACACGCCCATACGGGTGTTGCCCCCCAGTCTGGGCGGGCGGACAGTGGGGGACCAATCCGTTCTCACCGCTTCGGAAAACTGCCAGATCAGCCAGATATGGGAGAAGCCCTCCAGCCCCCGCAGGGCATCGGGGTTCCGGTATTCCGGTTCGAATATGATCCGGGCCTCCAGCTCCTCCACGATCCCCGCCTGGCGGGGAATGCCGAATTTGGTGGGAAAATCACTCCGGATACGGGCGATGGCCTTGATTGTGTATTCCATAGGCTCACATCATGGCGTAGAGCAGCGACATGGAGATGCCGTTTACCAGCATATGCAGAAAAATGCTGCCCCAGATAGAATTTGTGCGTTCATAGCAGCGGCAAAGCAGATAGGACACGGGGATATATTGCAGAAGATAGACCAGATTTCTCAGGTCCATGACGGCATATGACCAGACGTGATAGAGGGAAAATGCAGCCATGCTCACCACATAGCCCAGGGTCCGGCTCCTGCGGCGAAGCACACCGAAAAGCCCTGCGCGGAAGAGCGCTTCCTCCACAATGGGGGCCATAAACACCGTCATGGCGGCGATGGGGCCGAACTTTGCCCCGGCCATGGCGAACACTGCCTCGTTGTTGGGGTTATCTCCCATGCCCAACAGCAGCATGGCGCCGTTGACCACGAAGTTACAGCACCACATAAGGCCATAGCAGACCAGCAGCTCACCGGCGCAGGCCCAGGGGTGGTCGCACAAAGCGTCAAAGTCCCGGCGGAAGAACCTCCCCAGGAAGATGAGCATATAGAAAACCCCCAGGGCATAGCACAAAAGATTTGCCTGGGATTCGTCCAGCAGTCCCCTGAGCAGCAGGAGCGTGGCGAGCAGCGGCAGCAGCAGCATATGCACCGGCAGGTAGACCAGCGCCGCGATAGCCTGCCCTTTTGTCAGGCGGCTCGTGAATGGCAAGGTTTTTCTGTTCATCAGCCTCTCGCTTTCTTCTGCAGATCAAAGAGCAGGTTCATGGCCTCAATGGGGGTAATGGTATTCAGATCGGTCTCCCGCAGGATGCGGCTGACCTCGTCCGCGCCCACATCGGCAAAGCTGATCTGATCGTCAGCGGCTTTGGCCGTCTCAAATCTGGGGGCGGCGCCGCTCTCGTTCAGCTCCTTCAGATAGCCCTTGGCCTTGCCGATAACGCTGTCGGGCAGGCCGGCCAGCTTGGCCACTTCGATGCCGTAGCTGTCGTCCGCCGCGCCCCGGACAATTTTGCGCAAAAACACCAGGGTCCCGCCCTGCTTTTTGGCGGTGATGTTGTAGTTTCTCACGCCGGAGAGCTGGCCCTCCAGGGCGGACAGCTCGTGGTAATGGGTGGCAAACATGGTCTTTGCCCCCAGTCTCCGCTTGTCAGCGCAGAACTCCAGCACTGCCCGGGCAATGGCCATACCGTCATAAGTGGAAGTGCCACGGCCGATCTCGTCCAGGATCAGCAGGGAGGCGGCGGTGGCGTGCTTTAAGATATTGGCCATCTCGTTCATCTCCACCATGAAGGTGGACTGGCCGGAGGCCAGATCGTCGGAAGCGCCGATACGGGTGAATACCCGGTCCACAATGCCGATGGTAGCGCTTTTGGCCGGGACAAAGGAGCCGATCTGGGCCATCAGGACGATCAGCGCGGTCTGGCGCATGTAGGTGGATTTACCGGCCATATTGGGGCCGGTGACAATGGCCACCCGGTCCTCGCCGTCGTTTAAGAAGGTGTCGTTTGGGACGAAGAGCACGTCCTTCATGGTCTGTTCCACCACCGGGTGGCGGCCCTCCACAATGTGGAGATCCCGGGAGGTGTCCACCTCGGGCATAGTGTAGTTGTTGCGGACGGCTACCTCGGCCAGAGAGCACAGGGCATCCAGTCTGGCCACCGCGTCCGCCGTGGCCTGCACCCGGTTTACCTGGGCGGCCACCATGTCCCGCAGCTCACAGAAATACTGGTATTCCAGCTCGTTGATCCGGTCTCTGGCGGTGAGAAGGGAATTTTCCAGCTCCTTCAGTTCCTGGGTAAAGTAGCGCTCGTTGGAGACCAGGGTCTGCTTGCGAATGTAATCGGCGGGGATATTCTCCAAGCCCGCGGACTTGGGCACGTCGATGAAATAGCCAAAGACCTTGTTGTAGCCCACCTTCAGCTTTTTGATGCCGGTGCGCTCCCGCTCCCGGGTTTCCAGCGCCTTAATGAGCTCCGCGCCGTTATCCCGGACATCCCGCAGCTTATCCACTTCCTCCGAATAGCCGGTGCGCAGGATCCCGCCCTCGCGGACGGAGAAGGGCGGCTCATCGCAGACAGCCCGGTCGATCTGAAAGCGCAGGTCCTCCAGGGCGTCCATGGCGCAGATATCCCGCAGCTCCAGGCTCTTGAAGCCCTCCAGCTGTTTTTTCAGCTCCGGCAGCACGGCACAGCAGTTGGCCAGAGAGCGCAGATCCCTCCCCCCGGCCGTGCCGTATACCGCCCGGCCTACCAGCCGCTGCATGTCCGTGATCTCCTTCATGGCAAGGCACAGCTCGCCCCGCTTCACATTGTCCGTAAACAGCTCGTTTACCGCGGACAGGCGGCGCTTGATGGCCACGGCGGATAAAAGAGGCCGCTCCACCCAGGCGCGCAGAAGCCGGCCGCCCATGGGAGTCCTGGTTCTGTCCAGGACCCAGAGAAGGGAGCCTTTCTTCTCCCCGCTACGCAGGGACTCGGTCAGCTCCAGGTTTCGCCTTGTGGTCCAGTCCAGCTCCATATATCTTCCGCCGAAGAACACATCCAGCTGGCTGATGTGGCGGATATCAAATTTCTGGGTCTCGATAATGTAGGCCAGAAGGGCGCCGGCGGCACAGACGGCAGCAGACTGATCTCCAAGGCCGCACTGATCCACGTCTTCAAAGCCGAACTGCTGGCAGACCAGCGCGGCGGCGGGCATGAATTCAAACTTCTCCCCGCCGCTTTCCGGCATGGCGTCCAGCTTCTTGCTGAGAAAGTCCCGGATCGGGGGGCAGTTTTCCGCGCCATAGGACAGTACCGCCTCCCGGGGGGAAAAGCGGCCCAGCTCGTTGATCACATGGTTCACCGCATCGCTGTCGAAAGCGGCGCAGCAGAATTCGCCGGTAGTGATGTCGCAGAAGGCCACTCCCCCGTCATTGTTGTTCAGGTACACGGCGCAGATATAGTTGCTGCGCCCCTCTTCCAGCATGGAGCTCTCCGTCACCGTGCCGGGGGTGATGATGCGGATAACCTCCCGCTGCACCAGGCCCTTGGCCAGGGCAGGATCCTCGGTCTGCTCGCAGATGGCCACCTTGTAGCCCTTGGCAATGAGCCGGGCGATATAGGCTTCGGCGCTGTGGTAGGGCACACCGCACATGGGGGTGCGGTCGTCCGGGTTTTCCACGTTCCGGTCTCTGGTGGTCAGGGCGATGTCCAGCTCCCGGGACGCAAGCTTTGCGTCCTCGTCGAACATCTCGTAAAAATCGCCCAGACGGAAGAACAGCAGGCAGTCCTGATGCTGCTGCTTAATCTCATAATATTGCCGTTTCATCGGCGTAAGCTCAGCCATTTTCTATCTCTCCATACAGCGCCCAGGTATTGCTGGCAGTAATCTTTACGTTCACAAACTGCCCCACAAGGGAAGGATCTCCCTTCAGGTGGACAAGCCTTCCGCCGTTGGTGCGGGAGGACAGGTTATATTCGTCCTTCCCCGTCTCCCCGTCCACAAGGACGCGGAACATTTTCCCCTCATACTCCCTATGCTTTTCGGCGGAGATGCGGTTGGACACCTCCATCAGCCGGTCGAAGTGCTTCTGCTTGTCCTCTCTGGTGTAGGGGTCCGGCATGGCGGCGGCAGGGGTGCCCACCCGCTTGGAATAGATAAAGGTGAACATGGCGTCAAAGCGCACCTTTTCGCAGAGCTTTATGGTGTCTTCAAAGTCCTCCTCCGTCTCACCGGGGAAGCCCACGATAATGTCCGTGGTGATCACCAGGTCGGGCATATAGCTCCGGGCCAGCTCTGCCTGGCGGATATATTTTGCGCTGTCGTAATTCCGGTTCATCACCTTGAGAATGCGGTCGCTGCCGGACTGAACGGGCAGGTGGATGTGGTGGGCGCATTTTTCGCACTCCGCCATGGTTTTGAACAGCTTTTCCGTGGCGTCCTTGGGATGGCTGGTCATGAAGCGGATGAGAAAATCCCCCGGAATATCGTTGATCCTGCGGATCAGGTCGGAGAAGTCCACGCCGCAGTCCAGATCCTTGCCGTAGGAATTCACATTCTGGCCCAGCAGGGTAATGTCCTTATAGCCCTGCTCTACCAGTTCCCTTGCCTCCCGGACGATGTCCTCCGGCAGACGGGAGCGCTCCCGTCCCCGCACATAGGGCACGATGCAGTAGGAGCAGAAGTTGTTGCAGCCGTACATGATGGAAAGCCAGGCTTTCACCGTTCCGTCCCGGCGGAGGGGGATGCCCTCGGCCACCGCGCCGCTGCTGTCCCCGGTGGCAAATACCCGCTTGTGCCTGGTCATCACCTGCTCCAGAAGCTCCGGGAAGCGCCAGAGCTCGTGAGGGCCGAAGACCAGATCCACTACCGGGTAGGACTTTTTGATCTTCTCCGCCATGTGCTGCTGCTGCACCATGCAGCCGCAGACGGCAATGATCTGCTGGGGTTTGTTCTTTTTCGTATGATTCAGGGCGCCCACATTGCCCAGCACACGCATCTCCGCGTGTTCCCGGACGGCGCAGGTGTTGATAACGATCACGTCCGCCTGAAATTCATCCTGGGTAAAGCCGTAGCCCATCTCTGCCAGATAACCTCTGAGCTTTTCGCTGTCGGCCTCGTTCTGCTGGCAGCCGTAGGTATCCACCATGGCCAGAGGACGGCGGCCGCCGTCGGTGACATGCTCAAAGATCCGGGCGCAGATCTCCTCCTGGGCCTTGATCTGCTGAATATCAATAACGCGTCTCTCTTTGTTCATAATTTATTTCCTTAAATCAGATGATTTTCATTTTATCTTATCATAAAATGTATGGAAGTTTCAACTGAAATCATGTATAATGTTGAAGCTGAAACTTATGGAGGTCAAACATGCCTGTTATCAATATTCTCTCTCCCCATGTGGCGGACATGATCGCCGCTGGCGAGGTGGTGGAGCGCCCCGCCTCCGTGATCAAGGAGCTGGTAGAAAACGCCTTTGACGCCGGGGCAAAAAACATCACAGTGGAAATCAGGGGCGGCGGCGCAACCTATATCCGCGTCACGGACGACGGCTGCGGCATGTCTCCCGAGGATGCGGGCATTGCCTTTCTGCGCCATGCCACCTCCAAGCTCCGCGATGAGCAGGGGCTGGAGCAGATCAGCACCATGGGCTTTCGGGGCGAGGCGCTGGCCGCCATCTCCGCCGTGTCAAAGATCGAGCTGAACACCCGCCGCAAGGGCGACAGTGAGGGGACCCGGGTCATCCTTGAGGCCGGAGACATTAAGGACATGCTCCCCTGCGGCTGCCCGGAGGGCACCACCATGACCGTCCGGGACATCTTTTACAACACCCCGGCCCGGCTGAAATTTCTGAAATCCGACCGGAGCGAGGCCTCCGCCTGTCAGCTTGCCGCCCTGCGCTGCGCGCTGGGCCACCCGGAGGCATCCGTGCGCTTTATCCGGGACGGGAACGAGGAATTCTTCTCCCCCGGCGACGGCAGGCAGGATTCCTGCGTCTATTCCCTACTGGGCAGGGACGCTGCATCCAACATGCTCCTCTGCACCGGGGAAAACGATGGGATCCGTCTCTCCGGTTATGCCTCTTCTCCCTCCGCCGGGAGAGGCAACCGGCGGGAGCAGTATTTCTTCTGCAACGGCCGTTTTATCAAATCAGCCCTTTTGCAGGCTGCCCTGGAGCAGGCCTATAAAAACAGCCTTCTTACGGGACGTTATCCCTCCTGTGTGCTGTATCTGGAGCTGGGCTTTTCCCGGGTAGACGTGAATGTCCATCCTGCCAAGACCGAGGTGAAGTTTTCCGACGAGAAGAAAGTCTTCGACACGGTCTATTATGCCGTTCTTTCCGCTCTCAGCGGGGAAAAGCGGACTGCCCAGGTGGAGCTTTCTCCCTCTACCCGGAAGCTGGCAGAGCCCAGGGCCGATTTTTACCGCAGCATGAGCACGGAGCAGTTCCGGGCAAACGCCTATTCTGTCACCCCGCCGAAAACTGCCCCCAAAGCGCCGGAAAAGCGGGATAGTTCTCCCTCTCCCACCCGGCTGAGAAGTCCCTCCCCGGTGTACCAGACCCGCATGGAGCTGCCGGACCGGCCGGTTTCGACGGGAAATCCTCCCAAATTCCCTGAAACGACAAGGGTTTTTCCCCCTGCGGGCAGCAGAATTGTTGAAAAACCTGTTCAAAATGTTGAAAAGTACGATCTGCCCGACCACAAGATAGTGGGTGAGGCCCTGAAGACCTATATCATCGTGGAGCAGGGCGAGGCCCTGATTTTGATCGATAAGCACGCCGCTCACGAGCGCATGATCTTCGACCGGCTGAAAGGTCAGGACCGGCAGATCATGGCCCAGAGCCTGCTCTCTCCCGTCACCCTCCGCCCCACCGGTGAAGACGCAGAGCTTTTGGAGCAAAACGGCGCCCTTCTGGCCCAGCTGGGCTTTGAGATCGAGCCCTTTGGCCAGGATGATTTCATTGTCCGGGCCGTACCTGCGGATATGAACGCCGGAGACGTGCCCGCCGCCATTGAGGAGATCTGCGAAAAGCTCCGCCGGGGCAAAAGCCTTGACCCCAAGGACGCAAGGGACGAGATTTTGCACACCGTGGCCTGCAAGGCGGCCATCAAGGCCGGCTGGGACAACGACCCCCGGGAGTTGGAGCGCATCGTCCGGGCGGTGCTGTCCGGGCAGGTGAAATACTGCCCCCACGGAAGACCCGTGTCTGTAACCCTGACAAGAAAGGACTTGGACAAGCAGTTCAAGCGCATTGTATGAGTACGCCAAAAATTGTGGTCGTCTGCGGTCCCACAGCCACAGGCAAGACCAGGCTCGGTATTGAGCTGGCAAAGCAATATGACGGGGAGATCGTCTCTGCCGACTCCATGCAGGTCTACCGGCGCATGGACATCGGCACCGCCAAGGCCACGGCGGCCGAGCGCGCCGCCGCCGTCCATCACATGCTGGATGTGGCGGAGCCCTGGGAAAATTACTCCGTGGCCCGCTATGTGGAGGAGGCTGCCCGCTGCTGCGAGGATATCCTCTCCCGGGGGAAGCTGCCCATTCTTGTGGGCGGCACGGGGCTTTATATCGATTCTCTGGTGTCCGGACGGGATTTTGCCGACAACGACGGCGATGCCGGTCTGCGGGACCGGCTTTCTGCCGAATATGACGCTCTCGGCGGCGGGGAGATGCTCCTCCGCCTGAAAAGCGTCGACCCGGAGCGGGCGGAAAAGCTGCACCCCGGAGACAAGCGCCGGATCGTCCGGGCTCTGGAGATCTTTCAGCTTACCGGCCTTACCATCACCGAGCATGACCGCCGCACCAGAGCGCTTCCGCCCCGCTATGACGCGGCCCGTATCTTTCTGAATTATGAGGACCGGGCCGATCTCTACGCCCGCATCGACCGCCGGGTGGATAAAATGGCGGAGCAGGGGCTTTTTGCGGAGGTTCAGTCCCTTCTCGATGAGGGGCTGTCCGAGCGCTGTACCGCCATGCAGGCCATCGGCTACAAGGAACCGGCCATGGCCCTGAAGGGTGAGATCAGCCGGGAAGAGGCTGTTGCCCTGATCAAGCAGAACAGCCGCCGCTACGCCAAGCGCCAGCTCACCTGGTTTTCCCGGGAGGAGAGCGCTCTGCGCATCCGCTGGGGCCATGAGCCAGATTTTGAACAGGCACGACGACTTTCGACCGAATATTTACTCCGCCGCGGGTTATCATAGTGTACCGTACCAGCAATGGTATGAATACATTATAAAGAAGCGGCGCGGAGAACCGGCCGCTTCAGAAAAAAGGAGTCGGCTGAAATGCAGAAAACGCAAAATCTCCAGGATCTTATACTCAATCAGGCGCGGCGTGACCGTTCGATGGTGACCGTTTTCCTGATGAACGGCTTCCAGCTTCACGGGGTGGTCAGGGGCTTTGACAGCTTCACCCTGGTGCTGGATTCCGAAGGAAAGCAGCAGCTCATTTATAAGCACGCCATATCCACCATTGTGCCTCCCCGGCCCATCTCTCTGGACCTGGATACATAAGTGGAGGGCGACCGGCGGTTCATGCGGCTTATTGCCGCGGTACTGTTTTTGGCTGTAAGCGCCTATGCGGGTGCAAAGCTTTGGCGCGGCCTTGAGCCTGCCCCTGAGACGCAGACGGTGTATGCAGTCACATTCACTGACAGCGCGGAGCTGGAGGGCATCGTTATCCGGCGGGAGCAGCGCTTCCGCCCCGCCGGAGAAGCGCTGTTTACAAACGGAGAGCGGATCCCCGCCGGGACCGTACCCACCGTTTCCGGCTCCGCGCTGTATTACAGCTCCTGCGACTCCCTGGAGGATCTGGGCCCGGAGCTGCTGGACACGCTGGACGTGGCCGGACTTCGGTCCCTTCTCTCCCGAAAACCCGCACCCCGGGAGGGCGGCCGTCTGGTGCTGGATCACGCCTGGTACTACGCCGCCCTGGTTTCGGCGGAGGAGCCGGTGCCTGACTCGGGGCGCTGCCGGGTGCTTTTTGACGGCTTTGCGGCCCCGGCGGAAGCGAGCATTCTGTCGCTCAGTCCGGCAGACGGCGGGCAACGGGCCCTTGTTCTGCGCCTGACCCAGGGCGGGGACAACTATATGTGCCTGAGAAAATGCGGCGCCAGGCTGATTTTTTCTGAATATTCCGGCCTGTATCTGCCGGAAGAGGCCGTCCAGCTGGATGAGGACGGAAATTCATTTGTTTATACCATCGCCGCCGGCGTGGTTGAACGCTGTGCGGTGGATATAATATATAGCGAGGGGGACGTCTGTATCGCGGCTTTCTCCGCCGGTGCGGAGGGGCTGCATGAGGGAAACCTGGTGATCGTCTCCGGTCAAGAGAACAATGAGGGTAAGGTGACAGCGTAATGGATATTACTGAAAGTGTGGCGCAGGTGAAGGCCAACATTGCCGCTGCGGCGAAAAAGGCCGGAAGACGCCCGGAGGACATTTTTCTGGTGGCCGCCTCAAAAATGAACGACAGCGGCAGAGTCCGGGAGGCCATTGCCGCCGGAATCAGGATCTGCGGCGAAAACCGTGTGCAGGAGATGCTGGAAAAACAGGCCCAGGGCGCCTATGAGGGCGCGGAGCTCCATTTTATCGGCCATCTGCAAAAAAACAAGGTAAAGCAGGTGGTAGGCCTTGCCTCCCTGATCCAGGGTGCGGACAGTCTTGCGCTTGTCCGCCTGATCGACAAAACCGCCCTTTCCCGGGGCATCGTGCAGGACATCCTTCTGGAAGTGAACATAGGCGCCGAGGCTTCCAAGTCCGGTTTTTCTCCGGACGAGCTGCCCTTTGCTCTCGACGCCATTGCCCGGCTTGAGGCTGTTCGGGTCCGGGGATTGATGACCATCCCCCCAATTTGCTCTACCCGGCAGGAAATCGAGCCATATTTTGCCCGAATGAAGCAGCTTTTTATTGACATTTGCGGAAAAAAATACGATAATACATCTATGGATTTTTTGTCCATGGGCATGAGCGCCGATTATGAAGCCGCCATTGCCTGTGGTGCCAATATGGTCCGGGTAGGCTCCGCCATCTTCGGCCAGCGTATCTACCCCGACCGGCAAGTATAGCGATCTCTGGAGGCTGAACCATGGGTTTCATGGATGAACTCAAAAAACTGACCAAGCCCTACGACGACGAAGAAGACGATTTCTTCGAGGGCGCAGACGCAAGCTATAAGAGCACACCCGCCGCAAGCCCCGCTCAGCTTGAGTTTGAACATGCTTTCGGCGAGGAACCCTCTTCCTCTCCCGAGCCGGCGCGTAAGCCGGCCAGGCCCGCGCCGGAAGGCGGCCTGCTCGGCGCGCTGACGGGGAAACGCCCGGTCAGACCCAAAATCGCCCAGCGGGAGCGCACCGTCAACTTCGGCGGAAGTGAGCAGCAGGTGATTCTTTTCAATCCCCGCACCTTTGACGAAGCCGGCGAACTGGTAAACCATCTGAATCAGGGTCGCTCCCTGGTCATGACGCTTGAGGGGCTGCCAACGGAAAACGCCCGCCGCCTGCTGGATTTTCTGTCAGGCATAACCTTTGCCCTTCAGGGCAAGATAACTCCCGTCTCCGCGAAGACATATTTTGTCACCCCGCAGAATGTAGATATATTGGGTGCCCAGGCCGAACAGCCTGAGAGTGACGGGCAGTATTTTTAAAAGAAACGAAATGAAAGGTGGATAAAGATATGATTACCGCTCAGGATATTCGGGAAAAGACCTTTGAGAAATCCAGATTCGGCGGCTATGACATGGCCTCCGTTGACGATTTTCTGGAAGAGCTGGCAGACGATATCACTGCATCCCAGAAGGAAAACGCCGTTCTCAAGAGCAAGATGAAGGTGCTTGTGGACAAGATCGAGGAATACCGCGCCAATGAAGAAGCCCTGAACATGGCTGTTCTCTCCGCCCAGAAGCTGGCCGTCCAGATCGAGAACGACGCTCGCTCCCGCGCTGCCGCCATGATCGCCGACGCGGAGCGCCAGGTCAAGGCCCAGATCGGCTCCATTTCCGAGCAGACCGCCGCGGAGGAAAAGCGCCTGGCCGCAGCAAAAGAGGCCACCGCTAAGTTCTTCCTGGCCGCCCGCGAGCTGTGCAACAAGCAGCTTGAGAACATCGACGCCATCAGCAGCGGTATTCTGCCCCAGCAGGAGCCCGCTTCCGTCAAGGCTGCCGCTCCTGCGGTTTCCGTCGAGGACGCAGTACGCAGCATCGAAAGCTCCATGGCGCGAATACAGCCGGAACCCCCTGTCAATATCGACATCGACCCGGCCGAGAAAGCCCCTGCCGCAAAGCCGGCAAAGAGCTTCGACAGCACCCAGCCTTTCACGCTGTAAAGGCCAAGGCATAAATTATCCCGGGGCGGGCGCGAGGGCGTACGCCCCTTTATTTGATTATCTTTATAAACATATTAGGAGACTCACCTATGTCACAGGATTACAATTCCACTTTGAATCTGCCGAAAACCGACTTTCCCATGCGTGCCGGGCTGCCCAAGCGGGAGCCCGAAATGCTCAAGCACTGGGAAGAAATGGATCTTTACAACGAGATGCTGAAAAAGAACGAGGGTAAGCCCCGTTTCTCTCTGCACGACGGGCCTCCCTTCTCCAACGGCGATATTCACATGGGCCACGCCCTGAACAAATCCATCAAGGACTTTATCGTCCGCTCCTACGCCATGCGGGGCTACTACACCCCCTACATTCCCGGCTGGGACAACCACGGTATGCCCATTGAGAGCGCCATCATCAAAGAGCAGAAGCTGAATCATAAGGCCATGTCCGTTTCCGATTTCCGCTCCGCCTGCGAGGCCTATGCGGAAAAGTACATCCGGCGTCAGATGGACGGCTTCAAGCGTCTCGGCGTCATCGGTGACTGGGAGCACCCCTACAAGACCATGAACAAGGGCTTTGAGGCCGATGAGGTCCGCATTTTCGGCAAGATGTACTTAAACGGCCACATTTACAAGGGCCTGAAACCTGTCTACTGGTGCGCCAAGGACGAGACCGCTCTGGCCGAGGCCGAGATCGAGTATCAGGACGACCCCTGCACCACCGTTTATGTCAAGTTCCCCATGAAAGACGATCTGGGCAAGCTGGGCCACATCGACCACAGCAAACTGTCCTTCGTGATCTGGACCACCACCATCTGGACCCTGCCCGGCAACCTGGCCATCGCCCTGAACCCGGTGGAGGAGTATGCTCTGGTCAAGGCCCCCAACGGCGAGATCTACATCATGGCCGAGGCCCTCACCGACAAGGTCATGAAGGTGGGCGGTTTCGACTCCTATGAGATCATCGAGACCCATCCCGGCACCTTCTTTGAAAACATGCTGGCCCAGCATCCCTTCCTGGACAAGACCTCCCGTCTGCTGCTGGCGGACTATGTCACCATGGACTCCGGTACCGGCTGCGTACACACCGCTCCCGGCTTCGGCGCGGACGACTATCAGACCTGTCTGCGCTACGGTATGGACATGGTCGTTCCCGTGGACGATCAGGGCCGCCACACCGAGTACGCCGGCAAGTATGCCGGACTGAAGACCGACGAATCCAATCCCATCATCCTTGAGGACATGAAGCAGAGCGGCGCGCTCTTCGCCTCCGAGGAGATCGTCCACAGCTATCCTCACTGCTGGCGCTGCAAGAGTCCCATCATCTTCCGCGCCACGCCCCAGTGGTTCTGCTCCGTGGACTCCTTCAAAACCGAAGCTATCCAGGCCTGCGAGAACGTGAGATGGCTCCCCGCCTGGGGCAAGGAGCGCATGGGCGCCATGATCCGCGAACGTGCCGACTGGTGCATCTCCCGTCAGCGTCGCTGGGGTCTGCCCATCCCCGTGTTCTACTGTGAGGACTGCAAAAAGCCCATCTGCACGGAAGAGACCATCGAGACCGTGGCCAAGCTTTTCGAAGAGAAGGGCAGCAACGCCTGGTTTGATATGGAAGCGGAAGAAATCCTGCCCAAGGGCTTTGTCTGCCCCCACTGCGGCGGCGTCCACTTCTTCAAGGAGACCAACACCCTGGACGGCTGGTTCGACTCCGGCTCCACCCATTTTGCCGCCATGCAGCGGGATCAGGGCTTCTGGCCTGCCGACATGTACATGGAAGGCGGCGACCAGTACCGCGGCTGGTTCCAGTCCTCTCTGCTGGTGGCCGTCGGCGCGCTGGGCAAGGGCGCACCCTATAAAGAATGCCTGACCCACGGCTGGACCGTGGACGGTGAAGGCAAGGCCATGCACAAATCCCTGGGCAACGGCGTTGACCCGGCGGATATCGTGAAAGAGTTCGGCGCTGATATGGTCCGCCTTTGGGCAGGTTCCGCCGACTATCATGTGGATGTGCGCTGCTCCAAGGAGATCTTCAAACAGCTTACCCAGAACTACCTGAAGTTCCGCAACACTGCCCGTTACTGTCTGGGCAACCTGGACGGCTTTGACGCAAACGACCTGGTTGCTCCTCAGGATATGGAGGAGCTGGACCGCTGGGCCATCACCAAGCTCAACCGGCTCATTGAAAAAGTGGCCCAGGCCTATAACGATTACGAGTTCCATATCGTTTCCCACGCCATCAACGATTTCTGCGTAGTGGAGCTCTCCAGCTTCTATCTTGACATTATCAAGGACAGGCTGTATTGTGAAGAAAAGAACGGGCTGAAACGCCGCAGCGCCCAGACCGCCCTTTATCTCATTCTGGACAGCATGGCAAAGATGTTTGCCCCCATTCTCGCTTTCACCTGCGATGAGATCTGGCAGGCCATGCCTCATCGTGAGGGCGACGATCCCCGCAATATTGTCCTCAACGAGATGAACAAGCCCTTCACCGACTATACCCTCTCTGACGAGGAGCTGGCCCGCTGGGATGCCCTGATCGCCGTTCGCGGCGATGTCAACGGCGTTCTGGAGGCTGCCCGCAGCTCCAAACGCATCGGCAAGTCCCTGGAGGCCGCCGTTACGCTGAAGGTCGGCGACCAGGCTGCAAAGGAGGCCGTGGACAGCATCTCTGACATGAATCTTTCCGAGCTGTTCATCGTCTCCCAGTGCCTGATCTCCGAAGAGACTGCGTCTGAGGATGCCGTAGTAGGTACCGGCTCTGCCTTCCCCGGGCTCACCGTCTCTGTCATCGAAGCCCCCGGCACCAAGTGCCCACGTTGCTGGATGCACTCCCAGCAGGCTGACCCTGAAACCGGGCTTTGCCCCCGCTGTGCCGCTGTTGTGGCAAAGCTGTAAGCCCGGAATACGCGCCGGCCGCAAAAGCAGAAGGCCGACACCACAATTCGCGCGCCGCGGGTCCCGCCCGGCGGCAGATTGGAGAAAGATATGCTGTATGCCATCGTTGCACTGCTGGTCATTATTGCCGACCAGTGGCTGAAGTACTGGGTAGCCGGAAATATTGTGCTCAACACAGGCGTGAAAGAGCTTCTTCCCGGTGTGATCAGTCTTGTAAACATCCATAATGAAGGCGCCGCCTTCGGTTTCATGAGCGGAGGAAACGCCAGAATCTATTTCATCATCATCTGCGCTGTTTTCACCATTGCCGTGATCGTCGCCCTGGCCACCAATTTTATCTCCGGCTCTCTGGGCCGTTGGAGCGCAGTCTTCATCATGGCCGGCGGTATCGGTAACTGCATCGACCGTATTCTGTACGGCTATGTACAGGACATGTTCAAGCTGGAGTTTTTCAACTTCCCCATTTTCAATGTGGCGGATATTGCCATCACGGTCTTCTGCTTTGTCTTTATTCTGTATATTCTTTTCGGTGGGGAGGGACGTTCCGCCCGCAGCCGCCGTCTGGACGATGAGGACGATGACGACGATGAGGACGAGGAAGAAGCCGTCCCCGTCCGTCGCCGGGCTGAAAAGGAAGAGAAGCCTGTGCGCCGCAGAAGAGACGCCTTTGACGAGGATGACGACGAGGAAGAGGATCAGCCTGTACGGCCCCTGCGCCGCCGGGCTGAAAAGGAAGAAGCCCCTGTCCAGAAGCAGCCGGCCCGCAAGTCCCGCCAGCCCAAGTATGAGCAGGATTACGAGCAGTTCAAAGCCGCCCGCGCGGCACGCCAGCAGCAAGCTCCCGCTGTGCCTGTACAGAAGGCCCCTGCCGTTGATCCTTCAGACCCCTTCGCCGAATGGGAGAGGGCCAACAACCGCGTAGAAGCCCAGAAACAGGCCGCCGCGCCTGTCCGTCCCCAGGCGCCTGTACAGCAGCCCGTTCAGGCCCCCGCACAGCCTGTCCAGACCCCCGTACAGCCGCAGCAGCCCTCCACCCCTGTTCCCCCTGCACCTGCTCCGGCCCCGGCGAAAAAGTCTTCTGACGGGCTGGAGTTTGATCTGGAAGACATCCTTTCCGAGTTCAAATAAAACATGGACGATAATCTTATCGTAATTACAGCTGAGGAGAGCGGCGAACGGATCGACGCTCTCCTTGCGCGCTGTTTGGAGGAGTTTTCCCGCAGCGCCATTCAGCGGTTGATCGAGCAAGGCAATGTCTCCCTCTCAGGCCGTCCCATCAAAAAAAATTACAAATGCTCCGCAGGAGACTGTTTTCAGATCCTCCTGCCTGAGCTGGAAGAAGTCCCGCTGATCGCCCAGGATATTCCTCTTGACGTTGTCTACGAGGATGAGGACCTGATAGTGGTCAACAAGGTCCGGGGCATGGTGGTCCATCCGGCGCCCGGCCATCCGGACGGTACTTTGGTGAACGCGCTGTTATGGCACTGCGGCGATACGCTCTCCGGCGTCGGAGGGGAGAAGCGCCCGGGCATTGTCCATCGCATCGACAAGGACACCTCCGGGCTGCTGATCGTGGCAAAAAACGACTTTGCCCATCAGGGCCTTTCCGATCAGCTTTCGGATCACAGCCTTTACCGCGAATATGAGGCCATCGTCCGGGGAAATATCCGGGAGGACAGCGGCACCGTGGACGCGCCCATCGGCCGCCACCCTACTGACCGCAAGCGCATGACCGTTACCTATAAAAATTCCAAGCCCGCCGTGACCCACTGGCAGGTGATTTCCCGCTACCGGGGATACACCCATATCCGCTGCCGCCTGGAGACCGGACGCACCCACCAGATCCGCGTACACATGGCCAGCATCGGCCACCCTCTGTTAGGTGACTATACCTACGGTGCTCCCTCCCCCGACAAAGGGCTGGAGGGCCAGTGCCTGCACGCCAGACGGCTGCGCTTTATCCATCCCCGCACCGGAGAGGAGCACATCTCGGAGGCCCCTCTGCCGCCATATTTTACCGATGTGATCAATAAACTGGGAGGAGAACTCATATGAAAAATCTCGGGAAGATTCTGGGCGCGGTCCTGGCTTTGGCCGTGGTCATCGGCGCGGTGGTGCTGGTGATCAAGCTGATATCCGGCGCATTCAGTCTGCTGAGCGGCCTGCTGAACACTATTTTGGGCCTTGCCGTGGTTGTAGCTCTTATCGCCATCGTGATCTGGATGTTCAGATACGCGAAAAAGAATAAATAAACAAAATCGGAGCTGCATCAAAACAGTTTGCAGCTCCGATTCTATTGGTTTTCCCTCTATGTCAAACACATTTGCTAGACAGATCCAACGGGTCCGCCTACAATAGCCGAAGGAGGTCAGGGAATATGGAAATCAAAAATCAAATTCGTGCCTACAGGAGTCAGCTGGGTATGTCCCAGGAAGAATTGGGGGAGGCGGTTTACGTCACCCGGCAGACCGTTTCCAACTGGGAGACGGGGAAAAGCTACCCCGATATACAGAGCCTTCTGCGGCTCAGTTCTCTCTTTGGCATAAGCCTTGACCAGCTGATCAAAGGAGATGTGGAACAAATGAAAGAAAAAATCAGCAACAGCGAGATCAGGGACTTTAACCGGCTCAGCAATGTTTTTAGCCTGATGATGCTTATAAGCTTATTAGCCTGGGCGCCCCTGGCCCATTTTCTCGGATGGTGGGGCATTGCCCTGGCGGCATTACTGTTTGCCGTTACCCTGTGGCTTGCCTTTAAGGTGGAAAAAGAAAAGCAAAAATACGATATACAAAGTTATAAGGAGATCGTAGCCTTTCTGGAAGGCCGCCGGTTGGACGAGATCAGCAAGGCCCAGGAGGTGGCAAAACGGCCCTATCAGAAGGTTTTGCTGACTATTGGCAGCGCAGCTTTGGGCGCTCTTATCACCGCTTTTCTACTCTGGCTGCTCAGCCTCCTTAAATAAAGAAACAGCGCCGTAAGGGCGATGTTTCTTCATTAATAATTAATAATTCTCCTTGCGGACCTCAAAATAGCTCTGGGGATGCGCGCAGACGGGGCAGATCTCAGGAGCCTTGGTGCCAACAACGATGTGGCCGCAGTTACGGCACTCCCAAACCTGAACCTCGCTCTTCTCAAAGACCTTCTGGGTCACCACGTTGTTCAGCAGAGCGCGGTATCTGTCCTCGTGGCTCTTCTCAATGGCTGCTACTCCACGGAACTTGGCTGCAAGCTCAGGAAACCCCTCTTCCTCCGCTTCTTTAGCCATACGGTCATACATATCGGTCCACTCGAAGTTCTCACCCTCGGCGGCATGGAGCAGATTCTCAGCGGTATTGCCCAGCTCGCCCAGCTCTTTGAACCAGAGCTTCGCGTGCTCTTTCTCGTTTTCAGCGGTCTTGAGAAACAGTTCGGCGATCTGTTCAAAGCCGCCTTTCTTTGCCACAGATGCAAAGTAGGTGTACTTGTTTCTTGCCTGGGACTCGCCTGCGAAAGCTTCCCACAGGTTCTTCTCGGTCTTAGTGCCAGCGTATTTATTTGCCATAGTATAAACTCCTTTCTTTGGTTAGGCTTATGCAACCTTAAATATAATAACTCTTCGGCGCATTTTAGTCAATCCAAAACTTGCCGACAAAAATCAAAGCCGCTCATATGAGCGGCTTTGTGTTGGCATTGACCTATCTTCCCGGTCCGTCTCCAGACAAGTATTGTCGGCACTGGTGAGCTTAACTTCTGTGTTCGGAATGGGAACAGGTGGACCCTCACCGTTAAAAACACCAACTATATTCAGGGGTCTGTACCCTGAAAACTAAACAGAGAAGAGGATGAGCAAGGCTGAACCTGCATATTGTAGGTCAAGCCCTCGGGCTATTAGTACCAGTAGGCTGAACACATTGCTGTGCTTACACCGCTGGCCTATCAACGAAGTAGTCTTCTTCGGCCCTTACTCCAAATGGATGGGAGATCTTATCTTAGGGGGAGTTTCACGCTTAGATGCCTTCAGCGTTTATCTCGTCCAGACGTAGCTACCCAGCTGT
>JALFVN010000061.1 GCA_022787565.1 Clostridiales bacterium | reverse complement strand
TGAAGTGCCCCCTGTCAAGTAGACAGAGAAAAAACAAAAAGAATATTTAGATGGAGATGGTCTCTGTGCATGCAGGGACCATCTTTATTATGCGACAGCGTGAAACTCCATAGGAGTCATACAATGAAGCCGCTTCTGGTAACGTTTCGTATTGTAGAAATATATGTAATGCTCAATAGCAGAGATCAGTTCCTGCTCATCAGTGAATTTCCTCAGATAGTACATCTCAGATTTCAAGATTCCCCAGAATCCTTCCATCGGGCCATTATCAATACATCTTCCAACTCTAGACATACTCTGTACCATCTTGGCCGACTCCAGCTTTGCTCGGAATATTTTACTCGTATACTGGAATCCTCGGTCACTATGGAACAGCGGATGTGCGTTGGGATTACTCTCAATGGCTTCATCAAAGGTGTCGAATACCAGTTTGTTATTATTACTGGATCCAATTTTATATGCTACAATCCGTCTGTCATATAAATCGAGAATTGCACTGAGGTATAGTTTATGTACCTCTTGTCCGCTATACCATTTGAATTCTGTCACATCGGTCAGCCATTTTTCGTTGGGCTTGTCTGCATGGAAATCTCGATTCAGAATGTTCTCGGCGGTCACTTCTGGGGTAGATGGTGTGTAGTTGCCACGCTTTTTTCGACATACAGACTGTAACTGCAATGCGCGCATGAGTCTGCGAATTCTCTTCTTGTTAAAGTGGGTTTGGTGGTTTCGGTTAATAGCAATTGTCATTTGTCGGTAGCCTAAAATACCATTTTGTTCTATGTAAAGTGCCTTGATCCATTCAATAATCTGCTCATTCAACAACTCGTTTCTGTTTTTATCTCGTTTCAGCCATTTGTAGTAGGAGCACCTTGGAATGCGCAAAGCAGTACACAATTTGGAAATGGGATAATTCTCGGTGTCATGGAGGTATTCAATTGCCAGATAGGCCGGTTCTTGTCTTACTTCTCCCACCAAACACCTCCTTCCAACTCCTTCACTTTTTTTAACAGTTCAATCTCCATTTCCTTATCCCGCAGCTGTGCCTCCAGCATCCGCACCTGGGCTTGCAGCTTCTCTGTATCAGTCATTTCGCTTTCCGGTTTTGTACGGCCTCTGCCGTCAGCCAGCCCGTCTATGCCCTTTTCCTCATACTTGCGAACCCAAGAATAAATCTGCTGGTAGGATACCCCAAACTGTTCCACGGTCAGCAAATAGTCCTTGCCGTGTTCCAGACAGAAGGCAACAATCTCTGCGCGTTCCTGTTGTGTTGTTTTCTTTGCTTTGGTCATATAAAGCGCTCCTCTCGCAGCACTGGGCCGCTTGAACTTTCTATGACCATTATAACACTTCAGCCAGTCTCTGACACGGCTTTCGTCAGATAACTCGTACTTTTTGGCGAGTTCTTCCATGCTGCCCTTTCCTGAAAGATACGCTTCTACTACCGCTATTTTCAATTCTGCGCTGTATTTCTTGTTCTTGTGTCTCCTTCTTGGCATAACAATAGTCCCCCTAGTTGTAGTCTCGAATTTTTACGTTTTTCGAGTGTCTACTCTAAGGGGACTATATCAGGGAGATACGGGATCCTTCGTTTTTTGCACTTATAGCCCCAGATACCGGGCAAGCTCCTCCACGGTATCGGCAATGGGATCTGCCCCGGCTTTTTCCAGCTGCTCCCGGCTGCGGAAGCCCCAGGGCACCGAGATGCAGCCCAGACCCGCGTTTCTCGCGGTGAGGATGTCTACCTCCGTATCTCCCACATAGATGCTCCGCCCGGCTTCGGCGCCGATGGCCTTCAGGGCAAACTGCACCATATCCGGCGCAGGCTTGCGGGCAAGCCCCTCCCGTTCGCCCAGAACCACATCGGGGACGCCGGGGTAATACACGGTCGCCAGAGTCTGCACCATGCTGTCCGGCTTGTTGGAGACGATGGCGGTTTTCACCCCCGCCGCCTTCAATGCCTTTATCAGCTCCACCATGCCCCGGTAAGGACGGGTCTTCTCGTGACAGAAGCGGTCGTACAGGCCCCGGTATTCCTCAATCACGTCTTCTTTCACGCTCTCCGGGCAGCTTTCCGGAAGGGCCAGCTCCACCAGACGCCGGGTCCCGTTGCCCAGAAAGGACTCTGCCTGGGCAGTGCTGATCCGGGCAAAGCCATGGTTTTCCAAAGCCCGGTTCAGCGAATCGGCAATATCCTCAACGGTGTCCAGCACCGTTCCGTCAAGATCAAATAAAACTGCATCGTATTTCATTGGTTCATTCTCCTGCGCTCCCCCCTTCTTTTTCGGGGGATTTTTTCGCCGGTATTATACACCATTTCCCCTGTAATTGCAAAAGTCTTGCTATTATGGCCGGAATGTGGTATAAATGGAGAAAAGAGTCCAATTTTAACGTTATTTTTCCAGCCAAGTGGTGAATCAGTGCATTTTTTGCAACAAGGAGCGATCAATGAAGACCCGTCCGATTTTCCGATTTTTCTGTTTTCTTCTCTGCGCCTGCTTTCTGCTCTCCGCCTGCGGTGAGGAGAGCGTGGAAACGCCGCAGGAGGAGACTGTCAGCATCTGGTTCGTGGACGGCGCGCTGCTGTCCGCAGAGCTCAGAACACTTTCGGAACAGTTCAACAGCGCCTCTTTTCCGGTGAAGACGGAGCTGAGAGCCTTTGCAGACGAGGCGGAACTGGGCGCGGCGCTGGACAGCGCACGGCCGGATCTGATCCTCTGCGGCCATGAACGGGCAGTGTCCCTGTATGAAGAGAACCGGCTGGGGGATGTTTCAACGGGCTTTTCCCAGCCCCCGGCCTACAACGAAAGCTTTCTGGCTCTGTCAGACTGCGTGGGCCGCGCCTTCTTCCCCATCGGCGCGGAAACGGAGCTTCTGGAGGTAAACGGCACGGCCTTTGAGAGCAGCGAAGCCGGCGCTCTGGGCCCGAATTCCCTCTCCACCCTGGAGGGACTTTGCGCGGCGGCTGCCGCCTGCGGACAGCAGGGGCAGGTGTTTTTCACCGCCGATTCCTTTACCGCCCTTTTTACTGCCGCCCTGGGTCCGCTGGGCAGCGGCTTCTCCGGCCTTCGGGAGCAGGATATGCTCAGCGAGGACTATAAGCGGGTCTACAATCTGCTGGCCGAAGCGGCCTACGAGGGGGGTATTGCGGCCTATGACAGCGCCGCGCTTCCTCTGGTAAAAAGCGGAGAGCCGGTCTGCGCCCTGGTCGCCTCCACGGGGCTTGCCGGGGAGCGGGACGAGGGTCTTGCCTGTTACCCACTGCCCGGAGTGTCAGGCAGTCTGGCCCGGGCGGTGGGCCTTGCGGTGACCAGCCCCTTTTCCGGCCGGGAGGAGGCCATTGCCAAGTTTCTATCCTGGCTGCTGCAGCCCCAACGGGCGGCAGACCTGGCCCTGACCCGGGGTCTGATCCCGGCGATTGGCGGCTGGGCGCCGGAGGAGCCGGGAGAGGTCGAGACCGCTTTGCTTTCGCTCTCCGAAGAGATGCTGTATTTTCCGCCTCTGGACAGCGGCTTTTTCCGCAGCGACGGCGAGTTTGAGCACAGATTCCGGGCCGCCCTTGAAATGTTGAAGTGATTGTGGTAAGATGACTTCACTATTGATTCGGAGGTACTCTTATGGAAGGTTACAGAGTTCTGGAAATAAAAAAGAGCGTATTTGAAAATAACGACCGGGAAGCGGACAAGCTTCGCGTCCAGCTGAAAAAGGATCGGACATTCCTGCTGAATCTGATGTCTTCTCCCGGCTCCGGCAAAACCACCACGCTGAAGGCCACCATTGCCGCACTGAAGGACGAATTTCGCATCGGCGTTATGGAGGCGGATATCGACTCGGACGTGGATGCCGCTACCATTGAAAAAACCGGCGTTAAGGTTATCCAGCTTCACACCGGCGGCATGTGCCACCTGGACGCGGGTATGACCAAACAGGGCCTTGAGGGCATGGGCGTGGATGATGTAGACTTTGCCATTCTGGAAAACGTAGGCAATCTGGTCTGTCCGGCAGAGTTTGACACCGGCAGCGTGAAAAACGCCATGATCCTCTCCGTCCCGGAGGGGGACGACAAGCCCTTGAAGTACCCGCTGATGTTCTCCATCTGCGACGTGCTGCTCATCAACAAGATCGATGTGCTGCCCTATTTCGACTTTGACCTTGAGGCATGCAAAAAGCATGTGCTGCGGCTGAACCCCAACATCAGGATCATCCCCATTTCCGCCCGCACCGGCGAGGGCATCGACGAGTGGGCCGCCTGGCTCCGCACAGAGATCAAAAACTGGATCGGGTAAAACGAATACTGTTCAAGGCCGCTCTTTGGAGCGGCTTTGTTCGTTTTCGCGGTCAGAAAGACCGGAATTTGCTTTCACCGAATCAGACGGTGTCCACCGGATAAAAAAACATTGCTCTCTTTGTCGAACTCTGCTAAAATAAACAAATTGAGAGAAAAATTTTTTTGGAGGAATTTGTTATGGATATGCAAGAGACTATGCGCTACACCGTGGCGGAAGAGGATCTGGACAGTACCGGCTACATGAGCCCCTGCGCACTGATCCAGCAGCTGGTTCTGGCTGCCACTCTCCGGAATAAAAATGAGGGCGCCAGCAAGGGCAACCTGAAGGCAAAGCTGAACGCGGTGTGGATGTTCCGCCGCATCAGGCTGGAGCAGTATCTCCCCTTCTCTCTGGGGGATGAGCTGATCGGCTATGCCTCCGGCCGGACGAACTGCGAGACGGAATACGTCCTGCGGGGCGAGTTTATGAAGGATGGCGTCCTTGCCGCCCGCATTGACCTGGTGATGATGCCCGTTCTGCTGAAAGGGCGCAATCGCCTGACCTGCAAAGACATCGAGCCGCTCTACACCACCAGCCCCCTCAACGAAGTGCCCAACTTCAAACGCCTGCTGACGAGAGAGCTGGAATACACCACGGAAAAGACCATCACCAAGGACGACTGCGATAAAAACGCCGCTCACTTTGCCTTCCACAACTACGCGGAGCTGGTCTGCCGCGAGACGGGCTATTGGGACGGAGAATACCGTATGCTGTCCAAACTCCGTATCGACTATATCAAGGAGTGCGTCACCGGCAACACCATCAGGATGGGCACGCTCCCCAGAGACGGAGGCTTCACCGTGCAGGGCATCCACATGGACGGCAGACCCTGCTTCAACGCCTACTGCGAATATAAAAAGCCCTGAGGCGGCAGGACGGCAGCCATGGAACGGGAAAAGGGATATCTGCCCTTTGAAACCCATATTTTGTTAAAAAATATGGACTTATCCCTATATCTATGGTATAATACATTAATTTAACGAATAAAAGCACGCTTTATCGTGCTTTGGAGGATGAAAATGGACAGAGAAACCCTTCAGCGCTATGCGCGGCTCATCGCCCGCTCCGGCGTGAATATACAGCAGGGACAGTATGCCGTGATCCGCACGGCTCCCGAGCAGCTGGATTTTGTGGAGCTGCTGGCGGAGGAGTGCTACCTGGCCGGGGCAGCCAAGGTACTGGTCGAATGGCGTTACCAACCCCTTACCCGTCTGGACATCCGGTATCAGAGCGAAGAGATCCTGGGCCGGGTGGAGAGCTGGGAAGAGGAGAAGATGAAAAAGAAGACGGAGCTTTTGCCTGCCAACATTTACCTCTGCTCCGAAGACCCGGACGGACTGGCCGGCATCGACCAGGACAAGTGGGCCAGAGCCCAGCAGGCCAGATATCAGATCACCCGCCCCTACTCCGACGCTATGGAGAACAAATACCAGTGGTGTGTGGCCGCTGTGCCGGGTGTGAAATGGGCGAAAAAAGTTTTCCCCGGACTGGGCCAGGATGAGGCCGTGGAAAAGCTGTGGCAGGCCATTTTAAGCTGCGCCCGGGCCGACGGGGAGGATCCCATCGCCGACTGGGAGGAGCACAGCGGGAGACTGCGCCGCCGCTGTGCGTGGCTGAATTCTCTGAATCTGCGCCGCCTGATCTATAAAAGCGCGTCCACCGGCACGGACTTCTCTGTGGGCCTTCTGCCTCAGATGCTCTTCTGCGGCGGGGCGGAAAAACTGCCGGGCAAGGAAGTGTGGTATAACGCCAACATCCCCTCCGAAGAGGTGTTCACCACCCCCAGAAGCGGCGATGCGGAAGGTGTGGTCTATTCCACCATGCCCCTGTCCTATCGGGGCGTGCTCATTGAGAATTTTTCCCTCCGCTTTGAAAAGGGCCGGGTAGTGGAGGCCCACGCGGAGAAAAACGAGGAGGCCCTGAAGCTGATGCTGGCCATGGACGAGGGCGCTTCCATGCTGGGCGAGTGTGCCCTTGTGCCCTATAAGAGCCCCATCCGGGAGAGCGGCATTTTGTTTTACAACACCCTCTTTGACGAGAACGCCTCCTGCCATCTGGCTCTGGGCATGGGCTATTCCAGCTGTCTGAAAGATTTTGACCAGTACAGCGTGGAGGAAGCACGGGCTTTGGGCGTCAACGACTCCATGATCCATGAGGACTTTATGATCGGCGCGCCGGACCTGAACATCAGCGGCGTCACCGCTGACGGACAGACGGTGGAGATTTTCCGCAACGGAGACTGGGCCATCTGAAGGGCAGGATCTAACCAGAAAGGCGGGATAAGATGGAAAAAGAAAAGAAAAATACGCCGCGGGCGAAGTTTTTTGTGGAGCAGCAGCACTGGGCTGTGCAGACGGCTATCATTTTCATGGCGCTGTCCGCGGTATTCCGCATAGTGGGCTGCTGGGGCAAATGGGACGAGCCCTTTTTTGCCGCGACCCAGATCGCTCTGCCCCTGATGTGCAACATCCTTTTTATTCTCTGCCTGGTGCTGATGGGCAAAAAGGCCCTGTGGCTCACCTCAGTGCCGGTGATTCTGGGCGTGGTGTTTTTCATTATCAAGTCCTTTACCTTCGACAGCTGGCTGCACACGATCCTGTGCATCCTGCTGTATCTGCTGGTGGCGGTACTGTATACAGGCACGGTTTTCGGCATCATCCGCACCAAGTGGCTGCTGGTGCCCCTGTTCGGTCTGCCTTTTTTGTACCACATTTTTGTAGAGGATCTGGCTGCCCTGCGTGACAGCACAAATCCTGTCACCTTCTCCGCCGGCCTGCAGGAGATCTCTGTCCTGTGTGTGATGCTGGCGCTGCTTTTCACTGCCTTTGCCATGAAGAAGAAAAAGCCCCAGACTGAGGTGGAGCTGCCCAAAATGAAGGCGCCCAAGGTCATCCCGCCCAAAAAGGCGGAGGAGACCCCGGCAACGGAAAAACCCGAGCAAAACGCAAAGAACGAAGAAAACAGACCCGGAGACGTAAAATGAAACACAGGCAGGATCCCGGCATGCGACAGACGGTCACCGGCAGCCATGAGGCTGTTTCCGGTCCCGGCAAGTTCGGCCGGCTGAAAACACACCTGAATATTTCCAAGCGGGGGCTGTATGTGGCAGTGACCATCGCGGCGGTGACGCTTGTGGTGCTGATTGCGCTCGTGCTGCGTACCGCCTCGGAAAATCGCAGCTACAGCGCCTATTTCAGCCGCGCCGCGGAGAGCTATGCCAGCGGCGATTACGACAGCGCCCTCACTGACCTGCGCAAGGCAGCCTCGGTTGAGCAGACCCGGGAGTGCCTGATGCTGATGGCGGACTGTTATGGGGCGCAGGGGAACCTGGACAAGGCTCTGGAGGCGCTGCGGCTGCTGGATACCCGGGAGCCGGAAGTCGCCCAGCGCATCCTGGCTCTGGAACGACGCAGGGATTCTCTGAACAGTGCGGATAAAGTGACCATCTCCGGCACGGAATATCCCCTGAACACAGCGTCCCTCAGCCTGATGGACATGGGCCTGACGGATGAAGACATGGAGCAGATCGTAAAGCTCTATGCGCTGACCAGCCTGAACTTGTCAGGCAACAGCATTACGGACATCAGTACCCTGAGCACTTTGGGCGGACTGACCGCGTTGGATCTGTCCGATAACAGCATTTCCGATGTCAGCGCCCTGGCAGAGCTGAAAGGTTTGCGCACACTCTATCTGGACAGAAACCCTGTCAGAGACTTTTCGGCGCTGTATATGCTGGAAAACCTGACGACGCTGAGCATCAAGGGGACGGAGATCAGCGATGAGCAGATCCTGGCTTTGTCAGCAGCTCTGCCAAATTGCGCTATTCACAGCGATAATGATCCGGACACGGCGGCGGACATCACCTTGGGCGGAGTCACCTTCAAATCCGATGTGACGGAGCTGAATCTGAGCAATCTGGGGATCACGGATATCTCCGCCCTGTCTGTGTGCAGAAATCTGGAACGCTTGGACCTGACCGGAAACCAGATCAGCGATCTCACACCCCTGATGGATATCCCGGGGCTGAAAAAGCTGTATATCAAGGACAATCTGATTACAGATTTACGCCCGCTGATGGCACTCACCACGCTCCAGTGCATCAATGCCGAAGGAAACGGCATCAGTTCCACGGTGCCTCTGAGTTCATTGACCGGCCTGAAGGAGCTGTATCTGGCGGATAATCCCCTGAATGACTGCAGCGGGCTGGCAAAGCTCGCCAATCTGGAGACTTTGGGTCTGGAAGGGACTGGCCTTCAGGACGAGGATCTGGAATATCTGAAGGGCCTGTCCAGTCTGCGGCTGCTGAGCATTTACAACAATCCTGATTTAGGGGGAGAAGCTGTGGATCAGCTGCAGTCCCGCATCGGCTCCTGCCAGATTACCCATGATGATCTGGTCTACTCCATGCAGATCGGCGGAGAAAGTTTCCGTGAGGATGTGACAGAGCTTGACCTGAGCAACAGGGGACTGACGGATATCTCTGCCCTCAGCTTTTTTAAAAATCTGGAGCGGGTGAACCTGCGCGGGAACAATCTGGAGAACATCTACATCTTCCAGTGGACCAGCGGAATCAGGGAGCTGGACCTGGCCTGCAACAACATCTCCGACGCTACCGCCATCGCATACCTGCCTGATCTGGAAAAACTGGATATCTCGGGCAACAAGATCACCTCTGTGTCTCCCTTTATGACGCTGACCGGCCTGAAGGAGCTGAACCTCAGCGGGAACGATATTGAACCCGCACAGATCGAGCGGCTTCGCACCGCCCTGCCGGATTGCAATATCCTCTTTGACTGAATCCCGCCCGCCGCGACCATCAGTTCGCGGCGGGTTGAATTTTATACTGCCTTGTGGCATAATAAGACGAAAACGATCTTGGCAGAACGGAGCAATACAATGAATCAAAAGGAACTGAATGAAATACGCCGCCGCATCCGGCTTGACCGGAGCAGCATCAGCCATATTTACGGCTGCTATGTCAACAGCAGCCGGGAGATCATCTCCACCTTTGACGAATCCATGGGTTTGCTTAGCAAGGAAGAGGCGGAAGAATACCTCCAGCTGCTGAAAAAGTCCCTTTCCGGGGCACTGGGGAAGAATCTGATCGACATCTCCTTTGCCACAAAGCAGGTCATGGACAGCGACGAGCACAGGCTTCTTTCCGCGCTGAGAAAGACCGAGCTGAAGGATGAGGAGCTGAGAAACGCTTTTTACCGCTGCGTCATCGACGCGGTGAATATGGAGGACAGCAGCTATCTGATCCTCCTGGCCCACGACAACTACGATGTGCCCTACCGGGGCAGGGACGGGCAGCTGGACAGAGACGGGTCAGACCAGGTGTTCAGCTATATCCTGTGCAGCATCTGCCCGGTGAAGGCCGGAAAGGTGCAGTTCGGCTATTGCCCGGAGGAGAGCCGTTTCCAGAATTTTGTCCCCGGCCAGATCGTAGCAGCCCCGGAGCTGGGCTTTATGTTTCCCAGCTTTGACGACCGGGCAGCCAATATCTATAACGCCCTGTTCTACTCCAAAAACACAGAGGAGATCCATCAGGATTTTATCGACGCGGTGTTCCGCACCCAGGTGCCCATGTCCGCCGGGCATCAGCGGGAGGCTTTCCACGAGGCGCTGAGCCAGGCGCTGGAAAAGGAGTGCAGCTATGATGTGGTCCAGTCCGTCCATGAGCAGCTGCGGGAAAGACTGGAACTCCATAAGGAGAGCCGGGATCCGGAGCCGCTGACCATCTCCCAGGGCGAGATGGGGGACATTCTGAAAAACAGCGGTCTTCAGGAAGAGCGGATAGATGATTTCCGGGAGCGCTGCCGGGAGAGCTTCGGGGAGGACGCAGAGCTCCGTCCCGCCAACCTGATCGACAGCCGCCGCTTTGCCATTGCCACCCCGGAGGTGAAAATCAGTGTGGACCCCAAGTTCAGCTATCTGGTGCAGACAAAGGTGATCGACGGGCGAAAATATATCCTCATCGCTGCAGACAGCGGCGTGGAGGTCAACGGCGTGAACGTCAATATTACGGAGGATTGATGCGGCTGCCCAATTTTATATTGATCCATAAAAGAAGAGTTCCTCTCTTTCGGCCTGAAAGAGAGGAACTTTTTAATTAAAATATTACATTTAGATCCACATTGCCGCTGATGCCGTTGACCGTGCCGGCGGAGGTGAACTGCCACATGTTGTAGCCGGTAAAGCCGGGCAGCTTCTGATCCTTGGTGTAGCTGGCCAGCCACACGTTGTATTTGGACACCTGAGAGAAATTCAGCGCCCCGTTTTCAAAGTAATACTGTCCGGCGTAGACACCGGGCGTGTAACCCCCGTTTTTCACTGTGGAGCAGAAGGCTTCCACAATTTCAAAACGCTGCTGGGCCGTCAGCTTGTCGGCCCGGCCGTTGGGGTAGTCGCCGGAGTATTCCATGTCGATGTACACCGGCAGATCCAGCGCCGTACCGTTCAGAATGTTCAGAGCCAGACTGGCCTCCTCCACGGCCTCGTTGGTGTTGATGGCGGAGGAATATACATATACGCCCACCTTCAGGCCCGCAGCCTTGGCCTGCTGGAGATACTCGCCGCCGTTTTCCATCTGTTTGTAGGAGTTGCTGTCTTCAAACAGGGTGCCGCTGCCCCAGGTTCGGCCGGCCACGCGGATAATGGCAAAGTCGATGCCCTGGGCCTTTACCTTGTTCCAGTCGATTTCCCCGTTGAAATAGGACACGTCAATGCCCAGGGAGCTGGCCTTCACGCCGTTGTCATCAAAATAATAGAGCTTTCCGTCAATGCTCTTCAGGCCGGTGACCTTGCTGCCGCTGAAATCATAATAACAGGTTTTGCCGTTTTCCGTCTGCCAGCCCACAGGGGTGGTCACGGTCTCCGTGGCCGGCGTGGCGGTGATCTTGTAGACGGAGAAGGGGACGCCGGCAGTATCCATGATCTCTACGCGCTGGGCGCTCTCTTCCGTTATGTACTCCACGCCCTCCTCCGGTTCGGCAGGGATCTCGGTGACCTCGGTCACGCCGTTTGCATCGCTGCGCAGAATGGTGGTGACCCGGCGCATACCGTAGGCCAGACGGCCATTTTCCTCAACAGGCATTACGTCGCTCTCCGCACCGGTCTCGCTGAGAAGCAGGCAGCCGTTGGCGCCGGTCTCGTAGCTGTAATCGTAAACCGGGCGGCCGTTTGTGTCCAGGACGGGCTTGGTCTCTTCCAGTACAAGGCTGCCGCTGCCGTCATCCTTGACCACCGGCTGGTCCGTGCCGCCGATAATGATTATTTCGCCGCTGCTCTCGGGGGTGGTAATCTGCTCGGCTTCCGCCGCCGGAGCCTGCTGGGGCTGGGCGGGTTTGGTCTCCGCCTCAGGGAGCTGGGTCACGGGCTTGACCTCCGTCTGCTGAGACACGTTGGCAATGGGGACATACTGAAGCTTGGCCTTCACGGTGATGCGCTGGGCGCTGGGAATCGCATAGCCTTCCTTTTCCAGCATCTCCACCCTGTACTCCCCGGCAGAGAGCTTGCTGCGGTAGAGACGCCCGTCGGTGCCGGTCTTGAAGGCGTGCTCGGTTTTGTCCGGGTAAGTCAGTTTCAGTTCAAATTCCACGCCGGTGATGGCCTCGCCCTTCTCGTCGCAGACGGTGACATGCAGATCCTCCTCCGTGGAGCTGAGCTTCAGCACGGTCTTGATCCCCTCTGTTTCCTCCGCGGCTGCCGGAACGGCACTGGGCGAGGGGCTGGGGGTGGAGGGATCCAGGACGACGACCGCAGGCTCCGACACTTCCGGGACGGGAGCGGGGGAGGGCTTATCCCCCAACAGGGAAAAAACCAGCGCCAGCGCCACAATCAGCACGCAGGGCGCTCCAATCAGGCCAATGCGCTTCCAGGGGAGCTGCTTGAGTCCTTCTATGTTCAGTTTGTTTTTCAGTTCGTTCATGGCTGTATACTCCGGGTATAATATTATGGTGACTATACGATACACCAAAAGGTTACAATTTGTCAACAAAAAGTTAAAAAATTAAGAAATTTTCAGAAAGGGCCTTATTATCCGGGGAATAGAAAAGACCTCTCCCGGGGGAAAGGTCTTTGAATCTATTTTTTCTCGTGCAGGCCGTGCTTCTTTTCCCAGCGGCGGCGCTGCCGTACCCGGACGGCCTCCTCCGCGCTGTCCTTCAGCCTGGGCAGAACCTCTTCCTCCAGTCCCTTTTTGCCCTTGATGAGCAGGCGGACAAGGCACACAACCGCTGTCACCAGAGGCACAAGGGCAAAGACGGTAGCGGCCAGGAGCAGCATCACGCAGATGTCCTCCACGCAGCGCGCCGCGTTTTCCCAATAGGGGTACATCATTCCCATGGCCTGCATGGAGCGGGTGCCGGTCTGCCCCAGCAGCTTATACAGCCGCAAAAACCCGAAGCGCCCGGTGTTTTCCACTGCCTCGCCCCGGCCAAGATTGAAGTTTTCCTTCACGGTGTCCAGCGCGAAGCCCTTCACCGGCTCGGGCATCACCAGCTCGTAGCAGGTGACGGACTGCTCATTCCCCGTCAGACCCACATAGGCGTCGTAGGACATGTAGAGCCCCTGGCCCACGGTGTAGGCCCGCTTACTGGCAAAATCCTGCTCCCGCTCAATGACGCCGCCCACCACAAAGGGCACGCCGTTGATTTTCAGGCTCATTCCCGTCAGCTCCGTGCCGCCGAACAGCAGCCAGGCCAGATCCTCGTCCAGCAGCACACGGTCCTGCATCAGATCGCCCTCAGAGAGATAGCTGCCGCTGAGAAGCCGGATGGGGTGGAACTGAAAGAACTCGCCCCCCACGGCGATGACCGAAGCCTCGCCGGTGGCCCGGGAGCTGGAAACGGTGAGCTTGTCCACGGCGCTCCAGGCGTCTACAAACAGACTTTCGTCGGTGTCGATGTCCAGCGCGGCCTTGTGCAGCGCGTCCAGCAGCTTGAAGCGAAAGGCGTACATGTCGTTCAGACTCTGCTTTTCGTCTACGGGCAGGTAACAGCTGATCTGGCGGAATTCTGTGCTGCTCTCGCCCTGCCAGCGCTCCGCCGCCTTCTGGGCCTCCATATCTGCAGAGAGAACACGGATAGTCAGCAGACAGACCAGAGCCAGCAGAACCAGCACAGTGTCCAGCACAAGCAGGAATATTCTTTTTTTCCGTGCTTTAGCTTTCATATCAGTTGCCGTCCGCCATTCTCACCTGGTCGCCCTTCTGTACCGGCTTGTTGCTGGTGGTGATCACAAAGTCTCCGTTGCTCAGGTCGCCGGTGACGGCGGAATTTACATCGTCAGAGGCCACGACCTCAATGTCCACCCGCTGGGCGATATAACGGTTGCCCAGAGGGGAGTTTTTGGCCTGCACAACAAGCACATAGCTGCCGTTGCTGTCGGTGCGGATGGCGGAGTTGGGGATGACCGTCTCGTAATTCTGACTCTTCTGGCCTACGGAGATGGTCAGCTCTGCACCGGCGTTCACATCGCCGCTTAAGTCAAAGGTCAGCAGCTTGCTGGTCTGGGGGCTTTTGGGATCGGTTTTGATGTTGGTCAGGGTAGCGGTGATCTCGCTGCCCCAATAGTAGTTTGAAACGCTGGCGCTGTCTCCCACACGGAGACGGCGGGCCTGCTCGTTGGTAACGGAGAAGCTGAGGGAGTAGCCCAGATCCGGCACCTGAATGGTGCAGAGCACCTCGTCCTTGGCGGCGGTGCTGCCGGCAGTGTAGGCGATGGACTCGATGATACCGCCCACATTGGCAGTGATCTGGTTATCTTCGCCTCCGCTGAGTTCTGCCAGCTCTTTTTTGGCCTTTTCAATCTGCTGGGACAGATCCTGCAGCTCCAGCGCGGCGGAAGCGGCGGTTTTGTTATTCTGTATTCTTGTCTGGTTCAGGTTGTATTCCAGCGTGAAAAGCTCGTCCTCGGCGACTTTCCGGGCCTCTACGGCCTGATTGTAGCTCTCGGCATAGGGGCCGGCACGGTTCAGAATGGCGTCCAGCGCGGCCTGGGCCTCGTCCACCTGGGCCTGGGCGGCCTTTACGGTGGGGTCAACACTGGGGTCAAGGGACTCCAGCAGGGCGTTTGCCGCGTCCAGCTCCGCTTGCGCGGCGGCCAGCTGCTGCTGGTAGCTGGCCTCCCCGCTGCCGGTCTCACCGGGCGCTTCACCCTCAACGGGTTCCGTGGGGGCGGGGCTTTCCACAGGCGCACTGTTCAAGAGCTCCTGAAGATTCTCAGCGGCTTTTTTCTGGCTATCCACAGCTTCATTGTAACGCTTCTGCAAATCATTTTTTGCCTGCGTCAAGCTGTAGTCGGCGCTGTCCAGCCGGGCCTGGGCGGCCTTCAGCTCGTCTTCGGGCACATTGGCGTTCTGTTCCAATGCGGCCTTGGCGCTGTTTTCGGCAGCCTGGGCATTGGCCAGGGTCTCCTTGGCTTTTACAATGTTCCGCTCGTCCAGGGAATAGTCAAAGCTGGGCATGTTCACCGCCGTGCGCTGGTAGCTGAGCTGAAGCTGGCGCAGCTGCTCTGTGGCGGCGTCCAGCTCCTCGCTGGGGCCTTCGCCCAGAACGAAGAGCACGTCGCCCTGGTTGACCTCCTGGCCCACCTTGACCATAACGGCCCGAATTTCCCGGGTGGCCTCGGCCTTGACCTGGTAGCTGCCGTTGGATTCCACCGTGCCGGTGCCCCGCACCTTGGCGGTGATGGAGCCGCTGGTGACGCTCTGGGTGGCCACCTCGGCCAGGGAGTGGTTCATAAAGGTGTTGGAGAAGAAGGTCAGTACCAGCATTATCGCCAGAAAGATAATGGCGGCGTTTTTGACCCATCCTCTGTTTTTCACTTTGACTTCCATGGGCTTTTCTCCTCGTCAAATCGAAATATAATACAATATAGGCGCCCCTGAAAGGGGAGCTGTCGCTGAAAGCGACTGAAGGGTTTGCCGAAGTTAACTCCGCGATAACGCAGGGTTTATATTGGCTTTCACTGCCGTTTTAAACCCCTCCGCCTCACTGCGTTCGGCACCTCCCCTTTCAGGGGAGGCATTTTGCTTTATCCTTTCACGCTGCCGGAATTGGCAATGCCCTCCACCAGATATTCCTCCCCGTGGAGGAACAGCAGCAGGGAGGGGATCATGTACACCGTGGCCATGGCAAAGGCCAGACCGATCTCCCCGGCATTGATGCTGGAGAGAAACACCGAAAGGGGCTGACTCTCCGCGTCCTGCAAGAGGATTAGGGGCTGCTCCACCATGTTCCAATAGTCGATGAACACCAGAATGGCGATAGAATACAGGGCCGAACGGCACTGGGGCAGACAGATTTTGGTGAAGATGTCCCATTCGCCCGCGCCGTCCACCTTGGCGGCCTCGATGAGAGAATAGGGGATGCGGCGCATGAACTTGGTCAGCAGAAACACGGAGAAGGGGGCGAACATGCCGGGAAAGATGATGGCCCAGCGGGTATTCAGCAGACCCAGCCAGTCGCTGACCAGGTAGTTGGGCACCAGGGTGACCTGATAGGGCATCAGCATCAAAATGACATAGAAGAAGAAAATGCCGCTTCTGATCTTGCCCCGCCAGCGGGTGAAGCTGTAGGCCGCCACGGAGGCGATGGCCACCTGAAAGATTACAATGGGAACCACCAGAATGATGCTGTTCCAGAATTTCAGCAGGTACTCCGGGCTTTTGATCAGGCCCGTGATGTACTGGGACAGGGTGACCTTGTCCGGAATAAACTTCAGATTCACCTTTTCGGAGACGTATCCCCCGGTAGTAGTGGAGAAGACCATGCCGTAGTTGGCGTTGATCTCGCTTTCGGCCATAAAGGAGTTGGTGATGGTCAGCACCGTGGGCAGCAGGAAGGCCACAGCGAAGAAGGCGCAGAGCAAAAACATGGCGCCCCGGCCAAAATAGCGTTTCTTTTTCATCCCTCCACATCCTTTCCGAACCAGTCCTCCGCCTTGAACAGGAGGGCGATGATAATGACCATCACCACGGCCATCACCACCGCGGCGGCGGAGAGTTTCTGATAGTCCAGAGAATCGAAGGTGTTGTTCATAAAGTGCTGAAGGGTGTACAGCGTCTCATAGGGATAGGCCCCGGCCAGCAGATACACCTCCCGGAAGACCTTGAAGGAGTTGATGAGAGAGAGAATAGTGACAAAAAGCACCGTGGGGGACAGGTAGCGCAGCTTGATGGCGAAGAATTTATACATCTCGCCGGCCCCCTCTACGTCGGCCACCTCCAGAAGCTCCTTGGGGATGTTGTTCAGGGCAGCCATGAAGAGGATCATGTTGTAGCCCAGGTTCTTCCACAGAAACAGCAGCAGCACCACCACCGGGGCGAACTGGGACTGGAGCCAGTCGATCCTGTCCGCACCGAAAAGCATGAGAAACTCGTTAATGGTGCCGTTGTAGTTGAACAGCACCTGCCAGATCAGCACCACCGAGGCCACGGGGACCATCATGGGGCTTAAAAAGAAGGTACGGAACTGGGATTTCAGGGGAATGCGGCATTCCAGCATCAGAGCCAGGACGATGGACAAAACCACTGCCAGAGGCACGGCCATGGCGGAGAAGGTCAGCGTGTTTTTGGCGGCAAGCCGGAAAGCGGAGTTATCGAACAGCTTTATGAAGTTTTGGAGAAACACAAAGTTCTTCGATCCAACCCCGTCGATCAGGGAGTAGTAGACCACCACGCAGAAGGGCAGGATAAAGAAAATGCCCACCCCCAGAAGGCTGGGGGAGAGAAAGCACATGCTTTTGAGAAAATCCTTTCCTCTGTCATTCAGTTTTGGTGATATTTTTTTCATACCATTTACCGCTTTTTTTGTTTTCGTTGAAGAATATTATACTATATATAGCTTCCGCGTGCAAGACCTCAGGGCCGCCGCACAGGGCGGCCCTTGGGCCTGTTTCCAATAGTCTGCTGTCATCCTGAGGAGCGTAAGCGACGAAGGATCCCGTGGAGGGAACACCGGAGCCACAGAACACGGGAGCCTTCGCTGCGCTCAGGATGACAGCTTATTGATTACCGCTGCTCGTTGACAAAGATGTTGGCCTTGCTCTGTACCAGCTTGGCTACCTCTTCGGCGCTCTTTTGCCCGGCGAAGAAGGCTGCGGCCTGCTCGGTGACAATGTCGTAGATGGCGCTGTCGTAATTGGCCACCTTTTCGGTGCTTTCAATCAGCTCCATCAGCTTGTCGGCCTGCTCCTGGGTCATGGCGTAGATTTCCACCATCGCGCCGTCACCCCAGCCGAAGCCGCCCTGGCTCTGTTCGATCTTGTTGCCGTTCTCGTCCAGGATGTAGTTGCCCTCGCCGTCGGTCATGTACTCGGGAGTCATGGCCTCTTTGAGCTTTGCGTTAAAGGCATTTTTGTTGCTGGGGAAGTTCCACAGGCCCTTCTGGAAGTCCTCGGTAAAGAAGCTGCGCAGGAACTGCCATGCGGCCTCAGGATCCTTGCAGTTTTTGGTGATGGCATAGCCGGAGTCGATACCCAGCATACTGCCCACGCCGTTGTTGGTGGGGAAGCCGATGAAGGTCACATCGTCCACGTCTCCGCCGAATATCGTCTGATACTGGAGAATGGAGGAGTCAAAGTCGGAGAGATTGGCGCTGATGAGCATCTGCTTGCCCTGGGCGATGCGGTTCCAGGAGTCGTCCTCCTCACTCCACTCGTAGTTATCCCAGTCAAATTCTGCGGGGAACTTGTTGGCAAAATTCAGCAGGTCAATAAACTGCTGAGAGTCAAAATTGCATTCGCCGGTACTCCAGTTCACATAGTCGTCCATGTCCAGCATCAGACTGGTCTGGAGAATATCGTCTCTCGTGGTGTAGTGGTCAAAGGGCTCGCAGCCCTCGGGCATGGTGGCCAGGGCCGCCTCCAGGTCCGCGTAGGTCCAGCCGGGCTCAGTGCCTACCACGGAGCTGGCACCGGCCACGGTCTGGATGTAGAAGCTGCCCACGGTGGAGTAGAGCTTGCCGTTTTCCTCCACGGCCTTCAGCACGTTGGGGAAGAAGTCGTCGCGGCTGAATTCGCTGTCCGCGTCCATGTAGGGGTACAGGTCAACGATCAGCCCCTTGGCGGAGAGCAGGCCGCCGTCCAGGCCGTTGAGACAGATGATGTCGGGCAGATTGCCGGCCATAATCTCGGTCTTGAGCTTGGTCAGACCCGCCTCGTAGTCTTCCTCGGTGTTGTACTCGGAGTAATCCAGCACCTCAATGCGGTATTTATCGCTGTTGCGGTTGAATTTGATAATGGTGTCCCGGTCGTTCCAGTTGACGTACTGGGTGGCCAGAGTCAGCACGGTCTTTTCCGTGCTGGGGTCATAGGGCTGCTTGGAGATGGTGACCAGCTCACAGGTGCAGTTTTCGTAATTGCTGTCCCAGGTGTTGATCAGGCCAAGAATCTGGCCCTCGGCATTGACAGCGAAGCCGGACAGGTTGTCGTTATTCACGTCGCAGCTGATCCAGTTGAAGAGCTTGGTCTTTTCCTGGGTTTCCAGCTTGTAGCCATAGAAATTGGTTCCGCTGGTGAAATACAGGTCGTAGTCGCCGCTGCCGCTGACGGTGTTATAGGTGTCGCCGTCAAAGGGAATGTTCTCCCCCAGAGACTTGGCAGCCACATCCACCACGGTGAGCTGGTTGCCGTTCTCGCCCCAGTTGGAGACCACTACCCGGCCGTCGGTCAGGCGGATGAGCTTGTCGGGGTAGTTGCTCATTTCAATGGTGAACAGCTGCTCGCCGGTGGCGGGGTCAAAGCCGATGACGCCCTGATCGCAGCAGCAGATCACGGTGCCGTTCTCACCGGCGATCATGGAGTAGGGGGAGAAGTAGCTGCCGTCAGCGGTGTTTACATTCAGCTCGCTGCGGGAAAGCTCCTTGCCAGTGGCATCCAGCACGCGGAAATAGTAGTGCTCCTCATATTGGTAGTAGTTGTACCACTCGTCGGAGTACATCTCCACGCCCTCGGGGGCGTCGTTCCAGTTGTCCCAGGTGTTGTCCAGGGTGATGAGCTGGCCGTCCTGTCCCTGGATCAAGGCGTTGATGTAGCTGCCGTAATCATGGCCTTCCGTGTCGCTGTCCGGGCGAATAGGCTCGTAGTTCTCCAGTTTGGTCCTGTTGCCGTCGAAGCCTACAAAGTAGATGACCTGCTCATAAATATCGTACTGGCCCTCGTACTCGGCAGGTTGGTCGTGCTCCTTCTCGCCCACCTTCTCGGATTCCACGGAGTAGAAGCCATCCTCGGTAAAAAGCTGAGCGTTCATGCCGTTTGCACCGGTGGAGAGGGTCTTGTAGCTTGAGGTGTAGACAAATTCGGGCGTGGGGGTCTCTTCGGTTGTGCCGGGGGTGCTGCCCTGCTCGCCGTCCTTGCCGCAGGCCGCGAGAGCCAGCAGCATGACCGCCGCCAGCACAAGGGCCAGAATGCGTTTTGCTTTTCTCATTGTTTATCCTCCTGAAAGGGTATTTATATATTGCTTTTTTATAAGGACAAAGTCCCGCCGTGCTGCACGCCGTCGGGTGATTCCGTAAACAGAACATCCGGCGTTCAGAATGACAGGGCTTCTGTCACAATCCGCATTGTATCACATCTATGTGCCGCTGTCTCTTAAGGTTTCTTAAATCTTTGTTTTTTTCGTTGTGAAAAGACAAAAATGTGATACAATGCCAAAAGAGGTGATCATATGCCCACGAAATCCAACATTTTAATCGTTGACGACGACGCCGATATCCGCAACGTTCTGCGCCTGCTTCTGCAGGAGCGCTATACGGTGACCGAGGCGGCGGACGGCATGGCCGCCGTTGATTATCTCCGGACCCATCCGGATACGGACCTGATCATTCTGGATGTGATGATGCCCGGCATGAGCGGCTATGAGACCTGCGATACGCTGCGGGAGTTTTCCAATGCCCCCGTGCTGTTCCTCACGGCCAAATCTGCCCAGTCGGACCGCATCTCCGCCTACAGCAGCGGCGGGGATGATTTTCTTTCCAAGCCCTTCTCCCAGGAGGAGCTGCTGGCCAAGGTGGGCTCTCTGCTCCGCCGGTATAAGGAATACCGGGGCAAGCCGGAGGCGGCTCTGGCCATCGAAAACCTGGAGGTGGATCTGAGCACCCGCAGCGTCACCAGCGCCGGGAAGCCCGTGCTGCTGACCGATACGGAATATGCTATCCTGGAATACATGCTGCGCAACCGGGGCAAGACCGTCACCGCCCAGGAACTGTATGAGGCGGTGTGGAAGGAGAAGTTTCTGCCCGGCTCGGGCAATACGGTTATGGTACATGTGCTGAACCTGCGCCGGAAGATTGAAGCCAATCCGTCCAGCCCCAAAATCATCCGCACCGTGTGGGGAAAGGGCTATCAGATTGATTAAGAAAATCAATGCCTCTCTCAGCGCCAAGGTGCTGCTGTCGCTGCTGCTGGCGCTGGTCTGCGCATTGGCGGTGTTTTTCACCGTCAGCGGCGTGGGGCGCTATACGGTGGAGCATCTGTATATGAGCAAGGAGTCGGTCTCGGCCCGGAAAGCGGAGATCTATTCCAGCTTCAGCTCCTGGGTCAACGCAAACCAGATCTCCGGCAGGGACAGCGCAGCCGTTGCACGCTGGACGGCAAAGCACGAATATGTGACCATTCTGGTCTACGGCAGCAAGGACGGCGCCTTCCGCGCCGGAGGCGGCCAGTACGGGCCGACCGAGCCGGGGATGAACTCCCCGGAGCAGTATTCCGGCCAATACGGCAAGCTCTATCCCCTGCGCTTTGCCGACGGGACCTATCAGATCGCCATCAGCGACTCATCCGAGGTGCGGGAATACTGGGTCAATAACGTGCTGGCGGTGGCGCTGGCCAGCGTTACCTTTATTGCGGTAATGCTTGCCTATGTGCGCCGGATTACCATGCGCATCATCTCTCTGTCCAGAGAGGCGGCGGAGGTCAGCGCGGGAGATCTGGAGCGGCCCATTGAAGCCGGTGGCGAGGACGAGATCGCCATGCTGGCCGGGGACATGGACACGATGCGCCGGTCGGTGATCGAACGGATGGGCAGCGAGAAAAAAGCCTGGGAGGCCAATGCCGAGCTGATCACCGCCCTTTCCCATGATATCCGTACCCCTATGACCAGCATGATCGGCTATCTGGAACTGCTGCGGGACAGCGGAGCGCTGCCGGAGCGGGAGCGGGAGCTGGCGGCCATGTCCTTTGAAAAAGCCATGAAGCTCAAAGACATGACTGACGATCTGTTCAAGTATTTTCTCATGTTCGGCTCCTCCCGGCCGGACATGGCGCTGGAGGACTACGACGCAGGGATCCTGATGGAGCAGCTCATGGGTGAGGCGGAATTTGACCTGCTGGACGCCGGCTTCACGGTGAACCGCATTGATCTCCGGGGGCAGTATACCGTTCTGGCGGATCCCATGTATTTAAAGCGGGTCATGGACAATCTGGTGTCCAACGCCCGGAAATACGCGGACAGGTCCCGGCCGGTGATGTTCATCTGCGAGGTGAGCAGCGGGCGGCTGAGCTTCTGCATGTCCAACAACATCGCGGTGCTCACAAACCCGGTGGAGAGCACGAAGATCGGCCTGCGCACCTGTGAAAAAATCATGGAGCATATGCATGGCAGCTTCACCACCCGCCGGGACGAAAGCCATTTCGCCGCGGAGTTCTCCCTCCCCATAAAGTAACGAATAACGCCTTTCCGGCCGGAACCGGAAAGGCGTTTTTGCAAGGTTCAATTCAATGCGACACGGAGAAGCACCGGGTTATGGTCAGAGGCGATGAAGCCCTGATCCAGGGTCTCCACGCTCTCCAGGGTCACGTTGGGCGAAAGGATAAAGCCGTCGATGACGTAATGCTGGGTGTTATCCGTGTCTGCCGGGTCGTAGGGCTGGTTCAGCAGACGGCAGCTGGGCACGCTCAGGTCATAGGCATAGGACCAGCCCTCCGGCAGCATGTCCTCCGTAAGCACCCCCGGCTCCCACAGCTCCGGGTGGGTGTTGGGATAGACCTCCAGGCTTCCGGGGAAGATCTGGTTGAAGTCGCCCCCGGCAATAACGTAGTTGCCCTTTTCATACTCGGACTGGATAAATTCGTTCAACTGCCTGGTCTGGGCGATTTTGCCCTCCCCGTCGTCATAGGCCTCCAGATGCAGGTTCACCAGCACCAGCTGCCTGTCGCTGCCCTCAATGGGCAGGTAACTGACCAACAGACAGCGCTTCAGATTGGCCGTGCTCACCGGCCAGGAGAAGGGACAGGGCAGGGAAATGCGCTCCGCCCGGTCAATGGCATAATCCGTGGTGGTGAACACGCCGCTGTTTACCTTCCCGATGGGCGGCAGGGGGAAGGGCACAAAGGGGCAGGAATAGTTCAGGGCGTGGGCGGCGTTGCCGGCCGTCAGACAGGCGCTCTGGTCAATGCTATAGGTGCGGGAGGAATTGACGTCCACCTCCTGCAGCAGGATCAGGTCCGGGGCGCCCTCGCCGTACAGCAGCTCCCGGATATCCTGCAGGTTGGACTCTACCCGCGCCCGGTCCGAGGACTTCACATTCTCGCCGCCGTCCATGAAAAAGTCCGCGTTGCTGCCAAGGCCTGCATAGCCGATGTTCCAGCTCAGCACCGTGACGCTCTCCCCCTGGGGCAGAGACGGGGCGTTTTCCGCCCGGGCGCTGAGTTCCAGCTCCTCCACCGCCTCCGGTTTATATTCCGCGATACTCAGCCATCCGATCAGCCCCACGGCCGCCAGGACGATTGCCAGAACCAGGATCAGCAGCGCTTTAAGAAATCTTTTCATTGAATTGACCTCCATTTTACAATTGCTGAGGCTATTATATCAGCTTTCTGGCCTATTGAAAAGTGACAAACGGTGTAATATAATAGGATAAATTGTCGGCGCTCGGGCGGCGGCAAAAAATATGGTGTCATTCTGAACCGCACAGCGGTGAAGAATCCTATGGAAAGAACGTTCAGCCGCTCCATACGGGATCCTTCGCTGACGCTCAGGATGACCGAGGGGCTTGCCCCCTTCCGGCCCTTCGGGCCACCTCCCCCTGCGGGGGAGGAAAAGAAGCGAGATTATTATAACGGAGGAATAAATATGAGCTACGACAACATCAGACAGCAGGACAGAGAGGTATACGACGCCATGATGCGGGAGCTGCGCCGGCAGCAGGACCATATCGAGCTTATCGCCTCCGAAAACTTTGTCAGCCCCGCCGTGATGGAGGCGATGGGCAGCCATCTCACCAATAAGTACGCCGAGGGCTACCCCGGCGCCCGCTATTATGGCGGCTGTGAATATGTGGACGAGATCGAAAACCTGGCCATTGACCGGGCCAAGGAGCTGTTCGGCGCCGAGCACGCCAATGTTCAGCCCCACTCCGGTTCTCAGGCCAACATGGCCGTCTATCTGGCTCTGCTTCAGCCCGGCGACACGATTCTGGGCATGAACCTGGACCACGGCGGACACCTGACTCACGGCTCCAGGGCATCTATCTCCGGTAAGTATTTCAACGCCTGCTTCTACGGCGTGAGCCCGGAGACCGAGCGTATCGACTACGATCAGGTTCTGCAGCGTGCTGAGGAATGCAGGCCCAAGATCATCATCGCCGGAGCCAGCGCCTATTCCCGCTTCATTGATTTCAAGCGGATGCGGGAGATCGCCGATGAAGTGGGAGCTTACCTGATGGTAGACATGGCCCACATCGCCGGTCTTGTGGCCGCTGGGGTTCACCCCAGCCCCGTGCCCTATGCCCATGTGGTCACCACCACCACCCACAAGACTCTGCGCGGGCCCCGCGGGGCACTGATCCTCTGCAAGGAGGAGCTGAAAAAGAAGATCAACAGCGCCGTGTTCCCCGGCACTCAGGGCGGCCCGCTGATGCACATTATCGCCGCCAAGGCCGTGTGCTTTAAGGAAGCGCTCAGCGACGAATTCAAGGCATACCAGACCCAGGTGGTGAAAAACGCCGCCGCCATGGCCGACGAGTTCACCCGGGAGGGCGTGCGCCTGGTCTCCGGCGGAACGGACAACCACCTGATGCTGGCCGACGTGATGAGCATGGGCAAAACCGGCATGGAGGTTCAGGAACTGCTGGATCGGGCAAACATCACCGCCAACAAGAACACCATTCCCTTCGAGACCCAGTCGGTGAAGCTGACCTCCGGCATGCGCTTCGGTACCTCGGCCAGCACCACCAGAGGCATGAAGGAGGACGAGATGCGCAGGGTGGCCTCTCTTATCGTCCGGCTGCTCCGGGAGGGGGATGAGGCTGTCCCTCAGGTCAGAGAGCAGGTCATCGAGCTCTGCCAGAAGTTCCCGCTGTACCCGGAGCTGTGAATGAACGGCCTGTAAGAAAGACTACCCGTCTCAAATGTTACGATTATGCCCGGAACGGAGCCTGTTTCGTGACTGCTTGCGTGCAGGAAAACGTTGTATGCTGGGCAATGCCGCAAGGAAAAACGGCTCTGGCAGCGGAACTACTATGAACATGTGATCCGCTGCGAAACAGAGCTGTACGAGGTGCGGAAGTATATTGAGGAAAACCCGCTGAAATGGCGGGAAGACGAATTGTATACAATATAAGAAAGAACTCCCGGCTGACAGCCGGGAGTTCTTTCTTATGGGGGCCTTTCATTTTGCCCGGAAAAAGGGAGCTCCGGGCGCGGAATTTCCGTTACGGTATTACGGAAGCTGAGGCAGATACCAGTCGTCATAGTTCAGCGGCATCATGTCGTCATAGAGCATCTGGGAAGTGTCCGCCGTGCGCACATCCTCCCAGTTCATGCCCCAGGGGCGGAGGAAGATATAGTAATCAAACCAGCCCTTTTCGGCAGCATAGATGGTGTCGCTGATGCAGATCATATGGTCAAATTCACTGACCATGGACTGACTGGGATCAATCGTCCAGTCCCCGGCGGAAATGGGGAACTCATCGGGCTCGGCAGCAAAGAAATCCCAGAGGGAGCCCTCGCCGCAGGTCATCGTGCCGTATTCCGTTTGCCCGGGGGTAAAGATGAGGTCCACATCACAGATCGGATAGTCATAGATATCGATGATGGTCAGATGCCCCGTGTTGTCCGCGTTCAGGGAGATCTCAGCCACCAGGTCAATGGCGTTGTCGATATAATCCGTGTATTCTCCTCCGGCGTCGGTGACCACTGCCCAGCCATACCATGTGCAGGCCCACCATTCGTAGGGCGACTGTGCGGCTCCAGGCGCCGGCGCGGCGCTTTCGGGTGCGGGGCCGGTACTCTCTATGACCGGGGACGGCTGGGCCGTGTTGGCCTGGGCGCCGTCCTTGGCAAAGGTGTAGGCCATGCCGGAGAAATCCACTGTAAGGACTCCGTCCTTCAGCGTGCCGGTAAACTCGTCGCCGTGCTGGGTCAGGGTGAAGCTTTCGCCCTCCAGGGTCCACTTCCCGCTGTACTCCTCGCCCATCAGGAAGACCGTGGCCTTGCTCCCGGTTTTCAGCTCGATCCAGTCCTCCTCCGCACCCACATCCACGCCCAGGACGACGCAGGAAATGCCCTCGTAGCGGCCCAGATTGGGGTCGTCAGCCTTGCCGCCGAGGATGCCGGTGAAAAGGACAAGCAGCGCGGCAGCGAGAAGGAGGCCGATCACGGCAAAGAGCGCGATTATCCTTACGGTATCGGACTTTTTTTGGACAGCGGTCGGGGCCGTAAGGGGCGGCACATAGGCCCTGCTGTTCTCAGGCTGAACAGGCGGCGTGCAGGAATCGCTGCCTTCGGGCTGAAGGGGAGGGGTATAGCTTTGCACAGGCTCCTCCCGGGGCGGCTGGGGGGCGGTATCCAGTTTTTGCCCGCACTCCGTACAGAATTTTGCCCCCTCCGGGAGTTGGGTGCCGCAATTGCTGCAAAATGGCATGTTTTTCCTCCTTTTTCTGTATTTTACAATGGCGAGATCAGAACTTGCCGCTTTTGCCGGAAAAACCGCTGCTGTCTACGGTGGTGCCGCCCCCGCTGCCGCCGGAGCTGCTCTCCACCTTTGTGCGGACCTGACTGGTGTGGGAGAAGCGGTCCTCCCGGGCAATAAAGTTGATACTGTCTGAGCGGATATAGCTGTCGGCTTCCGCCTTGACGGCCACAGACCTCATCTGCAGGCGGAGAAAACAGCAGACGATAAAGGCGGCAATGCAGCCCAGCGCGATGGAAATCAGAATTCCCACCAGCCGGATTGCGGGAGCGCTGCCTACGTCCAGCGGGCGGCCCTCTCTGGCGGATTGCAGCATGCTTTCGCACATGTTCAGGTAATCTTCAAAGCCGCCGTACCAGTCGTCTTCCCCAAAATTGTCCAGAAACCGGTCCGCCAGCCGGTCTTTGCCGTAGTCGGTGAAGGCGGTATTGCCGTAGCCGTAGGCAATGAGGGAATAATCCCTTTCGGCCAGGGAGAGAAAGAGAAGCACACCGCTTTTTTCCGTTCCCCAGCCCAGGGAATACTCTCTGTAGATGGCTTTCGCGGCCTCATAGATGTCGTATGTGTTGACATAGTCGGTAAAATCATCCACGGTGATGATGTAGACGCCGCATTCATACCGGGCGGAAATGGACTCCGCTTTGCTCTCCAGCGCCGTCCACTCCGTGTCGGAGAGCAGAGAAGCGGCATCAGTGACATAGCCCAGCTCCGGCTCTGCCGCCAGGGCGGGAACCCACAGCGCCGTCAGCAGGGTGAGGACGGCAAGAAAGGAAATCAGTTTTTTCATGCTCATCCCTCCTTCAGCCCATGAACAGGGCGGCGAGCCACTGCCCCACGCCGGCCCAGAGAGTCAGTGCGCTGAAAAGAACAGAGAGTCCTCCGAAAACGGCCAGGGACTTTGCCTTTGATATGGGCAGGTTGCCCACCATTTTGCCGGTCTGCCCGTTCATCATAAACAGGTAATCCTCGCCCTCCCACCGGGTGCGCAGGGTCCATACCGGCATCAGCGCGTAATGCACCTTGCCCCGGTGAAGACGGACGCTGGCGCTTTCGACGGAAACCGTCTCGTATCCGACCACGTCGCGGCGCATGACCTCAATGGCCGAAGCCTGACAGCGCTTGTTGGCGCGCCCGGCGCTCTCCTGGGCGGTCACGTCGTATTTGTCGGCCAGGTAGCCGGGGAGATAGGCGGTGGAGAAAGGCTTCAGACCCTGATAGTCAAAGGGCTCGATGGAGTCCATGTAGTCATCCGGCATTTTTGTTGAGGCGTCGGTGGGCACATGCTCAAATTGCATGGTGCCGGCCCGGTGGATCTGATAATGCTTGGTGACGGTGACCCGGTAATCCCCCTCCCGGTAAGAGGAGGAGCGGGTGGCGTGATAATTGCAGTATGCCTCCGCCTCAGCGTCAAAAAGCCAGAAGGGGACATAGACCCCTTTCAGCTCCTCCAGATGGTTGGCGGAGGAAAAGGCCCGGGGCAGAAAGATTTTTTTCCGGTAGTGGTTTTTCAGGGCCTGCTTTGCCGCTTCCTTATCCAGACGGAAGGGGATGATATAGTCAGGCCGCAGCGTCCCGTCAAACTGCCCGGGGATAATGGTGTTGTTGCCGCAGTAGGGGCAGGAGGTGGCGGCGGTGGTCTGGTCGGTGATCAGCTCCGCGCCGCAGGAGGGGCAGCTGTAAGCCCGCATGCCCTGGGCGTCCTCGCCCCAGTCGCCGGAGAGGGCGGACAGGTCCCAATCTCCGCCCTCGTCCTCGTCTTCGCTTACTGGCGCTTTTTTCCGGGCTTTTTTCTTTTCCCGGGAAAAGGCCGCTTCGGCCGCCTTTTCCTTTTCTGCGTAGAGAGCTTCTATTCTGGCTGTACTGTAACTCTCGCCGCAGTAATCGCACTTGAGCATTTCGGTATTGCTGTCGAAGCGAAGAGGAGCAGTGCAGGCGGGGCATTTATAATCGGTTATTTGTGTTGGCATAAGCATCCTCCCAAAGAATGACCTGGCCTGAACAGGAACCAGGATGGCTGCCGCGATTTACCGGATATCCCCGTCATCAAAGGGGTCGCCGCACTCGGGGCAGAATTTGGGCGGATGGGTGGGATCGGCCGGCTCCCAGCCGCACTTGTCGCATTTATACTGGGGCACCCCTGCGGGCTTTTTGGCGCCGCACTGGGGGCAGAATTTGCCCTTGTTCACCGCGCCGCAGGCGCAGACCCAGCCGTCAGGCTGCACGACCGGCTTTTTGGCGCCGCACTCGGGACAGAATTTGCCGCTGGCCTGGGTGCCGCAGGAGGGACAGATCCAGCTGTCTGCCGCGGGCTTGGGTTCGGGCTTTTTGGCGCCGCACTCGGGGCAGAACTTGCCCGTGGCCTGAGCGCCGCAGGAGGGGCAGACCCAACCGCTTGCTGCGGGAGCCGCTGCCGCCTGCTGCTGGCCCAGCTGATACAGACTCTGGACGCTCACGCCGCCCGCGTTTCCGGCCATATTCATGCCCATGAAGGCCATGGCGGGGCCCGCGCCCTGATTCTGGGCGGCGGATTGCATGGCGCTGGCCTGGGCGCCCACCAGATGGGCGGCGGCCCTTGTGGGGTCCATGAAGGCGGCGTTGCGCTGCATCTCCTTGATCATCTGCTCGTCTTCCTCGCTGGCCTTGACGGAGGAGACGCCCAGAGATACGATCTCCAGCCCCCGCAGATCCCGCCATTTGGCGGACAGCACCTGGTTGAGCGCTTCGGACAGCTCCTGGGTGTGGCCCGGCAGGGCGGAGTAGCGGATGCCCATCTCGGAAATGCGGGCAAAGGCGGGCTGCAGGGCGGTGAGCAGCTCGGTCTTCAGCTGGCCTTCGATCTCTCTGCGGTCATAGGCCGTGTCCACATTGCCGCAGACATTGGCGTAAAACAGCATGGGGTTGGTGATGCGGTAGGAGTATTCGCCGAAGCAGCGCAGGGAGATGTCGATGTCGATGCCGGCCCGCTGATCCACCACCCGGAAGGGGACAGGGGAGGGCGTGCCGTATTTGTTGCCGGTCAGCTCCTTGGTGTTGAAATAGTAAACGCGCTGGTCCTTGGGGGCCTCGCCGCCGAAGGTGAAGCGCTTGCCGATGTTGGAAAATACCGCGCCGATGTTTTCACTCAGATCGCCGGAGAAGAGGGAAGGCTCGGTGGATGTGTCGTATGTATATTCGCCGGGGATGGCGCACAGGTCCACCACCTTGCCCTGCTCCACAATGATCATGCACTGGCCGTCGGCCACGGCGATGACGGAGCCGTTGGAGATGATGTTGTCGCTGCCTCTGGTGTTGGAGGAGCGCCCCGATGTGCGCTTCTGTCCTTTTACCGCCAGAATGTTGGTGGGGATGGCCTCACAATAAAAATACTCTTTCCACTGGTCGGCCAGTACGCCGCCGGCGGAGCCCAATGCTGCTCTGATCAGTCCCATATGAATTTCTCCTTTTTTTGATTATGATAAATTTATAATGTGTCCATCAGCGCCACAAGGTAACTGGCGCTGATGGAGGCATAGATAAACTGGTCGATCAGGCCCTCCTTTTTGGCCTGCCTGACCTGCCGGGCGGTCCCTGTATCCTCCGCGGCGTCAAGCTGCCGGAGCAGTCCCGCAAGCCGGGCCGCGGCGGTAGCCGCCCAGGCAAAGGCGGTTTTCTTTTTAACCGGGATCATTGCACCGCCTCCCATGGGGAATAGGTTTTGCTGCTTTTTTCATTATAACATAGCATCTGACAATAATCTACTGCAAGAAAGGGCTGGAGGGACGGTGAACAGGGCTTCGGATTAATATTTTTCAAACATCTTGCAAACTTTTCCCAAACAAGTCCGGCGTATCCTTTTTTAAGCTGAAAGGCAAATGAAAAAATCGCGGAGGCCGTGGTCGGCGGCTATAAAAAGATCGGGGAAGGCGTCGTAGGCGGCTATAAGAAAATCGAGACCGGCGTTGTGGAGCGCTTTGAAAAGGTGACGGACAAATGCGTTGAAAAACTCTTTGCCAGGGTGGGTGAGCCGGTGGAGAAGACAAAAAAGCGTCTGTCCTCCAGCAGTTCCGACAACGCGAAAAAAACAGAAGAATAAAAGGCTGGCAAAGCCGAACAGCACTCGACGGGGCAGAAATTTTGTGCTATAGTGGATTCCGATCGTGAGCCTACGGGCTGAGGGGAGAAATAGGGCAGTGAACAGACCCCAATTTTATGAGGAGGATCTTTTCCTCTTTTTTAACGGCAGACCCCGGGAGCTGGCGCTTTATGAGGCACTGATGAAAAAGATGGAGGCCGAGTTTCCCGAAAGCACCATGAAGGTGCAGAAAAGCCAGATCAGCTTTTACGGGCGGCACCTCTTCGCCGCTGTGTCCCTGCCCAGAAGCAAAAAAAGCTTTCCTGAACACAGCATCCTTGTGACGATAGGACTGCCGTACAGGCTGGAATCACCCCGGGCGGCAGTGACCGTGGAGCCCTATCCCGGCTGCTGGACAAACCATGTTCCGGTCTGGGAAGAGGAGCAGATCGACAGCGAACTGATGGACTGGCTGCGGGAGGCATATATTTTTTCGGAGAGCAAGCGCTGATGATTGACACCCCTTATAGGGAGACAGAATCTGCTTTTGCCGGGAATCAGAATGAAATATATGAAAATAAAATATGAATATGTAAAAAGTTCCGAAAACTTGCGTTTTCGGAACTTTTTACACATTTTCCGGTGACATGCGCCGGTTAAAAAATACTGTCCGCAGCCCTGTCCAGAAGCCCGAGATCCCAAAGAAGAAGGCTGCCGATATATTTGTTTCTGATGTCTTTGGTCATGGTAAAGGTTCTGCGAAGATCCGCAGGAGTATACCCAAATTCTTCCGCAGACACCGGAGCGCCGATGGATTTCATCAAGGCCAGGATGCGCTCACATGAGGGCAGACTGTCCATAATGGCCGTCAGCTCATCCCACTGACGGAGAATCTGTTCCAGACGCAGCGCATGCGCGGAAAGCGCGTATTTGGGATCCTGTTTTTCCTCATCGATCATTGCCCTGGCGCCGGGACCGATAAATTGCAGCAGGTCCCTGCTCCAGGCTTCATAAGAAAAGCTTGCCGCATGCTCCAGGGCCTTTTCCCGGTTCGGCTTGATGTTCCGGAGCCATTCATAGACTCTGAGTGAATACAGCGTGGCAATCCCGCACTGTATTCCGTGCGGACGGGCCTGCGCCTCCGGGAAAGCGAGGGCACGCATGTCCCAGATATGGGAGAAATAGTGTTCCATGCCTGAGGCCGGGCGGGACAAACCGGCATACTGCATGGCGAGCCCGGAAATCACCATGCCCTCCATAAGCGCTTTTACCGCTTCGTGATCCCGGCTGAGCAGACCGGGCGCGGCGGCGACGACTTTCTCAAGGGCACCTTCCACCATCGCGGCAAGGGTGGGGCAATAATATTCGCCGGTGATCCTGTTTGCCAGCTTCCATTCGCACAGGCTGATGGTTTTGGCCAGCATATCTCCCACGCCGGCCTGAAGCAGGGAAAGCGGCGCCTGGGCCAGAATGTCAAGGTCCCCGATCACCGCCCAGGCCCCTGTACTGGGCAGGGAAATTTTGAGCCCGTCCCGCTCCATGGAAGATGTGGCGGAAGCATAGCCGTCCATAGACGGCGCGGTTGCGACGATACTGAAGGGCAGTCCGGTCAGGGAGGAGAGAAGCTTGGCGATGTCATTGATCACGCCGGAGCCTACAGCCAGAATGGAATCGCAACGGGCGTCGAAGTGCATTGCTGCGCTGCCCACGGCCCATTCTGCGGGGGAAACCGGCGGCTGAGGAAAGACATATTCAGAAAACCCTATACCGGCTGATGCCAGCTGCTCTTCCACCAGCTGGCCCGCTGCGGCGAAGCTGGCTGCACCGGAAAGAATAAAGGGGCGTTTGCTGCCGCATTCCCGGAGCAGGGCGGGAAGCCGGCGTACAGCACCGTCTTCGATAATGACATGTTTTATCGCCGTGCTGTGGCGGCGTCCGCATGCGCAGTCAAAGCCGTCCATTTCCACCAGTGCGGAGAGCGCGGTATTTTTGATTTCTTCAGCAGTCATTTTTTCTTCTTCTCCGCGAGTCTGACATATTCTTTTTCTATGGCAAGGGCTGCCGCCGATCCTGCCGGGACGCCGCTCACTGTTTCCAGAGCCGGACGGACGCCCAGGCGGGAAATCATCTGCCGGAGTTCCTGACTCTGTTCGTCGGCGGGGTTATCGTAAAGCAGCAGACTTGCAGCGCCGGTATAGTAACAGGGAACGGCGATCCCGTAACCCAGCGCCGCATTCATCGGCGCAATGATCCTGTCTGCCGGTGAGAGCTTCCGTATAGGCTCTCTGGCGACTCTTGTAACGCTGTCAATGATATAGGGATTGAGAAAGCGCTGCATCAGCTTGCTGCGGTAGGAGAGCATCTCTTCCGCGGAAAAACCGTGGCGTTTTTCCAGCATCTGCCCGCACTCCTCCATCATTCCCCAGACCACCTTCCGGATCTCCTGATCCTCAAGAGATTCTTTTATGGTCTGATAGCCTTTCAGATAACCCAGACAGGCGGTTACGGCATTGGGGCCGTTGAGCGTATAGAATTTGCGCTCCAGATAGGCATCCAGATCGTCCACCAGACTGAGCCCGTCGACCGGCAGAAGCTCCGCCCGAACGCCGGCGCGCTCCACGTCCCATTCGTAATACTTCTCCACAACCACATCGGCGGCGTTTGTCCCCTGGGCATTGCTGGGGATGATTCTGTCCACCGCGCAGTTGGGAAAACCGATATATTGCCCGGCATAGTTCTGCTCCGCATCCGTGAGGAGAGCGAATACATGTTTGCGAAGCTGGGTGCTTCCTCCGGCGGCATTTTCTACTGCGATGATGTTTATGGGCAGATTGATCCCGGCCGAGGCGCGCAGAGAGACCCCCTTCGCAATCGTTGGGGCTACCCTGGCAAGCGCGGACTGGCCCACGGAGGTGCAGACGAGGGACAGCTCCTCATCCCGGAACAGATCCGGCAGCCCGGGATCAAGAGAACTCATGGCGGAGATATTGCGGACGACGGTGTCTGCACACTCCGTGTCCACCATATGGACAGTGTATTCGCCGCGCCGGTTCAGGTCGTCAATGACGGCCATGTTGATGTCCGCGAAAACGACATGATACCCGGCTTTCTCCAGCTCCATGCCGATAAAGCCGCGGCCGATCTGGCCGGCGCCGATGATAATGGCTTTGTTCATTGCCTGTTCTCCCTTATATATCAATATTGTAGCCTTCCGGCATCCGGGCAAGCTCCTCGTCCCTGCGGTTCAGATGATCTCCCCGCTTGGGGCCGTAAGGAAACTTGTTCCTGCTGGAGAAGAAATCGGCGCTGCCGCTTCCGTCGGTACACAGATCCTCGCGCATATAGCGCTCCAGCAGAAGGCGGAGGGCGTGTACCCGCGGGTTGCTTTCATCGTATTTGTTGGTGTCTTCGGGGCTGACGTCGAAATAGTACCAGCGGTCTTCAAAGGCGTGGTATATCAGCTTGTCCTGTGCGCTTGCCACCGTGTAGGCGCCGCTGGCCCCGGTGCTGAACTGGGAAAAAACCTCCTGATGACGGGCACCGGAAAACAGATCCAAACCATCGAACATGCTGCCGTCATAGCCGATCCCGGCACAGGACAGAAGCGTGGGCGCAATGTCTACCAGGGAGCAGACATCCCGGCGGCGTGCTCCTGCAAAGCCGGGCCGGCGGATCATCAGCGGAATCCGCAGTGCACCGTCCAGCATGGAACGCTTGCCCATGGTTCCGAAATCCCCCAGCATCTCCCCGTGGTCGGAGGAAAACACGATGATGGTGTTTTCGTACATGCCCCGGGCTTTCAGCACCGCAATGATCCGGCCGATCTGGTAGTCGATGAAGGAAATGCAGGCGTAGTAGAAGTTCCGCAGCAGACTGAGATCCTGCCGGCTGACCCCGATCTTGTCCAGCGTGAACCGGTCGCTCATAAAGGCCGTGAATTCTCCGGGGTCGGCGGGCATATAGGGGTCTGTCGAGACGGTGCGGTACATTTTGTTCCAAGGCGCCGGGGGAGAGAAGGGCGGATGGGGATGGATAAAGGAACTCACAAGGAAAAAAGGACGCTCCGGGTCGCAGGAGGAGAGAAACTCTACGCTCCGGTCACCAACCCATTGGGTGGGATGGGCCTCAGCAGGCAGTTGAGAGACCTGGGGAATATAGTACATCTCGCTTCGCTGGCCGTTGTAGTCAAACACATTCTTGAACGGGCCGCCGCTGATATACTGGGTATAATCATCCCGGGGGTCTGCCATTTCCTCCTGGGTAAAACGCTTTTCAAAACCCATGGGGCCATAGAGATCCGCGGTGTGGTGCATTTTACCCACGCTGCAGGTCTGGTATCCCTGCTCCGTGAAGCGGCTGTAAAAGCCATCGCCCTGATATGCACTGCCGTAATTGTTGTTGCAGCAGCCGGAATGGGCCGGATAAAGCCCGCTGAAGATAGAAAACCGGGCAGGTACGCACACCGGAGCGGGTGTTACGCAGTTTTCAAATACGGTTGACTCTCCGGCCAGCGCGTCAAGGGCGGGAGTACAGATACGCGGATTGCCCAGCGCATGAATGGTGTCTGCCCGCTGCTGATCGGTAAACAGAAATAAGATATTCGGTCGTTTGTGCATAGAATGCTCCTTTATCAAACAGTCTTACGCATCGCCGCAGCAGAACTGCGGCGATGCGTAGAGATTATTCGCTGATTGAAGGGGAAACGCAGCGCATGAAATTGCTCCGCACGGTCATATCCGCGATCTGCCCATTCTGCCACATGGCTTCCACCAGCGCTCCGTAAACCGGGGGCACCTCCGCCATGATCATCTTTGCTTTCGGCGATGCTTTGGCGCAGACCAGCTGAACATATTTGGGGTAGGCGTTGAAGATTCCTCCGGTCATGACGACCGGAAATTCTCCGTCAAAATACTTTTCGGCGGCGAAGGTGAGCTCTGAAAGCTTGTAAGCCGATTCCTCCACAAGCCGTCTGCAGACCGTGTCGCCCATATCCATGCCCTCGAATACCGTGTGCGCGAGAGAGGCGATGAAAGGCCGCCCTCCGGCGTAGATATCTGCAAGAGCGTCCCAGGGTTCCTTTCCCAGGACACCGGTCATCAATTCTGCAAGCACGGTGTATTCGCCGCGCCCGTCGAGATAGCGGCAGACCTGCCGCAGACCGGCCTGGCCCAATTCGTATCCGCTGCCTCCGGTATCGATGAGATAGCCCAGGCCGCCGACCTGGCGTATGGGTTCGTCTCCGATGATGATGGAGAGTGAAGACCCTGTGCCGCAGATCATTCCGCAGCTGTCTGCGTGGCCCAGTGTGCCGGAGACAACAATGCGGCGGTCGTCTTCGACACGAACCTTTGCTCCGTCAAAGCGCTGTTTGATGCTCTCCGCAAGGTGCATATCCACATGATTTGCCCCTGCAATTCCCGCATAGATGGAACTGACCCGTTCGGGGGCGTGTTCAGCGAGCTGCTCAAGGTTTTTCAGGATGATCTCACTGGCTAAGCACGGCCCGATATCCAGCGGATTGCAGCCGCAGTCAACAGAACGCTGCAGCACATGACCCGACTCGTCGGCAAGAACACATTCCGTTTTTGAGCCGCCGGAGTCTACTCCTATGTAATAATCCATCAGTATTGCCTCTTTTCCGGAAAGGGGAAGCGCACAAATGTGCGCACTGTATCCGTCAATAATTGAAACGCCGACCGAGGACCCGGTCTATATTGCATAAAATTGTGTGGTCAAAGCATTCTTTGATCTTTCTGTTTTGAAGCTGCTCATAACCGGGACGGTTCCAGAGATTGTCAAATTCCTTCGGATCCTCCTGAAGATCATACAGCTCTCCGATTTCCTCGCCGTGATGCACGACGATTTTATAACGCCCGTCGAACATCATGGTGGCATAAATCTGGTGCATCAGCACCGTTGAAAAATAGAATTCCGTATATACCCGTTCCTTATGAAAATCCTTAGCCACTTCGCCTTTGAGCAGCGGAAGAAGGCTTTTTCCCTGCATGTATTGGGGAACGGGCAAGCCTGCAAGCTCCAACAGAGTGGGAGCAATGTCCACCAACTCCACAAGGGCATTGCTGACAACATTCTGCAGGAAATGACCGGGCCAGGATATGATAAGCGGAACACGGATAAGGCTGTCATAAAAGTAACCGCCCTTCCAATAGATCCCGTGGTCACCCAGCATCTCCCCGTGATCGCTCATAAAAACGACAACGGTTTTTTCCCGCAGGCCTCTCTCGTCCAGAAAATCCAGGACCCGGCCGATCTGCGTGTCCATAAGCTCTATCTCAGCATAGTAATCCCGCGTTACTTCCTGCTTTTCCACGTCGGTCATGCCGACCGTATCGCGCACCATCCCCTTTTGGGACCCGTGGAGGTAGCAGTCTTTGTGCGCGAAGGGTTTGTTGTCCAACTCGCCCTCTTTCCATAAGGGCAGCGGCATGTCCTGTATGTTGAGTCTTTCTTTGTAAGAATCAGGGGGATCAAAAGGCGGGTGAGGATCAAAGGGATTGATGCAGAGGCACCAGGGCTGCGTCCCGTCATAGCCCGAGATGAAGTCCATGGCCTTTTCCATGCACCAGGTGGTCTGGTGATACTGCTCTTCCATTCCCTTTATTCGCTCGGGAAGCTTGTAGCCGTTGCGCGGCGGCCACTCGCAGGGCATGACATACTCTTTATGCCAATCCACGCCCTTGGCTTTCAGCCATTCCATGTAGCGGTTCAGGCCCGGAGCCCAGTCGTCGCAGGGCTGCGGACTCCATTCAAAATAGCAGAAGCCGTCTTCCAGCCTCTCCTCCATCCGGCGGTAGTGGGAAGTGAGGTGCAGTTTCCCCACAAGACCGCAATGATATCCACCGTCGGCCAGAAGTTTGGTAACCAGGGTCTCGTCTTTGGAAAATGTGTCATTTCCATTGATAAATGAACGCGTGGTGCGGGGATAACGCCCGGTCATAAAGCTCCCGCGGCTGGGAGAACATATGGGGTTCTGGCAGTAGGTACGGTTAAAACTGACGCCTTCCCTGACAAGCCGGTCAAGGTTCGGGGTGTGGATATGACTGTTTCCCAGAGCAGCGATCGTATCGTAACGCTGCTGATCCGTGCATATCCAGAGTATATTGGGTGCTGTATTCATTGTTTTCTCCGTTAAATAACCTGTATGTTTCGGAATGTCTGCTGCTTAGTTCACAGACTTCCGGCCTTTTGCTTCCCGGAAAATATCAATAAGGAACTCTGCGCTCTTCCGGGAAAGCCTTATCATATCCTCCTGCAGACTTCCGACAGCGTCGTCGCCCACATGAGACTCGAGCGTCATGTCACCGCTGTAGCCTGCCTCTGCCAGCGCGGCCATAAGGCTGTACCAGTCGATACTGCCCATGAAGGGAAGCAGGTGTTCATCCCGGCTGCAGCGATGGTTATCGTTGATATGCAGATTTTTAATGCGTTTTCCCAAAACGCGTATGGCCCGCGGCTGGTCAAGCATCATTCCGTTTGCGTGCCCGGTATCCCAGCATACGGCAACCATAGGATCATTATAGCTGTCAACCAATTCGATCAGCTCGTCATAGTGCTGGCAGTATCTTACCGGAAGGGAGGCATCCAGGCAGGGCATCATGTTTTCAAATGCTGTTCCCACATTGTTCCGGATGCCCAGTTCGACATAGGGATCATAATATTTCCGGTTGGCGTCAAAAGTGGCTTCCCGCTCAAAATTGCACTCAATACAGGTGATGGGGTGGGCGGTCACATATTTGACGCCAAGCATTCCACAGGCAATATAGGCTCTGCGCATACATTCGTTGAAGTATTCTTCATACCCGCTGTTGCGGAACGAGGGATCGCACTGCCTGCAGCAAGCCTTTATGAAAGGAAGGTGGGCCTGCGAAAAACTGACACCTATACGCTGAGCGGTATTTGCAACAAGGTCGATCTGCTGCTGCCAATCGTCCTTCCGCAGAATGAAATCAATATTTTCTGCAATGCCCCAGTTGAAATTGAAATCCAGGACCTCAAAGCCAAGCTCGTGAAGCTTTTCAATCACTTCAACATTGCTCCGGTACCGCTCACGGCCGAAAGACTGGATATAGATTCTTGTTGAAATGGCTGGTTTCATGTGCCCCCCCAAATCGCTGCAAGTTGTAGAATACGGTTATTTGCCCGTTTTATTCCGCTTTTCCCGCCAGAAGCTGATCGCAGTCCTGATGAACGGATACAGAACAAAGGCAAGCAGAATGACAAGAATTACGCGGGAACAGGCTGTTTGATGAAAAATGGAGAAACTCCCGTTGGAGAGGGTAAGCGCGCGGCGGAAATTTTTCTCTATAATCGGGCCAAGAATAAAAGCGATGATCAGCGGAGCAAGAGGATAATGGCTGCGCTTCATAAAGAAGAACAGCACTCCAAGAGCCAAGGCGATCCACAACTGCAGAAACTGCTTTTTCGTTGCAAAACCGCCGATAATGCAGAGAATGAGAAGGATCGGCACAAGGAAAGCGTTCCGGACAACAAGGATCCTGGAGAAAAACGGCGTCAGGAGACGTCCCAGCAGGTACAGCAGGATTACGGAAAGGAAGAAACCAAAAAAGATGCCATACAGCAGTTGAGAATCGGTATTGAAGAGCATGGGGCCAACCTGGATCCCCTGCATGGTGAAGGCGGCGCCGATCAGAGCCGCTGCACTGGAGCCGGGGATTCCCATGGAGAGCATGGGAATCATGGAGCCGGCGACAGAAGCGTTGTTTGCCGATTCGGGTGCGTAAATTCCCTTTGGATTGCCTTTTCCGAAAGTTTCCGGCTTTTTTGCCGTCCGCGAGGTGAACATATAGGACATCCATGCGGCCACGCCTCCGCCGAGACCGGGGAAGATCCCCACGATGGTGCCGATAATGCTTCCGCTCAGCATTGTCGGAAGATTTTTGATGTGGTCTTTTATTGTGATGTTCGCTTTGCTCTTCTGAGAGGATACGGCATAACGGATGTTAAGGTCGTCACAGATCACGCAGAGCAGTTCGGGAATGGCAAAGACCGCCACGATAAGGCACACGGTATCCAATCCGTCATACAACTCGGGCTGTCCGAAGTTGAAACGCACTGCACCGTTGATCACATCGGTGCCCACCAGGCTGAGCAGCAGTCCCAGAATGATGCTTACCAGACCTTTGATATAGTTGCCCTTACTCATGGAAATAACGGCGATACAGGCCAGAAGACCAAGCATACAGTAATCCGGGGCGGAGAAACGCAGCGCAAAAACCCCGACCGGTCTGGTGAAAAACAGCATTACAAAAGCGCCGAACAGGCCGCCGATGGTGGATGCAGTGAGCGAATAACGGAGCGCTTCGGACGGTCTGCCTGCCTTGGCCAGTATGTTGCCGTCAAGGCAGGTGGCCGCCGCACCTGCGGTTCCGGGAATGCCCAGAATGATGGCGGAGATGGAACCGCCGTATTCTGCACCCTGATAGACACACAGCAAGAGCAGTATGGCCGTCAGGGGGTTGAGTTTGTAAGTAAAGGGAAGCACCAGCGCAATGGCAAGGGTCGTACCGAGACCCGGCATCGCACCTACAAGCAGACCAATGAATACGCCTGCAAAACAGAGAAACAGATTCAAAGGCTGAAACAACGAAAGAATATCAAAGCCGAATACAGTCATTTTCAGTCCTCCTTATAAATTGATGCCCATCAGTATCCTGAACAGCAGGAAGATCGCCAGCATGACCGCAACGGAGAGAATCCCCAATCCCAGCATTTTTTTCAAAGTCAGTTTCTCGCTCTTGCCGCAGTAGGCAATAAACAGGCCGAACACATAAAGAAGGCCCCAGAGATAAAAGAGACCAAAGGACTTCCAGAGAATAAGAAGCAACGCCGTTGCAGACACGGTTATCAGCACAAGGTCAAAATGGGTGATCACGATCTTTTCCTCCTTTGTCTTTGCAAACAGACTCTGGATGATAATGATCACGCACAGCACAGCCAGCATTATGCCAAGATACTTGGCAAAATCGAAGGGACCTACGATCGCTCCCTTGTATTCCCTGGCGGTAAATGCGGAATATAAAAAGACCGCGTCAATGCACATCAGCACAGTTGCAATGGCGATGTTTATATGCTTTTCTTTCAACGGCGTTGCCCCCTTGAATCTGTATAATAGCTGCGCCGGCGCGTTAGCCGTAGAGCTCCTGCATAAGACCCGTCTCGTTCAGGACCTTTTCGTAATAATTGTAGTCGTTAATAATGGTCTGGGTGAACGCTTCCGGACCCTCAAAGGTGCCTTCGATCCAGATATTTGCCTCCGTGAGCTGAGCGATGATCTCAGGATCGGCAAAAACCTGCTCGAAAGCGTCGGTCAGAATATTATAAACATCGGGATCTGTTCCGGCCTTGATACAGATGCCCTGGAAGGCCACGCCCATTGCGCTGTAGCCCAATTCGGCAAAGGTGGGAATATCTTCATAGCCTGCGGGCTTCTGCTCGTGGTGGGTAGTAAAGCACAAGATGCGGAAATCACCGGAATTTACATACTGGGCGATTTCGGAATAGCCGAGGGCCAGACCTTCAATATGACCGCCGAGAAGCGCTGCGTTCAGCGTGGGCGCATCATCATAGGCAACAACGGAGAAGGGCAGTCCGGTTTCCAGCTGCCAGCCGGCAAGAGCCATATAATGCACGGAGCTTGCGCCGGGAGAGCCGAGACGGACTGTGTCGGGATGATCCTGAATATACTGGATGAACTCTTCAATGGTGGTATAGGGAGCATCGGCGCGGACAGTCAGGCACTGAGGCTGTTTCTGCACGCAGTAAAGGGGAGAAAAGTCTTCATAGGTGTAAGGACAGTCCGGAGAGAAGGGCGTCATGCACAGAGCGGGAACGGTGAGGCTTGCAATGGAATAACCGTCTGCGGGATTGTTATAGACGGGCATGAGCATGTTCATGCCGCCGGCGCCGCCCAGATTCTCATATACAACGTTCTGCCCCAGAATCTCGCCAAGCTTGGGCCCGATAATTCTGGCAATTACGTCGGAAGCTGAGCCTGCGGCCTGGGTATACCAGGTGATAACCTTCTCGCTGGGATACTTCTGGGCAGCTTCAGAAATGCCTGCTTCCGGAGCCGCTGCGCTATCGGAAGCTGCAGGTTCCTGGGCTGTGGGCGCAGGCTGTGCGGCTCCCGAGCCGCATGCGCACAGAGAAAGAAGCATAACGAGGGAAAGAAGGATTGCTGTAATTTTTTTCATTTTCTCATTTTCCTTTCGATAATTTTTCGATGCAGGATACTTTCGACAAGTCTCCTTGCATAAGTTATTTAAAGACTATCATGTTTTTTTGGTGCTGTCAATTATGATTATCCACCATTTTATTGGGAAACATTTTGTAAAAAAGGACGAAAAAACGGATACTCCGTTCTTTCGTCCCGATGAATAAATTATATACTTTTGATAAATTCCTCAACATATGCGAGGGCTGCCCCGCATGCGCATATATCTATGTCCTTGTAGCCGAGACAGATGAAGTCCGAAGACGGGGCAAAATGATAGTTGCTGCGTACAAGCTGCTGAAGCAGGAGCCTGTCCTCTTCCGTCATATACGCGCCAACCGTACCGCCCAGGATGATATCGCAGTCAAGAAGGGCGCTGAGGCTGCCAATCGCAATGGAGAGATCCGACAGGAAATGCTGCCATTTGGTGATTGCCTCCTTGTCTCCGCTGTGCAGGGCGGCAAAGAAGTTTTCGCAGGCGCCCTCCGCCTCGTCAAACAGGACATGGCCGGAACAGTAGGCCGTAAAGCAGCCCTTCTTTCCGCAGTAGCAATCCCGGCCTCCCGGATAAAGCGTAAGATGTTCCACAAGACCGCCGGTGTATTCCTTCCCGGCGTGGATTTTCCTGTTCATGATCAGCATGCCGTTAAGGTGGTAATTGATGCCCAGATAGAGCGCGTCGTTGATGTTCGGGGAAAACCACAGCTCTGCATCGGCGGCAGCCTCGCTGTCGTGGAACAGCTGGCAGGGATAGGGCAGCTGCGCCTGAAAATCGGCAAGGCTGGCTTCATCTGAGCCCAGCAGAAGGCTTTTGGAGACATGTTTTCTGTCTCTGGACAGCAGGGCAGTCAAAGCGATGCCCACGCCGAGAACGCGCTTTGCAGAAAGATTAAGAGACTTTACAAAAGTGCAGACATAGGCGCCGAAGCGCTGGTAATATTCATCACTGTGGCGGTAATCCTCGCTGAGCTGCTGGCGCTTGATGATGCTTCCGTACATATCTACCGCCACAAGCCGAAGACTGTGGGGCGTAATGTGGACGCCGATAGCCACCCGGGCTGTACTTACGCAGCTATAGGCAACGCACTTTCTGCCGCCGGTGGACTGAAAAAAGCCGCAGCGCTCAATCAGATTCTCCTCTTCCAGCAGCTTCAGATTCTGGGTGACCGTGGGCAGACTCAGGTTCAGATCGTCTGCAATTGCTTGCCTGGAGGTGCGCTTGTTGGTAAAAATATAGTTATAGATCTGCCGCCGGTTAAAGTTGCGCATGGTCTCCGAGGTGATTTTTTCCATGCATACATCTCCTTGATCGATACGGTATGGGGCTGCTGTACTTCATTATAACGGGAAAAGTTTCTCTGTGTCAACTGAATTGCCGAAAGGCGGCAGGGTTTCAGAGGTATTTTGCTGCATTATAAACGCAGATACAGATAATTACCGTCTGGAGAGCGATGAAAAGCTTGTCTACCGTGCCGCTGTTGATCCGGCGGCTGATGGCTTTGCCGATGATCCCGCCCAGGATGCCGCCCAGGATCATCAAGACCAGGGATGGCACAGTGAAATCCGGTACGGTATGGCTGAGAAGGGTGACCGCGATATTTGCAATCTGGCTGAACAGGATGATATACAGGGAGTTGGATACGGATTTCTTGGTATCCATGCTGAAAAAATAGTGAAGTACCACAAGATTGAACGGCCCGCCGCCAATGCCGAGAAAGCTGGACAGCGTACCAAGTGCAATGCCGATACAGACACAGGCGAAAACACTGTCAATACTCCGGGTGCGGATACGCTTTTTGTTGATGGTATAAATCAGCGTTCCCAGCGTGAGAACAAGCAGACACAGCGCCTGCGCAATACCGGCCACAGCGTCGTTTCCCAGACCAAGCTTCAGAAAAGAAAAGAGCTTGTTGCCGAAAATGCCGCCCACAGCCGCGCCGAGCGCCAGGGGCGTTCCGGAGTGGGTGTCGATGACTGCCGACTTTTCGGCAAAACTTTTGCCCACGTTATAGGCCGACATGCTCAGAACCGTGCAGCTTGAAAGGAAGCTGACGGCGGCAACACCGGCAAGCCCGGCCAGATCGAGCGTGGGCTTGATGATCACTCCGCCGCCGATGCCGCAGATGCCCCCGATAATGGAGGCAAAAAAGCTGATGATAAAAAATAAAATGTCCATTAACCCTCTCTTTTTCTTCGTTCCGCTGCCATCTCCCTCATGCAGGGACAAGGGCGGAAAACAGTTCTTTCAATGCCCCGAACCACTTGCCCGGTACGGGCCGGCCGGCGCAGGCTCATCACCTGATGAGACAGGCCTGACCATGGCGGTTATCGGCGGCATTTTCCCTCCAAGTGTCTGAATTATCTTGCAAAAAACACTCTGTGTCAAGTTATTTCCTACATAAGGCATACAAGTTTCCGGGTTCGCCTGCTTTTTTTCTTGCAAAAAAATACTGGACAAATGAAATGAGATGTGTATAATTGTATACAATTATACAAGAGCACAAAAAGGAGGCAATACGGGATGCTGGAGCTTTCGCCCAAGACCAATCTGCTGGAGGAGAACGACTATAGATACTCGCTCCAGGACGTGCCGGAACCGATCCTGTACCGGGATGTGTATAACTACGACGAGGTGCCCAAGGTGGCCTTCAACCACCGCCGGGTGCCAATGAACATGCCCGAGGACATCTGGATCACGGACACCACCTTCCGGGACGGGCAGCAGTCCGTAAACCCCTATACGCCGGACCAGATCGTGGACCTTTATAAGCTGATGGCCAGACTTGGCGGACCCTACGGCCTTATCCGCCAGACGGAGTTTTTCATCTACAGCAAAAAGGACCGGGAGGCAGTGGAGCGATGCATGGACCTGGGGCTCCGCTTCCCGGAGATCACTACCTGGATCCGGGCCAGCAAGGAGGATTTCCGGCTGGTGCGGGATCTGGGCATCCGGGAGACGGGTATTCTGGTCTCCTGCAGCGACTATCACATCTTCAAAAAGCTGAAAATGACCCGCCGGCAGGCCATGGAGCACTATCTTGCCACGGTGAAGGACGCCTTTGACGCCGGGGTCATGCCCCGCTGCCATCTGGAGGACATCACCAGAGCGGACTTTTACGGCTTTGTGGTGCCCTTTGTCAATGAACTGATGAAGCTGTCCCAGGAGGCGGGTATTCCGGTGCGCATCCGGGCCTGCGACACCATGGGCTACGGCGTGCCCTATACGGAAGTGGCCCTGCCCCGCAGCGTGCCCGGCATCATCTACGGCCTGCAGCACTACTCCGATGTGCAGAGCGAGTATCTGGAATGGCACGGCCACAACGACTTTTACAAGGCCGTGGCCAACGCCGCCACCGCCTGGCTCTACGGGGCCAGCGGCGTGAACTGCTCGTTGCTTGGCATCGGCGAGCGGACGGGGAACATCCCGCTGGAGGCCATGGTGTTTGAATATGCCTCCCTCCGGGGCTCCCTGGACGGCATGGATCCCACGGTGATCACGGAGATCGCGGACTATTTTACCAACGAGATCGGCTATAAGCTGCCGCCCATGACCCCCTTCGTGGGCCGGAATTTCAATGTGACCCGGGCCGGTATCCACGCCGACGGCCTGCTGAAGGACGAGGAGATCTACAATATTTTCAACACCGAAAAGCTCCTTGACCGGCCGGCCACAGTGGCTATCAGCAAGAACTCCGGCCTTGCGGGCATTGCCTACTGGATCAACCAGAATTACCGGCTGAAGGCTGAAAACATGGTGGGAAAGCACGACGAACTGGTGCAGGAACTGAAGCTGTGGGTGGACGCCCAGTATGAGGGCGGGCGCACGGCCTCCCTGTCCACTGAGGAGCTGGAAGAGAAAATAGAAGAGCTTTCCCGGGGAAAGCTCAGGAGGCATGACTGATGAGAGAGCATAAGAGCATATCCATTGCGGATCAGATCTACGAACAGCTTGAGCGGGAGATCCTCACCGGTAAATACCCCAGAGGGGAAGTGCTCAGCGAAATGCGCCTGTCCACGGAGATGGGCGTCAGCCGCACGCCCATCCGGGAGGCTATTCGCCGCCTGGAGCAGGACCACATTCTGGAGGAGTCCGGACGGGGCGTGGTGGTGGTAGGCATATCCCGGGAGGATATGCTGGATATGTACGAGATCCGCGTGAGGATAGAGGGCCGCGCGGCGGCCCGGGCGGCGGAGAATATCAGCGAAGAGCAGCTGAAAGAGATGGGCGACATTCTGGACCTGCAGCGCTATTACATCGAAAAGCAGCAGAGCGGGGCGGCAGACAGCTCCGACCACATCAAAAATCTGGACTCCCGCTTCCACGAGCTGCTGTATGTGAGCTGCGGCAGCAAGGCCTACCGGGACACCCTGCAGCCCATGCACAAAAAGATGACCAAGTACCGCAAGGCCTCCGTAAGCAAGCAGAGCAGGGCGATCAACTCCCTGCAGGAGCATGTGGCCATCTATGAGGCGCTGAAAGCCCGGGACGGAAAGCTGGCCGAGGAGCTGACGGTGCGGCATGTGGAAAATGCCAGAGACAGTATTATGAGTATGGAGATATAAGGCAATGGGAATGAACATCGTTGAAAAAATTATCGCTGCCCACCTGGTGGGCGGCAGCATGGTCCCCGGCGAGGAGGCCGCCCTGCGGATCGACCAGACGCTGACCCAGGATGCCACCGGCACCATGGCCTATCTGGAATTTGAGTCCATGGGTCTGGAGCGGGTGAGAACTGAGCGCTCCGTGGCCTATATCGACCATAACACCCTCCAGTCCGGTTTTGAAAACGCCGATGACCACCGCTATATCCAGACGGTGGCGAAAAAGCACGGCATCTGGTTCTCCCGCCCGGGCAACGGCATCTGCCATCAGGTGCACCTGGAGCGCTTCGGCGTGCCGGGAAAGACCCTGATCGGTTCCGACAGCCATACCCCCACCGCCGGCGGTCTGGGCATGCTGGCCTTTGGCGCCGGCGGTCTGGATGTGGCGGTGGCCATGGGCGGCGGCGCCTATTACATTACCATGCCCAAGGTGATCAAGGTAGAGCTTACGGGCGCACTCCGGCCCTTTGTCACCGCCAAGGACGTGAGCCTGGAGCTCCTGCGCATCCTGTCCGTAAAGGGCGGCGTGGGCTATGTGATCGAGTGGGGAGGAGAGGGCGTAAAGACCCTCAGCGTCCCCGAGCGGGCCACAATCACCAACATGGGCGCGGAGCTTGGAGCCACCAGCTCCATCTTCCCCTCTGATGAGCAGACCAGAAAGTTTTTGAAAGCTCAGGGCAGGGAGGGTGATTTTACCCCGCTGGCAAGCGACCCGGACGCCAGATACGACAGGGTGATCCCTATCGATCTGTCCGCGCTGGAGCCGCTGATCGCCTGCCCCCACATGCCCGACAATGTGGTGAAAGTCAGCAGTCTGAAAGGCACCAGGGTGGATCAGGTCTGTATCGGTTCCTGCACCAACTCCTCTCTGCTGGATATGCTGAAGGCGGCAAAGCTTTTGAAGGGCCGCACCATCGCCCCGGGCGTCAGCCTTTCCGTATCCCCCGGCTCAAAACAGGTGTTGACCATGCTTGCGGACAGCGGCGCGCTGTCCGATATTCTGGCCAGCGGCGCAAGGCTGTTGGAGTGTGCCTGCGGCCCCTGCATCGGCATGGGCTTCTCGCCCAATTCCGGCGGTGTCAGCCTGCGGACCTTCAACCGCAACTTCCTGGGCCGCAGCGGCACGGCGGATGCCAAGGTCTATCTGGTCTCGCCGGAGACGGCAGTGGTCTCGGCCCTTACCGGGGAAATCACCGACCCCAGGACTCTGGGCCTTGACCGGATTGAGGTCAGCCTGCCGGAGCGCTTTAAAATCGACGACAGCGCCGTGCTTCCCCCGGCAGCGCCGGAAGAGGCTTCGGCGGTTCAGGTCCTGCGGGGCCCCAATATCAAAGAGCTGCCCCAGGGCAGGCCCTTGGGGGACAGCATCAGCGCGGAACTGACCCTGAAGCTGGGCGACAACATCACCACCGACCACATCATGCCCGCCGGAGCAAAAATTTTGCCCTACCGGTCCAATATCCCCAAGCTGTCGGAATTCTGCTTCGGCGTGTGTGACAGCAGCTTCCCGGAGCGGGCCAAAGCGGCGGGACAGAGCATTATCGTCGGCGGCGCAAACTACGGCCAGGGCTCCTCCCGGGAGCACGCGGCGCTGGTGCCCCTGTATCTGGGAGTCCGTGCGGTGGTGGCCAAGAGCTTTGCCCGCATCCACGCGGCAAATCTGGTAAACGCGGGTATTCTGCCTCTGACCTTCAAAGACCCGGCGGATTACGACACGCTGAAGCAGGGCGATATGCTGGCGCTTTCCGGCATTGACGCGGGGCTGGAAAGCGGCACTGTGTACCTCACCGCAGGAGAGCGGCGCATGGAGCTCTGCTGCGCCTTCTCCCCCCGGCAGCGGGCCATTCTCCGGGCAGGCGGACTGCTCAATTATACGAAAGAAGGAAATCAGTAATGGATGAATATATCAATGCGGCGGTAGAACAGTTTCGTGAACTGCTGTGCCAGCAGGCGGCACGGCAGGAACGCATGGAGAAAAACGCTCCGGCCAAGGATTATACAACGGCGGGAAAAACCGTGATCGGCGTGATCGGCGGCGACGGCATCGGCCCCATCATTATGGCTCAGGCCCTTCGGGTGCTGGAAAAGCTGCTGAAGGAGGAACTGGAGAGCGGCCGGGTGGAGCTGCGCCGGATCGACGGCCTGACCATCGAAAACCGCCTTGCCCAGGGCAAGGCGGTGCCGGAGGATGTGCTGGCGCAGATCAAGGCCTGCGACGTTCTGCTGAAAGGCCCCACTACCACCCCCAAGGGCGGCAGCATGGAGAGCGCAAACGTGACCTTGCGCCGGGAGCTGGATCTTTACGCCAACGTGCGCCCGGTGTGTATGCCGGAGGAGGGGATAGACTGGACCTTTTTCCGGGAAAATACGGAAGGGGAATACGCCCTGGGCAGCCGGGGCATAGAGCTGCCCGGCAAGCTGACCATGGATTTCAAGGTGACCACCGATGCCGGCACCCGGCGCATCGCCCGCGCTGCCTTTGATTACGCCCGGGCCAACGGGAAAACAAGCGTCTCCGTCGTCACTAAGGCCAACATCATGAAAAAGACCGACGGCATGTTCTCCCGCATCTGCCACGAGGTGGCGGAGGATTACCCGGAGATCCAGGCGGAGGACTGGTATATCGACATCATGACCGCCAATCTGGTCAATGAGCGGATCAGAAGCCAGTTTCAGGTCTTTCTGCTGCCCAACCTTTACGGCGACATCATCACCGACGAGGCGGCCCAGATTCAGGGCGGCGTAGGCACCGCCGGAAGCGCCAACATCGGCGACAGCTACGCCATGTTCGAGGCCATCCACGGCTCCGCACCCCGGAAGATCGAAAACGGCGAGGGGGATTACGCAAACCCCGCCAGCATCTTCAAGGCCGCAGAAATGCTGCTGCGGCACATCGCTCTGGCAGAAAAGGCGGACCGGCTCTCCGCCGCCATGAGAGAATGTACGGAGACGGAAAAGCGGGTCGTGGTCACCGGCCACCGGGACGGCGCCACCTGCAGGGAATTTACCGATTATCTGCTGGAAAAGCTGTAAAGAAAAGACACCAAACTTTTGCTGTCATCCTGAGCACAGCGAAGGATCCCGTGAGGAGCTGTTCAGCAGTTCATTTACGGGATTCTTCGTCGCATACGCTCCTCAGAATGACAGGTGATTTTTAGAGACAAGGCAGCAAACTTTTGCTGTCATCCTGAGCGCAGCGAAGGATCCCGTGAGGAGCTGTTCAGCATCTCATTTACGGGATTCTTCGTCGCATACGCTCCTCAGAATGACAGGCGATTTTAAAGACAAGACACCAAACTTTTGCTGTCATCCTGAGCGCAGCGAAGGATCCCGTGAGGAGCTGTTCAGCAGCTCATTCACAGGACCCTTCGTCGCGTTGTACCTCAGGATGACAGCGTTTTTTATTAAAACAGGCTCAGCTGCTCCTGTTTATCCTCGAATTGGTTCAGATAGGCAAAAATCTTGTCGTTATCGTGCATGATGCCCTCTTCTTCGCAGACGCGGTGAAACAGGCGCGTCAGCTTTGGACTGTTGGAGCTTTCCAGCTCGTAGGCATTCCCGTAAGTTTGGATATAGCGGGCCTTCAGGCCGGGGAAGAGCCGGTCCAGCTGCCGGTAGAAATACTCCCGGTTCCCCTCCCGCAGGGTCAGCCCCATGCCGAAGTTGATCACGCCCTTCACTCCGGCCCGGACGCAGTAGTCCAGAATGCCCCGGAGGTTATCCTCCGTGTCGTTGATCCATGGCAGGATGGGGCAGAGCCAGACCACCGTAGGGATCCCCGCGTCCCGGAGCACTTCCAGGGCCAGAAAACGCTCCGCCGTGGTACTCACATTGGGCTCCAGCTTCCGGCACAGGGTCTCGTCAAAGGTGGTGAGAGTCATCTGTACCACGCACTTGGTGCTGTCGTTGATCTTTTTCAGCAGGTCCAGATCCCGCAGAACCCGGGCGGATTTGGTGATGAGGGTAAAACCGAAGCCGTAGCGGTAAGACAGCGCCAGCGCCCGGCGGGTGTAGCCCAGCTCCTCCTCCAGCGGCATATAGGGGTCAGACATGGAGCCGGTGCCGATCATGCAGCGCTTCCGTTTGCCTTTCAGCGCCTGTTCCAGAAGCGCGGGGCCGTTTTCCTTCACCTCGATATCCTCAAAGGCGTGGGGCATGTTGTAGCAAAGGCTCCGGGAATCGCAGTAGATACAGCCGTGCTGACAGCCCCTGTACAGATTCATCCCGTTGCTTGCCGACAGTATTCCCTTGGCCTGAATACAGTGCATCATCTCACCCGCCTTTGAACCCATTATATCACGGGGTATTTGCATTGAAAAGATTTTATGTTATACTTATTCTCCAGGCAGGTGATTAAATGGACATTCAACTTTATTATACGGAAAAAGGCTGCGGGAAGCCCCTGATCCTGCTCCACGGCAACGGAGAGAGCGGAGAATATTTTGTCAATCAGATCGACTATTTTTCCAAACAGTACCGGGTGATCGCTCTGGACACCAGAGGCCACGGACGCTCGCCCAGAGGCGAGGCCCCCTTCAGTATCCGCCAGTTTGCCGACGACCTGCGGGACTTTATGGATGAACGCGGTATCGAAAAGGCGGACATCCTGGGCTTTTCCGACGGGGGAAATATTGCCCTGGTCTTTGCCATCCGCTATACAGAGCGGGTGGACCGGCTGATCGTGGACGGGGCGAACCTGAATACCCGGGGTGTCAGGCCCAGCGAGCAGATCCCCATCGAGCTGGGCTGGCGCATGGCCTGCCGCGCGGCGAAAAAGAGCGAAGAAGCCCGGCGAAAGGCCGAAATGATGAACCTGATGGTCAACGACCCCAATATTCCCGAGGAGGAACTGAAAAAAATCACTGTGCCCACCCTGGTGATGGCGGGCACAAAGGATATGATCAGAGACGCCCACACACGCAGGATCGCTGCCCTGCTTCCTGACGCGGAGCTGAGGATCATCGAGGGCGATCATTTTATCGCGGCGAAAAGACCTGCAAAGTTCAACGCCGCGGTGGAAGATTTTCTGAACAGACGGAGCAGGAAAGAAAAGTGAAAGCGGAAAACAAAAGCATACGCAAAAAAGCCTTTACCGCCACGCTGCCCATTATGGCGGGCTATCTGGTGCTGGGTATGGGCTTTGGCATTATTCTGAGATCCAAGGGCTACGGGGCGATCTGGGCCTTTGCCATGAGCACCGTGATCTACGCCGGCTCCATGCAGTATCTGGCCATCGACCTGATCTGCGGCGGTGCGGGACTGCTGACCACCGCCCTTACCACCCTGATGGTCAACGCAAGGCACCTGTTTTACGGCATATCCATGGTGGATAAATATAAAAACGCGGGCAAGGCCAAGCCCTATATGATCTACGCCCTGTCCGACGAGACCTACTCCCTGGTCTGTGTGGACATGGACATGGAGGAGGGGGAGCGGAACAAATTCTGCCTTCTCGTCACTGCACTGGACCAGTTTTACTGGGTGCTGGGCAGCGTGCTGGGCTCTCTGCTGGGTGCGGTCATTGAATTCAACACCGAGGGCATGGATTTTGCTCTGACGGCCCTGTTTGTCACGGTGTTTGTGGAGCAGTGGCTCAGCACAAAGGACCACGCCGCAGCTTTGGTAGGCTTGGCCGCCACGGTGCTCTGCCTTGTGATCTTCGGCAGCGGAAGCTTTCTGATCCCCTCCATGGTGGCCATCACCCTGGCCCTGACCCTGATGCGGAAGAGAGAGGAGGCGGTACTGTGACCCATGCCGCGCTGATCATCGCCGTGGCGGGGGCGGTGACGCTGATGCTGCGTTTTCTGCCCTTCCTCGTATTCAGTGGAAAGCGGGAGACCCCGCCTTATATTGTCTATCTGGGAAAAGTATTGCCCTATGCTATCATGGGTATGCTGGTAATCTACTGCCTGAGAGGCATATCCTTTACTGCCACGGCCAATTATCTGCCGGAGCTGATCGCCTGCGCCGTGGTAGTGCTGGCCCATGTCTGGAAGAGAAATACCCTGCTGAGTATTATCAGCGGGACGGTTTGCTATATGCTGCTGGTACAGTTTGTGTTCTGAGAAAGGAGGAACAGCTTGGAGCTGAAGCTTGACAACACAAAAACCTATGCCATCGCCCTGGAGGGCGGCGGCGCGAAGGGCGCCTATGAGGTGGGCGTCTGGCAGGCGCTGGAGGAGGCCGGGATCAGATATAACGCCGTATCCGGCACCTCTGTGGGCGCGCTCAACGGCGCCATGATGGTCATGCGGGATATGGAGGGGGCCGTAAGGGCCTGGAAGGATATCCGCCTTTCCGACGTGATCGACCTGGAGGGAGATCAGGAGGAGAACCTGCACAAGGTCTTGAACGGCGAGGTGGACCTGCACGATATCCAGGAGCTGATCCCCCAGGCCCTGGACATCATCCGCAACCGGGGACTGGACGTGGCGCCCCTGCGCGCCTGGGTCCACGAGGTGGTGGATGAGAAGAAAATCAAAGTGTCCGATGTGGAGTTTTTCGTCTCCACCGTCTCCCTTACGGACAAAAAGAGCCTCGAGATAAAGGTAAACGACCTGCCCGAGGACGAGATCTGCGATATGCTGCTGGCCAGCGCCTACCACCCCAGCTTCCGCCTGGAAAAGCTGGGCGGAAAGTATTACGCCGACGGCGGCTTTGTGGACACGCTGCCCCTGCATGTGCTGGTGGAAAACGGATATAAGGACATTATTGCCGTGCGCATCCCCGGCCACGGGATCGAGCGGCGCTTCCGCATCCCCGAGGATGTGAATATCACCCTCATCAGCACCAACTCCGACCTGGGCGGCGTGCTGAATTTTGACGCGGAGCAGTCGCGGCGGAACATGCTCATCGGCTATCTGGACGCAAAACGGGTGCTCTACGGTCTGTATGGGGAGAGGTACTATATCGACCGCAGCATGAGCGACAGGGATGCTCTGCTCCAGCTTATCGACCGGGCGGATGAAAACGGGAATCTCCGCCGCCTGTGCGAACGGGAACTGCCCCGGATCGCCCGCCGTCTGGATGTGTCCGGCGGGGATTATTACGAGCTGTTCATCGCCGTTCTGGAGCGGGAGGCCGAGGCCCTGGGCATAGATAACCAGCGTATTCTGACCGACAGGGAACTGCTCGCTGAAACGGAAAAAAGAAAAGCCTGACAAAATGATTCAGCGCCCGGAAAAATCCGGGCGCTGGTTTTTTATTGGTTCAATAGCTCTTTCCCCTGCTTGCCGCTGATCTCATCGGCGCGGAGCTCCAGCATGAGCATGTGCGACAGTCCGGCGGAGATTTCTTTTTCCGCGTCCTCGCTGTGGCCCGGATTGTATTTTTCTGCCAGCAGATGCAGGGCCGGGACCATCTCCGCCTCATCCGTAAGGATGCGCAGAGGGCCGGACACGATCACGCTGCGGTAGGCGGTGGTATATTTCTCCGGAATCACATCGTCCGCCGCCACAACGCAGAAGGAGGCCCGGGGGCAGACCTTTATGGACTCCAGCTTGCGCCCGGCTCTGGCACAGTGAAAATAGAGCTTTCCCCCGTGGTAAACATAGCTCAAGGGCACGGCGTAGGGCTCTTCCCCGTCCCAAAGGGCCAGCACACCGGAGCTGCCCTTATTCAGAATATCCAGGCTCTCCTCCGGAGAAAGCCGCTGCTTTGCCCGTCTCATTTCGTATTTCATCCGTTTATCTCCTTTCGTTCAGCCCAGCTTGTCGCCGTTTTTCACCGGCTTGTCCGGCCTTATCAGCACTACGCCGCCCTCGCTGTAGGTGCCCAGAACCAGAATCTCGGAAAAGAAATTGGCGATCTGCCGGGGCGGGAAATTCACTACCGCCAGCACCTGCTTGCCGATCAGCTCCTCCGGGCGGTACTGTTCAGTGATCTGGGCGGAGGAGCGCCTGATCCCCAGCTCCCCGCCCAGGTCCACCTCCAGCTGATAGGCGGGTTTCCGGGCCTTTTCAAAGTGTTTCGCGCTGACAATGGTGCCCACGCGGATATCCAGTTTCATAAAATCATCAAAGGTCGCCATCGGTTTTCACTCCTTTTACAGTTTGTTTTTCCGGCAGCTCGCTGACAACGGCGGCGCCCAGGATCAGCACTGCGCCGGTCAGACCGAAGAGACCCAGCTCCTCGCCCAGGATCAGCGCCGACAGGATGACCGCCACCACCGGGTCAATATAGCTTAAAATCGCCAGAGTCTGTGACTTCAGCTCCTCCATGGAGCCAAAATACAGGTAATAGGCAAAGCCGGTGTGCACCACGCCCACCACCAGCAGCATCAGCGCGGAAAAAGCGCTGAGGGATATGCCCTGAAAGCTGCCGCCCAGCAGGTTGTAGGGCAGCAATACCAGCGCGGAGATGGCCAGCTGCATGATGGTGCGGTCAAAGGCGGAGATGTCTCTCAGCTTCTTGTTCAGCATGACGATAGCCGCATAGAGCACTGCCGCGCCCAGAGCCAGCAGTACGCCCCGGAACTCCGCAAGGGAGGGGATGCCCTTTTCCGCCACGCCGGAGACAAACACCATGCCCGCAAGGGCAGTGAGAACACAGAGAAGCTTCTTCACCGTCATCCGCTCCCGCAGCAGAAAGGGCGAGGCCGCCACAATAAAGATAGGGGCGGTATAGTAGCACAGGGTAGCCGTGGCCACGGTGGTAAAGCGGTAGGACTCAAAAAGAAGGATCCAGTTCGTCCCCAGAAGGACGCCCAGAACACATAAAAGCGGCAGATTCCTTCGTATCGCCGCGCCCGAAAGCCGCTTTTTCTGCGCCAGCATCACCAGCAGCAGAAAAGGCGCGCCCAGAAGCCCCCGCACCATGGCGATCAGGGAGGAAGGCAGGGGAATATAGCGCACGAATACGCCGATGGTGCCGTAAATAAACATTGACAGAATGACCTTTGCCTTTGCGGCGGCCTGCTTGTCCACAGAGATCACCTCAATTCCTTTCATAGACCACCACGCCGAACTCCAGCATGGTGTCCAGCGTTTCGGCTTTCTGTGCCTTGGCCTGATCTGCCGCGCCGGTTTTGTAATAGTAGGGCGTCATCTGGAACAGCGCCATGATCTCCTCGCTGTCGGACAGGTGGATGGGGTAGCGGATCTCCCGCCGGTCGATGATGCGGAAACCGTCCTCCTCCATGTCGCTCACCGGGTTTTCATAGGGTCTGTCGTAGATCAGCGCTTTCAGTTCCCAGAGATGCCGGGCCAGCGGATAGGCCCGGATCAGCTTTCCGCCCGGGCGCAGCACCCGGTGAAACTCCCCGCCCATAAAGGGGGAGAAAATGTTCAAAATCAGGTCAATGCTCCCGTCGGGCAGAGGAAGCGCGGCGGAGCTGGCCGCCGCAAGGCGCAGTTCCTTTGAACGTCTGGCGGCCTGAATCAGGGCATCCTTGGAGATGTCCACCCCGATGACCACCGGCTCTTTCCCGGCGCGGGTCAAACGGCTCAGAACGTCGCAGGTATATTTCCCCTCGCCGCAGCCTGCGTCCAGCACCCGGACGCCCTTCTCCGCGTATTCATCGGCAAAGTCCGCGATCAGGTCGGAAAGATTGTCGTAATGCCCCCGGCTGAACAGCGCCGTCCGGGCGCGGACCATCAGCTTGTCGTCCCCATGGCGCTTGCCTTTGCCGGAGCTGGGCAATAGGTTTACATAACCACTTTTCGCAATGTCGAAGCTGTGGCCTTTCCCGCAGGAATAGGTCTTTTCATTTCTTGTAAGCGCCCCGCCGCAGACGGGGCAGATAAAATCGCTCATGTTCACATCTCCGTGTTTGATGACCTATTTTAACACAGCAGTGCAATAAAATACAGAGTCTTTTTATTGAGCTTTGTTTTTCCTTGTGATACAATGTGCCCAGTTTTGAAAAAAGGATTGGATTTATATGAAAGCAGAGAGAGCGTTTCCCCGGTTTATCATCACCCAGAAAGGCACGCGCTGGGTAGAGCAGGGGCACCCCTGGATCTACGCGGACGAGGTGATCCGGGAGGAGGGAATTTGCGAAAACGGCGCCCTTGCGGACGCGGTCAGCGAAAAGGGCAAATATCTGGGCACCGGCTTTGTCAGCCGGGAGAGCAAGATCCGCATCCGGCTCCTCTCCCGCAACGCAAACGACCGCTTTGACGAGGCTTTCTGGCGGCGGCGCATCCAATACGCCTGGGACTACCGCAAAACGGTCATGGGGGAGGATATCTCCTGCTGCCGGGTGATCTTCGGCGAGGCGGACAGCTTTCCCGGCCTGACGGTGGACCGCTTTTCGGATATTTTAGTGACCCAGACGCTGTCTGTGGGCATGGAAAAAATCAAGCCCATGCTCTTTCCTCTGCTGGCGCAGGTGCTGCGGGAGGACGGGCAGGACATCCGGGGCATTTATGAGAGAAACGACGTGGCTATCCGCGCCCTGGAGGGCATGGAGCAGAACAAGGGCTGGTTTCCCCTTTCCGGGGAGAGCCACCCGGAGAGTGCCGTCACGGAGATCTGTGAAAACGGCATTTATTACCGTGTGGATGTGGAAAACGGGCAGAAGACCGGCTTTTTCCTGGACCAGAAATATAATCGTCTGGCGGTGGCCCGGCTTGCCGGGGGGCGGCGGGTGCTGGACTGCTTCACCCACACCGGCTCCTTTGCCCTGAACGCCGCAAAGGGCGGGGCGGCGCATGTGACGGCGGTGGACGTGTCTGCCTCCGCCATAGAGATGGCCAGGGAAAACGCACGCCGAAACGGCCTTGAGGAGAAAATGGACTTCATCACCGCCGATGTGTTCGACCTGCTGCCGGAGCTTTCCGCCAAGGGCAAAGCGCCCTATGATTTCATCATTCTGGACCCGCCCGCCTTCACCAAGTCCCGGAAGACCGTGAACAGTGCCGAGCGGGGCTATAAGGAGATCAATCTCCGGGCCTTGAAGCTGCTGCCCCGGGGCGGCTATTTTGCCACCGCCTCCTGCAGCCACTTCATGCCCTCGGAGCTGTTTGTGAAGATGCTCCGCTCCGCCGCCCTGGACGCGGGGGTGGAGCTGCGCCAGATCGAAGCCCGCCAGCAGGCCCCCGACCACCCCATCCTCTGGAACGTGCCGGAGACGGATTATCTGAAGTTCTATATCTTCCAGGTGGTGTAAAAAATACAGCATATATCACAAAAAAACCACAAATAATACTTGATAAATCAGGAATACTGTTGTACAATACCATTGTTCTTATACCATACCAAGAACGATTCAGGTTACTATGATAAGGTAGTACACCGAAGAGCTCTAACGCCTCGCTTCGCGGGGCGTTATCTCTTATCAGCATAAATGAATAAAAGACAGGAGGAGAAAATATGCATCCCTATGGCATCGGTTTGGATATCGGCGTGACCTCAGTGGGCTGGGCTGTCCTGGCTCTGGACGGGGAGGAGAAGCCCCGGGGGATTATCGACATGGGCAGCCGGATCTTCGACGCGGCAGAGCATCCGAAAACCGGCGCGTCACTTGCTTTGCCCCGCCGGGAGGCCAGAAGCGCAAGGCGCCGCCTCCGCAGGCACAGGCACAGAAAAGAGCGCATAAGGGAACTTGTCGTCTCCTCCGGCCTGCTGGGGCGGGAGGAGCTGAACAGCCTTTTCGACGGGCAGTTGGCGGATATCTACGCCCTGCGGGTGAAAGCTCTGGACAAGAAGCTGAGCCGGGAAGAATTTGCCAGGGTGCTGCTCCATCTGGCCCAGCGGAGAGGTTTCCGTTCCAACCGGAAGAACGCCGGTGATAAAGAAGAAGGCAAGCTGCTGGAGGCGGTGGGCGAGAACCAAAAACGCATGGAGGCCATGGGCTACCGCACCGCCGGGGAGATGCTGCTGAAGGACGAGGCATTTGCCCAATATAAGCGCAACAAGGGCGGGCAGTATATCGCCACCATTACCCGGGACATGACGGAGGACGAGGCCAGAAAAATCTTCGCGGCCCAGCGGAGCTTCGGCGCGGACTTTGCCGGGGCGGAGTTGGAGGAAGCCTATCTGGAAATCCTGCTGAGCCAGCGCTCCTTTGACGAGGGGCCGGGAGGAAACAGCCCCTACGGCGGCAGCCAGATATGGAAGATGATCGGCAAATGCACTTTCGAGGAGGGAGAGCTTCGGGCAGCCAGAGCCAGCTATTCCTTTGAATATTTCACCCTGCTGCAGAAGATCAACCATATCCGCATCCTCCGGGGCGGAGAAAGCAGAGCCCTTACCGACAGCGAGCGGAAAAAGCTTGCTGAGCTGGCCCACAAAACGGAGAATCTGAACTATCTGCAGATCAGAAAAGAGTTGGGCCTGTCCCCGGAGGAGCGCTTCAACACCCTGCGCTATTCTGCGGATGACGGCCCGGAGACGGTGGAGAAAAAAGAAAAATTCTGCTTTCTGAAAGCCTATCACCAGATGCGCCGGGCGGCGGAACGGGCCAGTAAGGGCAGCTTTGCTTTACTGAGCCGGGAGCAGAGAAACGCTGTCGGGACGGTTTTGAGTATCTATAAAACTACAGAAAATGTGCGGAAAGGACTTTCTGACGCGGGCATCCCGGAGATCCTGATCGACCAGTTCGAGGGACTGAATTTCTCCAAGTTCGGCCACCTGTCCGTGAAAGCCTGCGACAGGCTGATCCCTTATCTGGAACAGGGAATGAATTATAATGACGCCTGCGCCGCCGCAGGCTATGATTTCCGGGGACATAACGGCAACGAAAAGAGTTTTACGCTGCCCCCGCTGCCCGATGACCAGAACGAGATCACAAGTCCGGTGGTTCTCCGTGCTGTTTCCCAGACCATCAAGGTGGTCAACGCCATAATCCGCAAGCAAGGGACAAGCCCCACCTATATCAATATCGAGCTGGCCAGAGAGATGGCCAGGGATTTTTCCGAGCGGAAGAAGCTGGAAAAGGAGATGGACGAAAACCGGGCTAAAAATGAGCGGGCCATGGAGCGGATCAGAAACGAATACGGCAAGACGGACGCCACAGGCCAGGATCTGGTCAAGCTGAAGCTGTATGAGGAGCAGGGCGGCGTCTGCGCCTATTCCCAGAAGCAGATGTCTCTTGCCCGGCTTTTCTCGCCCAACTATGCCGAGGTGGACCACATTGTGCCATACAGCCTCAGCTTTGACGACAGCTATAAAAACAAGGTGCTGGTGCTGACGGAGGAGAACCGGAACAAAGGGAACCGTCTGCCCCTGCAATATCTGACCGGACAGCGGAGAGAGAACTTTATCGTCTGGGTGAACAGCGCGGTCAGAGATCAGCGGAAGAAACGGCTGCTGCTGAAAGAGGGCTTTACCCCGGAGGATGAGCAGAATTTCAAAGAACGGAATTTGCAGGACACCAAGACCATGTCCCGTTTCCTGCTCAACTATATTCGGGACAATCTGCGATTTGCCCCCTCAGATAAGGGGCGGAAAAAGCGGGTCACGGCGGTAAACGGCGCGGTGACTTCCTATATGCGCAAGCGCTGGGGCATAACAAAGATCAGGGAGGACGGGGACCTGCACCACGCGGTGGACGCGGTGGTCATTGCCTGCACTACCGACGGCATGATCCAGCAGGTCTCCCGCTACACCGCTTTCAGGGAGTGCGAATACAGCCAGACGGAGGCGGGCAGCCTGGCCGTTGATCCCCAAACCGGCGAGGTGCTGCGCCAATTCCCCTATCCCTGGCCTCAGTTCCGCAAGGAGCTGGAAGCCCGGCTCTGTAACGATCCCTCCCGGGTGATCGCCGGGCTGCGCCTGCCTTTCTACATGGAGGAGGACGCGCCGGAGGTCCGGCCGCTGTTTGTCTCAAGAATGCCCCGGCGTAAAGTGACCGGCGCTGCCCACAAGGATACGGTAAAGAGCGCAAAGGCAGCCGATAAGGGGCTTGCCATTGTCAAGCGGCCCCTGACGGCCCTGAAGCTGGACAAGGAGGGGGAGATTGCGGGCTATTACATGCCCCAGAGCGACAGATTGCTGTATGAAGCGCTGAAAGCCAGACTGCGGCAGTTCGGCGGCGACGGCACAAAAGCCTTTGCCGAGCCTTTTTACAAGCCGAAGCGTGACGGCACACCCGGCCCCTTGGTGAACAAGGTGAAGCTCTGCGAGCCCACTACCCTCAATGTCCCGGTACAGCAAGACACAGCCATCGCGGACAACGACTCCATGGTACGCATTGACGTTTTCCATGTAGAGGGGGACGGCTATTATTTCGTACCTATCTACGTGGCGGACACCCTGAAGCCGGTGCTGCCCAACCGGGCCTGTGTGGCAGCTAAACCATACGAGGATTGGAAAGAGATGAAGGATGAGGACTTTATCTTCTCCCTTTATCCCAACGACTTGATCAGAGTGACCCACAAGCGGGGTCTGAAGCTGACCAAAGTATTCAAGGAGGGCTCGCTGCCGCCAGTACGGGAAGAGAAAACGTTGCTGCTATATTATTTAGCTGCAAACATAAATACCGGTGCGATAAGATGTATAACGCATGATAATTCCTATGAGATTGGAAGCCTGGGGATAAAGACCCTTGAAAGGCTGGAAAAATGCACAGTGGATGTCCTGGGTGAAGTCCACACAGTAAAAGAGGAAAAGAGACAGGGCTTCGGCGGGAAAGGAGCTTGGAAATGGCTTTTCGCAACATAATCGTAGAGAGCCCGGCCCACATCAGCGTGAAAAACCGTCAGCTTGTCATACGCACAGACGCAGAGAGAAGCCTGCCGCTGGAGGATATCTCCGCCGTTTTATTGGAGAGCAACCAGTCAACCATCACAACAGCCGCGTTGTCCCAACTGGGACAGCGCGGCTGTGCTCTTTATGTCTGCGATGAGAAGCACCTGCCCTGCGCGGTGCTCACCGGCTTTGCTCGGCACAGCAGGGAGCTTGGGGTGCTGCAAAGCCAGCTCGCTGCCGGGGAGGTGCTGAAAAAACGCCTGTGGCAGAGCATTGTCAAGGCCAAAATCAGCAACCAGGCGGAATGTCTGCGGCTCTGCGGAAGGGAAGAAGCGGCGGAGGGCCTGGCGCAGATGGCGGCCTCCGTGCGCTCCGGGGACATCGGCAATACGGAGGCGGCTGCCGCAGCCCGGTATTTCCCCGCCCTTTTCGGAAAGGGCTTCACCAGAAACGGAGAAAACGGCATCAATTCCGCCCTGAACTACGGCTACGCGGTGCTGAGGGGCTGTATGGCCCGGTGTCTGGCGGTGTACGGCTTCCTCCCGGCGCTGGGTCTGCACCATAGGAATGAGCTGAACAGCTTCAATCTGGCGGACGACCTGATGGAACCCTTCCGCCCGCTGGTGGATCTGTTGGTCTCGGTCTGCTATGAAGGGGAGGCGGTTTTAAGTCCGGGAAATAAAAGGCAGCTGTTCAACTGCCTGAATCTGGACATTCTCTCCGGCGGCCAGCGGCACAGCACGGCCTATGCCATGGAGCGGCTGGTACACAGTCTGGCCCGTTCATTGGAAAAGGGGGAGGCAGCGCTGATGCTGCCGGAGCTTCTGGACCTGAAGCACAGCTATGAATAAGTTTATGAGGATACTGGTGTTTTTTGACCTGCCGGTAAAAACCAAAAAGGAGCGCCGGGAAGCGGCAAGGTTCCGGAACTTTCTCCTGACCGACGGATACCATATGATCCAGTATTCGGTTTATGCCCGGGTGTGCAACGGCGCTGACGCCGTGGAAAAGCACCGGGCAAGAGTCAAAAACAACCTGCCGGACAACGGCTCCGTCAGGCTGCTGGTCATCACGGAAAAGCAGTATGAGTCCATTGACATTTTGCTGGGCCGGCTCTGTGAGGAGGACCAGCCCTTCCAGTGTGAGCAGCTCTCAATTTTCTGAAAAATTCAGGGGAAAACGGGAGAAAAAACAGCTTTTTTCCAAAATAAAGCCCGCCCGGAAATGATATAGTCCCCTTAGAGTAGACACTCGAAAAACGTAAAAATTCGAGACTACAACTAGGGGGACTATTGTTATGCCAAGAAGGAGACACAAGAACAAGAAATACAGCGCAGAATTG
>JALFVN010000031.1 GCA_022787565.1 Clostridiales bacterium | reverse complement strand
CACCTGAAAAAGAGAGCTTTTTCTGTCAGGCGAGGCGAAAAGCGCAGAAATACTGGATTTGTATTTCGAGCATTTTCAACGAAGCATGACGGGAAAAGATCCTTTTTCAGGCTGCCGGATCCCTACCTTGCATGCCCTAAGGGCCGCACCGTTTCAAGCCCTGAAGAGAAAAACGCCGTTTGTTTTTCCTCTGCCAGCAGGTCATGAGGGAATAGAAAAAGGAACAAAAGAAGTAAAGGAGGGATATGCCGCCCATGAAAAGAAAACGGATGAATCGCCGGGCCGATGTACGCAGTTTTCTCTGTGCAGCCGCATTGGTGTGCGCAGCCACCGGAATCGGATGGGTGTTCCGTCTGCTTCAGTTTCCGGAGACCAATATTGTGGTTGTATACATCCTGTCCGTCATTCTGACAGCCAGATTTTCGGACGGATATATCTGGGGTATTCTGGCAACGGTACTGTCCACCTGCGCCTTCAATATCTTTTTTACGCATCCGTACTATACCCTGTCGGTGGATGATCCGACCTATTTTATTACCTTTGCCATCATGGCCATTACCTCCATCATCACCAGCGCCCTGACCTCCAAGGCGAAGAAAATGACGGCGGAAGCCATACGCAACGAGCAGGAATCCGGCGCGCTGTATTATCTGACCAGCCATCTGGCGGACGCGGAGAGCGCGGATGAAATTGCCGGGATCAGGACAATGAGAAAGCCTCGGCGTTGGACGGCGGTGCGGACGACTATCTGACCAAGACCTTCTCCGCCACGGAACTCATGGCCCGGATCCGGGTGGCGCTCCGCCACTCCTATAAAACGGCGGGCAACAAGACGCAGACCGTGTTTTCTGTCGGCGGCTTGTCCATTGATCTGGAGCGGCACCAGGTCAATCTGGACGGGGAAAAACTCCATGTCACCCCGATGGAATACAATTTGCTGGCGCTTTTCTTCAAAAATATCGGGAAGGTACTGACGACCCAGTATATCATCAACGCGATCTACGGCCCCGGATACGGCAGCGACACCCAGACTCTGCGGGCCCTGATGGCGGCGCTCCGGCGAAAGATCGAGAAGTCGCCGGCAAAGCCGCGCTACATCTTAACGGAAATCGGCGTGGTATACCGGCTGGCAGATGAATAAGGAAAGACGAAAACGTCCCGGCTTAGGGCATGCAAGGTAGGGATCCGGCAGCCTGAAAAAGGATTTTTTCCCGCCATGCTTCGTTGAAAATGCTCGAAATACTACTCCAGTATTTCTGCGCTTTTCGCCTCGCCTGACAGAAAAAGCTCTCTTTTTCAGGTGCATAGCAGTTTTGCGCGAGGATTTTTTCGTTCAGGTAAAATGAAAAATTGCGGGAATACTTGCGTGTATTTCCGCAATTTTTCATGAAGCATGGGCGGAAAAGGCCCGCTCAAAACCTGCCGTCTCCCTATCTTGCATGCCCTTTAGGAGTGCTTTTCTTCTGAATACGGGATCCTTCGTCGTTTCACTCCTCAGGATGACAGCTGGATTTTAAGACTGGCAGCCACTCCGGCGCTTCACTCCGTAAAATGAATGTGGTTATTGATATGGTCCTGGCAGAAGCAATGGTATCCCTGGCAGCGGGAGCAGTACCGGAACTCAAGCTCCGGAAACTCCGTATCCGTCCGGCCGCAGACCGCGCATTTGTGATTGTACAGCCGCTGCTCCTGCTCCCGCCGTATTCTCCGGGACTCCCGGCGGAAATTCACCGTGTTCCTGCTGTCTCTCCGGGGCCGCTGGCTCCACAGCTGGCCGCCGCAGAAGATGAAGAAGTTCAGCACGGCCACCAGCGGCAGCATATTCAGGGGGAAAGGCGTGGTGAACAGCGCCACCACAAACAGTGCCGCGTCCGCATAGGCCAGATACTTGATCTTGATGGGGAGGCAGAAAAACAGCAGAACCTGCATGTTGGGGTACAGCACAGCGAAGGAGAAGAACATGGAGAGGTAAATATATGTGGCAGTCAGTTCAAGATTGATCCCGCTGATAAAATACACCGCGAAGCCGTAGATCACCGTCAAAATCACGCCGGTGAAAAAGTAGATGGTGAACTGCCCCTTGCCCCAGTACTGCTCCAGGGTATTGCCGATCAAATAATAAAAATAGAAGGCGATGAAGGCAAATATCCCCCTGCTGGGCGGATACAGCATGAAGGTCACCAGCCGCCAGACCTGCCCGTGGAGAATATGGTAGGGGGAGAAGGTCAGATAGCGCATCAGCACAGGGTTGACGGCCCCCAGGATCCAGAAGGCCACGTTGCCGATGGTGATATACAGCATCAGATTCCTGATGCCGAAATTGGGGTGCTTGTAGCAAAAACGCTCTACATAGTTCATGGGGTCTTTCATAACATTGGCTCCTGTTGCTAAAGTTTGTGCGCGGGGGCAGAGCAAGGACATTCCATCCTGCAAAACGCTGTCATTCTGAACCGTGAAGCGGTGAAGAATCCCGTAAACAGGACACTTGCAGATAAGCAAACGGGATCCTTCGCCGGTGCTCAGGATGACAGGAAAAATGAAAACGCCGTATGATCGATAACGAAGAAGGGCAGCGGGCAGTGGGGCCGGCTGCTTCTGACGTAACTATACCCTTTTTCGGATACAAAGTCTATGAAAAAATTGTAAAGGCTGAAAATAATCCTTTATGTTTTTGTAAAGCTGTGGTATTATGGTAAACGTATGTTTATGCTTGGAGATTATTATGCCGGATAATGAGATAAAAAACGAAATCATCGAGGGGCGCAACGCCGTGATCGAGGCCCTGCGGGCCGGGCGCGCCATCGATAAAATATTCATCGCCAGAGGCGACGTGGACAAGACCCTGGGCCACATTGCCTCCAAAGCCCGGGAAAAGGGCATCGTTGTGGTGGAGAGTGACCGGAAAAAGCTGGACTTCATGAGCCAGACCCATGCCCACCAGGGGGTCATCGCCCTCTGCGCCGTGCGGGAGTACTGCAGTGTGGACGACATTTTCGCCCTTGCCGAAGAGCGGGACGAGAAGCCCTTCATCATCGTCTGTGACGAGATCAGCGACCCCCACAATCTGGGCGCCATCATCCGCAGCGCCGAGTGTGCCGGCGCCCACGGGGTCATCATCCCCAAGCGCCGCAGCGCCGGGCTGACCGCCATTGTGGACAAGGCCTCCGCCGGCGCCGCCGAGCACATGGCCATTGCCAGAGTGCCCAACATCCCCGCCGCCATCAAAGAGCTGAAGGACCGCGGCCTGTGGATCTACGGCACCGCCGCCGACGGGCAGAGCGGCCTGTGGAACACGGATTTCACCGGCAGCATGGCCCTGGTCATCGGCTCCGAGGGAGACGGCATGGGCCGTCTTGTGCGGGAGAGCTGCGATTTTATCGTCAGCCTGCCCATGAAAGGGCAGGTCAGCTCCCTGAACGCCTCCGCCGCTGCCGCAATCGTCATGTACGAGGTGCTGAGGCAGCGGAGCATTTGACCCGACAAGGCCCCAAAGCCGCCTTTTCCTTCTGCGCATTGCGGCCGATTTTACGATTCCCGGATCGACCGCACACCATACAAAGATAAAGGTTTGAAATTTTATGGACAGATATGAGCAGGATCTTGACCTGACGGAATTGAATATAGATCTGTCGCTGGACGATATTTTGGCAGAATACCAGTCGGACGGCCCTGCCGCCCCCTCCCCTGCCCCACAGGCCGGTCCGGAGCCGGACGGCGACTTTTTCCGCATAGCCGGAGAGCCGTTGGAGCCTGTCCGCCGGGAAACGCCGAAGCCGCAGCCGATCCCCGACGCTGAACATTTCTGGGATCTGCCCGATATGCCGGAGCAGGAGGAGTCTGCCCCTGTTGACACGAAGCTTCCCGATTCCGGGGAGTCTCCCGCGGCTGAGGCGGGGAGAAAGAGCTCCCTGCCCAGCGAGGACGAGATCCGCGCCTATATGGAGGCTTTCGCCCGGGGCGACTATTCCGACCTGGATGCCGGGCAGTCCGCCCCCTATCAGGAGCCGGAGTTTGACCCCCGTTTTCTGACCAGGGAAGACTTTAAGCAGGGGCCCGACGTGATGATGTACGGCGACAGCGAAACCGACATCAGCCCCGACGAGGACTATGAGCCGCCCAAAAAGGCGGAATACGTTTCCACCTACGCCCCGGATCAGTTCGACCGCGACGGAGATGAGCAGGAAGAGCCCGACCCGGAGCCCGGATTTGTGGGACGCCTCCGCAAAAAGCGGGGTGGAAAGAAAACCCGGGGCAAGGAGCGGAAAGCCCCGGCCGCCGCTGTCCGGGAGACTCCCCCTCCCGAAGAGGAGGAAGAGCTCTACGTCGAGCCTTCCGGCCGGATCAGCAGCGAGGACGACGAGTTTGCGGCCAGCTTCCGGGACTACGGCGCCACGCCTGCGGACTACGCCGACGACGGCGAGTACGACATCGAGCGGGAGATCAACGAAACCGCCGAGTTCAACAGCAAGGAGGACTTTTTCCCCTCCAGCTTCAAGGAATATATTTTCTCCATCATCACTTCCCTGCTGTATAAGCTGCGGGGAGGAGCCAGCGGCTCCGCCACCGTTCAGGAGGATGACGAGGACTTAGGGCCGGAAGTAACGGCCAAGGCCGCCTCCGCCTACTACGGCAGCTTCATCAAGCCCATGCGCCTGCGGCTGCGGGTCAGTCTGCTGCTGCTGGTGTTCATGGCCTGGCTCTCTCTGGGCCTGCCCGTGACCGGACTGCTGAAAAATTACCGGGTGGCAGGACTGTTCTGTATGGGGCTGCAGCTGTGCATCATGCTGCTCAGTCTGGACGTGGTCACCAACGGCATTATGAGCGCCGTTCGCCTGCGCCCGGGCGCGGAGACCATGGCGGTGCTCAGCTGTCTGCTCACCTCCCTTGACGCGCTGCTGACCGGCGTGACCGACTTTGCCGGGGCGCACATGCCCCTTTGTCTTATCTCCTCCCTGTCTCTGGTGGGCATATCTGTGGCAAACCTGTTCAGCTGCCGGGGTCTGCGCAAGGCCCTGCGTGTCCCAGCCATCGGTCTGAACGCCTACGCCGTCAGCGGGGAGACCGGGATCAACAAGGGCGAGATCACCCTTCTCAAATCCCTGCGCTCGTCCAAGGGCTTTGTGCGCCGGGCTGAGGAGGCCGCCCCCGACGAGGAGCTTTACCGCAAAATATCTGTTCCCCTGATGATCCTGGCGCTGTTCTTCACCTTGATCATTGCCATTGTAAAGAAAAATTACACCGATCTGGCTTTCATTCTTTCGGCAGTGTTCTGCCCTGCCGTGCCTGTCGGTGCTCTGCTCTGCTTCGCCCTGCCCTTCTTTACCGGCTCGGTGCGCATTTTTTCCAGCGGGGCAGGGATTGCCGGCTGGTCCGGTCTCTGCGACATCGGGCAGAGCAAAAACCTGATCGTCACCGACCGGGATCTGTTCCCCGAGGGCACCGTGGAGCTGGAGGGCGTGCGTATATTTGCCGATGCCAAGCCCGAGCGGATCATCTCCTACGCCGGGAGTATGCTCACCGCCTCCGGCTGCGGCGTGGCCAGTTGCTTTGCCGATCTGATGGAGAAAAACGGCTGTTCCCTCCGCAAGATCGAAAACTTTGAATACCTGCCCGGCGGCGGAATGAAGGGCATTATCGACAGCTCCGTCATTCTCTGCGGCAGCAGCGACCTGATGCAGCTGATGAACGTGCGGGTACCCTTCCGGCTGGTGGGCCGTACCTCGATTCTGCTGGCCGTGGACGGGATCCTCTACGGCATCTTCAACATGAAATACACTGCCGATCCCAAGGTCCGCAAAGCGCTGGTGAACCTGATGCGCTCCAACCGCCACCCGATCTTTGCCCTGCGGGACTTCAACGCCACCCCGGAGATGCTCCGCGGCTGCTTTGACGTGGCCACCGATGGCTACGACTTCCCGCCCTATGTGGAGCGTTTCAAAATGAGCGAAGCCGTCCCCTCTGAGGACAGCAAGGTGGCCGCCGTGGTCTGCCGGGAGGGTCTGGGCCCCCTGACCCACATGGCCGACACCGGACGGAGCATGTATGTCACCATCCGCATGAATCTGCTGCTGACGCTGCTCTGCGCCCTGCTGGGGATGCTGATTGTGTTTGTCAAGCTGGTAGGCGCCGGAAGCATCGGCGTGGGCTTTTTGTTCTGGTATATGGTGCTGTGGTTGATTCCGGAAGTTCTGCTGAGCTTTATTCTGAAAGCCTGAGATCGTCTCTCACGCCCCGAAAACCGCCTGTCATTCTGAGGAGCAACGCGGTGAAGAATCCCGTGGTTAGAACGCCTCAGCCCATTGCTTGCCAAATCGAAGCCCAGAGGATCTGACAACGGGATCCTTCGCTTCGCTCAGGATGACATGTATTTTCCCTTTCTGTCATTCTGAGGAGCAACGCGACGAAGAATCCCGTGAACAGTACGCCAAGCGAAACAGCACGGGATCCTTCGCTTCGCTCGGGATGACCGCGGACTTTTGAGGACTGCGGGAGGAGATGAAAATAACTGTTGCCAAAATACCGGCAATTAGTGTATAATAAATTGATTGTTGTTTGACGAAAAAGAATTTTTCTTTTCACATATACTTTGACAGAGAGGAAGCAACACATGAGCTACGAAACCAAAAACATCCGCAACATTGCCCTGCTGGGTCACGGCAACACCGGTAAGACCAGTCTGGCCGAAAGCATGCTGTACATCACCGGCGCTGTCGACCGTCTAGGCAAGGTCAGCGACGGCAACACCGTCTGCGATTACGACCCCGAAGAGATCGCCCGCCAGATCACCATCGCCACCTCCGTGGCTCCGGTGAACTTCGCCGGCTGCAAGATCAACGTTCTGGACTGCCCTGGCTTTTTTGACTTTGCAGGCGACGTTCTCTGCTCCCTGCGCGCCGTGGAAGCCGGCGTCATTCTCTGCTCCGCCAAGGATACCGGCGAGGGCGTGGCCGTTGGCGCACAGCGCTCCTGGAAGTACCTGAAAAACGCAGGTCTGCCTGTCATGTTCTGCATCTCCAAGTGCAAGGAAGAGCACGGTGACTACTTCAAGGCCCTGAACACCCTGAAGGGCAAGTACGGCAGCATCGTCTGCCCCGTGACCATTCCCTCTTCCGATGGCTCCGGCGTCATCGACCTGGTGCACAACGTGGCCTACAAGACCGTTGGCTCCAAGTTTGAAAAGGGCCCCGTGGCTGCCGCCGACGCAGACCGGGTGGAGGAGCTGCGCGCTGAGCTGATGGAAGCTGCCGCAGGCGCCACCGAGGAACTGATGGAGAAATTCTTTGACACCATGGAGCTGAACGAGGCCGACATCGTTGAGGGCCTGAAGGTTGGCGTGAAGGAGCGCTCCGTGGTTCCCGTTTTCGCCAGCGACGCTATGACCAACGTTGGCACCGCCGCCATGCTCCAGGGCATCGCCGATTACTGCCCCGCCCCTGAGGCCAAGGCAGGCCCCGCACTGGGCTTCGTATTCAAGACCGTTTCCGACAAGTTCGGCAAATACAGCTTCATCAAGGTTCTGGCCGGTAAGGTCACCGCTGGCATGTCCCTGCGCAACTGCCGCGCCTCCAGCACCGACAAGCTGGGCCGTATGTACACCATGTGCGGCAAGAAGAGCACCGAGGTCACCGAGGCCGTCTGCGGCGATATCGTGGCCATCGGCAAGATGGACTGGAAGACCGGCGACGTGGTGGTAGACGGCAAGGACGATGTGGAGCTGCCCGCCATCGAGATCCCCGAACCCTGCTACTCCATGGCCATCGCTCCCAAGACCAAGGGTCAGGACGACAAGGTTGCCGCAGGTCTGGCAAAGCTCAACGAGGAGGACATCTCCTTCACGCTGGTCAACAACGCCGAGACCCACCAGATGGTCATCTCCGGCGCAGGCGACATCCAGATCGGCGTGCTCTGCTCCAAGCTGAAATCTCTCTACAACGTGGACACCGAGCTGTACCCCGCCCGCGTTGCTTACCGTGAAAAGATCAAGTCCAAGGTGGAAGCTCACGGCCGCCACAAGAAGCAGTCCGGCGGTTCCGGTCAGTTCGGTGACGTGTGGATCCGCTTCGAGCCCCAGGAGGAGCAGGACGACATGATCTTCGCCGAGGAGGTCTTCGGCGGCTCCGTGCCCAAAAACTTCTTCCCCTCCGTGGAAAAGGGTCTGCGCAACGCCGTGCAGAAGGGCGTACTGGCGGGCTACCCGCTGGTGGGCCTGAAGGCCACCCTGTACGACGGCTCCTACCACCCTGTGGACTCCAACGATATGGCTTTCCAGACTGCCGCCCGTCTGGCATACCAGGACGGCATCCCCAAGGCCAAGCCCACCATCCTTGAGCCTATCGGCCAGCTCTTTGTCACCATTCCCGACGAGTACCAGGGCGCCATCATCGGCGACATCAACTCCAAGCGCCGCGGCACCATGATGGGCTCCATGCCCGCCGACGACGGCATGACCACCATCGAGGCCGAGGTTCCCATGGCCGAGATGACCACCTATACCATCGACCTGCGCTCCATGACGCAGGGCTCCGGCTCCTTCACCTGCAAGTTCGTGCGTTACGAGGAAGCCCCCGGCAACGTGCAGCAGAAGGTCATTGAAGAGGCAAAGGCTCTGGCCGAGGCCGAATAATCATACACATAATACGGCGGGGCGTCTTGCCCCGCCGTGTTTTTTCAGTGAAAAGTAAGAGTGAATAAGTTATGACGAATAAATTATCCGGACTGAAAGATCTGCTCTGGGCAGCGGGGATTGCCGTGTGTATTCTTGCGCTGCTGATCGGTTTCTTTTTCGCCGCCATCGGCAGATACGCCGGGGAACGGGAGCGCCCTGTGATGGTGCTCTCCTCTGCTTCTTCCGGCAGCAAAAATGATAAGAGCGGGATCGACGCCGGGGTCACCGGCAGCGGAAGCCTCGCTACGGTCTCCGACGGCTCTCTCAAGACGCTCCCCGGCAGCACCGACGCCGGGCAGGGCTATATTGACTCCCTCACCTTCCTGGCGGACAGCTCTCTCAGCTCCCTCAAGACCTCCGGCCTGACCGCCGGACAGGTCTGGGTAGGCAGCAGCGGTCTTTCCATGTCCGATATTTCCGGCTGGACCATCGTCTATCCCGGCGACGGCTCCGCCATCAGCCCGGCAAACGCCGCCATGGTAGCCAAGCCCTCTGTGCTCATTCTGGCTATCGGCAGTGACGGCGCAGTGGGCATAAGTCAGGAGGACTTTATTTCCGGCTACGAGAATCTGGTCCGCGGTGTGCTGGACGCAAGCCCCGAAACCAGGGTGATCTGCTGCTCCGTTTTCCCCGTCACCGACGCCTATACCGGCGCAGACGGGCTGGACAGTGCCGGTGCGGAACAGATTAACGGCTGGATCCAGCAGATCTGCATCGACACCGGCGCATGGTACGCCGATATTGCCTATAACCTGACCGCCGAGGGCAAGCTGATCGGCCAGTACGCCGATTCCGACGGCAAGGGCCTCAGCGGCACCGGCCTCAGCGCCGTGATGAGCTGGCTCAGGACCCATGCACTGAACTGATATCATCCTCCCATCAAAGCTGCTTTTCCCGGCTTCGATGGGAGGATGTATAATTTCTGCCTGCCGGGGGGAGAATAGTCACTGTCCTACATATTATGTATTGGGCGCGACATTATTTTACCGGAGTGAGAAACATGAGCATGGTCAAACGGGGAGACATCTATTACGCCGATCTCAGCCCTGTGGTGGGCAGCGAGCAGGGCGGTATGCGCCCGGTGCTGATCGTACAAAACGACACCGGCAATCGCCACAGTCCTACCGTCATCGCCGCCGCCATCACCAGTCAGACCGGCAAAGCCAAGCTCCCGACGCACATTGAGCTGTCCGGCCACAGCGTGGGCCTGAACCGGGACAGCGTGATCCTGCTGGAGCAAATCCGCACGCTGGATAAATCCCGGCTCCGGGAGCGCATGGGCCGTCTGGACGAAAGCACCATGAACGCCGTAGATAATGCCCTTGCTGTCAGCTTTGGGCTCAACGGCTGAAGAATACAAATATTTTCTCTCCCCTGTTCATATTCTGGACAGGGGAGATTCAATTTGGTAATAGGTAAGAGAGAATAGTGAAGAAGTGGCGGGGAAATATTTATGGCGGAATATCCGATCTACATAAGCGGGAAAAAGTCAGGGCGGCTTTGGGTGCAGCGGCAGGGACTATATACTGTGTTCACCGCAAAAGCATGTGGGACAGAGCCAATATTTCTGCTGGTATACGGCGGAGGAAAACGCGCCCTGCTGGGGCGTATGCTGCCCCGGGGCGGAGAGCTGTTCTTCTCCCGGCGCTTGACGAAAAACGATATGCGGGGCTTTCCTCCCGTCATTGAATATGCGGGGGAACTGTGCCCGGAGGAAAAAGATGCTCCGCCCGCCCCTTCTCAGCCGCCTCCTCCGGCAAAGAAAGACAGGAGCGGAGACCGCGTCTGGTATAGTCTGCAAGGCGGGGTTTTGTTCTGCCCGGAAGAGAAGCTGATCGCCCTGCCCGCCCGGTTGCGGGATAAAACCTCAGTTTTTTCCCATATTCGCGTGATCAACGGCAGGGAATATCTTGTTTTCAGACGGTAAAGGGAGTATAATAAAGTTTCCCAATGATATACCGAAGGAAAAAGGATGACAATATTATGCTGATGACCGATCTGATCGCGAAAAAGCGGGACGGCGGGACGCTGTCCACAGAAGAGATCAATTATATGATCAAAAATTACACCCATGGTCTGATCCCGGATTATCAAATGTCCGCCATGTGTATGGCTATCGTTCTGCGTGGCATGGATGACCGGGAGACCCTGGACATGACCATGGCCATGGTCCATTCTGGCGAGACCCTTGACCTCTCTCCCATCCACGGCGTCAAGGCCGACAAACACTCCACCGGCGGCGTGGGCGACAAGACCAGCCTGATCCTCTGCCCCATGGTAGCCGCCTGCGGCGTGAAGATCGCCAAGATGTCCGGCCGGGGTCTGGGGCACACCGGCGGCACCATCGACAAGCTGGAGAGCTTTCCCGGCTTTGTCACCGGCATTTCCGAAGAGGAATTTTACGCCAATGTCAACCGTTACGGCATCGCTATCGCCGGGCAGACCGCCGATCTGGTCCCTGCCGACAAAAAGCTTTACGCCCTCCGGGACGTGACCGGCACCGTTCCCTCCATTCCGCTGATCGTCAGCTCCATCATGTCCAAAAAGCTGGCGGCAGGCGCGGACGTGATCGTGCTGGATGTAAAGTGCGGCAGCGGCGCCTTTATGAAGACCGCCAGCCAGGCTCAGGAGCTGGCCCGGGGCCTGACCCGGGTGGGCCGTTTGGCCGGCAAGCGCTGTGCCGCCGTCATTACCGACATGGATCAGCCTTTGGGCTGCGCCGTGGGCAACGCCCTGGAGGTCAAGGAGGCCATCTCCGTCCTGAAGGGTGAGACCAGGGGTGAACTTCTGGAGCTGTGCCTTACGCTGGGCGCCTGCATCCTCACCGAGGCGGGATTTGCCGCCGGCGACCGGGAGGCAAGGGAGATGCTCCAGAAGGCCATTGACGACGGCAGCGCCCTGAAGAAGCTGGCCGATCTGGTCTCCGCCCAGCATGGCGACAGCCGGGCTGTTTACGACACTTCCCTGCTGCCCGACGCAAGGCTGAAGCTGGAGGTTCCCTGCGAGAAGAGCGGATATGTCTCCCATATTCAGGCCGAGCAGGTGGGTCTTGTGTCCATGCATCTGGGCGGAGGACGCGCCACCAAGGAGAGCAAGATCGATCTGGCTGTGGGCGCGGTGCTGCACAAGAAGGTCGGCGACTATGTCCACGCCGGGGAGAGTCTGGCCACCATTCACGCCAACGACGCCGCCCGGGGCCGGGAGGCAGTGCATCTGCTCCGCAGCTGCTACAGTCTGAGCAACGAGGCCGTAGACCGCCCTGTGTTCATCAAGGGTATCGTGCGGTAAGAGGGGCAAAAATGGACAAGCCAATGACTGAAGGGGCGCTTCTGGCTCCTGGTGTGGTGATCTGCGGAGACGTCAGCCTGGAAAAGGATGTAAACGTCTGGTACGGTGCGGTGCTCCGGGGTGACAACGGCCCGATCCGGGTTGGGCAGGGCACAAACATTCAGGATAACTGCGTGCTCCACGACGAGACCACCATCGGCAAATTCTGTACCATCGGCCACGGCGCCGTGGTCCACGGCTGCACCGTGGGGGACTACAGCCTGATCGGCATGGGCGCGGTGGTGCTCACTGGGGCCACAATCGGCCCTCACTGTCTTGTAGGTGCCGGGGCCGTGGTAACCGGAAAGACCGTTGCGCCGGAGGGCTCGCTGCTGCTGGGCAATCCCGCCCGGATCGCCGGAAAAGTGAGCCGGGAGAAGCAGAAGTACATTCAGGGCAACGCGGAATACTACATAAAAAAAGCAGAACAATTCAAATAAAAACCTCCCCGTACCGCAGGACAAAAACTCGCAGTACGGGGAGGTTTTCAGGTAAGAAGTAAAAGTGAAGCGTGAAGAAGTGCGGCGGCCGTGAATCGGACGGATTTAAATCTGTCGCCGCAGGCGACACCTTACTTCTTCACTATTCACTATTACTTATCCCCTCAAATAAAGAATCCGCCGTCGCAGGAGAGGATCTGGCCGGTGGTGTAGGTGGCGTCCCGGGCCAGATAAAGCACCGCGCGGGCGATCTCCTCCGGCCGGCCCAGGCGACCCATGGGGATCACATCCCGGGCAAGGCTCTCCAGCGTCTCCTGCCCCAGGACCTGCACCATGTCCGTGTCGATCACCCCGGGGGTGATGCAATTGACCCGGATGTTGCTGGGCGCCAGCTCCGCCGCCAGGGAACGGGTCAGGCCCACGATGGCGTGCTTGGTGGCCGAATAGGCCGTCTCGCAGGATGCGCCGTGGGTACCCCAGATGGAGCTGATGTTCACAATGCAGCCCTCGTGCTCGTGGAGCATGTTGGGCAGTACCGCCTGGGTGCAGTTAAAGCAGCCCCCCAGATTCACGGAGAAGATGTGCTGCCAGTATTCCGGCTCGATATCCTGAAACTGCTGCTGCCGGGCCACGCCCGCGTTATTCACCAGCAGGCTCACCGGGCCAAGCTCCTCCTCCACACGGCGTACCATGGCGTCTACCGCCGCCCGGTCAGACACGTCCGCCTGATGGGCGATGGCCCGGAAGCCCAGAAAATTCAGCGCGTCAGCCAGCTCCTCCGCCTTTTCCCGCTGTTCGATATAGTTGATGCAGACCGCCCAGCCGTTCTGGGCCAGCAGCGTGGCCACAGCTGCGCCGATGCCCCGGGAGGAGCCGGTAATGAGTGCAACGTTTTCCATTTTTGTTCCTTTCTTTGCCGGTAATCACCGGTTCACAGGCATATTATTCCCCTCGAGTCAATGCTTAGCAAAAAACGCCCGGGAGGGCGTTTTCAAACTGAAGACAAAGCTATCGGCAGTGTATAGACTTGCATGGGGAGAGCGCAGAGAGGGGACGGGAGTCCCCTTTCTGCGTTTAATCCTGCTTATTCAGGAGTTTTTTCTAAATGCTCCTGAATAAGTTTTCAAGGCGTCGAACTTTGTCGACGCCTTGAAAACGCCCGGGAGGGCGTTTTATCAGTTCTTTGCGTCCTGGTACAGCCAATCAACAAGCTTATCCTTGTCAATACCAAGGCCATTATGCAGCAGTGCCACAGTTTCGTTGAAGTTCATGGTCTTGAGACGCTTGAAGTTGTTGTCCCGGTTCTTAATGGGATTTTCGATCAGGCCCTCCATATAACCGCATTCATAGCACATGTTCAGGGTGTACTTGCGGTGGTTGTCGGGGGTCATCTCAGCTCCGCAGCGCGGACATTTCATACTTTCTCCCTCCTGTTGGTTTTGCCGTCAAGCAAATAACATATATCGATTATATGTTATTACATTACAACAATTTTTGCAAGTATTATTTGGATTTTATCACATATTGTCGGATACGGGCGGCCCTGCGGGGGCCGCCCGAATATTATCTATCTTTTCAGTCCCGGCTGTCGGAGATCAGGCCGTAACCGCCCTGCTTGCGGCGGTACACAACGGATATGGCTTCTTCGTCCTCCATATTGCGGAACACAAAGAACTCGTGATCCAGCAGGTTCATCTGCATGATGGCCTCCTCCACCGACATGGGCTTGATGGGGAACTGCTTGCGGCGGACGATCCTGAACTCCTCGTCCTCCTCATCCTCCGCAGCGGCCGGGACATAGTCCGGCATGGTGTCCCGCTCCAGCGCGCCTTCACGCAGACGCTTTTCCAGCCGGGTCTTGTTGCGGCGGATCTGCCGCTCGATGGCGGCCACGCCGGAATCCACCGACGCGTACATGTCGTTGGTCAGCTCGCTTGCACGGTAGTACAGGCCGTTGTTGTGGATGGTGATCTCCGCCAGATACCGGCCCCGCTCCATGCTGAAGGTGACCGTGGCCTCTGCCTCTGTCTTGAACAGGCGGTCCAGCTTGCCGATCTTCTTCTCCGCATAAGCGCGCAGGGAATCGGAAGAACCCATCTTTTTCTCAGTGAAAGTGAACTTCATTTCGCCAACTCCTTTCTGGTTACATTATAGCATAGCGGCCCAGAGATTTGAAGTCTTTTTTGTGAATTTAATCCAAAAACAGTTTTTCCGTGGAAGCGTATTCTAAAACGGCCAGGTGGGAAGCCACTGCAGCAGAGCCGAAGCGGCGGTATTATCCACCCGGAGTCCGCTGAGTGCCGGATAAAACAGCACGAACAGCGCAGCGCAAAGCCCCGTCAGGCCCAGGATCCGCCAGCGCTCCCGCCGTCCCATCAGGCTGAACACATAGCCCAGGGCCAGGATCAGAAAGACCGTACAGGGGAAATAGTGATATTCAAAGGTGATGCGGCGGATAAACACCCAGGGCAGCAGCTGGGCCAGGTAGCCCAGAAGCAGAAAAGCCGCCTTTTTGTCCCGCCGGGCCAGAGCCATATAGCCCAGCACAAACAGGGCAAGCAGTCCTGCCCAGCACAGCACCGGGTTGACCCAGGCCCCAAAGCTAGAACGGGTCCCGTCCGGGTAATAGTGCAGATAATACAGGATGGGCCGGATATCCAGCATCCACTGATACCAGCGGGAGGAGTAGGGGTGCTCCGCCGTCACGCCGGAATGGTAAGTGAACATGAACTTCTGGTTTTCCAGGACGATTTGGGCATAGCCCCGGTCAAAGGGAGAAGTGATGCCTTTGGCCAGCGCGTAGGGATAGTAGGACAGGTAGTAGATGACGCCGGGGATCAGGACGAAGAATACAAGGCAGAACAGCACATTTTTGAAAAACGCGTCCCAAACCCTGCTGTCATCCTGAGCGCCAGCGAAGGATCCCGGCCGCTGGAGCAGCTTGTCCTGTATACGGGCTCCTTCGTCGCGTTGCTCCTCAGGATGACGGTCTTTTTGGGAAAGGGCTTCGCGTATCCAATAGATCAGCCAGATGAGCCCCAGTCCGGCCCCGGCGTAGAGGCAGGTCCATTTGCTGGCCGCGCCCAGACCGAAAAACAGCCCCGACAGCGCCAGATACCGCCACCTGTCCGTGCTGACAAAGAGCCACATAAACAAATACATCAGCAAAATGAAGAACACCGCATAGGTGTCGATGGTTGCGATCCTGGTCTGGGTGAAGTGCATAAAGTCCGCCGCGAAGATCACCGCGCAGCAGCCGGGTACCAGCCGCCCGCCGAAGAGCTTTTTGGCAAAGGCATACATCGCCGGCAACATCAACACCCCGAACAGGGTGCCCATAAAGCGCCAGCCAAAGGGCGTCATGCCAAAAAGGCTGATGCCGATGGACAAAATCAGCTTGCCCAGCGGCGGGTGCGATACCTCATAGGGGTAGATATTCCGCAGATGCTCCCAGGCCGTGCGGGCGTGGTAAATCTCGTCAAAGTAGCTGGAGTTCAGGTAGCTGGCCTCTGCCGGGACAAGAGCCTGCTCGTCGCAGAGCTCTGGGCAGTCGGCGCTGACGGGCAGCATTTCTCCGCTTTCGCCATACACCGCCACCTCTCCCAGCTCCGCCGGGCCGGAGCCGGTGATGCGGAGATAACGGACCGGGCTCCGGGGCGCATCGGGCAGCTCCAGTTCCTGCCATTTCAGCAGGGCGGCGTGGCCCTGTTCGAAGGTTCCGGCGGCAAGCCAGCTCTCCCCGTCCGGGGAGAATTCAAAGGTATAGCTGCCCTGTCCGATGCCGGTGTAAAACTGCACCCGGGAGACCGTCTCCTGACCACCCAGGTCGATCAGGGCGCTTTCGCCGTCCAGACTGCGCACGGTCTGGGGCGCGCGGCTGTCGCCCAGGTTCCAGAAGGCCACCGCGGCATAGACCAAGGTCAGAAGGGTGATGAACAGGGCGTCCCGTCGGCCCATGTGCCGGTCCCGGGCCTGGGGCAGAGAGACGGTTTTCAGCCCCGGCAGCCCTAAGAAAAACAGGACGATCAGCAGGGCCGTCAGGACAGGGAGAAGATAGGTACTTTTCATTGTTTTCGTTACCATCGTGCGGGGGCAGGCCCCTGCACTTCCCTTTCATTCGTTAATCGTACACGGGACGGGGGAGGCTGCGGTTCAGAAGCACCTTGCCAAAGCAGATGCAGCTGCGGCCGCTGTCCCGGGGAATGTGGATGTTGGCGTCCTCCCGTTCTGGATTTGCGCTCAGAAGATGGAGCGTGCCCGCATAGTCCACGCACCACTGCTTGCAGTAAACATCGCCGTCAACAAAAAACACGCCGGGTTCAAACTCCCGCAGCGGCGCGTCCCGCTGTACAAAGGCCAGCTCCCCGTCGTGAATATAGGGTTCCATGCTGTCGCCGGAGATGCTGATGCAGAAATCGGCCCGGGCAGGGGCATTCTCCGGCCGGGGGATCAGTTCATAATCCTCGCCCTCGATGGGGCTGGCATAGCCTGCGGCAGCGGGGACGATATAGTGCTTGATGGTCAGGATCTCACCCCGGGGTTTTCCCGCCTTATATTCCGGTTGGGCCATAAGATAGCGGCCATAGCGCATCAGCTCTGCCTGCCCCGTGTCGTTCAGGGCATTATACAACTGAAGGAGCGGGCTGTTCCCTCCTTGGGCGGAGACGCCGCAAGCAGCCGGGCCTGTCCCCTCCCTTTGGCCGGGTCCGGTATTCTCTTCGATCAAATCCGCCCGGGAAACGCCGAAATGGCGGGCCAGCTGTTCGATCTTGTCCATGCGGGGCATCTGCTTGCCGGCACAGTAGGCGCTGACGGTGGCCTTGCTCACATCCAGCATCCGGGCAATGTCGATCTGCCGGCAGTGGTTTTCCTTCATCAGCCGCAGCAGATTTTCCGCAAATATGTCCTTGTCATAGCCGATCTTATCCATTTTTCAGGCGTCCCTTTCTTTTTTGTACATGGCGAAATAGTATTGCCCCTTAAATGTAAGCTTTAACCGAAGGAAAGTCAAGGAATAGTTCGGATTTTCCTCATGCAGGGCCAAACTTCTGCTTTTTTACGGCAAAACCGGGCCGTCATTCTGTCCGTCCGTTCCAAGAAAAGCACCGTTATGCAGGGAGGAGAATTAAATGTAAACTTTCCATCAAAAATTTCAAAACTCCCTTGTTCTCAGGCGAAACCGTGGTACAATCAAGAGAAACGAAATCATTCAGGAGATGGTAAATCATGCTGATATGGTGTCTCTATCTGTCCGCTCTTGCGCTGACGGTGCTCTGGGCCGCGCTGGGCGGCGTAACGGCCCTGCCCCAGCTTTGGAAGCTTATCCCGGCCTATGTGCTGGCTCTTATCACTACTCACCTGGTCTATGTGCTGGGTCTGTGCCTGATCCGTCTGTTGTACCATGACCGGACCATCGAAAAGCAGAGCAACCTGGCCCGGGCCTGCTGTGCCGGGGTGGGAGACCTGTTCTGCTTTTACGCCGGCGTCAGGGCGCACATCAGCGGTCTGGAAAAGCTGCCCCAGGATCAGAAATATCTGTTTGTCTGCAACCACAAGTCCATGTTTGACCCCCTGGTGGTCATGGGGGCCATGAAAAAGCAGAACATCTCCTTTATCTCCAAGCCCTCCAACCTGAAAATCCCGATAGCGGGCGTCATTGCCAAGAACGCGGGCTTTCTGCCCATCGACCGGGAAAACAACCGGGAAGCGCTGAAAACCATTCTCCAGGCGGCGGAGTATTTAAAAAAGGGCGTGTGCAACATGGGCATCTACCCCGAGGGCACCAGAAGCCGGACCGGCGAGATGCTGCCCTTCCACGCCGGATCTTTCAAGATTGCCCAGCGTGCGGGTGCGCCTGTTGTGGTGGCCTGCGTCCGGGGCAGTGAAAAGGTGAAGCGTCCCCATCTGTTCAAAAGTGTGGACGTGTATCTGGATATTCTGGAGGTCATCCCCGCCGGGCAGGTGAAGGCCATGAGCACCAACGAGCTGGCGGACTACTCCCGTTCCCTGATGGAGCAGCAGTTGAAAATTGCCGCATAAATCTCGCAGAGAATTAAACGGAAGGATCATTGTAAAATGGACAACAGCACCGGAAAACTCTACATTGTAGCCACCCCCATCGGCAACTCCCGGGACATGTCGCCCCGGGGCCGGGAAATTCTGAGCACGGTGGACATCATCGCGGCGGAGGACACCCGCCGCTCTATGGTGCTGCTGAACAAGCTGGAGATCCGCAACCGCCTGGTCTCCAACCACAAGTTCAACGAATACGGCAAGGCCAGATATTTCATCAACGAGATGCTCTCCGGCAAGAGCGTGGCCGTGATCACAGACGCCGGCACCCCCTGCATCTCCGACCCGGGCAACGAGCTGATCCGGGCGGCGGTGGAGGCCGGCATCCCGGTGATCGGCGTCCCCGGCTGCTGCGCGGCGGTAAATGCCCTGTCCATCTCGGGCTTTGACCTGTCCAGCTTTATGTTTTACGGCTTTTTCCCCCGGGAGAACGCCGACCGGCGAAAGTTGCTGGAGAAGCTGCGGCGGGGAGACACCCGCACTTTTGCCTTTTATGAAAGCCCTAAGCGCATCATGGATCTGGTGGATTTCTTCATTGACCAGCAGGCCCTGGTGCGCATGTGCCTGTGCAATGACATGACCAAGCTCCATGAGATGGCCTTCCGGGGCACTCCGGCAGAGGTCAAAGAGCAGCTTCTGGCCAAGGGGAATTACGACAAGGGCGAATACGCCGTGATCGTGGAGGTCGATGAGGCCTACTTCTTCAACCGGAAAGAGCACGCCGTCAGCGCGGAGGCGCTGCTGGTAGACGCTATGCTGCGGGATGGACTCAGCTCCCGGGATGCGGTTACGGCTCTTTTGAACGACGAGAACAATTCCTATTCCAAAAACGAGCTGAAAGCGGCCGCATTGAACCTGAAACGGATGTTTGAGGCCTGAACCCCCGACATCAAATCATTTTGTCATCCTGAGCGCAGCGAAGGATCCCGTATAAAAAGGCTTCGCGTTCAACTACGGGATTTTTCGTCACTGACGGTCCTCAGAATGACAGCGTATTTTACAGGGAGTGAGGCTTGTCCTCGCGCGCCAATAAGAAAGGATTGGAATATGCCCACCTTAAAAACCGATCTGGCTCTGGCTCTGCCTGATCTCAGCAAAGCCGTGTTTTCCCAGCCCACAGCCGCCGCGCCCTGAACAAAGCTGAGCATCCGCCCGGTGAAGCTGAAGGACCGCCTGGCTTTTCAGACGGAGGGCCTCCGGGACAACAAGGCCTACCACCAGAATCTGGACGAGCAGGGGCTTCTACGCCTGTTTGATGAGGAACTGGACGGCCGCTACCGCCAGGTTCTGATCACCACCGGCACAGGGGCTGCCCAGTACGTTTTAAAGCGGGACGGCAGCTACAGACGTACTGCCAAAGCCCTGGCGGCCGCCCCCGGCGGCGGAGTCCCGGACCACGACCGGCAAAAGACCTATCTGCTGTCCGAGGGGGAGAACATCCCCGCGCTGGTGGATCTGGGGGTATTCACTCCGGACTTTCGCATTGTGAAATCCAAATACGACAAATACCGGCAGATCAACCGCTTCATCCAGCTTATCGACGATGAATTTGCCGCTTCACAGCGGAAAAGCCTGACGATTCTGGACTTTGGCTGCGGCAAATCCTACCTGACCTTCATCATGTTCTACTATTTTGCGGTGAAGCGGGGCATGGATGTGCGCATCATCGGCTACGATCTGAAAGCGGACGTGGTGGAGCACTGCAACGCGGTGGCTGCCCGATACGGCTATGACAAGCTCCGCTTTGTGGTGGCGGATGTGACCAAAGACAAGCTCTACGACGAGCATATCGACATGGTGGTGACTCTCCACGCCTGCGACACCGCCACGGACTACGCGCTGTATTATGCCATACAGAAGCAGGCGGATTACATTTTCTCCGTCCCCTGCTGCCAGCATGAGGTCAACAACCAGATCAAAAAAGCCGGGGAGCTGGACATTTTCCTGCGCCACGGCATTGTGAAGGAGCGTGTCTGCGCGCTGCTTACCGACAGCATCCGGGCTTCCGCCTTGGAGGATATGGGCTATAAGACAGACATGATCGAGTTTGTGGATTTTGAGCATTCGCCCAAGAACATCATGCTCCGTGCCCGGCGTGTTCGCCCGCCCAGAGAAAAGGAACTGCCCGCCTGCCGCGCCCTGGCAAAGAAATACGGCTTTACCCAGACGCTGCTCACGCTGATTGACAAATAATAATATAGGGGGCGGCCCTTTCGGCCGCCCCCTACAGGCTGTAGACAAAGCTATCGGCAGCGTATAGAAATGCATGGGGAGAGCGCAGAGAGGGGACGGGAGTCCCCTTTCGGCGTTCAATCTATGCTTATTCAGGAGTATTTTTGAATACTCCTGAATAAGATTTCAAGGCGTCGAACTTTGTCGACGCCTTGAAGGGGCAGCCCTTTCGGCCGCCCCCTACAGACTGTAGACAAAGCCATCGGCAGCGTATAGAAATGCATGGGGAGAGCGCAGAGAGGGGACGGGAGTCCCCTTTCGGCGTTCAATCTATGCTTATATTCAGGAGTATTTTTGAATACTCCTGAATAAGTTTTCAAGGCGTCGAACTTTGTCGACGCCTTGAAGGGGCGGCCCTTTCGGCCGCCCTTTTTCACCGGCAAATCGTCCCAACAAGCGCACAAATAATGATTCCTACCGCTGTGGGCAATATTGCCCCAAGGACCGTCCAGCCCAGGCTGCCGGTCTCTTTTTTTATGGTCAAAAGGGTGGTGGAACAGGGCCAGTGCAGCAGGGAAAAAAGCATGACACAGCCCGCTGTCGCCGTCGTCCAGCCGTTTTGGGTCAGCAGGGTGCCCAGGGCGGCAGTGTCTCCGATCTCCGCCAGACTTCCCCCGGCGGTGTAAATCATCAAAATCACGGGCAGCACGATCTCGTTGGCGGGCAGGCCCAGAATAAAGCCCAGCAGAATCGCCCCATCCATGCCCAGAAAGCTGCCTATCGGCTCCAGGGACGCTGCCATATGGGTCAAAAGGCTCCCCTCCCCTATCCGTACATTGGCCAGAAGCCAGAGCACAGCCCCTGCCGGGGCCGCCACTGCCGCCGCCCGGCCCAGCACGGAGAGGGTCCGATCCAGCAGCGAGCGCAGCAGCACCTGAGAGATCCGGGGCGGCCGCCAGGAAGGCAGCTCCAGCACGAAGGGAGACGGCTCTCCCCGCAGAAGCGTCAGGGACAGCAGCTTTGTCGCCGCCAGAGTCACTCCGGCGGAGAAGAGGATCAGCCCGGTCATCACCGCCGCCTGCCCCAGACCCCCGGAGGCAAAAAACAAGCCAGTCAGGGTGATGAGGGTGGGAAAACGGCCGTTGCAGGGGGTAAAGCTGTTGGTCAGTACGGCCAGCAGCCGCTCCCGCCGGGTCTCGATAATCCGGCAGCCCACCACCCCGGCGGCGTTGCAGCCCAGGCCCATGCACATGCACAGGGCCTGCTTGCCGCAGCTGCCGCAGGCGGCAAAGGGCCGGTCCAGATTGAAGGCCGCCCTTGGCAGATAACCCAGCTCCTCCAGCAGGGAGAACAGGGGAAAAAAGATGGCCATGGGCGGCAGCATGACGGCCACCACCCAGGCAAGAGTACGGTAAGCCCCCTGGCAGAGCATACCGCAGAGCCATTCCTGTGCGCCCAGGGCGGCAAGAGCGCGGTCAAGCGGCCCCTCCAGTGAAAACAGCAGACGGGACAGCAGGGCCGAGGGATAATTTGCGCCCTTGACCGTCAGCCAGAACAGGCCAAGGAGCATCAGAAGCATCACGGCCCCTCCGGTAAATCGCCCGGTAAGCAGCCGGTCCAGCCGCCCCCAGAGCGGATGATGGCCGCTCTGTTTCACCACCTGACGGCAAAGCTCCTCCGCCCGGGCGTAGGCCCTTTCCTCATCAACGCCGGATATTCCGGAGGAGTGTAGGGGCGACCCTTGCGGTCGCCCGCTTGTATTATCTCCGTCAGACATTCCGGTCTCGCGGGCGACCGCAAGGGTCGCCCCTACGGCTTGAACAAAGCGCTTCCGGCTCCCTCGCTTCCGCGCCACCAGGCCGACGACGGGCACGCCCAGCTTTTGTTCCAGGGACTTAAGGTCGATCTCCAGTCCCTTTCGCCGCGCTTCATCCAGCAGATTCACGCAGACCAGCACCGGCGTCCCCAGGGCCATCACCTGCAATGACAGCGCCAGTCCACGGACAAGGCAGCTGCCGTCGCAGACCACAACGGTGAGGGCGGCCCTTCCCTGGCGCAAAAACTCCCCGGCAATGCACTCCTCCTGAGAGCGGCCCGTCAGGGAATATGTACCGGGCAGGTCGGCAATGATCCAATCCTGCCCCCGGCATCGCCCCAGCCCCACGCCTACGGTCTTGCCGGTCCAGTTGCCGGTGTGACGCCGCAGCCCGGTGAGGGCGTTAAAGAGTGTGCTTTTGCCCACATTGGGCATCCCCGCCAGGGCGATGATGGGCCGGTTTCCGGCCCGCCCATGCCCCTCATGCTCAAATCTCATTCTCCGCCCCTCCCATCAGGATATTTTCACAGTCCCGCCGCCGCAGAGCCACCACAGCGCCCCGGATCAGGCAGACCGTCAGATCACCCCGGGGACTTTGGGCCAGACAGCGGATCTCCGTGCCGGGGAATACCCCCATATCCGAAAGCCTGCGGGACAGGGCCGGTGCGCAGTGCAGCGCCAGCACACGGCCTGACATTTCCGGCTCCATCCGCCCCAGGCAGAACGCTCCGTCCATAAAGACCCTTCCTTCCGCGCCATTCTATGCCCATCCGGGGAGAAGGGTGACTTCCCGGATGGGCAAGTAAAAAGTAAAAGTGAATAGTGAAGAAGTAAGGTGGCCGCAGTCGACTCCTCACATCATCACTTTCATGATTACCCGTTACTTTTCTTGCCCCTGTTCGGTTCTCCATGGTAAAATAAAAAAAATATTTTCTTCCCCTGCGATAAAATGCCGCTCTGAATCATTAACCTGATGAGAGCAAAAACCAAACGGAAAGGAGAGGTCGCCGTGCCGCTGACTTGTATGACCCCAGCCGACGACAACGCCAGCCGCAGTACCCGGCTGGACCAATGCATCCGCCTGACAGCGGAGAACGACGCCCGGGCGTTTGAACGGCTCTACCGGGAGACCGCCCCGGCAGTTTACGCCTACGCCCTTTCGGTGCTGAAAAACCGCCAGGACGCGGAGGATGTGCTCCATGACTGCTATGTGAATGTCTATCATGCCGCCCGAAGCTACCGAAGCCAGGGCCGCCCTATGGGCTGGATCATGTCCATTGCGAAGAACCTGTGTTTTCAGACCCTGCGGCAGCGAAGGCGGACGGAGGAGCTGAGTCAGGAGGACTGGGAACGTCTGCCCGCGCTGACAGGGCTGAGTGAGGCCGACCGGCTGACGGTACGCGCCTGTCTGTCCGCCCTTCGGGACGACGAGCAGAAGGTGCTGCTGCTCCACGCGGTGGCGGGCTTCAAGCACAGGGAGATCGCGGACTTTCTGGAGCTGCCCCTGTCCACAGTGATCTCGAAATACAACCGTGCCGCGAAAAAACTAAAATCAATTTTGGAGAAGGAGAGCGTTTGAATATGGAAGACCGTGAGCTTGACCGGCAGGTAAAGCAGGCTTTTGACGGCCTGACGCCGGATATTTTTGACAGCGTCCTTACCGACTGCCGCATGCAGTCCGGGAAGGTTGTCAGCATGAAGCCCCGGCGGAAAGGGAGGCTTCTGCGCTCCGCCGCCGGAATTGCGGCGGCGCTGCTGCTGATGGTGGGCGGCGTGTCCGCCCTGGGGCTGTGGCGGCTGGAGAACACCGCTGTAGCCAGCGTATCCCTGGATGTAAACCCCAGCGTGGAGATCAAGGTAAACGAAAAGGAAAAGGTGGTTTCCGTCACCGCATTGAACGAGGACGGACAGCAGGTCATCGCGAACATGGATTTTGAAGGCAGCAGCCTGGAAGTGACGGTGAACGCCCTGGTCGGCTCCATGCTGCGGCAGGGCTATCTCAGCGTGTCGGCAAACTCCGTGCTGATCAGCGTGGAAAGTGCCGACGGTGAGCAGGCGGCAGCTCTGGAACAGCGGCTGCGGGAAGAGGTCGGCGGTCTGCTGGAAAGCAGCGGAGTCGGCAGCGCAGTGATCAGCCAGCAGGTGGACGCGGATGATCAGCTGCGCACATTGGCAGAGGAACACGGTCTGAGTCTGGGCAAGGCCCAGCTGATCCGGAACATCACGGCCCAGGACAGCCGCTACAGCTTTGCCGATCTGGCCGGTCTGACCATCAATCAGCTGAATCTTCTGAGCAGTGGTTTGCCCCTGCAAGGCGTACAGCGCAGCGGCCAGGCCAGCGAGGCGGGTTATATTGGCTCCGCCGCGGCTCTGGAGGCCGCATTGGCAGACGCAGGGCTCAGCAGTGACCGCATCGCTGCCCCTTCCTCCAGCATGGACTGGGAAGATGGCCTTATGGTCTATGACCTGGCCTTTGACGACGGTGAAAGCAGCTATCAATATATCGTGGAAGCCATGACCGGTCAGATCATCAGCAGCGCGAAAGAACTGGAGACTTTGCTTGAACAGCAAAGCGGCGAAGCCGGGCAGATCCTGCAGGAGCAGACCGGCAGCATGGCAGATCTGGTACAGGAGCAGAGCCAGAGTCTGGAGGAATGGCTCAGCAGTACCTCCGGTGACTGGGCGGAGTGGATAAAGAATCACGACGAGGAGATCAAACGCTGGGCCGAGGAGAGCGGCAGCCTGTGGGAGGTCTGGGCAGAGCAGTACGGCGGAGACTGGGAGGCCTGGGCACGGGACCACGCCGCAGAGATCGAGAGCTGGGCGCGGGCCCAGGGCCGAACCTGGGAAAACTATGGCGAGCTGTGGGAATCCTGGGCCGAGAGCCTTTTCGGCTGATCCGCCTCTCCGATGGATGAAACAGGAAGGAGAACAAATGCACGAATTGATCGTCAGTCCAAAACTGGCCCTTGATCGGGCCTTGCAGGAAACGGGCCTTGACCGGCAGCAGGTATTCCGGGTACGCTGTACTCTGGACGGCGGGCTGTATGATATCCGCTATTGCACGGACTATCTGCGCTACCAGCTGTATCTGGACGCTGCGGAAGGAACCGTGCTGGGCCTGGATACCGAGCCCATGAGCGATGCGGAGGTGCAGGACAGCCAAAGCACCGGCGTATTCTGGAAGATAAAATACAACATCATCGCCGCCAAAAGCTGAGCGGAAAAAAACACCTTTATCATGTGCCTTCCCCCCTGGTGCATGTTAAACCATAGTTTCAAAAGGAGCGGACGCCCGGATACACCTCCCGGGCGTCTGTTCTTTTTGCCGCTGAGATCACGGCCGCAATCCCTCATTGACATCCCCGGCCGGGGGTGCTAAATTGTACTCATGACAGGAAAGGAGGAACACCCATGTTCCGTTTCACGCACTTCAACTTCAACGTTCTTGACCTGGACCGCAGTCTGGCCTTTTACCGCGACGCCCTGGGCCTTGTCCCCGTGCGGGAAAAGGAGGCCGCCGACGGCAGCTTCAAGCTGGTCTATGTTGGCGATGGAGTGAGCGACTTCACTCTGGAGCTGACCTGGCTCCGTGACCGCAGTGAGCCCTATGATCTGGGAGACGAGGAATTCCATCTGGCCTTCCACACCGACGATTTTGCCGCCGCCCACGAAAGGCACAGCGCCATGGGCTGCATCTGCTTTGAAAACCCGGATATGGGCATCTATTTCATTCAGGATCCTGACGGCTACTGGATCGAGATCATTCCCCAACGATAAGTTCCCTTCAAAATTACCCGAAACGAGGTAATCTCCATGAATATTGAGCTATCCGCCATTGAACTTGCCGCCGAGCGGCTGAAACCCATCCTGCACCACACGGAGCTGGACCTGTCCTCCACTTTTTCGGCCATGACCGGCGGACGGGTGTATCTGAAATGCGAAAACCGGCAAAAAACCGGCTCCTTTAAGATCCGTGGAGCCAGCAACAAGATCGCGGCCATGATCGAACGGGGAGAAAAATGCTCCGTTGTAGCCTCCTCGGCGGGCAACCACGCCCAGGGCGTGGCCTATGCCGCCTCCCGTTTCGGCATCCCTGCCACCATCGTCATGCCCAAGGCCGCGCCCATCGCCAAGGTGCAGGCCACCGGCGGCTACGGCGCCAGGGTGGTGCTGGACGGGGACTGCTATGACGACGCCTATGCCCGTGCCCTGCGTATCTGCGAGGAGGAGGGCGCGGCCTTTCTCCACCCCTACAATGACCCGGAGGTCATCGCCGGGCAGGGTACCCTGGGTCTGGAGATCCTGGCTGACCTGCCCTATGTGGATATGATCGTGGTCCCCGCCGGCGGCGGCGGCCTGCTGGCCGGCGTGGCCTGTGCGGTAAAGCAGATCAATCCCCGGGTGAAGGTCTACGGCGTTCAGGCCGAGGGGGCGGACGCTATCGCCCGCAGCTTTAAAGAAAAGCAGCTCGTCTGCACCGATTCTGCCGCCACCATTGCCGACGGTATCGCGGTCAAGGCTCCGGGGGACATTACTGTGGAGCTCATCAACCGCTACGCCGACGGTGTGGTAACGGTGTCCGACTCGGAGATCGCCAACGCCATCCTGCTGCTGATCGAGCGCTGCAAGCAGGTGGTGGAGCCTGCGGGAGCCACGCCCCTGGCGGCAGTGCTCAGCGGCAAGCTGGACGTGAAGGGCCGCCGTGTGGTCTGCGTCATGTCCGGCGGCAACATCGATGTGAGCTTTATCCAGAGCATCATTGAACGGGGCCTGGTTGCCCGCCACCGGCGCATTAAATTTATTGCGACCTTGCTGGACCGGCCCGGCAGTCTGGTCCAGCTGCTGAACGTACTTGCAGATTCCGGGGCCAATATTCTCACCGTAGAGCACGACAAATTGAACGCGGGCTTGAATCCCAACGAGACCAATGTCCACATTGCCTGCGAGGTAGGCGGCGAGGAGCACGGCCTGGCCGTGATCGACGCTCTCCGCTCCCGTGGCTTTCGCATTGAACTGGAACAGTGAAAGGAGTAATATGAATGAATGTTGTAAAAACGGATAAGGCCCCTGCGGCCATCGGTCCCTATTCCCAGGCCCGGATCGTAAACGGTCTGGTGTTCGCCTCGGGCCAGATTCCCATCATCCCGGAGACGGGAGAGCTGGCCATCGGTCTGGAGGGTCAGGCAAATCAGGTGTTTCAGAATATCACGGCGCTGCTGGAGGCTGCTGGGACGGATATCTCCAAAACGGTAAAGACCACCCTGTTTATCAAGCACATGGACGACTTTGCCGCCATCAACGCCATTTACGCCCGGTATTTCACCGAGCCTTACCCCGCCCGCTCCTGCGTGGAGGTAGCACGACTGCCCAAGGACGTGCTGCTGGAGTGCGAAGTTATCGCCGCGCTGTAACGCTGTTTTCCCGATAAATCCTTTTTCCGGAGGCAAAGCCCTGCTGCAATGCAGATCGGGCAGTCATGCCTCTCCGCCTGTATCCTGGACAAATGTCAGCAACATCCTCTGTGAGGCTGTCAGCTTTTGTCCGCCCAGGTCATCAAAAGCATCTTCACCCGCGATTGGAGCCAAAATTTTTTCAGGATAATAAAAAAATGAGAGAACCGGTGGAAGGGGCACCGGTTCTCCCGCGTTTAAGGAGTGGGGCTGCGCAACTATATAACGACCTTGCTGCGATTGTCATTCTTCTCCAGCCATCTTCCAAGGATTTCTTCCGTATGCTGGATGCCGCTTCCTCTGCCGTAAAAGCGTGCGGTATCAATATAGTTGCCGCCTACGCTCACATAATAGTCCAGCATATCGTGAATCTTTGCTTCATCTTCAAGCGTGGAAGTTGCTGTGCCAAAACTGATGTCGGATACCTTTGTGGTAAGACCTTTGATATTGATATACTCCATATTTTACTTCTTTCATCAGGGAAGCATGGGGAACAAAGTCATAACCACCGCTACTGCTATTGTTCCGCAGGTGGTTGCGAGTACCGTGGATACAAACACCGGGGGATAACCGTCCTTCATCTTCAGATCAGCTAATCCAACGGCCATAATTACGGCTCCGCTGTTAGGCAGAGAATCCGGCATGGTGGCAGCAAAAGTGCCGACGCGGTGGATGAAAGGCAGGCTCAATCCCAGTTTTGTCAGTGCGGGTGTAATGATAGGCAGGGCAATCTGTGTGCCGGTTGTGGAGCCGCCGGTCATCATGCAGATGAAAGCGATGCACATAACCAATTCCGCCGAGAAACTCTTCCGTCACGGCATCGGCTGCACGCACTTCAGGGTCATCTTCAACGGCCGGGAAGAGCACCAGGGCGAGCCTGATCATCACGAACACGATCACCACGAACACAACCATTACGAACATGACCGCAACGGGCACGGCCACCATCATCACAGTCTGGCCGACATCTTTTCCGTGGTGGATACCTTTCCTGTCAGTCAGAAGACCGGCAGCAAAATAAAAGAAGTCTATGAAAAAATTGCCCTGGCCGAGGCCGAAGTGCACGGCAGGGAGATGTCCAACATTCATTTTCATGAGCCTGGCACCATGGATGCCCTGGCCGATATTACCGCGGTCTGTCTGATGATGGAGAAACTGTCGCCTGAACGGGTGATTTTCTCTCCGGTATGCACAGGCTACGGCACGGTATCCTGTGCCCACGGCATTCTTCCGGTGCCGGCCCCTGCGACGGCTCTGCTGCTTCGGGGTATTCCCGTTTTTCCCGGGGAAATCCCGTGCGAGATGTGCATCCCCACCGGAGCGGCGCTCAGATGCCCCAGACTTATCGGGTTCTCCATATGTCAAAAGACAGTGAACTGCTCCAGACGGAGGATTACACGCCGGAGACTCTGCCGGAGGATATCCGGCCCTGCGAGGGTGCGGAGTATCTGATCATTGAGACGCAGAACACAGACAAGGTGACGCGCCAGATCGTAAGCCGGGCTGAGGACAGTTGTCAGCTCTTCGCGCCCACGGAGATGAAGGGCATCATTGCCCAGCGCCGGACGGAAGTGGTCTGGTGAACGCATTTCGACGCCCCGTTCCTCCGGGGCGTCGAAATCTGGAGAGAAAAACTTTGCCCTCAGGTATTGACTTCAGGCCTGAACTGTGTTATTATAACCAAGCTGAGTTGAATATCGCGGGGTAGAGCAGCTGGTAGCTCGTCGGGCTCATAACCCGGAGGTCGTTGGTTCGAATCCTTCCCCCGCAACCATATTAGGTAGGTTATTTTGATAGAATAACCTACCTAAACTTTTTGCCTATAAATGCGAAGAAATAGCCGAAATTCAGCTATTTCTTCGCATTTCTCGCTTTGAAATTCAAATCGCTCTCGGTCGCTCGTCATTTCGGGCGGCCGATTTTTTGCTTTCTGCGGCCTTTTCTTGCACTTGCTCCCCGAGTAATCGTTCACTTTCAGGGGCAATCGTTCACTTGGTTTACATAATTCTAGTAATCGTTCAGTTTGCTCCATATTTATCCCAGCATTTTTTTGCAAGGAGTTCAAACCCTTCACGATGCGTAATTGTTTCAAGTGATACTTCGTTATCAGATTCCAATAGTTTTCAGCGAACTTGGAAAAGAGATCTTCAAAAGTCAATTCCATCCCAAGATTGGAAGGAATCTTCATCAGCGTGAACTGGTGCAGGACTGCGCTTGTGTGCGCCCCTGAATAATCAAGCGTGGCCACGACCATCGCCGAAGGACTCATACATCTCTGTGATGATCCGTTTCTGAGATTTGCTCAGCGCGGGCGGGCCGTCTTTTACTTCTGTCAATATCCGATAGCACCGGGCATTTTCTTTCTCTACAATGCCGAGCTGAAGGGCAAACAGCATATCTGTGTACAGTTTGCTCTCTTCTCCTATGTCCGCGTAATCCTGAAGTGTTACTTCGCCTTTTTCTAGGCACGACGTAAGCATGGCCGCCAGCCTTTTATGAGAAATTCGGCTGGGGCTGCGTATCCCAGGTCACCGGCACGGCGGCGTGGATGGACGTGGTGTCGACGCAATATCTGCTCGGTGTGCGCCCGACCCTCAAGGGTCTGCTGATCGATCCGGCCATTCCTGCCCAGTTGGACGGTTACACGGTGGAAAGGCTCTATCGCGGCTGCAAACTTACCATTCAGGCAGAAAACCCCGAGCATGTTCAGCATGGAGTGAAGTCGATGACAGTAAATGGGAAGCAAGTGAATGGCGCTTATCTTACGGATGATCTTCTGGATGGCTGCAATGAGGCAAGCGTGCATGTTTTGATGGGATAACTTTTTCCTCGCTTCAGCGGTTCCTGCCGTGGCCGCTGGGGCCGGGCGCTGAGCGGGCATATTTCTCAGCCATAAACATGGGCACATGGCAGCAGGCTTTGGCGGGTGACATCAGTGCCCTTCATAGCTGCTTCCGGTATCTTGTATTCGTGATCCCGGAAATTCTTGCTGTGCAAGGGCTTCCGGGATTCTCCGGCTTTATGGAAAAATGTCAGACAGTAGCCTGAATAATCCCGAACACTATTCAAAATTCAGCCGGTATATTTCACCCGGTATTCGCCGGGGGTCAGCCCGGCATACTTTTTGAACACCCGGGAAAAGTGGCTCAGTGAGGAAAAAGCCAGATAGGCGGCAATGGCCGTGGAGGATTTATCCGAATAGCGAAGAAGGCGTTTGGCTTCCTCCGTTTTCTCTTTCAGGATGAAATCTGTCAGCGTCTCGCCGGTCTCCTCTTTGAATTTTGCCGACAGATAGGGCCGGCTCATATACAGCGCCCGGGCCATTTCCTCGGCCCGGATGGGCTCGGACAGGTGGTGCTGGATGTAATTACTCACCGCAATACTCAACTGGGTAGGCTGCTTTCCCAAGCGGATCCGCTCCACCCGCTCCGCAAATTCCAGCACCATGCGGTATTGCAGATTGCCGATCCGGTCAAGGGCGCTGAGCAGCTCGCACTTCTGGATAAAGGCATCGCTGAGGGAGAAGGCGTCCTCCGTGTCCAGTCCGCCCTGGATGGCTGCCCGGGAAACCAGGGTGGTCGAGACCACAAAGGTGTTCTTCACCTGCCGCAGCTGGTCGGCGGCCAGGGTGCCGCCCCGAATCGCCGGGGCCGAGGCGATCCACTCCCGCAGCGCCGCCGTGTCGCCCTTGCGAACCATGCGCAGCATCTGCTGCTCCAGGGTATAGGTGTTGTGCTCAAGATTCTGGGGTTTCGCGGGGACGGCATAGGCCCCGGCGCTTCGCTGCTGCTCCAGCAGCGTTTTCAGGCCGGATTGCTCAGACTCATAGATGGTGATGTCCTCCAGCTCCAGCTTTTCGTCGTTGAGGATATAGTTGATGGTGCAGAGCATCTGCATAACGCTCTCCAAAGGCATATGGACGATACTTTTCATACCCGCCGTGAACTCCTCTACATCCTCCGGCGGCACATCGGCCAGAAAGGCCAGCTCCCTCATCTCCTGCTCGCTGCCGGGGGTCTGGCTGGTAGGGCCGATGACGATCTTCGTTTCGCCGGAGTTGACGATGCCATAGTAGTGAAACTGGGGGGTCACAAAATAGCCCACATGGGCGCTGACGTGGCGGATGTCCTCCCGGTAAGCCGCCATGGGATCCTTCGGCAGATAAGCAAGGGAGTGATAAAAACACAGCTCCTCCCCCTGAATTACCCGGATGGGTACGCCGGAAAGATTGCCGATGGTCCTGCAGATATAGTCAAGGTCGATATCTCTCATGTTCCCCCTCCAATTCGTTACAATTATAATGTTTTGCTTACCAAAATACAAGCATTTTCGGCTGGGGCTGTGCTATTATACCAATAGCATAGAATAATCGGGGAGGGAAAGCTATTGAATACAGAGAAAATTCTTTCGGAAATGTCCCTGCGGGAGAAGATCGCCTTCTGCACCGGCGCGGACTTCTGGCACACGAAGGAGCTTCCGCAATGGGGTGTTCCGGCCATAATGATGGCGGACGGCCCCCACGGTCTGCGCTGCCAGAAGGGGGACGGGGATATGCTGGGCGTGAACAAGTCCCTGCCGGCGACCTGCTTCCCCACGGCGGTAACGGCGGGTGCCTCCTGGAACCGGGAGCTGTACGCCGCCGAGGGTGAGGCCATCGGCAAGGAAGCCCTGGCGGCAGGGGTTTCCCTGGTGCTGGGCCCCGGCTGCAACATCAAGCGCAGCCCGCTGGGCGGACGGAATTTTGAGTACATCTCGGAGGACCCCTATTTTGCCGGCAAAATGGCCGCCGCCTTTATCCGGGGGCAGCAGAGCACCGGGGCGGCCTCCAGTCTGAAGCATTTTGCCGCCAACAGCCAGGAGTACAAGCGCCAGAACGGCGACAGCCAGATGGATCAGCGGACTTTACGGGAGATCTACTTCACCGGCTTTGAAATCGCCGTGAAAGAGGGGCGTCCCGGCACGGTGATGTGCGCCTACAACAAGATCAACGGTGTCCATTGCAGCGACAGCAAAAAACTGCTGACGGACATTCTCCGTAAGGAGTGGGGCTTTGACGGCATGGTGCTCACGGACTGGGGAGCACTGAACGACAGGATCAGGGGCTTTCAGGCGGGCTGCGACCTGAACATGCCCGGCGGCTCCCGCTTTATGGAGCGGGCAACCATGGAAGCAGTGAAAAACGGGAGCCTGTCTGAGGCGGATATTGACGCCGCCGTGCAGCGGATCCTACGGCTGGTGGAAAATGCGCAGCAGGCCAAGGCTGCTCCGGTGGATTGGGACGCTCACCACGCGCTGGCCCGGACCATTGCGGAGCAGGGCGCGGTGCTGCTGAAAAACGAGGGCGGTATCCTGCCTCTTTCTGCCCGGGACATGGTGTTGATCGGCCATATGGCAAAGGAAATGCGCTATCAGGGTACCGGCAGCAGTCATGTCAACTCCACCAAGCTGGTCAATCTGACCGACGCCATGCCCGGCGTTCCGTTCGTGGATTGCTGTGACGCTCAAGGAAACGCGACAGAAGATGCCCTGCGGGAATCTGCCCGGGCGGCGAAAGCCCATGATATTGCCATTGTGGTGGCAGGCTTGCCGGAGATTTATGAATCGGAGGCCTTTGACCGGGAGTATATGGGCCTGCCGGAGGGCCACAACCGGATGATCGAAGCGGTGGCGGCGGAAAATCCCAACACCGTGGTGGTCCTGCTGGGCGGCAGCGCTATGGAGCTGCCCTGGGCGGACAAGGTCAAGGCCATTCTCTATATGGGCCTGCCCGGTCAGGCTGGGGGCGAGGCCATTGCCAATCTGCTGACCGGGAAGGCTAACCCCTCCGGCAAGCTGACGGAGACCTGGCCGCTCTCCTACGACGATGTGATCTGCAAGGACAGCTTCGGCAAGCGGGACGTGGAGTACCGGGAGGGAATCTATGTGGGCTACCGCTATTACGACAAGGCGAAAAAAGCAGTCCGCTACCCCTTTGGCCACGGCCTGTCCTATACTGCGTTTACATACAGCGATTTAAAGGTAGATGGCAGGACGGTCAGCGTCCGCATCACCAATTCCGGCGCGGTCAGGGGCGCGGAGGTAGTGCAGCTCTACATCGCCCCGCCAAAAGAGGGCCTGTTCCGCCCGGAGAAGGAGCTGAAAGGCTTTGACCGGGTGGAGCTGGAGCCGGGGGAAAGCAAAACCCTTGCCTTTACGCTGGACGACCGCAGCTTTGCCCTCTGGGACGGCGGATGGAAAATCCCCGGCGGGACCTATCGGGTCCTCATCGGTTCTTCCAGCCGGGATATCCGGCTAAAATCAGAAATTGAAGTGTCAGGAGAAAAAATCCCGGCCCCGGTCTGGCAACCGGGCAGCTGGTATGAGACCTTGCAGGGCAAGCCCAGCCGGGAGGAATGGGAAAAGCTGATGGGCCATCCCGTTACGATCCTGCCAGAGCCCAAAAAGGGCGGCTTCACCATGGACAACTCCTGCCTGGAGATGAAGGACAGCTCCTTCATCATGAAGATTCAGTATAAAGTGACCGAGCATATCATCGCAAAGGATTTCGGCGGAAAAAAGGATCTGACGGACCCCTCCTACCGCATGATGCTCACCTGCGCCACCGACTGCCCCATGCGGGCCGTTATCATCAGCAGCGGCGGCAGCATGAGCGACGGCGTTGCCGCGGGGCTTCTGCATATGGCCAACGGCCATTTTCTGAAGGGCCTTGCCGCCATGCTGAGGAAATAATGGGAACATCCCCGCTGAAAAAAGGAGAGAAGATACGATGAAACAAACAACATCAAAACGTCTTCCGGCCAGCCGGATCCGGTCACAGGACGTGACAAACAGGGAAAAATGGCTGGGCTATCTGCTGGGCCCTGCCGGGGCGCTGCTGCTCAACGCGGTTCTGGCGACTTATCTGAACGTGTACTACACGGATGTATTGAAGCTGACCACCGTCTGGGGCGGCGCCTTCCTGGTGGTATTCCCCATTATTTCCAAAGTGGTGGACGCTTTCACAAACGTGCTTATGGGCTATGTGATCGACCGTACCCACACGCCGGCGGGCAAGGCGCGGCCCTGGCTGCTGCTGTCCGCTCCTCTGCTCACCGTTACGGGGATCCTGCTGTTCACCGTGCCCAATGCCTCAGAGACCGTGCAGGTGATCTGGGTCGTGCTGTCCTACAATCTGTTCTATTCCTTTGCCTATACCATCTTCAACATGAGCCACAATCTGATGGTGCCCCTGTCCACCCGGGACACCACCCAGCGGGGCAGCCTGTCGGTGTTCAACCAGATCGCAACCATCATGATGAGCGGTATTCTGGTGGCGCTGGTTTTCCCCATGGTCATCATGCCCATGATCGGCGTGGACAAGGGCAAGTGGATCGCGCTGATGTGCGTTCTTTCCGCTCTCGCCCTGCCCCTTACCCTGCTGGAATACTTTTTTACCAAGGAGCGTGTCACGCTGGAGAATCAGGATGAGGGCGAAGAACAGGCTGTTCCGTTCAGGCAGCAGCTGAGGGCGATCTTTACCGACCGGTACATGATCCTTATTTATGTCTATTTTCTGCTCTTTACTGCCGGCTCCTCCATTAAAAACGTGAGCCTGGTCTATTTCTGCAACTATGTGCTGGGTACCTATAACGACGGCTTCACCCAGACCATGCTCTCCGTCATCGGCGGCATCCCCATGGGCATCGGTATCTTCGCCGTATGGCCTCTGGCAAAGAAATTCGGTAAACGCAATGTTACCCTGGCCGGTTTCATTCTCTATGCCATCGGCGGCGTGATCTGCTGGATGTTCCCCACCAATATGACCATTATGCTGGTGGGTCAGTTCATCAAGAACATCGGCGGCCTGCCCTGCGCCTATGTGTTCATGGCGCTGTTCGCCGACGTGCTGGATCATATGGAATGGAAAACCGGCTTTCGCAGTGACGGCATCGCCATGTCCGTGTATAACATCATCGCTGTGGCCATGGTGGGCGTCTGCACCGGCATCTTCAACGGGATGCTGTCCTCTGCCGGGTATGTGGCCCCGGAGATCGTGAACGGTGTGACCGTGGCGGCGGCCCAGCCGGAGACGGTCAAAAGCGTGATCACCTTTGGTTTTGTAGGACTGGAGGTATTCACCGGCGTGATCCTTGCGGTTCTGCTGATCTTCCTGAATGTGGAGAAGGATATCGGCAAGAAGCAGGCGGAGATCAAGGCCCGGAGGGAAAAATAAGATGCTTGCCGTAAACATAAAAACCGAATACTTACATAATCCCATGGGGATAGATATTGTACAGCCCCGGCTCTTCTGGAACTGCGAAGGCGGTGTGACCCAGACGGCTTACCAGATCCTTTGCCGGGACGAAGAGGGCCATACGCTGTGGGACAGCGGAAAGACCCCCGGTAGCGCCATGCGGGCGCAGTACGCTGGCGAGGTCCTCACAAGCCGCAGTCGGGTCATTTGGCAAGTGCGGCTGTGGGACGAGAACGACCGGCCCGGCGATTGGTCGGAGGAAGCGAATTTTGAGTTGGGGCTGCTGGACGCATCCGACTGGCAGGCGAAATGGATCGCCGGAAACTACAGGGTGAACAAAAAGCAGCGCTACCCCGTGGACTGCTTCCGCAAAGTGTTTTCCGCAGGCGCGGTAAAAAAAGCCCGGCTTTACGCCACGGCCTGCGGTGTCTATGAGGGACGGCTGAACGGCAAGCGCATCGGCGATTTTATCCTTGCGCCCGGTATCACCGACTACCGCAGGCGGGTGCAGTACCAGAGCTATGATGTGACCGCGCTGCTGAAAAACGGTGAAAACCAATTGACCTTTCAGTTAGGCGACGGCTGGTACCGGGGCAGCGTGGGCGCCTGGGGCCTGAAAAACCAGTATGGCACAGAGACCAAACTGCTGGCCCAGCTGGAGCTGACCATGGCTGACGGCAGTGTTCAGACCGTGGCCACCGACGGCAGCTGGGCTTGGAGTCATGACGGCCCTGTACGCTTTGCCGACAACAAAGACGGAGAAATCGTGGACGCCGCCCGCACACCCAGTTACGCGGAAAAGGCAAAAGAGACGACCCATCCCGTCATTCCTACAGCCTCCAATAATGTGGCAGTGACCGAGCATGAGCGCTTTAAACCCAAAATGATCACCACCCCCTATGGCAAAACCGTTCTGGACTTTGGGCAGAACATTGCCGGATACGCGGAATTCACGGTGAATGCTCATCAGGGCCAGCGCGTCTTCCTCCGCTTCGGCGAGATGCTGGACGAAAAGGGCGAATTTTCCCAGAAGAACATCCAGTGCTCCAACAAAAAGATCACCACCCCCCTGCAGCAGGTGGAGTACTTTTGCAAAGAGGGCGTAAACCACTACAAAACCACATTTGCCATCTTCGGCTTTCAGTATGTGCTGGTTGAGACCGATGTTTCCTTCCGTGCGGAGGACTTCACCGCCATTGCGGTCTATTCCAATCTGGAGCGGACAGGCTGGTTTGAAAGCTCCCATACACTTCTTAATCAGTTTGTGGAGGCAACCGTGTGGTCGGCCAAAGACAATTTCGCGGACATCCCCACGGACTGCCCGACCCGGGAGCGTCACGGCTGGACCGGCGATGCCCAGATCTTCTTTGACACCGCCGGGTATCTGCTGGACAGCGCGGCCTTTTTCCGGAAATATCTGAACGATATGTACGACTGGCAGAAGAAAAACGGCCGTCTGCCCCAAATCGCGCCCATGGGCGGCGTGGATTTTTACATGAATGTGATGAACGGCAGCGTGGGCTGGTCCGACGCCGGTATTCTGATCCCCTACCGCTTCTGGAAGCTGTACGGGGACGACAGCCTGCTGCGTCAGCACTACGAGGGGATGAAAAAATATGCCGGATTTATGATCTCCCGCTGCGGCAAGTGGGGCGGGCCATACGCAAAGCCTCTGGGCGTGAAAGGTCCGGAGAAAAAGTATCTGGTCAACCGGGGCCAGTCCTACGGCGAATGGGCGGAGCCCACCGACGTGTATGCCATGAAATGGCTGGATTTTGCCGAACCCCACCCGGAGGTATCCACCGCCTACACCGCCCATGTGATGGGCATTATGGAGGAGATTGCCCGGGCCCTGGGCAAGGAGGAGGATATCCCCCTCTATCACGAATATCACGAGGGCTGCAAAAGGGCCTATCAGGCTCTGGCGAAGCGGCCTGAATTCTCTCTGGACACCGACCGGCAGGCAAGGCTTGTGCGCCCCCTGGCCTTCGCGCTGCTGGATGAGGAGCAGACAAAATTTGCGAGAAAACGGCTCCTTCAGGCCCTGGAGCACTACGGCTGGCGGCTGGGCACCGGCTTTCTCTCCACGCCGTTGATTCTGGACGTGCTGACGGAGATCGACACGGAAGCTGCCTACCGACTGCTGGAAAACGAGGAGATGCCCGGCTGGCTCTTCATGCCAAAAAACGGCGCCACCACCATCTGGGAGTCCTGGGAAGGGACCCAGGCCCAGGACGGCATCGCCTCCCTGAACCACTATTCCAAGGGAGCCGCCTGTGAGTGGCTCTTCAAGACCATGTGCGGCATCCGGGTAGACGGGGAAAATCACTTCACCATCAGCCCCCGGCCCGGCGGACATTTCACTTATGCCAAAGCCGGTTACCAGAGCGTCTATGGCCGGGTGGAGAGCGGCTGGACCCGGGAAAGGGGTAAGACTGTTTTTGAAATTACCGTGCCCGCCAACTGCACGGCGGAGCTTTGTCTGCCCGGTCAGGAGCCCTGCCGCCTGACTGCCGGAGCATGGCGTTTTGAGAGGTGAGAGCGTGAGAAATATCTGTCTGGCCATCGACATCGGCGCTTCCTCCGGGCGTCACATCGTGGGATGGCAGGAGGAGAGCGAGATTTACACCAAAGAGGTCTACCGCTTCCCCAACGGCGTGCATCAGGAAGAGGGCCATCTGGTCTGGGACATAGAGGCCCTGCTCCGGGAAGTGAAAAACGGCATCCGTGCGGCAAAAGCGGAATTTTCTGACATTCAAAGTCTCTCCATCGACACCTGGGGCGTGGACTATGTACTGCTCCGGGACGATTCGGAAGTACTGCCGGTCTATGCCTATCGGGACAGCCGCACCGAGGCGGTAATTTCGCCGGTACATGAGAAGATGCCCTTTTCGGTACTGTACCGCCATACCGGCTGCCAGTTCCAGCCCTTTAATTCCATCTATCAGCTCTATGCTGACAAGCTGGCAGGGCGACTGGAGGGCGTCACGGATCTGTTGATGATTCCTGAGTACCTGCTCTGGAAGCTCTGCGGGGTCAAAGCACGGGAATACACCAATGCTACCACTATGGGCATGGTCAACGCCCAAACCGGAGCGTTCGATGAGGAAATCATCAGAACGCTTGGGTATCCCAAGCACCTGTTCCCGAAGCTCAGCCAGCCGGGGACGGTGGTTGGAGAATATGAGGGAATCCAGTGCGTTCTCTGCGCCACCCACGACACCGGCTCCGCGGTAGAGGGCATTCCTATGGAGGGTAATGAGCCTTATATTTCCTCCGGCACCTGGTCTTTGCTGGGTGTCAAGACCCCTAAGCCCATCACGGACAAAGCAAGCGAGGAAGCCAACTACTCCAACGAGGGCGGCGTGGACTACAACCGATACCAGAAAAACATTATGGGTATGTGGCTGGTGAATGAGCTGCAAAGAGAACTCTGTCCGGACATGCCTTTCCCGGAGATCGTGGAGCTGGCAGAAAGCAGCATCTGTAGTGTACTGGTAGATGCCAACGCCCCGGAATTTCTTGCACCCAAGAGCATGAAAGCAGCCTTTGACAAGGCAACGGGCAATGCACTGGGAACCGTCGGTGATTATTTTCGTTGTGCCTATCGCTCTCTGGCAGCCAGCTACCGGCAGGCCTTGGACGAGCTGGAACGGAACACGGGACGCACTTATAAAAAGCTGTACATCGTGGGCGGCGGCGCGAAAAACGCGTTCCTGAACCGCCTGACGGAAGAAGCAACCGGGAAAAAAGTCATAGCCCTGCCCATTGAAGCCACCGCTTTAGGTAATCTGAAAATACAAATGGAGGCAGATAAATGAGTTACGCAGAAGCAAAAGCAAAATATTTGTTACTCGGCGTGGATACAGACGCCGCTATTGCCAAACTGAAAACCGTCCCCGTTTCCCTGCACTGCTGGCAGGGTGACGATGTGCGGGGCTTCGACACCGACCCCACCAAGCCTCTGACCGGCGGAATCCAGACCACCGGCAACTATCCCGGCCGGGCCAGAACCCCGGAGGAACTGATGGCGGACATTGACCAGGCTCTGAAGCTGTGCCCCGGCACCAAGAAGATGAACCTTCACGCCTCCTACGCTATCTTCGAGGACGGCGAGTGGGCGGACCGGGACAAACTGGAGCCGAAGCATTTTGCCAAATGGGTGGACTTCTGCAGGGAACGGGGTCTGGGCTGCGACTTTAACCCCACCTTCTTCTCCCATCCGAAAGCGAATGGACTGACTTTGTCCTCTCCCGATCCGGAAATTCGTAAATTCTGGATCGAGCATGGAAAGGCGTGTATCCGCATCTCCAACTATCTGGCGGAAGAACTGGGCCAGCCCTGCGTCATGAACATCTGGACGGGTGACGGTTTCAAGGACATCCCCGCCGACCGGATGGGGCCGAGAGTGCACTACCGGGAGAGCATCGACGAAATCCTCTCTGAGCCTTACGATTTTACGAAAGTCAAGCCCTGCATCGAAAGCAAGGTTTTCGGCATCGGCGTGGAGGCCTACACCGTCGGCTCCGCTGAGTTCGCCCTGAGCTACGCCGCTATGAATCTTGAAAAGTGCATCCCCTTGATGGATAACGGCCACTATCACCCGACTGAGGTTGTCAGCGACAAAATTCCCGCATTGCTTACCTTCTTCCCGGAAATCGCCCTGCACATCACCCGGCCCATACGCTGGGATTCTGACCATGTGGTTCTGCTGGACGACGAGACTAAGGAAATCTGCAAGGAGATTGTCCGCTGCGGCGGCCTGGAGGGCAGGGTGAATATGGCCCTTGACTATTTCGATGCCTCCATCAACCGGATTTCCGCCTGGACGGTGGGATTCCGGAATGTGCAGAAGGCTCTGCTGCTGGCCCTGTGTACCCCCGACCTGACCGCTATGCAGAATGAGGGCAACTGGACGGAGCTGATGGTACGGCAGGAAGAGTTGAAAACTATGCCCTTTGGGGAAATCTGGGAGCAGTATTGCCGGGAGTGCGGCGCGCCCGCTGATGGGGAATGGTACCCGAAGGTCAAGAAGTACGAAGCAGAAGTTCTGAGCAAGAGAGGTTAATTTTCATGAAAGACATTTTTACCGCCCCCTTTGTGGAGGAGATGCGGCAGACCACTGCCAACATGTACCGCCTGGGCTGGGACGAGCGCAACGGCGGCAACATCAGCTATCTGTTGGACGAGTCCCAGGTTGCCGAATATCTGGATCTGAACAAGGTCATCCGCACTATCCCTCTGGGCTTTGACGCAACCGCCATTATCGGCAAGATCTTTATCGTCACCGGCACAGGCAAGTATTTTAAGAATGTGGACGCTGATCCGGAAACCAATCTGGGCATCGTTCGCATTGCTGCCGACGGTCAAACCGCTGAGCTGCTGTGGGGCTACAAGGACGGCGGCAAATTCACCTCCGAGTTTCCCGCCCACCTGATGAGCCACATGGCCCGTCTCTCTGTTGACCCGGAAAACCGGGTAGTGATGCACTGCCATCCCACCTACACCCTGGCTATGAACTTCGTTCACGAGCTGGACGAGAAGAAGTTCACCCATACGCTCTGGGAGATGTGCACCGAGTGCATTGTAGTGTTCCCGGACGGCGTGGGGGTGCTTCCCTGGATGCTCTGCGGCACTAACTCCATCGGCGAGGCAACTGCAGAGAAAATGAAGGAGTTTAGGCTGGTGGTCTGGGGCATGCACGGCATCTACGGCGCCGGGAAAACCATGGACGAGACCTTCGGACTCATTGAGACCGTGGAAAAGGCTGCCCAAATCTATATGCTCACCGCCCACCTGCCCAGAGTAAACACCATCCGGGACGACCAGATGGTGGAGCTTGCCGAACACTTTGGAGTTGATTACCGCAAGGATTTTCTGTATTTGTGATGCAAGGATAGATCATAGTTTGGATAAATCTCATTAACCAGGAATTATCGCCTTGATTATACCAAAGCGCCAGATGGGATGCGACAGCCAGTTGACTGTAAAACCGAGGAAAAATTCAGCCAGTTTGGTTGACATAATGTTATTCTCGTCATGTCAAATGCACCCCACAAAACAAGAAGTGCACCCCACTTTTCAGCCGGTGCACCCCACGTGTAGAATTGTATCAAAATGGCCTACCTTTTCCAAATGGATTGCCTGATTTGTCTACCGGATAAATCAGGCAATTTTTTTGCTTTTAGGGCAAAAACAGCCCAAAATACTGTAAAACCAGAGAAAACCGGCTTCGGAATGGCAATCATAGCCAGACCGGGGCTGTTTTTTTGCGTTTTCGAGCCAAAAATCCCGCGCACCTTTTACTTCAAATTAACTGAGCAAAGTAGTCGGAAAAAGTTAGCGGTGGGTGGATTTGAACCGAAGAACGACATGATGCAATGACGAACCAAGCAACCTTTCGCAAAATTGTCATGGTTAATTATTGAAAACCAAAAAAGGCATGTTATAATTTAAAATATATGGCAAGAACATAAAAAAGGAAACAGGGCAGCTGGAAATAGCTGCCCTATCTTCAAAATATGGAGGTATACACATGAAAAGAATCATTCCCATTTTAATGACTTTACTGCTTCTCTCTGGTTGTGCAACGCAAGCCGCTGAAAAAACCTATCGACAGATTACTATGGAGGAAGCTATTACGATGATGGAGGAGGAAACCGGATGCATCATCCTCGATGTCGTACTGCTCAGGAATATAGCGAAAAGCATATTCCCGGTGCTATCAATATTGCCAACGAATCCATTGGCACAGAGGTTATCTCTGAACTGCCGGATAAAGATCAGCTGATTCTGGTATACTGCCGCAGCGGTAATCGGAGTAAGCAGGCATCTGAAAAACTGGTGAAACTGGGCTACACCAATATCATTGAGATCGGCGGAATTAATAGTTGGCACGGTGAAACAGTCACCGGTGCCAGACCTAAGGCTCAGATTCTCGCCATGCTGTAAGGAGGTGCAAAGATGGGATTCTTCGATTTTATGAAAGACCCTGACATCAATCAGGGTGTCAAAGAATATAGAACTACGAATGGCGCAGTTTTGCTGGATGTTCGCACACCTGACGAATACCGGCAGGGGCATATCCCCGGCAGTAAAAATGTTCCTTTGAAGTCCATTAGCAAAGTGGCCGGAATGATTGACAATAAATCTACCCCCATTTTTGTTCATTGTCTCAGCGGTGCAAGAAGCCGTCAGGCAGCTGCTGTT
>JALFVN010000010.1 GCA_022787565.1 Clostridiales bacterium | reverse complement strand
ACAAGCGGCGTGTGGTGGATTTGATGATCACCACCATAGCCGCCACAAGCGACAGCTTGAACATCACATGGAAAATCTGACTGGCGGCACCCCTCCCGTCAGATACCTACCCTGTGTAGTCCCTTGTAAACTGTACTTTAGAGTCCACGAACTATCAGAAGGAACAATTTCAACTGAGGAAAGCGGGTGTTGAAGAGATACCGGGTTTTGATAATATCTGTTATAATCTTGTGACGACGGCAACGAATGCGTTAACACTTCTTCAAGCGAGATATCTTTTTGGAAGCCGCAAAGGCAACCCCAAATCCATTGAAAATCCTCTTTTACAACAATATCGGTTAGTTCTTCGCCAGATAACCAGCAATGCTTTTGATCAAACAATTCTTCAATTTCTTTATTTTTCGGATAGCATTCGCAGTCGGTAATCAGCCAATTATATTGCTTTTGAGCATTGTTGATCCCTTGGCACACTTTACTCAAATAAGTGTAAAATTTTTGGTTTTTCCTATCAATATACCTCTCTTTCACCTTTGTTGGATATATGATAGAGGATGGCAGGGGAATTTGTCAAGGGGGGGAGACGAGAGGGAGCTAAGAGGTAATAGTGAAGATAAGTTGAAAACGACAGATTATTCCATCACCGGTTCTTCCATTTTTATTAGATGTGAAGGTGCTTGTATGGGCTTTTTTGAAAGAGCGAAAAATCCTACCGCAGATAATGGGTAGGATTTCAGTATACAGAAAGGCTCAGTCAATGCTCATATATCCCCTCAGTGACTTGAAGAAAATCTCTGTCATCTGCTCGGGGCTTTCTTTGAAGCCGAAGCGTACCCAAGCCCTTATCATGGAAGATACAGCACCGGCAAAGAAAAACGGCTGATATTGGTTGTTGAGCACACCCATCCGGTTAATCTGCTGCAGAGTTTCATGGTACAACAGCTTATCCAACACATCCAGCTTTTCCGCCTGATTAAGAATGTAGAGCACAGCTCTTTGCTCGTTTATTTCCCTGAAAATACACAATACCTCTTCACGCATATTTTCCTTGTTCAGAGGGTGACGTACAAAGGTGTTCCCAAAGGCTTTTGTGATATATTCTTCAATTATCTGCTCCTTGGAGCTATAGTTTCTGTAAAAGGAGGCACGCGAACAAGCAGACTTGCTTACAAGGTCGCTTATGCTTATTTTGTCGTAGGGCTTGAGATTCATAAGCTCAAAAAGCGCAACGGTAAAATTTTGTTTGACTCCGTTCTTTCTCATGACACACTAAGCCGTCCTTTGTCTCAAATTGCTTCCAATACATTGCCAAAATCTACACAAGCAATTATACTTAAAAACGAGACAAATGTCTACCTATTAATTAAGGAGAATTAAAATGAAAGACTTTTTCAACTATCAGGGTAAGGTTTGTGTGGTAACCGGTTCTTCCAACGGCATGGGGCTGGCAACGGCCAAAATGCTGGTGGAGCTTGGCGCACAGGTACACGCAGTATCCCGCAGTGTTACAAACATTGAGGGGCTTGCAGGTATGTATCAGTGCGATCTTTCTAAAAAAGAACAAGTAGATAAGGTTTTTGCCCAGCTTCCCGGGCATATTGACTGCTTCTTTGGTGTTGCGGGTCTTTCCGGCGCAAAAACGGATTATCTTACCACCTTCAACTGCGACTTTACTTCCAATAAATACATGACTGAGGAATATCTGGTAAAGCGCATGGGCAAGGGTGGCTCTATCACCTTTGTATCCTCCACTGCCGGTCTTAACTGGGAAAAACACATGAAGGAGCAAAATCCTCTTGTTCATGCCGCAAGCTGGGAGGAAACGGAAAAAGCACTGGGCAAGCTGCCTGAGATAGCCCCTGCAAACTTTGCATATATTTTCGCCAAGCGCTGTGTATCTCAGTTTGCCGCTGAGAAGGCACTGGAGCTGGGAAAACTGGGAATAAGAGTAAATAATGTAATGCCCGGCTCCACTGAGACCGGTATGAAAGACGAATTTGAAAAAATGGCTGGCGGCGAGGAGGCTCTCCTCAACGAGACCGGTGTTGCCCACCGTCTTGCAAGCCCCGACGAGATGGCAGGTCCCATAGTTTTCTTGGGTTCCGATATGTGCTCTTTCGTCTCCGGTGTGGACTTTTGTGTTGACTCCTGTGAGCGAACCCAGAAGATACTTAAGCTTAAAAAGGACGTGACCAACATATCCGCCACCAGCCCCATCATTCTCAAGTTTGCGAAGATGGCGATGGACAAACAGAACAGGATAAAGTAAACAGCAACAAAGAGAAAAACCCCGATGCCACGGCATCGGGGTTTTTCACATAAGAGGTTTCCGAAAGTAAAACTACGACCAAACGGTGTATATCAAGGGTGAGTCAGACAAAAAGTACACCCTTTGTATTGTAAGTTACCGTTGGAGCCAAGTCAAGGGCTGAAGAAGTGTTTGTAAAAGTTACTTCCGATTGTCTCTTTGCAAAACTTATTTCAGCACGACCGCCCCTCCAACCGGAATTTAATTTTTCTAATAACGAACACATTCAAATCCTGTTACTCGCAAAATTTCCGCGCTCTTTGCTCAGCAAAGAACAACCAAAAGTAACGTGGATTTTTGGCCCTAAAATAGCAAAAAACAGGAGCCGGAATGGTATCACCAACCGACCTGGCACCTGTTTTATTCATGTTTTTGAATAATATAAGCTTCTCGTAACCCAAAATGCATAAAGAACCACAATTCGTCTGGTAGACTTATTGTGGTCCTTTAGTGGTACGGCTGACGGGATTCGAACCCACGACCTCCAGAGTCGGAGTCTGGCACTCTATCCAGCTGAGCTACAGCCGCATTCGCGAGGAGTATTATAACAAATTTTTATTTCAAAGTAAATAGCTGTTTTCAATTTTATTTTTGTATGATATAATTCTTTATTACAGTACAAAATCTCATAGCAAAGGACTGTAAGAAATTATATGAAGCATACAAAAACTTGTTATAAAGTCATCTCCCTGTTCCTCTGCCTTGCCATGCTGCTGCCGCTGACAGCCTGCGGCGAGGGAAAGAAGAGCCAGTCGGAGATTTTCGCCATGGACACTCAGATGACCCTTACCGCCTACGGCAAGAACCGGGAAGCGGGTCTCTCCGCCGCGGAGAGCATTATCCGCTCCATGGACAGTATGCTGGACCCGGATCTGGAGACCAGCACCGTCTATGCCATGAATCACGCCAACGGCTCCGGCGTGGCCGTGTCCGGCCAGATCGCCAATATGATCAGCACCGCCCAGACCGTATACCAGCGCAGCGGCGGCGCGCTGGATCTGACCATCTACCCGCTGGTCAAGCTCTGGGGCTTTATCGACGGCAAATACTATGTCCCCACCGACGAGGAGATCAGCGGCTGTATGCAGCTGTTCTGTTTTGACCGGGTGGTGCTCACCAGTTTCCCCAGCTCGGGTACATACTCCGTCTCCATGCCGGCTGACGGGCAGATCAGCTTCGGCGCAGTCGCCAAGGGCTGTGCAGCCGACTATGCCATTGAGGCCATGAGAAACGCCGGTGTGGAAAGCGGCATCGTGTCTCTTGGCGGCAACGTGCAGACCCTGGGGCTGAAGCCCGACGGCAGTCTCTGGACCGTGGCTGTCACCGACCCCAACAACACCGCAAGCTACCTGGGCACCGTGAGTGTGGGCGAGACCGCCGTTGTCACCAGCGGCAGCTATCAGCGGAACTTTACCTCCCTTGAGGGGAAATTCTACCACCATCTCCTGAAGCCCTCCACCGGCTACCCCGCCACCAACACCCTTCAGTCCGTCACCATTGTCTGCGAGGACGGCACCATGGCAGACTGCCTCTCCACCGCCATGTTCGTTCTGGGCGAGTCTCAGGCCCTGAACTACTGGCGCACCTACGGCGGCTTTGAGATGATCCTGATCACCACCGACAACGAGGTGATCTGCACCAGCGGCCTGATTGAGCAGTTCACCCTGGCCAACGACAACTATTCACTGACCTTTACCGAGTGATATGGCAGAGCTTAGCACAGATGTAAGATACATAAGAGGAATCGGAGAGAAAAAGGCGCAGGCGTTTCACAAGCTGGGCGTCTTTTCTCTCTATGATCTGATCTCCTTTTTTCCCCGAAGATACGAGGATCGAAGCCAGTATAAACCCATCGCCCAGGTTTTGGACGGAGAGCAGGTGTGTATCCGGGCCATTGTCGCGGACACGCCCCGGCTGGTCCGCGTGCGGCGTGGCATGGAGCTTGTCAAATTCCGGGCCGTGGACGAGAGCGGATCGGTTGACATAACTTATTTTAACCAAAATTATGTAAAAGATAATATCAATCGCGGAGATAGTCTTGTGTTTTTTGGCCGGATGGAGATCAGCGGTACCCGGCGGAGCATGGCAAACCCGGTATATGAGCAGGAGGGCGCGGAAAAAGGCGTTACCGGCCGGATCGTGCCGGTATACCGGCTCTGTGCCGGGCTGAATCAGCGCACGGTCACGCAGAGCGTGCGCCAGGGGCTGGATCTCTGCGGCGACGCGCTGCCGGATATCCTGCCGGAGGAGATACGGGAAGACTGCAAGCTGGTTCAGGCGCGCTACGCTTTTGAAAACATCCACTTTCCCGCGGATTTTGAGGCTCTGGAGCTGTCACGGCGGCGGCTGATTTTTGAGGAGCTTTTTGTTCTGGCCTGTGCGCTGGGCCGTATGCGGGGACAGCGGGTCAGCGAAGGGGGCATCGTCCTCCCGGGCAGTGATCTGGAGGAATTCTGGCAGACGCTCCCCTTCTCCCCCACCAACGCCCAGCGCCGGGCGGCAGCTCAGGCCGTGGCGGATATGGTCAGCGGCCGGGTGATGAGCCGGCTCATTCAGGGCGATGTGGGCAGCGGCAAGACCTTAGTGGCGGCGGCGCTCATCTGGTTTACCTGGAAGGGCGGCTATTCCAGTGCCTTTATGGCCCCTACGGAGATCCTTGCTGAGCAGCACTATGCCACGCTGTCCGGCATGCTCGCTCCTCTGGGTCTGCGTGTGGGAAAGCTGACCGGCGCCATGAGCGCAAAAGAAAAGCGCCTTGCCAGAGCGGCCCTGAAAAGCGGCGAATATGACCTTGTGGTGGGCACCCACGCCCTGTTCAGCGGGGATGTGGAATATTCCCGTCTGGGCCTTGTGGTGACGGACGAGCAGCACCGCTTCGGCGTAAGTCAGCGCTCCGCCCTGATCGGAAAGGGGGAACGGCCCCATGTGCTGGTCATGTCCGCAACGCCCATTCCCCGCACGCTGGCTCTGATCATTTACGGTGATCTGGACGTGTCCGTCATCGACGAGCTGCCCCCCGGGCGGCAGAAGGTGGACACCTTCACCGTGGACGAGAGCTACCGGCAGCGGCTCAACGGCTTTATCCGCAAGCAGGTGGGCGAGGGACGCCAGGTCTTTGTGGTCTGCCCCATGGTGGAGGAAAACGAAGACCTGCCGGTGAAGCTGAAGTCCGCCCAGGAGCACGCGAAGGAGCTTGCCCTCAGCTTCCCGGAGCTGAGCGTCGCCTGTGTCCACGGCAAAATGAAAGCCAAGGAAAAAGACAGTATCATGGCCGCCTTTGCGGCAGGTGAGACGGATATTCTGGTCGCTACCACTGTGATTGAGGTAGGCGTGGACGTGCCCAACGCCTCTCTGATGATCGTGGAGAACGCGGAGCGCTTCGGATTGAGCCAGCTCCACCAGCTGCGCGGCCGGGTAGGCCGGGGACAGCACAAGAGCTACTGTATTCTGGTGTCAGACAACGACAGCGAAGAGGTCCGCGCCAGGCTCAGGATCATGTGCCGCACCAACGACGGCTTCAGGATCTCCGAGGAGGACCTGCGTCTGCGGGGCCCCGGCGACTTTTTCGGTTCCCGCCAGCACGGCCTGCCGGAAATGCATGTGGCCGATCTGGGAGCCGACGTGAATGTGCTGCAAAAGGCCCAGGATCAGGCCCGGCATCTGCTGGAGCAGGATCCGGAGCTGTCGCAGCCCGGCCACGCTCCCCTGCGCGAGCGGGTGGAGGCACTGTTCCGTCTCAACGCCGCCGGATTTAATTGATACACAAAACCTCCGGGTATGTGATGGTTCACTCACCCGGAGGTTCTTTTCACTTTATATCAGATTTGTCACTGCTTCGATCGCCGTCTTTATGGACGCTTCGCTGTCGTGTACTTCATCGTTGCCAAGCCCCATCAGCTCCCGTTCCTGATTCCACACGCAGAGCATAACAGCGCCTGCTCTCATTTTCAGTATTCCCGAAACGACAAACAGTGCCGCAGTTTCCATTTCACTGGCCAGGACGCCTGCCTTTTTCCAGGCATCCCACTTATTCATCAAATCGTATCCCACCGGCATACGTTTCGGATCATGCTGCCCGTAAAAGCTGTCCTTACACTGGACAATCCCCACATGATGTCTGAAATGCAGGGCTTCCGCAGCGGCTTTCAGTGCGTTGGTCACTGTCAGATCGGCTACAGCCGGGTACTCCACCGGCACATATTCCCTGCTGGTTCCCTCCTGTCTCACCGCACCGGATACAATAATCAGATCACCCGCGCAGACCTCAGGCTGCATGCCGCCGCAGGTCCCCACCCGGATCACAGTATCAATGCCCAGCATGTGAAGCTCTTCAACGGCGATAGCCGTTGACGGGCCGCCCATGCCGGTACTCATTACCAGGATCTCCTTTCCCCCGGTGTCGGTACCGGACCAGCTTGTATATTCCCGGTTCTGTGCGATCGGTTTGGAATGGGAAAGCTGTGCCGCAATCAGTGGGACACGTCCCGGATCGCCGGGGAGGATCGCTGCAGTGATCCCCTCCACGTCGTCCTTCGTCAAACCAATATGGTACATTTTATCGCTCATTTTATCTCTCCCGTTTAACGTGCGCCGTCTGTTCACCTGTGCTTAGGCGAAACATGGTTTTCCTTCCACTGACGCATATAGCAGCTTACGGCAAGGGCCGTCACTGTCAGAATATAGGGGAACATCTTGATGATGGAGCTGGGGATGGCCGCCCGTGAAAGTTCAAGCTTGATGCCCACAGCATCCACAAAGCCGAACAGCAGGCTGCATGCGCAGACCGCATAAGGGTTGGCGTTGCCGAAGATCAGGGCTGAGAACGCGGTGAATCCGCGGCCGCTGACCATATCCTCCGTAAAGGAGGAGACAGAGACGATGGAAAGATAGGCTCCAGCGCAGGCACAGAGTGCGCCGGACCAGAGAACGTCAAAGAGATAAACCCGGTGGATCTTTATACCGGCAGTGCTGACCGAATCGGGCATCTCACCAACAGCTACGGTATAGGCGCCGATGGGCATGCGCTTCAGGATAACGGCGGTGACAATCATCATCACCAGGGCAATGATGGTGATCAGCTGCAATTCGCCAAAAAGTCCGCCGATGACCGGGATCTTGCTGAGAAAAGAGAGCTTCAGCGTGGGCAGAGCGGTCATGCTGGTGGCCCGCAGCGCACCCTTGGTATCAAATACAGCTCTGAGCAGAAAGGCAGTCAGACCGCTGGCCATCAGATTGAGGCCGATGCCGGTGATGATCTGGTTTGCGCTGAGCTTTACCGCAAAAAGGTAGAACAGCAAAGAGAACACCATACCGCAGAGAATCGCGAAGATAAGCCCCACCCAGGCCGAGCCGCCGCTGAGCATTACACCGCATATGGCAGAAAAGGCGCCGATCAGCATAATGCCTTCCAGACCGATGTTGAACACTCTGGCCTTCTGGCAGAATACACCGCCCAGAGCAGCCAGCATCAGCGGCGTGGAATTGCGCAGCGTAGTGGCAATTATATTGTTCAGAATATCTACGGTCATCATGCCACCTCACTCTCTTTTGGTTTCGCGGCAGTACGCTTTTTCAGTCTGGGCAAAAGCTTTTTCAGGCTGAAGTTGGCCGTGATGATCAGCACAATTGAGCCCCGGACGATATCCACAAGGGAGCTGGGGACATCGGCAATACGCTGCATTATGGAAGCACCGTTTTTCAGTGCGCCATAAAAGAAGCCCGTCAGCACAACGCCAAAAGGATTATTTCCGGCCAGCAGGGCGATCACAACGCCGTCCATGCCCACGTCGGTGCTGTAGCGGTAGGAGAAGCGGTGGTGTACCCCCAGAATCTCCATGGCGCCAGTTGCTCCACCCAGCATACCGCTGAGAACCATAACCAGCATGATGGTTTTGGCGGCGCTGATACCTCCGTAGCGGGCAAACTCCATATTCGAACCGCAGATCTTGATCTCATACCCATATTTCGTTCTATAAAGAAGAAAAGCGACGGCAAACACAAAACCCAGGGCGATAAACATGCTGATATTGGCATTGGAGTCACCAAACCAGGTCAATTTGGGTAACCAGAGGTTTTCCGCGATATATTCCGTAGACTGGGCAGCCACAAGAGAGCCTCCGCCCAGCATTGGTCCCAGCACCAGATAGTCGGTAAAGAAGTAGGCCACATAGTTCAAAAGCAGCGTGGTTACCACCTCATCACAATTCAGACGGATCTTGAGAAGGGCCGGAATAACGGCATAAAGGCCGCCCACGATCATGGCAAAAACGATGATAAAGGGAATCGCCACGGCCGAGGGCCAGTCCGCCACGCGGGTGGCAAGCCAGACGGAGGCAATGGAACCCAGATAGAGCTGTCCGTCCACACCCATGTTGAATATATTTGCCTTGAAGGTGAGCGCCACGGCAAGACCCGTCATGATATAGGGCGTTGCCCAGCGGACTGTGCCGCCCATATCGGAGGCAATGGCTTTGCCGATGGCCTTGAACACGATATAGGGGTCATATCCCGTGCACAGGAGAAACAGAGAGCACACCACCATCGCAAGCAGAATCAGAAGAAGCTGCCTGCCGATGGCCTTGAGGCTGCCTTTCAGGCGCCTTATTCTTTTATTCTGCCACATCTGAAGGACCTCCCACATTCATTCGCCTTGCCCCAGCCATATACAGACCCAGTTCCTGTTCCGTCGTTTCTTCGGGAGTAAATTGACCGACGATCTGTCCCTCATACATAACCAGTATCCGGTCAGACAGGGACATAATCTCTTCAAGCTCCGCCGAGACAAGAAGGATAGCGACTCCACTTTCCCGGAGGGCGTTCAGCTGGCCCCGGATGTTCATGATGGCGCCGATATCCACGCCCCGGGTGGGTTGGGAGGCAACCAGCAGACGGGGCATTACATCAATCTCTCTGGCAATGACCACCTTCTGCATGTTGCCGCCGGAAAGCGTTCCTATGGCATAATCGGCGTCAGGCACCTTCACGGCATACTTTTCTATCAGTTTTCCTGCAAGGTCATTCAGGGCCTTGTTGTTGAGGAGGTTATGTTTACAGTAGTCTTTTTTATAATAAGCGGTGAGCATGAGATTTTCCTTGATGGAACAGTCTCTTGCCGCACCAACATGTATTCTGTCTTCGGGTATATGGCTCATTCCCAGGTCACGGCGAGCTCTCACACTGCGGTGCTGAACCTGTTCTCCTTCGAACCATATCTGGCCGGAAACCGGGCGGGTCAGACCGGTCAGACCGCTGACCAGTTCAGATTGTCCGTTGCCTTCCACCCCGCAGATGCCCACGATCTCCCCTGCATGGACGTCAAAGGAGATATGATCCACCGCTAACCGGCCCCGTTTATCCAGCATACACAGGTCCTCTACCTGAAGGATCCTGTTTCCTGTTGTTTTTTTCTCATGAGCGATACTCATGTTCAGTTCATGGCCTACCATCAGCTCAGCAAGCTCATGCTCATTGGTATCGCAGGTGTTCAGACAGCCTGTGACTGTCCCTCTGCGCAAAACCGTCACTCTGTCCGTTGCGCGCATTACTTCTTTCAGCTTGTGGGTAATAATGATGATGGACGTATCGTCCTTCTGGATGGTCCGCATGGTATGAATCAGCTCGTCCGCCTCCTGGGGCGTGAGCACAGCCGTTGGTTCGTCAAGGATAAGAATATCCGCTCCGCGGTACAGGGCCTTGACGATCTCCACCCGCTGCATCTGCCCAATGGAGAGCTGATAAACTTTGGCATCCAGTTCAAGGGAGAAGTTATACTTTTTCAATATCTTCTCCACTTCCGTCCGGGCTTTATTCCGGTCAATAAAGCCTCCTTTGGTGGGGAACTTACCCATAATAATGTTGTCCAGCACAGACAGGGACGGTGCCAGCATAAAATGCTGGTGCACCATCCCTATGCCCGCGTTTATCGCGTCCTTGGGAGACTGGAGCCTTATCTTCTCCCCATGGAGCCTGATTTCACCGCTGTCCGGCGTCTGCATTCCGTACAGGATGTTCATCAGCGTTGACTTTCCTGCTCCGTTTTCACCGACGAGACCGTGTATCTCGCCTTTTCTGACCGAGAAATTAACATGATTGCTCGCCAGAACACCCGGGTATTGTTTGACAATATCGACCATTTCTACAGCATTCATATTTTACCCTTTCTTTTGTTGTAAACGCTGAACAAATCACTGGGGGTATTACGGGAAATCTGTACCCTGATCTCATCATCGTTTACTTGACAGATACCTTGCCGGAGCAGGAAAGTTTTTTCAAGCCAGTGCGGATTACTCAGCCTTAATGCGGTCCCAGGAGGGAGCGGTCAGGTCGGATTCCACAACGATCTCGCCGCTGACGATCTTTGCGCTGACTTCCTCCAGAACGGCCTTGCCGGCGTTGAGCTTGTCCGCCTTGTCGGCGTTGTTGGCAGCAATGTTGTCAATGAGGGCGGTGTCCACAAAATAGGTGCCGCAGGAGAGGTTCATCACACCCTGCTCGCCGCCGGGGAAGCTGCCTTCTACGAAATACTTCACAGCCAGGTAAACGTTCTGGCCGAAGTCAATCCCCAGATAGCTGACAAAACCGTCGGGATAGAGGGCGGAGTTGTCGGATACATCGCCGGAAACATAAATCCCTGCTTCTGCGGCAGCCTCGATCACACCCAGCTGGCTGGCGGAGCAGTCGGTCTGGATAAAGTCAACGCCCTCTGCGATCATCGCTTTGGCAATTTCCTTGGCCTTGGCAGGATCTTCATAGCTGTTGACAGAGACAAACAGGACTTCTGCGTCGGGGTTGGTATCGTGCACGCCGCGCATGAAGCCGTTGCAGGCATCGCAGACGGCGGCAGCTTCGTCGCCGCTTACATAGCCGATCTTTCCACTCTCGGTAATGGTGGCGGCCAGGCTGCCCAGCGCGTAGGTGCATTCGCTGCCCAGATACTCGGTGGACCAGATGTTATCATAGCTGCCTTCCTTATTGGAAGTCTGGAAAATCGCGCCGAACATTACATCCGGGTAATCCTTGGCGACGGCAATGGTAACCTCCTGCATGGGCGGGAAGGTGGTGAGGATCAGATCATAGCCGTCCTTTGCCATGGCGCGGATGTCTTCCTCATAACCGGCTGCATCCAGAGACTCGATGATCTTGACAGTCACGCCGAAGTCCTTCTCTGCGCGCTCGGCGCCGGCGATCATTGCATCCACCGGGCCAAGGTCGCCGGAGGCCTGGTTGGAGATCAGGCAGATCTTGACTTCCTCTTCTGCCGGAGCCGCTTCGGGCGCTGCTTCCGGCGCTGCCGACTCGGCAGGCTGCTCTGCCGGCTTGCTCTCCGAGCCGCAGCCGGCCATTGCCAGTACCATCATCATGGCCAACAAAAGTGCGAGGATTTTTTTCATCTTGTTTTTTCTCCTTTTTATTTATTAGTATGGGGTAGTACCCGCATCCACATTGATTGCCTGGCCGCGAATGACAACTGCCGACTCGCTGGCAAGGAAAGCGACAACACGGCCTATCTCCACCGGATCAACCAGTCTGCCCAGCTGTGCCGCGCCCCAGGTTTCTCTGCACTGCTCGATGGTAAGCTGGCCGTTGGATTTGGCCACGGCGTCTTCCATGCAGTAGCGCAGCATGTCTGTATCCACAGCACCCGGGCAAACGGCATTCACATTGATGCCGTACTCAGCCCAGACCCGGGACATATACTGTGTCATGTTCACCAGCGCAGCCTTGGACGCGCAATAATCCAACTGCCCGTCAAAGGTAACCTTGGCTGCGTTGGAGGCAATATTTACAATACTCCCCCGCTTTTTTCTGCGGATCAGAGAGGCCGCGAACAAACGGCTCATGTGCAGCGCACCCTTGATATTCACGCCGAAAGTGGCGTCGATCTGTGTGTCAGTCAGCTCCATGATATCGTGGATCCGGCAAAGGCCCGCATTGTTCACCAGAATGTCTATGGTGTCAAACGCGGCCTCTGCTGCGGCAAAGGCAGCTTCCGCGCAGCCTTCCTCCAGCAGATCCAGCCTGGCGTAGCGAATACGGCTCCCCTCATACTCCGCTGAAAGTTCTGCCTTGACCTGTTCCAACCTGGTCTCGTCGAGATCGGCCAGGAACACCTTTGCTCCCTTGTCCAGCAAAGCTCTGGCAATACCCTTTCCCATTGCGCTTGTTCCGCCGGTGATCAGGGCAGACCGCTCATACAGGCCGTCCGGATTCAGGTTTTTCTTACTTTTTATTTCGCTCTCCAGCTCTTGGCTGAATTCTTCTCCTGTCATTTTCCCGCTCTCCTTTTCTGTTGTACTATTTCGTGCAGGCATTTTTCAAACAAGGTCTGGCATTAATTCCAGTCATAACAGGGTGCAAGCAGCACACCGCCGTCGACGGAAATGACCTGCCCCGTAACGAAGCTTGCCAGCTCTGAGCCCAGAAAAATACATACATTTCCCATGTCTGCCGGCGTGGCAATCCGACCCAGCGGCGCACGTTCGGAGTAACTCTCACGCCAACCGGGTACATTTTTGTCAAGTCCCGGCGCATCGATCAGTCCGGGCGCAATGCAGTTGACGCGGATACCGTACTTTCCCAGAGAATGGGCAAGTCCCCGGGTAATCATTTCCACGGCGGCCTTTGAAGCGCCATAGTGCACCAGCGTGTCGGAGGGGTTGGTTGCGTTGATGGATGAGATGTTGATGATGGCGCCGCCGCCCTGCTCCTTCATCACCTTTGCTGCGCTCTGGCTGACAAAGAAAGCGCCCCGGGCATTGCTGTTCATCATGGCGTCCCACTCCTGCCCGCTCATGTCCAGAACATTCTGATGAGGATATATCCCCGCGTTGTTCACCAGACAGTCTATTCTTCCGTAGTCCTGATAGATCTGACGGATAACCGTGTCAATGGTTTCCGTATTCAGCTGATTCAAGTGGTAGGCAGCGGCCTTGCTCCCCAGCTTTCTGAACTCAGACACCTTTTCCTGTGCCGCAATATCGTTTCTGTTATAAGTGATAACAACGTCGGCGCCCGCTTCCGCAAAGCGTTTGGCGATACCTGCACCGGAGCCCTGGGCGGCACCGGTGATGACCACCGTTTTCCCGGTGTAATCGACCGCGTTGGTTACAGCATTGGGCATAACATGAGCCTCCTTATTTGTGTTTCGGACGAAAGGACGTTTTTTCGTTTCCTGAGCGAAGGTATTCGTCTCTTATATGTGATATTATATCATATGTAGAATTTTGTCAACGTAAAAGGTTGTTTTTATGATTATTTTTTTCATAAATTGCAAACCATTTTTGCTACCGGCCCTTTTTTCGCCTTCTGTCATTGAAAATGAAATTGTTTTGTGATAAAATCAAACACAACAAAAATGAGCACTGAGGTGTATTATGGCAAAGAACTCCTTAGACGCTGTCAATTTCCGTCGAGAGGAATTGCTTCGTTTTCTGGCTCTGAATCAGAACTCCTCCCTGAGCGATATTTCATCCAGGTTCGGCACTTCTGAGATGACCATTCGCAGAGATTTGCGCGTGCTGTCCGAAAAGGGTCTGATCAGCAAGGGGATCGGCAACCTGTATTCTCTTAACTGCGATCCCGCGTTTGACCCCAAATACTTCTTCCGTTACTCGACAAACCGCCCAAAAAAGCTTGCGATTGCAGCAGCTGCGGTGGAGCTTATCCCCTCCGGCAGCTTTCTTTTTCTTGACAGTGGCACTACTGTCCTAGAGTTGGCCAAACAGCTGTCCCATCTGGACAGCATCTCCATTGTGACCAACAATCTGTATATCCCCATGTATATCTCTCAGCGTCCGGGCTCCACAAAAATTGACTTCCTTGGCGGAGATGTCGACCTGCCCAGCATGTCTACCAACGGCATTCCCGCCTGCAAACGACTTGAGGGATACCACGCGGACCTGGTTTTCTTCTCCGCGGACGGCGTCGACCTGACCCACGGTGTAACTACCAAGGAATACAGTCTGGTCGACATCAAAAAAGCCATGCTTTCCCATGCGGAAAAGAAAATTCTGCTTGTTGACAGCTCCAAAATGAACGCCTGTTCGATCAAGGCTGTCGCCACACTGGATGAGATCGATGTACTCGTCACGGACTGGGAGGTGCCTGCCGTCATGCTGGCCCAACTGAAAGAAATCATCCCCCAGGTCATCGTCGCCCGGCCCAGGTGAAAGGTGTTCCGGCCCTTTGCGGAAAGTATTTTTTCTGCTCCCCCTCATCCCGTAAAATCTGATCGGGCGGCCCCGGCGGCTGCCCGAAAAATTTTTTTGCCCTGCCTGCGACATTTTGCCCCGCTGGCTTGTATCTGAAGTGAAAGGTTGGTGATGGCAGTGGCTGTTTCTCTGGAGCGTACGGACAGAGAGATCACCGAGCTGTATCAGCGGCATGTGGACACCGTCTACCGGGTGTGCTATTCCTATATGAAAAACCGGGCTGACACCGAGGACATGGTGCAGGACACCTTTATCAAACTCATCTCCAGCGGCGTCTGCTTCCAATCCACGGAGCACGAGAAGGCCTGGCTCATCGTCACTGCCTCGAACCTGTGCAAAAACGCCTTGCGGCACTGGTGGAGACGGCGGGAAAATATTGACGATTACACAGACCTGGGCCGGGAGGACAGTCCTCCCGACACGGTGATGGAGGCAATAACAAAGCTGCCCGTGATCTATAAAGATGTGGTATATCTCTACTACTACGAGGGTTATACCACGCCGGAGATCGCAGACATGCTGAGCTGCTCCCAGTCCACCATCCGAAACAGGCTCATGCGGGCCAGAAATCTACTGAAAACTATGTTGGGCGGTGAATTTGATGAACCGAAGCGAAATACGCAGAGCTTATGACAGCGTCCGTCCCGACGACGGGGCCAGGGAGCGGATGCTGGAGAATATTCTTTCCGCCGTTTCGGTGGAGCAGACCGTCGTAAGGCGGGGCAAAACAAACCCCCGGCTCCTGCGCCGCACACTGTGCCTTGCCGCGGTGATCGCGCTGCTGCTGGCGCTGGGCATCACAGCCTACGCTGCCGGCTGGTTCGGGCTGCGGGACACGGTGATCGGCCGCTTTGTGGTAAATGACGGCATCGACCAGGATTACTACGCGCAGTTTATGAGCCTTCAGGGCTATTCCGACAGCCCGGAGTTTCAGGCTTTATGCGAGTGGCAAAGCTTTCTGGAAACCTACGACAGCGACGGGAGCATCCTGAGCGCTGTCGGCAACAGTCCCACGGAATTTGACGAAAAATACCGTTATTACAGCTGTTATACCCAGGAGATGGCCGACGAGATCGACCGGATCTGTGAAAAATACGGTCTCTCCCTGATCACAGACGCGACGTTTTTTGACAGTGAGGAGGGCTTCTTTGAGGCCGCCGGTGTGGGGCAGGTCTGTACCCGTCAGGGTGAGGGCTATGAAAACATTCTTTATCCCGGTTATGTACACAACGACGGCTCCTTTCATTTTGAAGGGGAGGCCAGCTTTACCGGCAGCAACGCCTCCTGGCCCTACCCTATCCTCTACCAGTTTGAACGGAGCATGAAGGGCAGCTTCAGCTCCACCGTCCTGAACATCGGGGACACGGAGGACTACGAGGAATGGACTTACACCACAAAAAACGGCGTTGTACTGACGCTGGCCCAGAGCGGCTGGAAAGAGCTGATCCTGGCAGAACGGGAAAATTCCTTTGTCGTGGTGAACCTTTTCGACGTGAGTGTGGGCGACGCGGTTTACGGCGAGCTGCACAAGAGCCGGGAGGATCTGGAGGCTTTCGCGGAACTGTTTGATTTTTCCGTTATTCCATAATTGAAAGGCTGAAAAAAGATGAAAAAAATACCCCTTATGCTGCTTCTTGCAGCCATGCTGCTGAGCCTGTGCGCCTGTGGGGAAACTGCAGGCTCTCCGTCCTCTCCCGCTCCTGAAACGCCTGCGCCGGCAGAGGAAAGCACCATCATTATCGAGGCCCCTGCGGAAGAAGATACCACGCCTTTGTCTCAGGTGCTGGACAGCATCAACGAAAACACCCAGGTAGGCACGGCAGGCAGCTCCCTGCGGGCAGTGCAGAGCGCCGCCATGCTCATGGACTGGTGCGCCCAGACCGGTCTGGACGCGGAGCAGGTCCGCGCCGCCGCCGTGGAGTGGCTCTCCCCCATGGGCAACGACGCCCAGGCGGAGTTTGCCATGAAGCTTGAGCTGGTGGATACCATGTGCCTGGAGCTGATCCACAAAGACGGCAGCTCCCTCCTGCAGGACGCCGGATATGAAAGCAGCGCCTATCCCTGGGACGACGCCGCCTATGAAAAATACACTGCCGTTCTTGAGGCCGTTGGGATCGGGCAGTAAGCGGTAAAAATGAAGCCCCTTGACATTTTTGAGATGCCAGGGGGCCTGTTTTTTTATTTCTTTGCGCTGTCGATACTCTTGCCGAAAACCACGAAGCGCTGGTACAGAAACTCCGTTGAGAAATTCAGCAGCATGTTGAGTATGGTGACAATATATTCATTCCACAGCAGCACATCCGCCAGCCAGTGTCCCAGCAGGGTGGACAGGGGCGTAAACACCGCGTAATAGGCCAGCACCTTGAGCATGGCCACGGGCACATTGGCAGCGGATTTGAAGGTGAATTTCCGGTTCAGCGTAAAGTTCCATACCACCGATGCCACCAGGGCAATCAGATAGCAGGGCCAATAACTCCAGCCGCTCAGCTCGTTGAGCAGGGTGAACACGGCTATTTCCACCAGCCCGGCGCTTACGGAAAACAGCGTAAATTTGAAAAAACGCAGGATTTCCTTTGTTCTCTGGTTCTTCATCTCTGTTATCCTCCTTTTCCGTCAGGAAAAGTATAAACCCCGGGCAAGGCAAATGCAACGAAAAAATTCAAAAATTTTAATCAATTAAGGTTTAAAACACCGCGGCTGTTTTAGGGCATGCAAGGTAGGGATCCGGCAGCCTGAAAAAGGATATTTTCCCGCCATGCTTCGTTGAAAATGCTCGAAATACAACTCCAGTATTTCTGCGTTTTTCGCCTCGCCTGACAGAAAAAGCTCTTTTTTTCAGGTGCAAAGCAGTTTTGAGCGAGGATTTTTTCGTTCAGGTAAAATGAAAAATTGCGGGAATACTTGTGTGTATTTCCGCAATTTTTCATGAAGCATGGGCGGAAAAGGCCCGCTCAAAACCTGCCGCCTCCCTATCTTGCATGCCCTTT
>JALFVN010000006.1 GCA_022787565.1 Clostridiales bacterium | reverse complement strand
CATCTTGGCTACCAGCTTTACCTTGGAGCGAGGAACGACAGAAAACACATTCCGGTAGAAATGAACGGTGCAGCGCTGGTATTTTGCATCAGGGAATACTTCTCCCACAGCTTCCAGCATACCCAGGCACTTATCTCCGACCATGAGTTTCACGCCGTCCAGGCCGCGGCCCTTGAGCCACTGGAAGAAGCTGACCCAACTGGCCTTGTCTTCTTTCATACCCTCGGCAGCACCTAGGACCTCCCGGTAGCCGTCCTCATTTACTGCGATTGCTACCAGAATGGCCATATTTTCATACTCTCCGCCCCAGTTTCGGCGCAGATAAATACCATCCACGTAAACATACGGATATTTGCCGCCCTGTAAGGGTCGGTTGCGCCAATCCTCTATGTGAACATAGGCCTTTTTGTTAAGCTCGCTAATGGTGGAGGGAGACACCTTGGTACCCCACAGAGCTTCGGTGATGTCCTCCACACGACGCACAGAAACACCGGCAAGGTACATCTCAATGAGCGCTTCCTCTACACTGCTCTCCCGGCGGCGATACCGCTCAATGATGGCTGTCTCAAAGGGAACACCTTTAAGGCGCGGTACATGAAGTGTGACGTTTCCTGATGTGGTGGTGAGATTCCGGTCGTAGTGGCCGCTGCGGCAGCCCCGACGGGCCTCGCTGCACTCATAGCGGGCAGCCTGGGTCAACTGCTCGGCCTCCTGCTCCAGCAGCTCATTCAGCGTTTCTTCCACGCTGCCGCGAACCAATTCTTTCAGTTGCCCCTTGATTACTTCCTCGTTTAGCTGTACAATCTTCTCGGACATAGTTTGCTTTCTCCTTTCAGAATGCTGTGTGGTGACTTCATTCTACCAGAGTCTGCAAACTATGTCTCTCTTTTTTGCTATCTAAATTTGCGCAATTTATTATACCTTATCTAAACTTTTTGCCCAGAAATGCGAAGAAATAGCCGAAATCCAGCTATTTCCTCGCATTTTTCGCTTGAAAATTCAATTTGCTCCCGGTCGCTCGTCATTTCGGGCGACCGATTTTTTGCTTTCTGCGGCCTTTTCTAGCCCTTGCTCTCCGAGTAATCGTTCACTTTGCCGGGCAATCGTTCGCTTGGTTTGCATAATTCTGGTAATCGTTCAGTTAGTTTTTGCAGTATTTTGAGGCACTCCTCTTTTTCTTCGCTACTCAACTCATTATACATGACCCTATACTCCGGGGAACAGCCGCCAAACAAAACAGCGATTTTCAATCTTTTCATTGCTCTGCCTGCCTTTCTGCCAAATATTCCTCCAAGCACAGCCCTTTTTCGTACATCTCTGTGGCGGCCTCAACGCCAACATACCGATAATGCCATACTTCCTCGGGAACGCCCGTGATGTCGGTTTTATCTCCAGGGTAACGGAAGATAAAACCGTATTTGTAGCTGTTTTCTTGCAGCCAGAAATAAAGATCATAGGTGGCTCCGTTGATGTCCACGGCTAAACCAATTTGATGTTCACTGTATCCGGGAACAGATACCCATTGCTTTGCCAGTTCCTCCGCTTCGCTCTGGGAATTTCCCTCTTTGCGGTATCCAGCCACTTTGTCGTCATAGAGCTGCTGCTGCTTTTTCTGCGTGCGGTAACCGGATACGACCATAGGCAGTTGATCCCAATTTCCTTCCTTTGCTGCTTCCAACATCTCCATGAGAGGATCATAGATGCGTTCATCTACTTTCTCACCGCTGGGCACCTCTACCAGTTTTGGCTCGTAGTTTTCGGGGATCGCGTTTGCATAGTTTACCAACACCAAGTTCCAGTCGGTGTCATCATTTGCTGTCTGCGTGTTTTGGGGTGAGCTTTCATCCAAAAGGCCAACTTGCACATCATCAGGCCCCTGCGTTGTGGTGTCGTTTACCTGGGAATTTTCAGGCGATTCTGTATCTCCAAACAATGTGAACGCATATACACAAACAGCTACGACCAGAATGACCGTGGCAATACTTCCCCAAGGAAAGCGCCTCCGCCGCTGCTTTTGCCTCCGGCGATGGCCTTCATTGGGAACAGGCAGCATTTTTTCTTCCATCATATAAAGCCTCCTTTCTGAAGGGGAACAAAAGCGCCCCTGTCAGCATTTATTGTACTGAACAGCGGCTCTTGGAACTTTAATATGAAGTTGTTTATTTCATAAGAAAATCCTAATGTAAGGGGGAGATTTTACTTATGTTCTCTCCAGCGGCGATCCGCAGCTTTGCATTGGACAACACTTTCCCTCTCATATGATATTTGTCAACAGAAATCTGGATTTGAAATGTGTATGCGGTGTTGTTTTTGACTTTCAAATCCAGCCAGCCTTCCGCCACCGCCGCGTCAATTCCTTGGGGAATGCCGGGCGTATTGCGGTGAAGGTCGATTCCATTGCTAATTTGACAACGGCAAAGAGACTGTAAATGTAACCACATGATTTTTGCTGGATGCGCTGATTGCCCCGCCATGCATCGTGACGATCTCCTTTGCTATGGCTAATCCAAGCCCTGTGCCGCCTGTATCAGAGGAACGAGACTGATCTACCCGGTAGAATTTATCGAAAAGAGACGCCAATGCCTCATTTGGAATATCTTCGCCGCTGTTCTGAAACCGAATGATGACTTCATGTTCCAATTTTTCTGCGGAGATCACAATCTCGGTATGTGGAAAGCTATACGATGCGGCATTTTTCAGAATGTTGTTGAATACCCGTGCCAGCTTTTCCGGATCGGCTTCGATGGTCAAGTTCTCGTCAAGATGCAGGGTAACGGTGTTTCCCCTGGGAGCCAAAACAGGAGACAATTCATCCGATAGTTGGACCAGCATATAATAAAGGTCGATGGTTTCCTTGGACAAGGTGATTTTCTGAGATTTATATTTTGTGATCTCAAAAAATTCATTTACCATCGTCTCCAGTCGGTAGGCTTTTTCCAACGCGATATGAACCCGCGCAGCCCTCTGCTCAGGGGGCATATTTGGATCTTCCTCCAACAGATTGAGGTATCCAATTACAGATGTGAGTGGGGTCCGAATATCATGGGCCAGGTACATAACCAATTCGTCTTTCCGCTGTTCAGCCAAAGCGGTTTCCATTTTTCGTTCTGCTAAAGTTTGTTTTACAGAGTTTAGCTTCCGCTCAAATGGCAGCATTTCCGGTGACAACTGGATTTGCTTTTCATCGTCTGCCAGCAATGACTCTATCCCTTGATTGACCTCTCTGAAATAGCCGGTAACCCACCGGAAAATTCGTACCATGAGGACTGTAAATATTAGAAGAACGGCCACAGCGAAAAAAATTTCTTTATTACCTCGAAAATGGTCACTGTAATAATAAAATGCTGCTTCATGCTTCATGTCGAATACGGTTTCCAGAATCCATACAATCAGATCGCCAATTCGCTGTTTCCAGATGAAAAGATACAGCCCCACCACCACAACGATAGAGGTAATGACATTCATGCAAACTCGTCGAATGAGTTTGGATTGAAAAGCAAAGTACTCGTCTTTTTTATCAACTTTCAATTTTATATCCTACCCCCCATATCGTCTTAATGAATTTTGGCTTGTCCATGCTATCTCCCAATTTCTCCCGCAGGTGACGGATATGAACGGTGATGGTGTTGTTGGATTTGCTGTAATACTCGTCCTGCCAGATTTTGTGAAACAAATCTTCTGAGCTGACTACATTCCCGGTATTTTCCAGAAGAATACGCAGGATCGAAAACTCCGTAGGTGTCAGCACCAAGGGCGTTTCCCCCAAAAAGCAGGTATGTGCCTTGATATTCATTGTCAAGGAACCGCAAACAAGATTATCTTCTGATGCGGCAGACGAGGTTTCACCGGTATCAGAATGAGCAGGATTGTACTTTTGATACCGGCGAAGCTGAGACTTTACCCGTGCAATCATCTCCAGAGGGCGAAACGGCTTTGTAATGTAATCATCCGCTCCAAGAGTAAGGCCGGTAATTTTATCAGTCTCAGCATCTTTGGCTGTCAGCATGATGATGGGGTAGGTATGATGTTCCCTGATTTTCTTGCATAGAGTGAATCCATCTATGTCAGGAAGCATAACATCCAAAATTGCAAGATCAATGGGGGTTGTTTCAATGCAGTTAAGGGCTTCTTGGGCCGTATAAAATTTGAATACAGTGTAGTTTTCGTTTTTCAAATAGACTTCTATTAAATCCGCAATTTCTGTTTCGTCATCGACTACTAATATCTTATTAGACATGAAGTCACTCTCCCTTCAAAGAGTATATAGTATTATATTATCAAAGTCAAACACAGCACATCCTTATTATTTTATGAGAAAACATTAAGATTTTCCTAATTTCTCACAGATTGCAATATCTTGGGGCTGAATTTTAGCAAGTTAAGAAACCCTTTGATATATTAGTCGTATCTGTTCATTGGTAATATTTTCTATCTCCCCCTGATTGTAGTCTGCAAACAGCAGATTAATAGTGCCGGATCGAATCTATCTATATTTTTCTGCGTTAGATAGGGGAAGCAGCTAGAGCTTGCTCAAAAAGAGCCAGGGATTATCGGTCTCCAGGCACAACTGGAGGTCCAGAGGCAAGCAGCGGTTGCCGATAAACAGGCGGCCGTCCAACTCGCGGAGGCGCAGAAGGACAAGGCTCTTGCTGAACTCCAGGGGCAACTCGCTACTATGGAGAGCGAGTATGCCCGCCGTGAGGCAGAGTTCGTGGCGGATCGTGACCGGCTCCTCAAGCTTAAGGACGAGGAGATTGAGCGTTACCGCGACATGAAGGCCCGGCTTTCGACAAATTAGTATCCATATACTTAATTCGGTCAAACTGCATGGCAAGGCCATTGATATTTCGATACTTTTCATCGTGCTCGATACCAAGGGCATCTGCTCTTCGTACAAGCATCAATGAAAGTGGCGAAAGCAACTCATTCCTTCATTATTAAGCGGACCATTTGCTTTGAAGTGTGAACACCCTCTTGCTGTAGCAGTGCTAATATTTTGTCCGAGCCATAAACAAACCAGGTTATCAGGACACAGCAAGGGCAAAGAAAATGCCGAGATTAGTCTATGAAAGACTTTTCTCGGCATTTTTTTGCGCTTCATATATGAAAGCATGGCGGCTGGCATTACTCCTTATCCGCACATTCGATCATTATCGATTTCTCCCGTTGGATTTTAAGCCTATATTTTTCTGCGCCCGTTTTACGATGGTTTCTCATTCTGCAGTGATCTGTTTTGGGCAAAGCTCCGCCGCTAAGCGCAGTTTTTCATATTCCGTCGGCGTGTTGCAATTGCGAACTGAGTTTTCATCGGTAAATTCACAGACAGCAGATCCGACCATGTCAAACAAGCGTTTAACGGAGGTGTTTTCGCTTTGCAGAATGCTCTCGGCTGCGCCGGACAGGCTGCGGCTGTATACTCCGATGAGCGGCTCAAGCGTCCCGTTATGTTCAGCTACCGTGATCGGACTGCTTCCGGCAAGGTGCGCGGTGAGCAGTGTTTTTATATCCCCGGTTGAAAACAGCGGGGCGTCCACGCTTATGACGAAAACCGCTCCTCTCTGCGCCGCATTGAGACCTGCGTGAATGCCGCCGAGAGGACCTTTTCCGGGATACACATCGGGGACATATCTTGTGCCTGCAACAGGCTCTGAATAGCCCGAGACGATGATGTCACGAATTCCGATAGCTTTGATCTTGTCGATCTGATGCTCAAGGAGCGTTTTTCCGGCCCACGGCAGCTCCGCCTTGCACGAGCCCATGCGGGAGCTTTTGCCGCCCGCGAGAATGACTGCGGAAAAGGCGGCGTCAAGCATTTTGTGTTCCCGTCTTTCGGCAAGCATCCTGCGCCGGCGCTCCGTTTCCTCCGCAAGCTTTTGTGCGGATATGCCCGCATTTTCGGAAAAAACCTCTTGCAGGAAGTGCGAAACGGACATTTTCATCGGCGTTTCCTGCGGGTCATAAAGCTCGACGAAAGCGCAGACAGCGCCCGCCATTGACGCGAGGCTGCCCTCGCGGCACTGCTCAAAGTCTATCCCGCAGACCCTGCCCTGCGCATCCAGAATGAAATTACGGAGATTGCAGTCTCCCATAATGAGTCCCGTGCTCCCGTAAAAACAGCAAAGCCAATTGACAAGCTTCTCCCACGGCTCAAAATCGGGGTTTCCTGCGCGCTCCTGCCGCTCAAGTAGCTCGGTGAAGGTGACGCCCTCAACATAAGAAAGCTTCAGCTCGCACTTATCGGAGGACAGAAGTCTGGGAGTACGCACCTCACTGCCCTGCAAGCGATCGTAGACCGCTTTTTCCGTTTCCGCGTCTTCTGCCCCGGCATACCGCTTTATGACAAAGCGCCCGTTTTCATCCTCTGCAAGGAATACATCATTGCGCTTACTTGTGAATTTCCGAAGGATCTTCATTTAACCGTTATATCAACGCTCACCACATTGCGTACATTGCGCTTTGCGTTGCTGTCGCCGAAAACGAAGAGCCGCATACTGCCGTCGTCCTCGCAGACCAGATATGCCTTACCGGCTTCGTTCACCTCGCCGCCCGTAAGCTCTGCGGAAAACTCATCGTCTGCCGTCACCTTTACCGCCGCTGCGTTATCGGGGTCAAAGCCGGCTTTCTCTATGACATCGGCAAGCGACACGCCCTGCATGTCGATCTCGCTTTCCTCACCCTTGCCATTGACCACGGTGCCCTGCACCGGCACAGTGTCGAGCGATTTGAGATCGACATATTCTTTCTCGTCGCCGCAGCTTACCAAAAGTGCGCCTTCAGGTATTTGTTCTCTGGAACTGAAGTGTACAATCGCCAGCACCGCCGTCAGTGCAAGGAGCACCGCAATGATCACAATTATAATTTTTGAGCTCTTTTTCATGTTTTTCGTCCTTTCTTTTTTCAATTGGTTTGACTTTTTGCAGCCGTCCGAGCAGCTCGCTTCCCAGAACACCACATATTGCACCGCTTGTCAGTGCGACCGAGACATACAGCAGCAGCACAACTCCGCTCAAACGAAATACGATAAAGTTTGCGGTGATGCTCGCAGCCGCTGCCGAGAGTATATTCGCAAGCACGAAAGCGTATTGTGTTTTCACATCGAGCTTTCTCGCTGCCCACATGACGCAGTCGATGACAAATCCGGGGACAATGTAGCCTATCGGGGACAGAGCTCCCATGCTGCCCACCATTCCCAAAGAAAGAGCGATAGCGCTCTGCACCGCACCCATGATCGTGCCGCACCAGAACTTTGGCATAAGCCCGACTGCCACGATCAAAAACATGAGGGAAAAGGCCGTGCCTATTCCTCCGGGTATGTGAAGAGCGTCCGTAAGGACATTTGCTGCGGGCGCAATGAGCCGTTTTGAAAACAGCCCAAGGTCGCAGCACAGCGCCATGACAATAAGGCGCTTTAGCTTGTCTTTGTTCATATTTTACTCCTTTTCAAAAACGGAAGGCGCAGACGTTTCCGGCTGCACCCCGGTCTTACAGCCATGACTTTCGTTTTAGGCTGCAAGACTCGGAGCTTTTTTTGTTTTGATTTACGCGGTTATTTTGATGACGTCGTATTTGTCAAGCTTGCCGACGGCAGCCTTGACCTGCCCGAGGTTATGGCAGATAAGCGCTTTGTACTGCTTGCCGTTTTCGGTAAATACAAGCTCCTCGGCGGGCTTATCGACATACCAGCCGCCGGCCGCAAAAAGTTCGGCGTAGCGCTCGCACTTTTCAAATTCAGCAATTTCCCCGACCTCGATCGGGCGCTTTACCGCGGGCCTGCCGCCCGTGCGCATCATGATGCGGTACAGCTCGCGGGCGTTGATGAAATAGTCAACGCAGCCGGTCTCGGCCGCCTCGGCGCCGGCGGAATTATTGTCGCTCACAGAGATGAGCTTCGCGCCGGGATGATGCTCGTGCATATAGTCGCCGAAGCACTTTTCCCTTGAGTCATAGAAAGCAAAGTTTTCCTCAAGCTCCGGGAAATGCGAGCGCAGGAAGTTCTTTGCCGCGTAATTATCCGTCAGGATGACAGGCTTTTTGCCAAGATTCTTGTCCAGCAGTCCGGCCGCCTGAGCCATCGACTGCGCGCGGGCGTATGCCGGGGAGTACACATGGTCTACGCCGAGCTTCTTGACGGCAGCTAAGAGCTGACCGTATTCAAATTTCTCTCCGAACAGCTTCTCAAGCTCGTCAATAACGCATGAGCACACCATGGCCGCGGTCTCCGTGCCATACTGATGGGCAAAATACACGACCTCGTCCTTGTGCTCCTGCATATACAGCGCGCCCGTCGGGCAAACCTCGACGCACCTGCCGCAGCGGATGCAGCCGTCGGCCTTCATGCCGTTTTTCGCACCCACGGTCTGACCCTTTTCCGTTTTGAGCGTGCCGAGTATGCCGACGCCCTGCGCCTTGCAGATATCTGCGCAGCGGCGGCACTTGATGCACTTGTCCATGTTGCGGATAACGCTGCCGGTGGAGGCGTCCACGCCGAAATCGTGCTCGTGAGGCTCGAAGGGCAGCACATCGACGCCGAACTCCAGAGCCTTTTGCTGAAGCTCGCAGAAGCCGTCCTTAACGCAGTCGCAGAAGTAACAGTCCTTGCAGAACCTGGGGTCAAAATCCTTTGCCAGCGTCGAGCCGATGCGCATGCAGTGGTGGCAGTCGACGGTGTGCTGGCGGAACATTTCCTCGACTATCGCCTTGCGCTTTGCGAAAAGCTCGTCGGAATCGGTGGTGATGACCATGCCGTCTGCGGCCTTGACGGAGCAGGCGAGCTTTTCCTTATCCTCGCCCTTGACGCTGACCATACACAGCCTGCACGCGGCCTTGGGCTTGAGCCCCTCGTAGGCACACAGCGTCGGGATGTAAATGCCCTTTTTTCTTGCGGCCTCAAGTATCGTCGTTCCCTCGGGAACGGTCACGCTTTTGCCGTTTATTATTATCTTCACATTTGCCATGTCAGCACCTCCTTAAATCGCCTCGACCCGACACGGCGTGTAGCGCCATACAGGGTTGCCGGTCAGCTCCTCAAGATCCTCGTGGCTGGTGAGAACATTGCAGTGCTCGCCGACCTTTTTGCCCTCGAAGGTATATCCGAAATGGTGAGGGATCATGCAGTAGCCGCGGCTTGTCTGCCAGGTGTACTCAACAGGGATCTCAAGACGGCCGGCCTTTGTGGTGACGCTGACCATCTGTCCGTTTTCAAAGCCCAGCTCTTTTGCGTCCTCGGGGTTCATTGCAAGGGTGTAGGGCTGACGGAACTTATAGGTCGCGGGATTTCGCATGCTCGCGTTCATGCCGTCGTCGGAGTGGCGGCCGGCGGAGAGTATCATGTTGCAGCCGCCCTGAAGCTTGAGGGCTTCTTCCTCGGCCTCGGGGGTGATGCGCTTCATGTATTCGTCGATCTCCCTGCACCAGGTGTGGAACTTGCCGTCCTTGGTGCGGATGTGGTTTTTGAGCATATTTTCCGGGTCGTTCATGCCGATGATCGCGCCCTCGGGATGATTATCGACAAGCTCAAACGCCGCGTCCATCTGACACCAGTCCTTGAACATGGGGATTTTGGACAAAATGGGGTGTTTCTTTTTGTTTGTTTCGACGGTGACGACGCTTTTTCCGCAGATGGGGCTCGTGAGCAGGCCCGCCCATGTGATCGCCCTTCCGGCAGAGCCGTACGCCTTACCGAGCGTGAGCGCGATAACGGTCGCGAGCTGGTCAAAGTATTTAAGGTGACCGGCCGCGGTCCAGCCGAGAAGCTTTACGAAATACGTCATGCGGTCGCCGGTAAGAACGGCGTCCTCGGCCGCTTTGTACAGCCACTGCGGAAGCCTGGGGATAAGCCCTATCGCCTCCGTCAGCTCCGCGAAGATCTGAACGTCCTCGCGTGGCTCGCCCTCGGGTCTGATGACCTGCTTGCGTGACTGGAAAACGATCTCGGGATAATTGAGGGTGAATGCGTTAAAGTCGCCGTTTCCCTCGTAGGTCGTTCTGCCGGGCAGAACATAGTCGGCAATCTGCGTGACCTCGGTCTCGGTGCAGTCGATGGCGACAAGAAGCTCAAGCGAGCTGAGTGCCTCCTTCATCTTGTTGCTGTCCGGATAGCTGCGCAGGGGGTTGCCGAAGGATGTAAACATTATGCGTATCCTGTCGGGATTTTTGCCGAGGATCTCGTCGGGAATAATGCCGACAGGAAAAACATTCAGAACGGGGAAGCGGTTGGTGACCGGAGTACGCCAGGTCTTCGGGTCGTTTTCATCGCAGAAGGAGCCTCGTTCAATGACGCATTCCGGCACAACGCTGCCGCCCTTGACGAGCGCCATGCCGCAGATGATGGTGAGGATGATGCACAGATAGCTGTTCATGGTATTGTGTCTGCCGAAGAACAGGCCCAGATCCTGATGCACGCCCCACTTCTTGGTGGTGAGTATTCTTGCAAACTCCCATATTTTCTCCCTTCATGTATTACTTGACATCAACAGATTGCTTTTCCTCCGCCCAAAACCGAGTTGGTTTAATTAATAACTTACAATACCATGATACTAAACGACGCCCTTTCGTTCAATTCACGGCAGGCAGATTCTAAATTACTCATAAAAAACACGCTTTGTATTTGCCTACATAGTTTTGAAACAGTTTGACAGAAACTACATTATCATATATAATGTCCGAAATTCATGGACGCACTGTACGGAGGGCAAAACTCATGGCAGAGGATATTACAAGACAGCAGCATCGGATAGTCTCGGCGGCAGTAAAGCTGTTCAGAAAGCTTGGCTATGAAAAAACTACCGTCAACGACATTTGTAAAGAGGCGGACATTGCCCGCTCGACCTTTTACCTCAGCTTTGCCGGGAAAAAAGAGATAATCAACAAGATACTCTCGGATGCCCGTCTGGACAGGGAGGATTTTTTTGAGGACTTTATCTCGGCGTCAAACGACTTTGAGCGGATGTGGATACTGTGCAACCGATACCTGACGGTTGCTATCGAATTCGGGCCGGAGCTGACGGGTGCATTGCTCCGTCTGGAGCTTATGCAGGAGCTGGACATCCTCGATGCGACCCACAAGGTCGATGAGTGGATGATCCGCTTGACGGCAAACTGCCAAAAATCGGGCGTCATACTCAGCCCGGAGCCTGCGGAAACGATTGCGCCGATAGGTGTGGATATTGCGTATTATTCAACATACGAGTGGTGCAAGAAAAATGGAGCATTCCCTCTGCGGCAAGTCGTCCGCCGCAGAGAGGAGGCTGTGTATAATGTTGCGCCCGAATACCGCATGAGCGAAGCTGAGCTGGCTGAGCTATAGGCAAACGGAAAGCCCGAGCCCATCATTGCATTGAAGTCCACGGCAATTCAAGTTTTCGGCGTAAAGCAGAACACGGTGCAGTCCCTCCTTTTTTCGGGGACTGCACCGTATCCTTCATAAAAACTTCGTTATGCGCCTGTGTCTAATGATGATTCTCATTTCGGGAACCTTCACCTGCAACTATAACCGCGCCCTGACAGGCGAGATAAATGACAATATCATAGGATACCTCGGAAACCTGACAAAGTCGTGAACTCGTAACGTACATCTGTGAGGACGATTGCCGCTGTAAAACTGAATCAGAAAGGCGTTGGCTCCCTCGGCAATGGCGGAGGCAATCTCCTGCATCCTGGCGTTCCCCGGCGCGGCCCAGGACACATAGTGCGCCTTATAGGCGGCGAACAGCAGGGCGATCAGCGCAAGCAGGGGGGTAAGCCGTATGATTTTTTCCATAAAGTGATTCTCCCTTTAGTTTATTTGCCTTTGTGTTTGTACATTTTAGACTGCGGGCCGCAAAATATCCCAGTATATGTAAACTGTAGGGTGGAAACACGACAGCCCCAGGGAAAAACCAACCACATTGTTTAGACACATTAACGAAAACACAAAAAGCATACCGGAGCAAAAATGGGAACATTTATCAAAAACTCACAAAAGAAACCATAAAATGTAAGGTATAACGGATGTCAATAAAATGGCGGCCCATGGGGAAAAACGCACAAAAACTGAGCATTATTTTCGGCCAATAAGGAGATATTGCCCAGTGGGGTGGAAAAAGCTTGACTTGAAAATGAGACACGGCATATTATTATTACAGATTAAACAAATAGGGGGGATCAAGCATTGAGAGACCTAAAGCACCTTATCTTTTTTGAGGACCTTCTGCAGGATGCCAACAACGCCCTTGTTCAGCAAGCCTGCGCCCAGGGCAAGCTGGCCCTGGCCTACAACTGCTCTTATATCCCGGAAGTCCTGCTGGATGTGGAGGGCTGCTTTGGCATCCGGCTCAGGGCTCCGCGCTGCACCAGTCCCGACCTTGCCACCTATTACATGACCAACCGCTCCTGTCCCTATTCCAAGAGTATTCTGGAGCGGGCCTTTGAGGGCGGTTATAATTTTATCGACGCGCTGCTGGGCCAGGAGTGCTGCACCACCATGAACCGCACCGAGCAGTATTTCGAATATTGCAAGCTCATCCCCAAGGAGAGGTTTTTCGTCAGCTGCATTGACATGCCCCTGAAAAAGTCCGACTGGCACGCGGGTTACTTCCGGCGGCAGATCGAAAAGAAGATCATCGAGCCCCTGAGCCGCGTCTACGGCGTGGATTTCAGCCAGGAGAAGCTGAGAGCGGCGGTAGAGCGGCACAACGAGGTCTGCCGGATCATCAGCCGGATCGGCCAGCTGAGAAAACAGGAAAACCCGCCCATCACCGGCTATGAGTTCCATGTGATCCAACTGGTGAGTCTGACCTGCCCCAAGGAGCTGATTCTGCCCTACCTGCGGGAGACCCTGGAGGAGCTGCTTCAGCGTGAGCCGGATCCAAAACCCTTCTACCGGGCCAGAGTCATGGTGGCCGGGTCCGAGATCGACGACCCGGAGTTTACCCGGCTGCTGGAGAGCTGCGGTGCTTTCGTCGTGGCAGACCGGTACTGCTTCGGCTCCATCCCCGGCCGGGAGGAGATCGTTCTGGAGGAGGGCAAGGACATCCTCCAGTCCATTGCCGACAGTTATCTGTACCATAACCAGTGTCCTCGCACCATGGGGCCGGAGGCCATCGTGGGGCGCAAGCAGTTCCTCTTCGACCTGGCCAAAGCCTACGGCGCGGAGGGCGTCATTTTGCAGAATATGAAGTTCTGCGAATACTGGGGCTATGAGCGGGCCCAGGCGTCCATGTGGATGCAGGAGGGCTTCTCCCTGCCGGACACGCTGCCCGTCTGCCAGATCGAGCGGGATTACACCATCGCCGCTGCCGGGCAGCTGCGCACCCGTTTCCAGGCCTTTGTGGAGTCCCTGGAGATCAAGCGCATCCAGGCGGGAAAGTGAGAAAGGGGAGTGCCTGTTATGTGGAAAAGAAAAGTAAGCATCAAGGAGCAGTATGGCTCCCTCAAGCATTTCCTGAAGGGCGACGAGGATTGTCATTACATCGGCCAGCGCTACATTGAGGGCACCAATATCTTTGCCCGCCGGGAGTGGCGGGGCGTGAAGGACACCTCCTACGCCTTTTACCGCTGGCTTGTGACCTGGGTGAAGATGGGTGGCCTTGTGGCCCGGGACCCGGTGCGCATTGTGAAGGCCTTTTTCCGTTACCGCTGGCTCAGCGCCTATCTCATCGCGCCGGCCATGATCGATCGCTGGATCGAAGGGGACCGGGGCATGGCCCTGCGCTGCGACCTGACCGCGGCGGACTGCATGATCAGCGACTCGGTGGAGACCCTGTGGAACTCTCTCCGGGCCGACCGGAAGCTGGGTGAGACCGAGTGGACGGAAAAGACCGTGGCCTTTGACTATACCCTGCCCAAGCACCTGATCTTCGGCTTTCCCGGCACCTATGCCATCAACATGCAGCAGCACGCGGCCTTCATGCTGCCCCTGATCCGCAAGGAGCTGGGCTCCTACTATGTGGACCAGTCGGTGAGCTGCGGCATCCCCGGCGACATGTGTACTCTGCCCCTGGTGGAGACCGGCGTGGCCGTGGTGGGGGAATACCCGGACATCGGCAATTTCTGGATGACCACCAACAACCCCTGCGACGCCAACATGATGGACAACAACGCCATGTACCGGGAGCTGTCCGCAAACGGCAAAAAAGCGGTGCATCCGCTGACCACGCCCCTGATGTACGACGACCCTACCACCAAGGAGCTGGGGGTTCACGAGCTGTACGAGGCCATTGAGTTTATGGAGCGACAGTTCGGCCGCCCCTTTGACTGGGAGGCCTTCCGGGAGCATCTGCGCGCCACCAACAAAGTGAACCGGGAGGAGCTGGAGCGCTGGGACATCTATGCCCGAACCGACAACGGCTGCCTGAACCCGGTGCTGCAGGGCCTTTTCCGCATTTACTTCTACCAGCAGGGCGGCACCAAATATTTTGCCAAAACCTCTCCCAAGCTGCTGAAAATGTTCTATGAATGCGTGGAGAAGGACATCAAGCCCTTCCCCAAGACCCGGCACCGTGCCTTGGCCTGGAGCTGCGGCTCCACCTATTACATCCAGGGCGTCAGCTGGCTGTATAACTGCTGGGGTATTCTGTGCGTGATCAACATGGACTCCCTCACCGGGCACAACATCATCGACACCGAGGACGAGGAGATCATGATGGAGGATCTGGCCGACTGGTACTCCCACACCCCCATGCGCACCCACACCGTGGGCGGCAACCGGCATATCCTGCAGATGTTCGAGACGGCGGAGAAGTTCAACTGCGATACCATCATCATGTACGATGATATCGGCTGCAAGGGCATGGCCGGGGCCCAGGGCCTGCTGGAGGAGGAATTCAACAAATACCGGGACCGTTTCCACATCATCTGGATGCCCCACTCCCTGATGGATCCCCGCATCGTCCCGCCGGCGGAGGCCAGAAGGGCCGTGAACCAGTATATGACCGATGTTCTGCACGAGGAGCCGCTGGACCCCACATTGGTGGATTTCGACGACTCCATGGGCTGGTAAGGAGGAATGAAGATGAAAAAGGTTTTGAAGCTTCTGGGCCTGCTTTTTGCCCTGCTGTCCGGGCTTTTCGCGGTGTATTATTTCAATCTGGACATGAAGCTGATGCGCTCTGTGGTGCTGCCCTTTATGGATCGGTATTTTGACAGGCAGCAGCCCCAGCGGATCATCTGAGGAGGTTTGCCATGCTGAAAAATCCAAAGGTCACGCCCCGGGCGCTGACGGCAAAGGAAAAGGCGGACCGGGCAAACGATATCTACGACAGCTTTGCCAACTACCTGTGCTTCTGCCCCGGCTGCAATTATGTGGATAAGACCAACATGTACCTGATGCGGGCGGAGATGCGGGTGCAGAAGCTGCGGGACGAGGGTGTAAAGTGCCCCAACTGCGGCCGCTGCGGCTGGATCTTGGGCTACCCTCTGGGCAGCACCACCGGCTTTGTAAAGTTTTAAGGCAACACCGCATAAATGCCACAATCCGCATTATACAATAGGTGCCGAATAAAAACTGGATATTCATATTCCGTATATTCCCAATATTGAGGGGCAGAACCATTACAAAGAGCAATATCTTAATGTTCAAGTGCTGCAGAGACTTCTAAGTCAATTCAGATGTGAGCAGGCCAGCTCAGATTCTGGGCTGTTTTAGCACTTTCTACCACGGTGGTCTACGTCCAGTTGACTGGAAAACCGAGAAAATTTTACAGTCAGTTCGGTTGACATAATATTTTTTCTGCCTTGTCAAATGCACCCCAGAAAGCAAGAAGTGCACCCCACTTTTCAGCCGGTGCACCCCACGTGTAGAATTGTATTAAAATGGCCTGCCTTTTCCATATTAGCACGATGGTTTTGATACGAAACCATCGTGCTTTTTCAATATCCAAAAATCCTTGTAGCATAAGGCTTTTTGAGGATATGGTTTCATTTTCAAGCGAAACATTTTGAAACCCTATGAAACCGTATCATTATTATCAAAACAATTCAAAAAAGCACGCAATAGCGTGCTTTTTTGCCAAAGAGCGACCAAACGGTGTATCAGTTGGGGTAAAAACGACCAAAAGTTGTGTGACTACTCTGTTCGACAAATTGGGATTTATCGGTCTTTTTTGAAGCGCAGATGAAAGCCATATTTGCTGCTGTTTTGGCAAACAAGTATCAAGCCCGCTTCCAAGCATATTTCTGTGATGCTAAGTTTATCTTGTGTATCCTTTTTTACAATGCCGTAGGTAGTGAAAATGTGTTATGGTCAAAAGAATTATCTTTGAAATCCAAATGCGTTGCATCCATCAAGATTTTTTCAAATCCTGTTGGCGCTTCATCCAGCTCGTCTTGGTGAATATCTATTATTCTCTTTTCGCCCTTGCGAAAAGAGAATGCAAGCGAATCCCCTGCTCGGCAATATCCGCTTCGCACATATTCAGAGGGGGTATGGCTTATCTGTATCCTTCGTTTACCTCCCGGGCGACGTCCCGCAGGGCCTGTGCTTCCATGGGCCGCTGGAAATATGCAAACGACGGCGCACATTTGCGAAGCACATAAGCATAGTTTCCGTCCTTTGCCTGATTGTCTGAATTGAGATACTCCCAGGCTTCATCCAGCAGTGCCTCGACCTGACTGTATGCCGTGTTATCCCGGTCAAAAGTCAAATGGGCAAGCATGACCAAGGAAATCGCAATCTCGCCATCATGGAAGCCCACCTTTTTCAAAATCCCGATCGCGTCCTTCCAGTTTTCTTCTGCTTCATCGTAACGCTTCAACCCATGGAGGGCAGCGGCCTTGTTGTTCAGCAATGCGGCATATTCATATGTTTCTGTCATATTATTGCCTAAATAGCAGACGGCGGCTTTATCATATAAGCGCAGCCCCTCTTCTTCCCGGCTGAAAAAAGACAGCGTAGTTGCTGCGTTAATATAAATTGTTGCGCCGGTAAGACTTTGGGTCAGGCCAAGCTTTTCAACCAGAGAAAGGCTTTCCTCCATAGCCCGCAGCGCTTTGCTTTTCTTCCGGGAACGCCGGTAAAAGCCAACCGCTTCGTTTAATACCGTCAGCAGCCCACTGTCATCGCCCAGCCGCCTTGCCTCAGCTTCCCAATATTCAATACACTCCCGCGCCGCTTTCATATCGTTTTTGTTGAAGCATCCGTCCAGGCGTTCGATAAAGCGTGCTATATTGATTTTCGCGTCATTATCCATCGTTTTCTCCCGTTTTGTAACATGGCAGCCGAACCGCATAACACTGTGCGCCGCCGCATTATACCTATCTAATAAGTAGGTTTTATGATACACCCCTGCCGCCGGATTGTCAATGCACCGTTTATCTGAGACTTGTTTTATATCAATTGCGGCCCGCAATGCGCGCCGCAACAGCTATATTATATAAGACATTTTTCACTTGTGTCAACACTTTCCTCCGGTTTTCCCCGCGAATCTGTGTTTTACACAACTTTATGCCGGGAAGTTCATGCAGTTTGGCTCTTGGAAAGCGGGGACGAATATGGTATATTATAGTCACAAAGGATAAGTCCTATCTGAAAAGAGAGTCCCTGAGATCCGCAAGGATGAGGGAGGGACGGCAGGGCGCAAAGGTCAGTATTTTTGAAGGAAACTTCCGGCATACAGTTCATCTCGCTTATGAGAATTTTTCGTTGACAAAAGAAGTGCCGTGTGAACAGATTCCGAAGACTGTGGAGCGCTCAATCTGAAGAAAGAGAGGTAGCCAGGATGTTAGATATCAAGAATTCAGAGAAATGACCCTTGACTGTTGCAGGTGAAAGATGCTTCGGTCAAGGGTCATTTCGTTTATATATTGTTTTCTGTGCCCCGGGTGGGCGCTTTTTTATTTCTTCCCGAAAACGGAAAGATCAAGATGGTGGGAGGTGTCCCCCTCGGCCCGGGTGACAAAGTTGCGGGTACGGAACTTCCACTTTCCCTCTTCCTTGACAAAGGTGTCGAACTTCCTGTCGATCCAGATGATCTGGGGCGGAAATTTTTTCGTGATGCCCTGGAGAACCACGGTGTAGGACTTGGCCGTGGCTGTCATGCCGTCCTCCGCCACCTCAATGATGGGGTCGATGCACATATGCACAGTCTTGGTGGTGCCGTCCTTATAGCGCCGGATAGGCTTTAAGGTCTGCATATAGCCCTCCGGGTCCCGGCTGTAAGTCAGCTTGCCGCCGTAGGAGATATCCGCGTCCTTCAGCAGCGCGCAGACGCCCTCAAAATCACCGGAGTCGATGAGCCAGCAGTAGGAATACAGCAGATTTCTGATTGCAAATACGTCCTCTATGGCCATGGGTAACTTCCTTTCTGAAAAGAATAGCAGGATCAAAAGCGATCCTGCTCACAACAGCTTTATTATATAAATTCTGTCGGATGATGTCAATACAGGCAAAAGCATTTCTGTGTATCGCACAACTTTAACACGCTAAATTCGTGCACTATTGCCCTTTGCAAAATCCCTCCCCCTGTGGTATATTATAGCCAGAAAGGGTGATACCCGATGTACAACTAAGAAAGCCACTGAAAGAAGTTTAAGGTGGCACAAAAATTGAAGAAAGAGAGGTAACCAGGATGTTAGATACTAAGAATTCAGAGAAATGACCCTTGGCTGTTGTAGGTGAAAGATGCATCAGTCAAGGGTCATTTCGTTTTTATATGGTTTTTCTGTGCCCCCGGAGGGGCGCTTTTTTTATGCCGCTTTTTCCTGAAGCGCCAGGTGCGTGCGCATCTGATCCGTCACGCTCTCGATCCGGCCGGGCGCAAAGGGGCTCTCAAAGCCGCCGGTGGAGACCGCGTCCATGAAATACTCATAATCCCGGTCCAGAATTTCCATGTATTTCTCCAGGCCCTGACCGCTCTGCTCCTCCTCAAGGGCATAGATCTGCATGGCTATATCGTTGGAGACCGGATAGGTGATCACATAAAAGGGCATTTCAAAGAAGTGGGGAATATCACACCAGCTCATGGCGTAGTACTCCTCATAGCCCTCCTCATAGTAGCCGTATTCTCTGGCAAGCTCCAGAGACAGGTCATTGAGTACTTCCGCGCTGAGAGCGTCCGCCCCCAGGGCGTAGACGCGGCTTTCAAATTCAGCAAAGGACGCCTGCTGCACATAGAGCTCCAGTGTGTCCAGCATCTTCATCCGCACCACGTTCTCCGCTTCTTCCGCCTCCATGGCGGACTCCAGCCTTGACAGGGTCAGATATTCCATGGCCTGAGAGAAGATCTCCGACACGTCGATGGTCTCATAGGCGTCGTAATTCACATAGGCATCCACATAATGGCCGAACTCATGGGAGAGGGTCAGGATGTCCTCCGTATCGCCGTAGGAGTTCAGAAAGAGGAAAGGCGCTTCATAGTCGCTCAGATAGCTCTGGAAGGACATGGCGACCTTTTTGGTGCTGACAGACACATCGTACAGCCCGTAGCGGCTCATGAAGTCAAAGGCCTCCTTCACCTGGCCGCCGATCTGACCGGCTACCGCGTCCATTGTATCCAGAAGCTCATTTTCCGGCAGCTCGTTATACCAGAGCCTGCCGTAAGGGTCATCCGCCATGACCTGGGTATAAAGGGGTACCATGTATTCCTTGATGTCCGCCACATAGCCCGCGGCCTGCTCCGGGCTGTAATCCCGCTCGAAATAGTAGATATACTGCATCTGCTCATAACTTTCAAAGCCCAGCACATCAGCCATACGGTTTCTCACATCCACCAGACGGATAAAAATGTCCGCAAAGCGTTCGTTATACTTCTCGTAATACTGCACCAGCGCCTGGTCATATTCCTCTCCCTCAAGCTCCCACAGCACATCCAGATAGTTCTCCTCTCTGCCGTCGTGCTCGATGGTGGGATCGGCGGACAGTGCCCGGTACTCGGCGATCAGGGCGCTCTCCTCCTGCATCAGTTCTACAGCCAGGTCGCTGTAATAAGAGCTTTCCGCGTCGCTGTACTGCTCCACGAAGCCCTCCCAGAAATACTTATTCTCCAGCTCTTCCGCCATAGAGGAAGCCGCGCAGGCATAGTACAGCCGGTCGAAAAGCTGCTGCACCACAGCGAAATTTTCCGCGCACCAGCCGCACTCTGCCGCGTAATATTCATCCGTCAGATCCTGGCAGCTGCGAATGTCAGCCAGGGTGTACATGGTATAGTAGCTGTAGTAATCCTCATAGCAGCTGTCCAGCAGCCGTTTGATTTTCAGAAAGGACTGCCCTGAAGCAAAGCCCTCTTCCACGGCGGCAATATCCGCCCGCAGGGCGTCCAGATCGGGGCGGGAATATACCATGTCGTCAAAGTGGACGATACCGGGGCTGTGCTGTGTTCCGCTGAAAGAGAAGCTGCCTGCGCTTTCCACAAACTCCTCCGCCGCCTGCTTTATTGAGCCGCAGCCTGCCAGCAGCAGCAAGGCCAAAACCACGGACAGTAAACTGATCCTTCTCTTTTTCATCGTTATCCGTCCTTTTTTCTCCTCAAGTTATTTTTATATTAACACAGCCTGAACGGCTTTTAAAGAGGAAATATACTTGAATTTAACCGCCGTATAAAATATAATTGAACTAACAAACCATAATCGGAGGTATTCCATCATGGGCGAGATCTATGTAACCGGACACCGCAACCCGGATACAGACTCTATCGTGGCGGCAATCGCATATGCCAATCTGAGAAACTCCCTGGGCGACAGGGATTACAAAGCGGTACGCATCGGCGCGATCAACGATGAGACCCGGAATGTGTTGGATCGCTTCGGGTTTGAAGCGCCTCCGCTGATCAAAAACATGCGGACGCAGGTCTGCGACCTGGACTTTGACCGCCCTCCCGAGCTGGACAGTTCCGTTACCATGGATCTTGCCTGGCGCACTATGCGCGAAGGAAAAATCGCCACCATGCCCATTGTCAATGAGGACGGCACGCTGTACGGTATGCTCTCCGCCGGTGACATTGCCTCTTTCGACATGCAGACCATATACAGCAGCCGCATCGACGAGCTGCCCCTCTTCAACCTGATCAGCGTTCTGGAGGGCCAGCTGGTCAACGAGTACGGCAACGACGTCAACACTGTCTCCGGTGAAGTGACCATCGCTCTTCCCCAGACCTTTGAGGACCCCACGCTCATTGATAAAGACAGCATCCTGATCTGCGGCGACCAGCCGGAGGTCATCGAGGCCGCCCTGGATCGGGGGATAAACTGCCTGATCATCTGCCAGACAGAGATCAGAAGCCGCTGGGCCGAGCGGGAGACCCCCACCTGCATCGTCTCCACTCCTCTGGATGCCCGCAGGGTGGCCAGGATCATCTATCAGGCCATCCCCATTGCCAGAGTGTGCGAAAAGAAAGACATTATCGCCTTCCATCTCAGCGACTATGTGGACGATGTGCGCGAAGTGCTGCTGAAAAGCCGCTACCGCTGCTACCCCATTCTGGACGAAAACGACTGTGTGGTGGGCACGCTGTCCCGCTTCCACCTGCTGCGTCCCCGGCGGAAAAGAGTGGTGCTGGTTGACCACAATGAGGCCTCACAGTCTGTCCACGGGCTGGATCAGGTGGAGATCATGGAGATCATCGACCACCACCGTCTGGCCGACATCCAGACCAAGCAGCCCATCAGCGTGAGAAACGAGCCCGTGGGCAGCACCAACACCATCATCACCTCCATGTATCAGGAATATGGTGTGATGCCCTCTCCCAAAATTGCGGGTCTGATGGCTTCGGCGATTTTGTCTGACACGGTCATGTTCAAATCCCCTACCTGCACCAAAAAGGATATCGCCATGGCCAAGCGGCTCTCCCGTATTGCCAATATCTCTCTTGAGGAGCTGGGCAAAAGGCTTTTCTCCTTTGCCGGCGCAGACGGCAAAACCGCAGAGGAGCTTCTGCGCACGGACTACAAGCAGTTCCACATTGCCGAGCAGAATATCGCCGTCAGTCAGATCACCTGCGACGACTCCGAGCATCTCATGTCCCGCAGCGGGGAATTCCTTGAGGTGATGCAGAAGCTGCGCACAGCCAACGAATACGACATTATCATCCTGATGATCACCGACGTTCTGCTGGAGGGTTCCCATCTGTTATATGTGGGCAGCGACGACATTATGCAGCAGGCTTTCTCTGTGGTCCCCAAAGATAATCACCTGTTTTTGCCCAAGGTCATGTCCCGGAAAAAGCAGGTCATCCCCATGCTCACCGCTCTCTGGGGCTAAAAAGTTCAAGTCAAAAGATCCGGCGCCTGCAAACGCAGGCGCCGGCTTCATTATTCCTTATTTCTTTTCCTTCTTTTCGGTTTTCGTCTCCGCTTTGGCCTTGGGCTTCTGCTCCTCGGGCAGGCGCCCGTAACGTTCGGTATACTCCCGGAGCTTTCTGGCCAGTTTCGGGTCGATAGCGTCGGGCAGCATGCGCCACTGCCAGTTGCCGGTAGCAGTACCGGGCGTGTTCATGCGGCACTCGGCAGGCAGTTCCAGCACGTCCTGCATCTGCATAACAAACAGGTCAGAGGCGCTGGCCATGCCGGTACGGATCAGGCCCCAGTTCCAGCCCTCGTCAGGCGTGATGTGCATATACCTCTCCGCGTAGTTTTTATCCTTCCTGCTCATGGTCTTCAGCCAGCCCTGGATGGTGTCGTTGTCGTGGGTGCCGATATAGCAGACGCTGTTGAACTGGCAGCGGTGGGGCAGATAGTCAGAGTCGCCGTGGGCGTCAAAAGCAAACTGAAGCACCTTCATGCCGGGCAGGCCGGAGTCGGACAGCAGCTTCTTCACGCCGGGGGTGATGTAGCCCAGGTCTTCCGCGATGTATTTCACATCCCGGAACCAGGAGGTGAGAACGCCTACCAGATTCATGCCCGGGCCGGGGAGCCATTTTCCTTCTTTGGCGCTGGTAGCGTCGGCGGGTACGGACCAATAGCTGTCAAAGCCACGGAAATGGTCGATCCGGATCACGTCGAAGAGCTTTTTCGCCCCGCCGATGCGGCGGATCCACCAGCCGAAGCCGTCCTGGGCCATGCGGCCCCAGTCGTACAGCGGGTTGCCCCAGAGCTGGCCGTCTTCGGTAAAGGCATCAGGCGGAACGCCCGCCACAGCCTTGGGCAGGTTCTTCTCGTCCAGCTGGAAAAACTGGGGCTCGCTCCACACGTCGGCGGAGTCCATGGCCACATAAATGGGCACGTCGCCAATGAAGCTGATCCCCTTCCCGGTTGCGTAAGCCTTCAATGCGTCCCACTGCTTATAGAACAGATACTGGAGGAAAACATAGAAATCCACATCATCCTTGAGTTCCCGGCCGTATTTCGCCATGGCCTCGGGGCGGCGGAGTCTGATTGCCTCGTCGGGCCACTCTATCCAGCTGACCATATTGAAATGGGCCTTTACCGCCATGAACAGCGCGTAATTTTCCAGCCAGCCGGCGTTCTCTTTTCGGAACGCGGCGATCTCCCGGGCATACTTTTCCGCCCCTCTGGCAAAGGCCAGGCGGAGCACCGGGAAGCGAAGCTGATAGATCCGGCCGTAATCCACCCGTGCCGCATCGTCGCCCCAGTTCAGGTTTTTCACTTCGTCTGCCTTCAGCAGGCCGTCCTTGATCAGCATGTCAAGGTCGATAAAATAGGGGTTGCCCGCAAAGCTGGAGAAGGGAGAATAGGGGCTGTCTCCGTAGCTGGTGGGGCCAAGGGGCAGGAGCTGCCAGTATTTCTGTCCGGCAGCCTTGAGAAAATCTACAAATTTATAGGCGCTTTTTCCCAGCGTGCCGATACCGTAATTGGCGGGCAGGGAGCTCATGGGCATCAGGATGCCGCTGCTTCTTTCCATGTTGAATCAACTCATTTCTTCTTAGTTTAGCCTTTGACCGCGCCGGCAGCCACACCTTTAATGATATGCTTCTGGCAGGTCAGATAGAACACAATGACAGGGATAATGCTCATCAGGATCAGGGCCATTGTGGCGCCCAGGTCCACTGTACCGTAGCTTCCCTTCAGATACTGGATATGGATGGGGATAGTCCGGTATTCGTTGATATCCAGCACCAGGTAGGGCAGAAGGTAGTCGTTCCAGACCCACATGATCTCCAGGATGGAAACGGAGATCATGGTCGGCCTGAGCATGGGGAATACCACGCTGAAGTAGGTGCGCAGCGGGCCGCAGCCGTCAATGGCGGCAGCCTCCTCGATCTCCAGAGGGATGCTCTTGACAAAGCCCGTGAACATGAATACCGCAAGTCCGGCGCCGAAGCCCAGATAGATGATGGGGATGGTCCAGGGGGTGTTCAGTTTCAGCACGTCCGCCGTTTTGGACAGGGTAAACATGACCATCTGGAAGGGGACGACCATGGAAAACACGCAGGCAAAGTATACGATGCGGCAGAAGCGGGAATTGACGCGGGCGATATACCAGGCCGCCATGGAGGTGCAGATCACGATCAGGGCCGTGGACAGCAGAGTGATGACCAGACTGTACAGCGCCGACTTGAAAAACGGATAGTTGCCGAAGGTCATGCCCTTGACGAAATTTGCCCAGCCGGCATAGCTGTCTTCATTGGGAAGGGCAAAGGTATCGGTTTTGACAAAGGTGTTGAGCTTGAAGGAGTTGACGGCCACCATGACAACGGGCAGCACATACAGAATACACACGATGGCAAAGAAAATGCTCAGCAGGGTCTTCCCGTATTTCTTTTTGTGAAGCGTATTGTTCATTACTGTTGTACCTCCTTCTGGCGGGTAGCGCGCAGCTGGATCAGGCCGATGGCCGCAACAAGAATGAAGAACAGCACAGCCTTTGCCTGTGCGACGCCGCGGGAGTTGGATGCCTGGCCGTAGAAGGTATTGTAGATGTTCAGCGCCAGCATCTCCGTGGTATGGATGGAAGTGCCGTCGGGGTTGATGATGTAGGGCTGGCCGCCGGTAAGGGCCAGGTTCTGGTCAAAGAGCTTGAAGCCGTTGGTCAGGGTCAGGAACATGCAGATGGTGATGGAGGGCATCACGTTGGGGATGGTGACCTTGAACAGGGTCTGCCAGCCGTTAGCGCCGTCGATTTTAGCCGCCTCCAGCATATCCTCCGGTACCGCCTGCAAACCGGCAATGTAAATGATCATCATATAGCCGATCTGCTGCCAGCACATCAGAATGATCAGGCCCCAGAAGCCCCAGGTGGTGTTGACCACGATGGATGTGCCATAACGGCTGAGAAATCCGTCAAAGATCATGCTCCAGATATAGCCCAGCACAATGCCGCCAATCAGGTTCGGCATGAAGAATACCGTGCGGAACAGGTTGGAACCCTTGATCTTCTGGGTCAGTGCGAAGGCCACAGCGAAGGCCAGCACATTGATCAGCACCAGCGAGATCAGGGCAAACAGCGCCGTGTAGCTGAAGGAATACATGAAGCTGTCGTCCTGAATGGCTTTGATATAATTGCTGATGCCCACCCAGGTCCATTTGCTGGTAGTCTTGAATTTGCAGAAGGACAAAAACAAGCCCTGCAGGAAAGGCCACACAAAGCCAATGCAGAAAGCCGCCACCATGGGCAGCAGGAACACCGGGAACCAGCGCCGGATAGATCTGCGCAGCAAAATGCTGTTTACCGCAGCTCCGCTACCGCTTCCTTTCATAGATCCTCATCTCCTGTTTATTATTTTGTTTCACCTCTGCCGCCTCATGCAGCGGCAGAAATCATATATATTTATTACAAACAGGGCGAGCGTCAGCTCGCCCTGCTTTCATTTTACTGTTTTTTCTTAACAGCTTTTTCTGCCCTCAGAAATCAGCCCTGTGCAGCCTGATACTGAACTGCCCAGCCGTCAACAAATGCGGTCACCACAGTTGCCCAGGTGTCGTCGCAGGGATTGGCATTGTAGCCGTTGATGGCGGAAACCAGAGCTTCGCGGTAAGCGTCAACATTGGGCTGGTAGTTGGTTGCCCACCACATGTTGTAGTTGCCCTGAGCCAGGTAGTTGTTGGCGTCCACAAAGAAGGGGTTGGCGGACTCAGCAGCCTGCTTGTAAGGCATAACGCCGAAGGTGGCTACGGCCAGCTCGGAAGCCTCGGGATCGGTCACCAGCCAGTACATGAAGTCCAGCGTGGCCTGGATGTCTTCCTCGGAAGCCTCGCAGTTGACTGCCCAGTAGTTCTCGGTGCCGCAGTTGAGGGCTGCCTTCTCTTCGCCTTCAACACCGCAGTAGTAGGGGATCATCGCCAGCTGGTCGGCGGTCATGCCCATGCTGGACAGGTCGCCCCAGGTCCAGTTGCCGTTGACATAGAAGACTGCTTCGCCGTTGGCAAACTCAGCGTTGGCGTCAAAGCCGCCGGTGGCCAGCTCGCTGCGGTCAACAGTGGCGTTGGCGAACATCAGCTCCAGGAGGTTGCGGTAGTTGTCCATGTAAGCACCGGTCAGCTCTGCGGGGCACTGCTCCCAGGCTGCGGGATCGTCAACGGACTCATAGTAGTACTCCAGGTTGGCAACGTGGCCGGTGAAGCGCCAGGAGGAGCCGCCGTCCATGCCTGCGGAGGTGAAGGCGGAGAAGCCCAGCTCGTCCTTGCGGGCGGTGATGTCTTCCACAACGGCCTTCAGGGACTCGAAGTTGGTGATCTCGTCGAGGGAGTGGCCTGCTTCGGCAAGCAGGGTCTTGTTGACGATGATGCCGTAGCACTCGTAGCAGTAGCCGATGGAGCAGAGCTTGCCGTCTGCGTCATAGAGCATGTAGGCGTCGGTGCTCAGCTCGTCAGCAATGGGGGTGCCGGTCAGGTCCAGGCAGTACTCGCCCCAGGTGTCCACAGCGGCGGAGTTGCCGACAACGAACAGGGTGGGTGCTTCGGTCTTGTCCATCTCGGAGGTAAGGGTCTGGTTGTAGGTGCCGGAAGCAGCGGTGACGACCTTCACGGGAACGCCGGTCTTCTCGGTGTAGAGCTTTGCGATCTCCTGCAGGGCCTCGTCGGATTCGGGCTTGAAGTTCAGCCAGTAGACGGAGCCTGCGGGCGCTGCGTTCTCCTCGGCGGGAGCAGCGCTTTCTGCGGGGGCTGCGCTCTCTGCGGGGGCCTTGGCTTCGCCGCATGCACACAGGGCAAATACCATAGCAAGGCAGAGAACAAGTGCGAGAATCTTTTTCATTTGGTACAATCTCCTTATAAAAGTTTTTCCTCTTTTGAGGTGGTATCTTCAGGCCGTTGGGCCGGAAAATCAGATTTGTTTTACGGAGGCACCGGGCCGGAGGCTGGCCTCCAGTCTCAGATGCCGGGCAGGAGCGCCCTTTTCCAGCACATCCGTCAGGATCTGCACGCTCTGTCTGCCCATCTCCTCCACCGGCTGGACCATTGTGGTCAGTGTGGGGATCACATATTCGGAAACCCGCAGGCCGTCGATGGCGATCACGGAGCAGTCCTCCGGCACGTGCCTGCCATGGTCATTCAGCGCTTTAATGGCCGCGAGGGCCGTGGTGTCCGACAGGGTGAACACGGCGCTGAAATCTGCTCCCCTTTCCAGAAGCTGCGACATGCCCCGGTAGGTTTCCTGCATCTCAAAGCCCCCGGTCTGCACCAGCAGCGTCGGATCAAAGTCGATCCCATTGTCCCGGAGGGCGGCGCGAAAGCCGTTATATCTCAGCTCGCTGATGGAGCGGTCGCTGCAGCCGGGGACCAGCGCGGCAATGCGTCTGTGTCCCAGCTTGATCAGCTCCTCCACCGCCGCATGGGCTGTGCGGTAGTCGTCTATGGAGACGGAGGAGTAGTCCTCCTCCCGGAGAGAACCGAAGCAATTGGTATAGGAGCAGCAGACATAGGGCACACCCACCAGAGCCAGCTCCGACGGCGTATAGTCAAAGCGTCCGCCCAGGAAGATCAGCCCTCTCAGCTTCTTCTCCCGTTCCAGAATAGCCCCTGCTTTTACCTCGTCCGCGCCGGAATCGATAAACTGGAGCACCATGGTGTAGCCCCGCTTTTCGATCTCACGCGAAATCGTTTTCAGCATTTCCGAGAAAAACAGGTTCCCCGTTCCTCTCACGATCACGCCGATGGCGTCTGAGCGGCTGCGCACCAGATCCCGCGCACTGTTGTTAGGGATGTATCCCTTGGCCTCCACCGTTGCCAGTACACGCTTGCGCACATCCTCGCTGACGTCGGGGCGATTATTCAAAACTCTTGATACCGTGCTCACGCTGACGCCGCAGGCACGGGCGATATCCTTGATAGTCACTCTGTCTGATCCTGTCCTGGAAAATGGGGGGGAATCTGCTTCTGAGGCAGAGAAAGCGTTGCCGGTATCGTTCCCGGTAACGTTTCCAGTCCTTTTACGGTTTTGATATTACCAATCTTGCACAATAAAGTCAATATCAAACGGGCGAGTCGCTTTCATTTTCGGAGGTATGAACAAAAACCCTGCCCTGTTTTGGTCGTTTCGCCCAAGGCGAAACCGCCCTCCGGTCATTTCGGAGGGCGGTTTTGATCCCTGTTTACTTTTATTCTTCCACCGGAATATCCAGTCCCAGCTCCTGGGGCAGGAAGCGGGGGCATACATTTTCCGACACGGTGATCACAGAGGAGGCCAGACGGGTACCGATCTCCACCGCGTCGCTCATGCTCTTCCCGTAGGTCAGACCGATGGCCACGCCGGCGCAAAATGCGTCTCCGGCGCCCGTGGTATCCCGGACCTTTACTTTTTCCGCCGGGCAGATGCCTTTGCCGCCGTTCATATCGGCATAGACCGCGCCCCGGCTGCCCATGGTCACCACCATGGAGGGGATCCGGGCGCTGATCACCCGTTCCGACAACGCCTCGCACAGCTCCTCCGGGCTCATTTCCGAAAAATCGGTCACAAAGAGGATACCCGCTTCCAGCGCGTTGCACACAAAGCAGTCGATAGACTGGAGAAAGTCCCGGCGCTGGGAGGCAATGCCCATGTTGGCCACCACGGCATACACCTTTTTGCCGTATTTCCCCGCATATCTGAACACCTGCTTGACAATATCCTTGTCCAGGTCGATCTCCAGCACGATGCTGTCCGCGTCCTTGAAGATCTCGTCTCCCTTTTCCTCCAGCAGTTTTTTCAGCGCTTCCATATTCGGGCGCTTGGAAATGGAGCCGGCCACGTCGCCATACTGGTTGAACACCGCCAGCCACATCCCCATGCCGTCCGGCGTCACCGCCACATAGTCGGTATTGACCTTGTGGTTTTTCAGTTTGCGCAGTACGCTCTCCCCTTCCGCCGTGTCATCTACCATGCTGACAAACACAGGACGGAGCTCCACATTGGCGATATCCTCCACCACGTTGCGGCCCACACCGCCGTGCACGATCTCCACCCGTCCGGCGTTGCGGCCGGTGGGGATGTAAAGATCATCGGGAAAGCCCTTGATATCCACAAAGACATTGCCAACAACAACAATTGCCATTTTTCTCTCTCCCTGCCCTTTTTCTTATAATATAATGGATGATTCCCCGTTTTACAAGGGTTTCATACTAATTCCTGATAGAAAGATTGAATCAGCAGCGCAGGGATATTGGTGCAAGACAAGGCAGAGGAACGCCGCCATACTTTGTGTATGGCAAGTGACGATAACGCAGGTTTGCGCCAATAGATCAAGCTGATATTAAAGATTTTTATCAAGAATTAGTACCATCAGTGGACAAGGGGAAACACGGTTTACAACGTCCTGCCAAGCGTCTGAGTTCGTTATTCTCCTTGACTTACGGAAAGTAAGCCTGCGTCGTCTGCCTCCCCAGCCACATGGCAGGACGCTGTAAACTCCGCAGGA
>JALFVN010000004.1 GCA_022787565.1 Clostridiales bacterium | reverse complement strand
CAGCTTGTCAAAAAAGTCCTGTCGGGACTTTTTTGACCGCTTCTTCCGCCGAGCGTTTTGAAATATTCAAAACGCTGCTTCGCCCAAAAAGCTTGAAAAATCAAGCTTTTTGGCGGCGGGTTATTGTAACGCGAGGCGGGCCATGCCCCCCCCCGCACCCCCCCAGCTCTGTTGTCGGCGATTAAAGCATAGTTTTTTGACAAGCTGAAGCCGCCCTCCTGCAATCAGGAGGGCGGTTTGCGTATGATTGATTCCTTATATCACATAATTGTCCCCAGCGGATTCCGGCAGCACCAGATCCGACAGCAGGATACTGTCCAGATACTCGTTGATCACCTTGTCCAGTCCCTGCCAAAGGGGCAGGGTGCGGCATTCCGCCGCTCTGGAGCAAGGTATGGCCCCTTCCTCAAGGCAGGACACAGGGGCAAGGGACTCCTCCGTCAGCCGCAGGATGGAGCCAACGGTATACTGCTCAGGCGCTTTGGTCAGCTTATAGCCGCCGCCTTTTCCCCGCAAGCCGTCCAGCAGCTTCGCCTTTACCAGGATCTTGATAATGCTCTCCAGATATTTTTCCGATATCTCCTGCCGCTCCGCGATCTCCTTGAGCGGGACGTAGCCCTCGCTCTGGTGTTCCACAAGATCGATCATCACACGCAGCGCGTAGCGCCCCTTTGTCGAAATCAGCATGTTAAAACCCTCCATTTTGATTAAACCTATTATACAACATGGTTTATAGGGTTTCAAGAACTTTTTATCTGACCTTATACTTTTAACCAGAACTGGTTATTTTAATATGATCAGAATGTGGTACTATATTCCTACCATTTTGGTATGGAGGTAGTGAAAATGGAAAAATCAAGGTACGAGCTGAATAAAGAACTTGCGCAGATGCTCAAGGGCGGCGTCATCATGGACGTGACCACGCCGGAGCAGGCCCGGATCGCCGAAGCAGCAGGCGCATGCGCGGTCATGGCGCTGGAGCGTATTCCCGCAGATATTCGCGCCGCCGGCGGTGTGTCCCGGATGAGCGACCCGAAAATGATCAAGGGCATACAGGACGCGGTATCCATCCCCGTCATGGCAAAGTGCCGTATCGGTCATTTTGTGGAGGCCCAGATCCTGGAGGCCATTGAGATCGACTACATCGACGAGAGCGAGGTCCTCTCCCCTGCCGACGATGTATACCATATAGACAAGACCCGGTTCAAGGTACCCTTTGTCTGCGGCGCCCGGGATCTGGGCGAGGCCCTGCGCCGTATTGCTGAGGGCGCTTCCATGATCCGCACCAAGGGCGAGCCGGGTACCGGCGACGTGGTGCAGGCCGTGCGGCATATGCGCGCCATGAACGCGGAAATCCGCCGGGTGCAGAATCTCCGTGAGGACGAGCTGTTTGAAGCGGCAAAGCAGCTTCAGGTGCCGGTGGAACTGCTGCGCTATGTCCATGAAAACGGAAAGCTCCCTGTTGTGAACTTCGCCGCCGGCGGTGTGGCCACTCCTGCCGACGCGGCATTGATGATGCAGCTGGGCGCTGAGGGCGTGTTTGTTGGCTCCGGCATCTTCAAATCCGGCAACCCGGCAAAGCGGGCCGCCGCCATCGTTCAGTCCGTGACCAACTACACCGATGCGAAGCTTATCGCAAAGCTGTCCGAGGATCTGGGCGAGGCCATGGTGGGTATCAACGAGAACGAGATTGCCCTGCTGATGGCTGAACGGGGAAAATAAGATGCGTATCGGAATACTTGCGCTTCAGGGCGCTTTTGTGGAACACGCCGCCATGCTGGACCGGTTGGGCGCGGAGCACTTTGAGATACGCCAGCGCCGGGATATCGACCGCGGCTTTGACGGTCTGATCCTTCCCGGCGGCGAGAGCACCGTTATGCGCAAGCTCCTGCACGATCTGGGCCTGTTCGCCCCTTTGCAGCAGCAGATCCGGGAGGGGCTGCCGGTATTCGGCACCTGCGCAGGGCTGATTTTGCTGGCAAAATCCGTGGAGGGCGGGACGCCCTGCTTTGAGACCATGGATATCTCCGTCCTGCGCAACGCCTACGGCCGTCAGCTGGGCAGCTTTTACGCCGAGGATAATATGGAGGGCGCAGGAAAAATACCCATGACCTTTATCCGTGCTCCTTATATCCGCTCCGTTTCCGCTTCTGCCAGAGTTCTGGCCGTGGTGGACGGTAACATTGTGGCTGCACGGCAGGGAAAGCAGCTTGTCACTGCCTTTCACCCGGAGCTGTGTGACGATTTAAGCGTACACAAGTATTTTTTGCAGATGATAAAAGGCGAAAAATAAGGAGGAAATGTTATGCCGCAGGTACTGGCCGTCTGTATCAGTGAAAAGAAAGGGACCGTAAAGCACCCTGTCCCGGAAATTCAGTTGAAGATCGACCACGGGATTGTGGGAGACGCCCACGCGGGCAACTGGCACAGGCAGGTGAGTCTGCTTGCCGACGAAAGTGTGGAGCTCATGCGTCAGCGGTTTCCCGATATCCCCACAGGTGCCTTTGCGGAAAACATCCTCACCCGGGGGATTGCTCTGTCCACACTCCCTGTCGGCACAAAGCTCCGGGTGGGCCAGGTCCTTCTTCAGGTGACCCAGATCGGCAAGGAGTGTCACGCCGACTGTGCCATCCGCCGCCAGGTGGGCGACTGTGTAATGCCCCGGGAGGGCATTTTCACCAGGGTCCTTGAGGAAGGCTGCATCCGCCCCGGAGATGAGATAGCAACAGAAGAATAAAGCAGATATGCCGCCGGTTTTCCGGCGGCATTGACCGTTTTCCCTGCCCCGTGAGCCTGTTCTGCTGCTGGACGGTTGCTTTTTTTGCTTTTGGGCAGTGGGGTGCCCGGGCTTTCGGATAGCTTATCCGCAAAGATGGTCCTGCTGTTTTTGTATCTTGGCGGACTGTTCATTCCCTTATATATTTCAGGGAAAAAATACGAATAACAAAAACCATCCCTGCGCGGCGAAGCCGCGCAGGGATAAGTTTGGTTTGATTTAAATTTTTCTGTCTCTCACCTGAGAGTCGTAGTGCTTGTTCAGGAAGGGGCGGATCACATAGTAGATGAGCTTGTTCTCCCCGTTGAACATGTACAGGGCAAAGGTGGCCACAAAGGCGATCAGCGCCACAAGCAGGGTCTTGCCCAAGATTTTCAATAAAACTTTCCCAAATTTCTTCATTGCCTATCCGCCTTTCTCAGTAAGCCTCGGAGTCGTCAAACTCAACGATGGTGGGGTCAAGAGGCTTCTCGTTGAGCACGACGGACATATAGTTGTTGACGCAGTTTCTCATGGCCTGGCGGGAGACGGTGCGGCAGTCCTCCAGGTCGTGCTCGATAAAGATGAAGTGGAAGCCCAGATCTCTGGCCTGCTCCTCCATGACTGCGTGGACGCCCAGCATACCCTTGCAGGCGATGTTGTCGTTGAAGAGGACCATGTCGCAGTTGAAGTTCTTTGCCCACTCCCACACGGCGTTCACATTGTCCCAGCCGCCTACGGCGTGGTGGCGCATAACGCCCTTTTCGGAGAAGAGGGCCAGATCCTTGATGGCCTGCTCGGGATCATCGGTGCTGATCATGTTGTGGCCCATGGTGGAGTCCATATTCAGCACGATATTGATGCCCCAGCAGTTCTGTATCCAGGTGGGGAAGTCGGTGTAATACACGGCGGAGGGGCCCCACAGGAAAGCCCGGTGGCGGGTCTTGCCGCCGAAGGGCTGGTACCGCTCCTCGTAGGCCTTGCGCATGATCTTGATGACCTTGCGGTCGGTCTTGGTGAAGTAGTCCTCCTGGCCGTTGACAGAGGCCCAGGAGTACAGCCGGTACAGCGTCTCCGCAATGCCTACCAGCGCGGAGTAGGGGGTCTTGAAGTAGTCCCACTTCTCCAGCTCGATGGTGTTCTGCTCGTTCATGTGCTTTGCCCGGGCAAACAGAGCGTCCCAATCGTACTTGACGCCGTATTCCTTCTCGATAAAGTCGATGGCGTCTTTCAGCTCCTGGGTAGAATAGGGATGGGCACCCGGCTCGTTGTGGATCATGGCCATGGTGACAGGCTGGTCAGGCAGACCCAGACGGCGGCGCTGGAACATGGAGGTGGCCTCAGAGGCGTTGCAGGGCATGTTGGTGGTCAAAAATGCCTTGCCGAAGATGGGGAAAGCGTCGTCAATGGCCACACCGGTCTCCGCCGCGCAGCGGGAGCACACGTCGGCAGGAAGACCGTAGGCCTCGGCCACGTCGATATAATAGGGCTCGATGTGCTGGTCAACGTCGCAGATGATAAACTCCGGCAGGGTCTGGAGGGGGATGGGGATCAGCTCTTTGAAGCCGGCCATGAACAGCGGAGGCAGGACCTCGTCCATGGGCACCATCACGTCGCTGAGGGGGCCGCCGCCCAGGCGTCTGTCGTTTGCCAGGACCAGGGCGATCTTCTTGGTCAGACTCCGGACGATGGCGTGCATGTTCTTGTGGGCAACGCGCAGCTCATAGCCGCGATAACCCTCGAACAGGCGGTCGATAAACATAAAGGTGCCCAGATAGGAGCCCATCCAGCGGTATTCCCAGAAGCCCTTCAGGCAGGGAATGGGGGCCGAGCCCACCATCAGCGCCATAGAGCCCAGGTTCTTCAGCCACTGGGTGTAATCATAGAAGGTGTCCTTCACGCCGCGCCACTCGCGGTATTTGGCAACGCCGGTCTTGTCGTAATAGCGGTCGCGCTGGCCACCCAGACCGTTCTCTGCCCGCCAGATGGGATCAAAGCGCTGAAGCTTTTTATCAATGGAAGCGATAAGCTTGTCGGTTATCTTCATTTCACTTGCCTCCCTGAATGTTCTTGATTTCCAGCGACTCGATGAAGGCCTGGAAGCGGGTGCGCAGCTGGCCCACGGCGCCGAGGGCATATTCCTTTTCAATGGTGCAGGTGGGGATGTGCAGCTCGTTGACAAAGATATGGGAGGCCAGGACCTTCTCATAGCTCCAGAATTCGCAGAACTTCATGTTTTCGTAGATCACGCCGTCGGCCTTGAATTCGTCCACCAGGCGCTTGACCTCGCTGTGGCGCTGGTCGATCTTCATGCCGTCCATAAAGCGGGCACACTGGTTCCAGTGCAGGTAGTGGCGGCAGATGGCGTCAAAGGCGGTTTCGCCGGGCAGAATTTCGATCTGCTCCCGGCTGGGGAAGCTGCCGAAGCAGTACCGGTCGGCCACCACCATGGCGCCGCAGCTCTCGATGAGCTTGGTAAAGTCCGGGTCGTCGATCTCGGAGCCCACCAGGGCCACTCGGGCGCGGTAGGGGAATTTCTCCTCCGGCTCACGGGTTTTGATCTCTTCCAGAGTCTCCTGCAGATAAGGCAGGATCAGGTAGTGGGGACATACCTGGCTCACCAGCTGGATCACATGGAACTCATAGCCGGTGATGGGCGGGTTATCCAGCTTGCGGTAATTGCCGATCTCGGTGATCACGCGGCTGATCTCGTTGTGGTCGGCAATAGCGGCTCTCATGGCCTCCTCGGACACGTCCACACCAAAACGCTTTTCCAGCTCATCCACCACTTTCAGCTTGAGCTGGGCCTTGTAGTAGTCCAGATTGGTCTTGTTTCCCTTCATGGGCGGGTCGATCTGGGTGACGAAGAAGCTGTCCTTCTTCACCAGCTTCAGCAGGAAGAAGTGCTCCTCCATACGCTCCATGGCGGCACAGTTCTCCGCGCCGAAGAGGGCGTCCAGATAGCTGTATCCGCCTTCAATGGCCCGTTCCAGAATGGAGCGGACATAGGGGCAGGTGCGGTTGGTCATGTAGTAGCTGGCCACATCCGTGGAAGTGCAGCGGGGGGCGCGCAGACGGCTGGAGAAGCAGCCGGGCAGGTTGAGCAGCGCCTCAGGTATGTAGTAGCAGTTATATCCCAGGGCACGCTTTCCGTCCTCGACCGCCTTGGTCACCAACTCGTTCTGAGCCTCCTGCAGCAGATTCTCGAAGTAAATCAGATGCTTAAGGTCTTTCAAGCAATACACCTCTTTTTCCGTTTTTACATGATATGAATACCGGTTTTTTCCGTAGAAATTTTAACATGTTCGTTCAACATCGTCAAGACATTAAGGTCCGCAGTATGTCACTTTGGGCTAAATTGTCTAAAATCGCAGGGTTTTGGATGACAGAATATTCCTTTTGCCTGTGCTTGAAAATTTACTGCAGATTCATTTTTATTTTCAAATATCCTATTGCGTGATTGCAAGAAAAATGGTAAGCTAAAGGCACATACAAGAAAAGGAGCGTGATTATCTTGGTTAAGATCATCATGGGACTGAAGGGCTCCGGCAAAACCAAAAAGCTGGTGGAACTGGTGCGCGAGGCCGTAAACGTAGGCGACGGCGACGTTGTCTGCATCGAGAAGGACAGAAAGCTCACCTACGACATTCCCTATCAGGCCCGTCTTATAGACGCCGGTGCATACGCCATCGGAACATATGAATTTCTCAAGGGCTTCATCAGCGGCATTCACGCCGGCAACTACGACATCACCCATGTCTTTGTGGACAACTTCTACAAGCTGGTGGAGGACAAATCTTCCGAGTCCTTTGATGCCTTTATCGCCTGGCTGGACAAATTCTCCGAGGCGGAGAAGATCGAGTTTGTCATCAGCGTCTCCGCGGACGCCGAGACCGCAACCGAGAGCGTAAAGAAGCACTTTATTTGATATAATATATGATAAACCGGCCGGACACATGTCCGGCCGGTTTTTTCATCCTTATTTTCATCCTTATTCAAGTTCTTTATACATGGCGGGAGCGGAGGCTTTATTGGCCGTCTCGTTGATCTCCGTGACCTCCACCTTCAGCGTGCGCTGGCCAAAGGCGATCTCGATGATATCGCCCACCTTCACCTGATAGCTGGCCTTCACCTGCCGGCCATTGACGCTGACCCGCTCCCCGTCGCAGGCCTCGTTGGCCACAGTGCGGCGCTTGATCAGACGGGATACCTTTAAGTATTTGTCAAGTCTCATATCTTCTCCTTTAAGAAAAACAGCAGCCGTTCGGGCTGCTGTTTTCTGTCTTACTTGGAAACTGCGTCCTTGAGAGCCTTGCCGACCTTGAAGGAAGCCACGCGGGATGCGGGGATCTCGATGGTCTCCTTGGTCTTGGGGTTGCGGCCGACGCGGGCGTTGCGCTCCTTGATTTCAAATGCGCCGAAGCCAACAAGCTGTACCTTCTCACCGGCTGCCAGAGCCTCGGTAATGGAATCGAATGCTGCGTTGACTGCCTTTTCGCTGTCCTTCTTGGACAGGCCGGTCTTTTCTGCAACAGCAGCAACCAGTTCGGTTTTATTCATGTGTAATCCTCCTAAAATACGGCAACAATGCCATGTTTATGATGAGTCTGCCCGAAAATGCAGCAGAATACTCATGCAAGTGAATTTTCCCCGCCGGAAACGGCGGCGAGGAGTATGCTACCATATTTTGCGCATATTATCAAGACCTAATTCTTTAAAAAGCTGTTTTTTAACGCATATGCAGGATTTTTGCCACTTTTTCTCCGCCGGGGATCAGCTTCATATCCTCTCTGGTGATACCGCGCAGGGATATGACCGAAACAAAGTACACAACTACCGCCGCAGCCATTGCCAGCGCCATGCAAAGCAGCATTGTCAGGCGGCTGTCCGTGCCCACGAACCTTGCGGCAAGGCCATATACGCCCCAGGCCGCCGCGCCCATGAGAAGGCTGCTGACGCCGGGCCGGATCAGGATGCGGCTCAGGCGCGGATTCTTGTCCAGAGCAAAGCACATGAACACAAAGTTCATGATGAACATGACCAGATAGCTTACCAGGGTGCCAATGGGCGCGCCATAGATATTAATTTTCGGGTCAGCCACCAAAAACCAGTTCACGCCGATCTTCACCACGCCGCCCGTCAGCATGGAGTACATGGGCAGCTTTTCCTTGCCGGAGGCCTGGAGCACCGCGTTTTCCATCAGCACCACGCACACAAAGATGGACGCGATGCCCATAATGGCCAGCAGCACCGGGCCGGAGCTGTGGCTGTCCGGGTAGATGACTTTCATTATGGGATAGGACAGCACCGCAAGCCCCACGCCCATAGGCATGGCCAAAACGGCGGAGATGCGCATGGAGTCTTCGGAAATCTGGGTGGCGCTGTCGTTTTCACCCCGTACGATGGCGGAGGCAATGGCAGGGACAACGGAGATGGTCAGCGGGGTAATAAAGGCGGCAGGCAGGTTAAACAGGGTCTGGGCCTTGCCGTACACGCCGTAAAGGGTCTTGGCGTTCTGATAGTCAAAGCCTGCGGCGGACTGAAGGCGATCCATGCAGAGACTGGAATCCACCAGGTTCAGCAGGGATAGCACACTGGAGCCCAGGGCGATGGGTATGCCGATGCGGAGGAAGCGTTTCAGGATTTTGCCGGTGCTGTCCGGCGTGTCAGGCATCTCCAGCTCCTCGTCCCGGTAGTTCTTCCGCTTGTAGATGAACATATAGACCAGAGCCGCCAGAGATCCGGTGGTCACGCCGAAGATTGCTCCGGCGGAGGCCAGGGGCTTGCCTTTTCCCGCCTTCATGATCACATAGGCCAGGATAAGGCCCACAATGACCTTGACCAGAACCTCCAGCACCTGCCCCACGGTGGTGGGGATCATGTTGCCAAAGCCCTGACAATAGCCCCGGTAGGCGGACACAAGGCAGACCAGCAGCACTGCCGGAGCCATGGCCCGGATGCTGGGCGCGGCGTCCGGGTTGTGCAGCACGCCGTCCGCCAGCTGCCCGGGGAAGCAGAACATAATGAGCGTACACACAAGCCCCACTACAAAGAAGGTCCACCAGGCCACGGAGAAAGTGCGTTTTGCCTGCATGGGCCGTCCTTCGGCGTTGGCCTCGGAGATCATGCGGGACAGGGCGATGGGAAGCCCGGCGGTGGCCAGGGTCAAAAATACGTTATATATGTTATAGGTGGCGAGGAACATGGAATACCCGTCGTCGCCGATGATATTGCCAATGGGAACCTTGTAGATGAAGCCAAGGATCTTCATTATTACAACGCCCGCCGTCAGAATGGCTGCGCCGTACATGTAGTTTTGTCCTTTGGTTTTTGCCATGGTGATCCTCCAAATAGTATTGAGGACACTATAATACGCCCATAACACGGAAAAATCAAGGGAACGGCATTCGCTCCCTTGATTTGTTCCGTTAACATTTCACATGATAATGCACTTTTTGGGGCAGGCATCGGCGCAGGTACCGCAGCCGACACATTTTTCATCGTCCAGCTTCCAGGTCTTGTTGGCCCGGTCCACCTCGATGGCCCCGGCAGGGCACTTTTTGGCGCAGAGGGTGCAGTAGACGCACCTGGACGGGTCGCTGACGGGCTTGCCGTCCTCCCGGGGCGCCACGGTGCAGGCCGGGGCTGCTTCTGCCGGCTTTGCCTGGTCCGCCGCAGGGGCAGGGGCCGCCTTCTTCACCGGGGGCTTTTTGATGAAGCTGCCGGTAACCAAAAGATCCTCTTCCTTTGTTGCCACCATGTGGTAGTCGCCGGTCAGCTCAATGGCGTTGCGGCTGCAGAAATCCGCGCAGTGTGAGCAGAAGGTGCAGGAGCCCAGGTTGAAGGTCATGGTCACCTTGTCGCCCTCCTCGGTTTTTTCCACAGTGCGGGAAATGGCGCCGCCGGCACAGACACGCTCGCACATGCCGCAGGCGATGCAGCGGTCGGGATGGTAGACGATCCTGCCGCGATAGTGGGGGGCGGCCTCACTGGGAACAGCGGGGTACATGGCGCAGCTCGATTTGCTGAAAAGCTGAGATATGGCCTCTTTTACAAACGGAAAATCCATTACATCTGCTCCCTCTTTTCCTTCAGAATTTTGGTGGCCAGGGCCAGACCGTCGATCACGGCCTCAGGCTTGGGGGCACAGCCGGCCACGTCTACGTCCACATGCACATACTTGCTCAGGGGGCCTGCCACGGAGTAGCTGCCCTTGAACACGTTGCCGGACTGGGGGCAGGAGCCCATGGTCACAATGCAGCGGGGTTCCGGCACCTGGGAGATGGCTCTCAGTACGCGGGGCAGGGACTGCTTGGTCACAGGCCCGGTGACCACCACGATGTCCGCGTGGCGGGGGGTGCCCGTCAGCTTGAAGCCCAGGCGCTCCGCGTCGTAGCGGGGAGTCAGGACGGAAACCAGCTCGATATCGCAGCCGTTGCAGGAGCCGGCGTTGATATGGAAGAGCCAGGGGGATTTTGCGGTGCTTTCCGCGATCAATTTCTTAAACATATTCTCCCCTCCTTACAGTCCGTACCAGGCCAGGACCAGGCTGATCAGCGCAAGCCCGGAAACCACGGTCCAGTAATACTTGAATATCTGCTCGATCTTCAGTCTGGCAGTGACGGCGTGCACCAGAGAGATGGTGAGGATCGTGAGCACCACGCAAATCAGGAAAAGGATGATGCCGTCCGCCAGCAAAAAGCCGGTGCCGATGCCGCCCAGAAACAGAGCGACGAACAGGGAGGTGAGGGTCAGCATCTTCACGGCGTGGGTCAGCTTATAGACCGCCAGAGGCGCGCCGCTGTACTCGGCCAGCAATCCTTCGCAGATCTCGGTCTCCGCTTCCGCCGCGTCAAAGGGGTGATTGCCGGTCTCGCCGGGGATAACCAGCAGCATGGCGATGGCCGCGGGGATCATGCTGGCCTTGGTGATCAGGCAGCCGTTTGCCGCCTGGTAGGCCGCGATATCGGTCAGGGAGAAGGTGATCCCCGTGCCCAGGAAGCTGCCCACCGTTTTGCCCACAGCCAGAAGGATCAGCACCAGAGGCAGCTCGCAGGAGATGATGGTGACCATCTCACGGCTCAGGCCCACGCCCGCGTAGGGAGAGCCGGAGGCCGCACCGCCCAGAATGGCGGCCAGCGCAGGGATCAGCAGCAGGTAGAGGATAACGATCACGTCCGCCACGCCGGAGAACACGGTGAAGCTGAACACGGGAATGAAGAGCTGGATCACCACCAGAGCCGCAAAGCCCACCAGTGGAGCGGCAAGAAACACCACCTTGGAGGCCGCCGTGGGAACGATGGTCTCTTTGCCCAGGAGCTTGAAAAAATCATAGAAAGGCTGGAGCAGAGGCGGGCCCACGCGCTTTTGCATCTTTGCCACCACCTTGCGGTCGATGCCGCAGAGAAGCAGGCCGGCAAGGAAACAGAACAGGAAGCCGGGGAAGATAAGGATATAGCCCAGATACTGCAGGGCAGTCACAATTGTACTCATATTCATATTTCCCACCTCCTTAAAGAACGATCTGCAGGAACACAGTGACAAGGGCCAGGGCGACCACTGCCCAGAGAGCGTAGTCGTTGACGATACCGCTGTGCAGATTGTGCATGAAGCTGAAGTAATGACGCCAGTTGTGCTTGAAGCCCCAGAACAGGTCTCCGCCGCCGACCTGAGAGTATACGCTCTCCTCGCCGCCGAAGAACAGGTCGTACTTGCTGTCGGTGAGGGCTGCACTCCTGTTCTCGCTGACCTGGTCATACTTGCCGCAGACGGCGACCAGAGTGACAGCCAGCAGGGCGATGGCCAGAACCAGCAGCCAGGACACGGGATTCCAGCAGCCTACCTCCACGAAGGTGCAGGTCTGGGCTGCGGGGAGATTTGCGCCCATGACGCTCTCGGCGTAGCCGGAGCCCATCATGGAATTGATGTAATTGGTCACGTTGAACACCGCGTTTGCGGCAGGCTCGGTCAGGTACTTGGTGACCAGGCCGGGGAAGAGGCCGGTGACAACGCAGAGCAGGGCGAAGATGCACATGGCAAAGCGCATACCGAAGGAGACCTCTTTTACCTCCTCATACTCCCTGGGGAGCTGGCCGAAGAACACGGACTGGCTGACCTTCACAAAGGAGGCCAGGGTCAGCACGCTGGTGATCAGGGCGATGATGGTGACCAGCAAAAAGCCAATGTTGCCGGATTCCACAGCCTTTTCATAGGTGGCCTGATAGATCATCCACTTGGAGGCAAAGCCGTTGAAGGGCGGGATGCCGCTGATGGAGAAGGCGCCGACGAGGAAGAGGACCGTGGTCCAGGGCATTTTTTTGGAAAGGCCGCCCAGCCGGTCCAGATCGGTGGTGCCGGTCTGGTGCAGAACAGCGCCGGCGGCAAGGAACAGCAGGCCCTTGAACAGGGTGTGGTTCATTGCGTGGTACAGGCCGGCGGAGATGCCCAGGGCGGTGCACAGGCCTACGGCGGTGAGCACATAGCCGATCTGGGAGATGCTGTGGAAGGCCAGCAGGCGCTTGAAGTCGTGCTGGGCCAGAGCCATGGTCACGCAGATAAACATGCTCATGCAGCCGAAGAACACCAGCAGGAACTGGATGGTGCCCAAATTCATGCTCTGGAACAGGAAGTAGGTCAGACGAATGATGCCGTAGATACCGGACTTGGTCAGAACGCCGGAGATCAGCACCGAGATGGACGCAGGGGCTGCGCCGTGGGCGTCCGCCGCCAGGGGGTGGAAGGGCACGATAAAGGCCTTGGTGGCAAAGCCGATGAACAGCAGCGCGAAGGCAACCTTCGTGGCGTTGTTCAGGTTGCCGGGGATCAGGGCGGAGAGCTGGGCAAAGTTCAGGGTATGTACCTGAGCGTAGAGCATGATGGTGCCCACCAGGATGCAGGTGGAGCCGATGCAGCCCACCACCAGGTACTTGAACGCCGCTTCCAGCGCGCCGGTGGCGGTATTTCTGAAGGCAGTCAGGGCCACGGCCGCGAAGGTCAGGATCTCCACCATGATGAACATGTTGAAGATATCTCCGGAGAGGACAAGGCCCATAACGCCGCCGGCCAGCATAAGAAACAGGGTGTAATATTCCCGGACATTGTGGTCGTGGCTCATATACTGCATGGAGTACACGCAGGAGACAAATACAGCGGTGGCCACAAGCAGGCCGAAGAACAGGCTCAGCGCATCCACCTCAAGGGCGATGCCGATGGCGTAGCCGCCGGCAGGCGCTCTGCCGCCCAGCCAATAGGCGATAATCTCGCCGTCCACCATGACGGGCTTGATGAGCGCGATCAGCAGGGCCAGAGAGGCGGTGACCGCCAGAAGCGCGATGGTATTTCTGAGGGCCTTGTTTCTCCCCAGCATAATAACCAGGAAGGCACCGAAGAAAAGAACCATGATGGCGTATATGGGGAAGTGCTGATAGCTTAGCATACTCATCCTCTCAGCCTCCTTATCTCACGGGTGTCAATGGTGCCGTACTGCTCCTCCAGCTTCATGACAAGAGCCAGAGACATTGCGGTGACGCAGGCGCCAATGACGATGCTGGTAAGGGTCAGTGCCTGGGGGATCGGGTCAACGAAGAAGCTGGAGGGGTTCAGCTCGGTCCAGGTGAAGATGGGCGCGGTGCCGCCGGGGTTGAAGCCGACACTGATAATCAGTAAGTTCACGCCATAGTCGGCGATGGAAAGGCCGATCACGGTTTTGATCAGATTATACTTGGTGACGACGGTATAAAAGCCCAGGCAGATCAGGAAAAAGGCTACTATGTAGTTCATAAGTATCATATCGTCTCACCTCATTCCTTATAGTCCACGTCTATGCTGTTCAGAACACCCAGCATAAGAAGTGCGATGGAGCCGATACCTGTGATGACCTTGATGCCGACCGTGACATTCATCCAGAAAATGGTGCCGGAGCTGTACAGGTCACCGGGCTGGCCCACGGTGTAGAGCACGTTCTGGCAGAACTGCGCACCCGCCGCCACGCCCAGCATGGCAAGAATCACATACATGGCGGAGGCGAAGCCCTCAGCCTCATGAAGCAGGCCAAAGCTCAGCGCGCGGGTGGTTCTGGCATAGCCGTGGCCCAGATACATCAGGATGACCACGGCGGTCATCAGCACGCCGCCCTGAAAGCCACCGCCGGGAGAGAGATGGCCATGGAGGATAATATACAGAATATAAACCATGGTCAGAGGGAGGATGGTGTCGCAGCCGCATCTCTGGATCACGCGCTTGATGCGGATGTTTTCATTTTTCATCTTTACCGTCCTCCTTTTTCTTTTCTTTATGGGTGAAGAGGATAACCATGCTTCCGGCCACTGCGGTGATCAGAATAAAGGCCTCGCCCATGGTATCATAGCCACGGAAGTCAAACACGATGGAAGTAACGTCGTTCACGGCGTGGGTCTTTTCCAGGTTTTGCTGTACGATAACGGCAGCGGCTCCGTCGGCGGTGCTGTCGTCATAGGAGGCGGGATCCTGGCGCAGGTCATACACGGAGACATTGGCGTTCTGCCCCTCATAGGTACGGGGCATGGCCGCCATGGTGATGCAGGCGTACAGGCCCGCCACGAAGATGACCCCCAGGGAAACCCAGGTAAGGAATTTTTTCATTTATCGTCCCCTCCTCTTATCTTCTTGAGTGCGACGATCAAAATCAGCGGGCTCAGCGCCGCGCCGACAGCCGCCTCGGAAATGGCCACGTCCGGGGCCTGAAGCAGCAGGAAAGCCGCCGCTGCAAAAATGCCGGTTGCGCCCAGGGCGATGATGGAGGACAGGAGTTTTTCAAAATGCACGGCCAGAATCGCAGAGATGACCATGCCCGCAAGGATCAGGGCATTGAGTACAACAACAAGCTCACTCATCGAAATCCCTCCTGTAATCGTCAGTCTCCATCCGCTTTTCGGGGCGGATGCCTGCCTGATACGCGCCCTTGGCAATGGCGTGGGCCCCCACGGGGTTGGTGGTCAGGACGAGAGCACCGATCACAACCACCTTCACGGCAGTGGCGGGGCTGCCCATAACGAAGATGGCATAGAGCAGTGCGCCCAGGCACACGCCGATGACGCCCATGGTGGTGATGCAGGTGCTGGCCTGCATACGGCTGAAGGTGTCCGGCATTTTCATCACGCCGATGGTGCCTGCCAGCGCGAAGAAGGCGCCCACGGCGATGAGAACATCAATGATTATCCTCAGCATGATACAGCCACCTCCCTCTGTCCAGATATCTGCCCACAAGCATGGTGTTGATGATGCCCAGCATGGCACTGATGATCGCTATGTCCAGATAGATACCCCTGCCGCTGTAAAGAGAGAACAGAACCATCGCGCAGGAGATCATAATGTCGGTGCTATCCGCAGCAACCATTCTGTCCGCTGCCGTGGGGCCCTTGATAAACCGGTAAAAGTTCATCACGGCAAGGACTGCAAAGAATATTGCGAAAATCATCAAATCTGTCATTCCCATACCCTCCTGAGCCATTTTTCCAGGGTGCCCTTGATGGCGTCGCCGGCCTCTTTGCCGCTGGGCTTCTGTACATCGATCCAATGGACGTAGTAATAGGTTTGCCCCTCCTCCTCGGTGATCTCCATGGTGATGGTGCCGGGAGTCAGGGTGATGGCGTTGGCCAGCGCGGCCTGGGCATAGTCGCTTTTCAGATCCACGGGGACCTTGACAATGCCGGGGTTCACGTTTTTGCAGCCGCCGAAGCAGCGCTTTGCCATGTCCCAGTTGGCCTTGAACAGCTCCACCATGAACACACCCAGCCAGAAGAACAGGGCGGTCAAAATCTTCAGGGGATTAAAGAACCAAAACGCCTTCTCATGGATGAAGAAACGGGCGGAAAACAGCGCCACAATCAAGCTCACCACCGCGCCCACGATAAGCTCCTGGCTGGAAAAAGACCAGGTGAGCAATATCCAGAAGGCGTAGGAGGCGATGAAGGTGGCCAATACAGCGGGAAAGCTCGTTTTTTGCAAGAGAGATCCTCTCCTTCCTTTCATTTTCTCTTTTATTCGACTTTCAGACTCTCCACATAGAATTCACGTCCGGCGGTCATTTTCACCGCCGTGCTCCGGCAGGCGGGACAGCAGGCATTTTTTCTGTCCGCCTCCCCCTCGTAGCCGCAGTCCAGGCATCGGAAGCGGGCCGGGATACTCTCCATGGTCAGCTCCGCCTTTTCCGCCGGGGTACCGGCGGCGGCAATGGGAAAAAACTCCCGGAGGCAGTCCGGCACGATGCCGGAAAATTCGCCCACTCTGAGCTTGATCTCCAATACCTGCCTAAAGCCCTGATTCTCTGCTTCAGCCTTTACAATGTCGATGATTCCTTTTGCGATCGCAAGCTCGTGCATAGCTTATCTGTCCAGACAGCTGAAGCAGGGGTCGATACTTGCGATGATCAGTCCCGCATCCGCCACCGTGTTGTTTCTCAGCATGAAGGGGATGGTGGGGGTATTTTTATAGGACGGCACATGGATGCTGACCCGGTGGTTATTCAGTCCGCCGTTGCCCACCACCATGTGGCTGAGCTGGCCGCGGGGTGCCTCATGCCGGGCCACGGCCTGGCCTTCCTGGATCTTGGGCAGCTTGTTGCCCAGATTGATGGGGCCTTCCGGCAGGTTTTCCAGAGCCTGGCGGATAATCTTGATGCTCTCGTAGCACTCCAGGGCACGGACCACCACCCGGGCAAACACGTCGCCGCTGTCCACCACGGGCACATCAAAGTCAAAGTCCTCATAGGAGGAGTAGGGCGCGTCCTTGCGCACATCGATCTTCACGCCGGAGGCTCTGGCGTGGGGCCCGACAGCGCCCATGCGGATGGCGTCCTCTCTGGGCAGTACGCCCACGCCCTTGGTGCGCATGGCAATGGTCTTGTCGGTGAGGGCGATCTCGGTGATGCGGTCCAGAGGGGCCTTCAGCTTGTCGCAGGCCTCCAGGATCTCCCGGCGCAGATCGTCGCTGATGTCCCGTCTTGCACCGCCGATGGTGACCATGGCGTAGTTTACGCGGTTGCCGGTCATCTTCTCCAGCAGATCCATGACAAGCTCCCGCTCGTCCCAGATGTGCATGAACATACTGTCGTGGCCGATGATGTGGCAGGCGATGCCCAGCCACAGGAAATGAGAGTGCAGACGCTCCAGCTCTGCGGTGATCACGCGGATATACTGGCCTCTCTTGGGCACATCCACGCCGTTGATGGTCTCCACGGCCATGGCATAGGTGAATGCATGGGAGTGGGAGCAGATGCCGCAGACCCGCTCCACCAGCACCAGGGTCTGGATGGCGTTTCTCTCGGTAGCCAGCTTTTCAATGCCGCGATGGTTATATCCGACGAATACCTCGGCCTCCCTGATCACCTCGCCCTCGGTATAGAGCTTTGCGTGTACAGGCTCCTCCAGGGCGGGATGGTAGGGTCCGATGGGAATGATATAGCTCATCTTATGCCTCCTCCTTCTTTACATTTTTCTCAACAAGCTCTTTCAGGGGCGTGACCATGATCTGGCCCTTGCCCTGGGTCTCCAGCATGTCCTCCGGCAGGAACAGACGCTGGGAAACGTCCAGCCCCTCGAACGTAATGCCGAAAAGCTCGTTCAGCTCTCTCTCCGGCCAGGTGGCGGCCGTGTCGTAGATCTCGCCGACGGAGGGCACCTCCATCTCGCCTACCACATGGTAGGACTCGATGGCCGGGTCCACCGCATAGTCCCATGAGATGTCCATCCGGCCTTCCTTGTCGATGAAGGCGTGGATCATCACAAGGTAGACCCCTGCTTTTCTCATGCGCTCTGCAACGGGTACGATCTGATCTTTACCGATGTCGATTCTTTTGTACTCCTGCATTCAATTCACCTCTTATTTTCATCCTTCTTATTTTTTACTTTATCAACAAATCCGCGGAAGCTGGGCTCCCGTGAGTTTTTGCAGGATTCTGCTGCCGCCGAAAGCGGTGTTCATCACAAGCTTTCCCGGATACCGGGCGCTGACGCTGCCGATGAGGGCGGCATTTTCCCCTTCGGGCAGGCGCTTCATGGAGACAAGGACCTTTTCCGCGTCTTCCGGGGCCACGATACAGAGCAGCTTGCCCTCATTGGCGCAGTACAGCGGGTCCAGCCCCAGCAGTTCGCAGGCGGCTTTCACCTGAGGCCGAACGGGGATGCTCTCCTCCTCCAGCACTATGCCCAGGCCGCTGCCCTCCACAAACTCGTTTAAGGTGGTGGCTACGCCGCCTCTGGTGGGATCCCGGAGTACCCGCACCCTGGCGCCGCGGGACAGCACCGCTTCCGCAAGGGCGTTCAGCGGCGCACAGTCGGAACGGATCTCTCCCTGCATCATGCCGTTTCTGGCCAGCATGACAGCTGTGCCGTGGTCGCCCACTGTGCCGGAGACGAGCACCTTGTCGCCCTCCCGGATGGCTTTGGGACTGAGTCCCGGATATTTCAGCACGCCGATGCCGGCGGTGTTGATGTAAATCTTATCTCCCCGGCCTTTTTCCACCACCTTGGTGTCGCCGGTGACGATCTGCACCCCCGCCTTTTTACAGGCGGCGCTGATGGAGCCGATCACCTTTTCCAGTTCTTTTACCGGGAAGCCCTCTTCAAGAAGAAAGGAACAGCTTAAAAATTTTGGCACGCCGCCGCACATGGCGATGTCGTTCACCGTGCCGCAGACGGAGAGCTTGCCGATATCTCCGCCGGGAAAGAAAATGGGGTCTACCACAAAGCTGTCTGTGGAAAAGACCAGCTTTTCCGCCCCTTCCAGCACTGCGCCGTCCCCCAGCTCGCTTAAGGCCGGGTTATTCAGCGCCGGCAGGATCATGCTTTCGATCAGCCGGGAGGTCTTTTTCCCCCCGCTGCCGTAATCCAGTGTGATTATCTCGTCCATTTTTGCCTCATTCCACCGACTGGTATTTATACGCCGCAGCGCAGGCCCCCTCCGAGGAGACCATGCAGGGTCCCACCGGATCCTCCGGCGTGCAGCGTTTTCCGAACATGGGGCACTGAACCGGGCTGATCCTGCCGCAGATCACATCTCCGCAGCGGCAGGCCGTGGGCCGCGTCTCTTCCCCGTATCGGAGGGAAAACTTCCTCTCCGCGTCAAAATCGGAAAATTCCTCCCGGAAGCCCAGGCCGCTGTTTTCGATCCTGCCAAGGCCCCGCCACAGGTCTGCCCGGGGCTCCAGGCAGCGGCGGATCATGTTCTGGGCCAGTTCGTTGCCCAGGGGGGACACGGCCCGTTTATACTGGTTTTCCACCCGGGGCCGGCCCTCGGCGATCTGCCGGAGCAGCAGATATACGGAGAACAGAATATCCTCCGGATCGAAGCCCGCGATGACCGCCGGCATCTGGTATTCATCCGGCAAAAACGCAAAGCCCCGCTCCCCGATGATGGTCCCCACATGGCCGGGGCACAAAAAGCCCTGGACCTGGAAGTCCTCTGTTTTCATCAGCGCCCGCAGAGCAGGCTCCACGGTTTTCAGCATGGACAGAACGGAGAAGTTTTTCACGCCCTCCTCCTTTGCCGTCAGCACGGCGGCGGCGGTGCCGGGGGCCGTGGTCTCAAAGCCAACGCCCAAAAACACCACTTCCCTGTCCGGGTTCTCCCTGGCGTATTCCACCGCGTCCACCGGGGAGTACACCACCAGGAGCTTTGCCCCCAGGGCTCTTCTCCGCTGTAAGCTGTCGCCGGGTCTGCTGCCGGGAACCCTCACCATATCGCCGTAGGTGGCAATGGTGATTTCCGGCCGCATAGCCAGCTCCAGCACGGTGTCGATCACCTGGGGCGGCGTGACGCAGACCGGACAGCCCGGACCGGACAGCAGCTTCACCCGCTCCGGCAGCATGGACCTGATGCCCGATCTGGCAATGGCCATGGTGTGGGTGCCGCAGACCTCCATCAGCCGGGTCTCCCCAAGGGGCAGGGCCTCAATGGCGTCTAAAAGCTTTCGTACCTCAAAGGACATCCCTGATCTCCTCCCAGGCCGCGATATCCTCCAGTGCCTGCTTTTCCGGCAGACGTTCAATGGCAAAGCCCGCGTGGACGATCACATAGTCCCCGATTTTAGGCTCCGGGATAAAGTCCACCCGCAGCTTTCGCTGCATACCCATGGACTCGCCTACGGCGTTTTTCCCGTCGATTGCAATGATTTTTAATGGAACTGCCAGACACATGGTTTAACTCTTTTCTGCGCAGTGCTGCGCGATCATCAGCTGCCCCAGGGCGATGCCCTCGTCGTTGGTGGACACCCTGCGGTGGTGCCAGACCCGAAAGCCCTGCTTTTCCAGCGCTTTGGGCAGCCGCTTCATGATGTACATATTCTGAAAGCTGCCGCCGGAGAGCACCACATCGTTTATCCCGCTCTCTTTACGGGCAAGCACACACTGCTCCGTACCCATGCGGATCAATGTGTTCATAAAGCGGGCGGCAATACGTCCGTTCTCCATCCCCCGGGCTTTATCCCCGACCATAGCCTTTATTACGGGCCGCCAGTCGAAGCGGAGGGGGTTTCCTTCCCATACCACGGGGTATTCGCCATCGTCTTCCCCGGCTGCCGCCTCCAGAAGCACGGCCCCCTGCCCCTCATAGGAGCAGAACGTTTTTATGCCCAGAATCGCCGCGGCGCCGTCAAACAGGCGGCCCATGCCGGAGGACAGCGGGCAGTTCAGCCCTCTTTCCAGCATTTGCGCATACATGCCGCCGTTTTCTATGCCGGAGATGTCGCAGCCTGCCTGGTGAAGCAGGGAAAAGGCCACCCGGACGGTCTCCTTCACGGCCCGGTCGCCGCCGGGCAGAGGGATGGGCCGGATGCTGCCGAAACGAGAAAAGCCCTTGTAATCTCCGATCAGGCACTCCCCGCCCCAGATAGTCCCGTCAGTGCCGTAGCCGGTGCCGTCCCACACCAGGCCGATGACCGGGCCGGTAAGTCCGTTATCCGCCATGCAGGAGGCCATATGGGCGTGGTGGTGCTGAACGTGTATCACGGGGAGGCCCTCCTGCGCTCCCCGCTCCTCCGCGTAGGCGGTGGACAGGTAATCCGGGTGCATGTCGCAGGCGATCAGCCCCGGTTTGATATCAAAAAGTCTTTGGAAATGGGCTATCTGCTGCCGGTAATTTTCAAAGGTCTCCATGTTTTTCAAATCGCCTATATGCTGGCTGGGAAAAACATAGTCCCCCTTGGAAAGGCAGAAGCTGGCCTTCTGCTCCGCGCCGCAGGCCAGAACCATGCCCCGGCTGCCCGGCACCTTTACCGGGAAGGGCACATAACCTCTGGACCTTCTGGCGTGGTACTCCCCGCCGTCCAGTACCCAGCAGAGAGAGTCGTCGCAGCGGGTCTGGATTTCCCGGTCATGGAGGAGGAAGCCGTCCGCAATGCCCCGGAGCTTCTCCACCGCCTCGGTATTTTTAAACATGATGGGCGTGTCGGAGAGATTGGCGCTGGTCATGATCAGCATGTCAATATCGTCGCCGAAAAGCAGATAGTGCAGGGGGGTATAGGGCAGCATCACGCCCACATAGCGGTTTTCGCTGATATGATACAGGCCTGGCCGCTTCTTTTCCAGCAGCACAATGGGGCGGCGAAAACCGGTGAGAATCTTTTCCTCCTCCGCCGAGATCCTGCAGATCTGTTTTGCAGTCTCCGCGTCCCGGCACATGATGGCAAAGGGCTTTTCGTCCCGCTGCTTGCGGCGGCGGAGGGTCCTTGCAACCTCCTCATCGTCGCAGCGGCAGGCCAGGTGCATACCGCCCAGCCCCTTCACGGCAATGATTTTTCCGCCTTTCAGCGCCTCCCGGGCCAGTTCAATGGCGTCGCCGTGCTGTTCCCGGCCATCGGCGTCCAGAAAGAAGACTCTCGGCCCGCAGTCCGGGCAGCAGTCCGGCTGGGCGTGGTAACGGCGGTTTTCAATGTCGTGATATTCCCTGTCGCAGTCCGGGCACATGGGAAATTCACTCATGGAGGTTTTGGCCCGGTCATAGGGCACATCCTTGATTATGGTAAAACGGGGTCCGCAGTTGGTGCAGTTAATAAAGGGATAGCGATAACGCCGGTCCTTTTTGTCCCGCAGTTCCCGCAGGCAGTCATCGCAGATGCAGATATCGGGAGAAATGAGGGTGTTGCGAAATTCCTCGGTCTTGCTTTTTCGGATCTGGAAATCCGTATAGCCCACAAGCGTATGGGTATAGGTGATCTCCATATGCTCGATCACAGCAAGCTTGGGCGCTCTCAGCGGCAGCTCCCCGACAAAGCCTTCCAGTGTTTCCCGCTCTCCCTCCAGCTCCAGCTCCACGCCGGAGGAGGTGTTTTTGATAAAGCCGCACAGCCCGTACTGGCTCACCAGCCGGTGGATAAACGGCCGGAAACCGACGCCCTGAACGATACCGTGTATGCTGATCAAAGCCCTTTCCAAGCCCCGCGCCCCTTTGTTAGTTAAATATCAGTCAATATTATAATTCTTCCTGCTCCCGGTTGCAAGAGTATTTTTTTGTTTTTTTAAGCATTAAAAAAATATTGGTTTTATTATATAGCCGCCGCAGGGTATTGGCAAGAAAAGTTCATAATTTATCACAATTTGTTTTGCCTTCGGGGTTAACGGCCTGCACGAAAAAACAGCGAAGGTCTCCGCCTGGAAAAATGCGGAGACTTTCGCTGTTTTCAATTTTCAATGCAAAGCGATATTATTCAGATCGCGTCCAGAATATGGCGGGCCACATGGACGCCGCTGGCGGAGGCATGGGACAGGGAGTGGGTCACGCCGGAGCAGTCGCCGATGACATAGAGTCCTTTGCTGCTGGTCTCCAGATTTTTGTCGATCTCCACTTCCATATTGTAGAACTTGACCTCCACACCATAGAGCAGGGTGTCGTCATTGGCAGTGCCCGGGGCGATCTTGTCCAGGGCGTAGATCATCTCAATGATGCCGTCCAGAATGCGTTTGGGGATCACCAGGCTCAGGTCGCCGGGAGTAGCCGCCAGAGTGGGGGTGACAAAGCTCTCCCGGATGCGGGCCTCGGTGCTTCTGCGGCCTCTCACCAGATCGCCGAAGCGCTGCACCATTACGCCGCCGCCCAGCATGTTGGACAGACGGGCAATACTCTCGCCGTAGCCATTGGAGTCCTTAAAGGGCTCGGAAAAGTGCTTGCTCACCAACAGGGCAAAGTTGGTGTTTTCGGTGTGCTTGGACTTGTCCTCATAGCTGTGGCCGTTGACGGTGACGATGCCGTTGGTGTTCTCGTTCACAACAACGCCGTGGGGGTTCATGCAGAAGGTACGGACCATGTCCTCAAACTTCTCCGTGCGGTAGACGATCTTGCTTTCATAGAGTTCGTCGGTCAGGTGGGCAAATACCTCCGCCGGAAGCTCCACGCGCACGCCGATATCCACCCGGTTGGAGTGGGTGGTGATGCCCATATCGGAGCAGACCGTCTCCATCCACTTGCTGCCGCTGCGGCCCACGGAGACAACGCATTTGCGGCAGCTGAAGCTGCCGGCCGCCGTGTGGATCTCATAGCCTTCGCCGGTCCTGCTGACCCCGGTGACGGCGGTATTGAAATGGAAATCCACCTTTTCCTTCAGCTCAGCATAGAGATTTTCCAGCACCACATAGTTTATGTCGGTGCCTAAATGGCGCACCTGGGCGTCCAGAAGATGCAGGCCGTTTTCCAGGCAGGTACGCTTGATTTTCGTATTGGCCGTGGAGTAGAGCTTGGTACCCTCTCCCCCGTGGATCAGGTTGATCTGATCCACATATTTCATCAGGTCGATGGCCTCCTGCTTGCCCACATACTCATACAGAGTGCCGCCGAACTGATTGGTGATATTGTATTTTCCGTCGGAAAAGGCGCCCGCGCCGCCGAAGCCGCTCATGATCGCGCAGGTGGGGCATTTGACACAGGACTTGATCTTTTTGCCGTCAATGGGGCATTTCCGGCGCTCAAGAGGATTGCCCAGCTCGAACACACCGATTTTCAGCCCCCTGTCCGCCTTGGCCAGCTCATAAGCGCTGAATATTCCTCCGGGGCCTGCGCCCACGATGATCACATCATAATTCATTCTTCTTGCTCCTTTCTTCTTGGGAAGCTCTGAATAAATCCCCGCGCCCATCTTCATGTCATAAATCTCCGCTGGTCTTCGTCAGAAAAGTTTGAAATACACAAAGTATTCCTGCACTTTTCTTCCTCGCCAGCGAAAATTTCTGCCGCGAATCTGAGCACCTTGATTTAATCAACGCTTCCCTGGGTAAACGCGAAAAAGCCCCCGTCCGCCATCTTCCCTTTGGGAATCAACAGCCAAACGAGGACAGAGATTTTGTTCATATGCCGTAAATATCCTTTGTTATCGTATCATGAACACTCTGCAAATGTCAAGTGAACGAAGTGTTAAAAATGACATGGATCCGAAAAATGCTCGCCGAAGCGTGCTTTCCTGTCTGTGCTGCACCAAACGGTGTCTGGCAGGACATATTTGTCCTGCCTTTTCTCATATCTTTCCCTTGACAGTGGGGTTCCTCGATGATATTTTATAATTACCAATTGGTCAATAATAACCAAAAGGTAATTTAAATGAGAGGGGCTTTTTCCATGTCCGACAAACAGACTGCCGCCATGCTCGACAAGAAGCTGGACGAAAAAACCGCGCATACCATGTTCATCTGCGGGATCGTCATGGTCATCGCCGTGCTGATTCACGACGGCGACCACATCCGCCAGGCGCTCAACTGGGGCTACCATATCCCACTCGCAATCTGGGCGCTGAATCTCACCGTGTACATCTTCCCTGTCATCACAATTTTCCTCGCCAAATCCCGCCGCATGTCCGCTACTCTCGTTGGGGCAATCGGCGGCATCTTCACGCCCGCTTCCTTCCTGGGCCTGCATCTTTTTGGTTCTGCCACCGGTTTGTGGGGAGTGTGGAACTTTTCCTACTTTGCACTGATGAAAGGCGTGGAATATCAAGGCAATTTCTATCAGGGCGTCGACTGGCTCAGCTGGGTGCTGCTGTTCCATATGGTCCCCTGCTGCGTACCCTGCGCCGTGATCGGCTTCAAGCACTGGCGCAGACTGAAGAAGGAAGCACAGCTTGGATAAGGAGAGCGTAGTCCTTGGCTGCGGCTGTGAGGTATTCGGGGATGAGGCGGAGGAGCTGAAACAACGTTTCCGGCTGCTCCGGCTGCTGGTTGTCTCGACCGCACTGAGCATGCCGCTTCTCTGGGATCTGCCGCCGCGCTTCCAGTTTGTGCTGGCGACGGTGCTGCAGTTCGGTCCGGGTTTGTACTTTATCCGAAACGCGGTCCGTGGCCTGAAAGGCCGCAGCCTTGGCATGGATCTGCTGGTGGCGCTCTCCACCACGGCGATCTATGTTTACAGCACGGTCGTCGTGTTCACCGTGACGGAGAACATCAAGCTCTATTATCTCTGCGACGGCGTGCTGATCTCGCTGCTGCTCTTCGGACGCTATCTGGAATCCGTGGCGATCTACCAGAGCGGCGAGGCGGTGCGAAGTCTCCTGCGCCTGCAGCCCAAGACCGCGATCGTGCTGCGGGATGGAGTCGAGACCGAGATCGACGCCGCAGAGATCGTCTCCGGTGACACGATCCTGCTTCGCCCCGGCGAACGGATTCCCGCAGATGGGAAGATCTTTGAGGGAAGCTGCCTGGTGGACGAGTCGCTGCTGACCGGCGAGAGCCTCCCTGTGGAAAAGAGGCCGGGCGATAGCATCACCGGCGGTACGCTCAATCGCGAGGGCAAAGTCACTTACACGGCGACCTCAGTTGGCGAGGATTCGACTCTGCAGCAGATGGCGGCCTTTGTACGCCGCGCGCAGAGCGAAAAAGCTCCCGTGCAGCGCTTTGCGGATCGGATCGCCACGATCTTCGTCCCATCTGTTATCGCGCTTGCGGCGCTGGTCTTCGCGCTGTGGTTTTTCCTGCTCGCTCCCGGTGACTGGGGAAAAGCGGTCTCGACGGTCTGCGGCGTGCTGGTGATCGCCTGCCCCTGCGCACTGGGTCTCGCCACGCCCGCAGCCTTGATGACGGCTTCCGGACGGGCGGCGGAGCTGGGGATCCTCTTCAAAGGAGCTTCGGCCATGGAAAAGGCTTGGAGCATTGATACGGTCGTATTCGACAAAACCGGAACCCTGACCGAAGGCCGTGTAGAGCCGGGGATCAAAGATCCGCTGCGCGAAGACGCGAAAAGCGCTGTCGACGCCTGTAAGGCATTGGGGCTGGAGGTCTGGATGATCTCCGGCGACAAGGAAGAAACGGCAACCCGCATCGCCGGAGAGTGCGGAATCGAGAATGTTCTCTTCGAGGTGAAGCCGGAGGAAAAGGCCGCACAGATCACACGCTTGAAAAACGAGGGCCGCCGCGTCGTCATGGTGGGCGACGGGATCAACGACGCCCCGGCCATGGCGGAAGCGGATCTTGCGATCGCGATGGGCACGGGAACAGACGTTGCCATTGAGTGTGCCGACGCGGTGCTGCCCGGCGGGCGCATCGGGCGGGTGCCGCAGGCGCTGCGGCTCGCCGGAGTTGCCCGAAGGACGGTGCGCCAAAACCTTGGCTGGGCGCTGTTCTATAACCTGATCTGCATTCCCGTCGCGGCCTGTGGCATTTTAAATCCCTCCATCGCTGCGGCGGCCATGACGCTCTCGTCCAACGGCATCTTGCTGCACTCGCTGCGGCTGAACAAGGCGGAGGCATCGAATGAAAACAGAACGCTGTGAAATCAGGATCCGCGGCATGATCTGCCGGAGCTGCACCGACGAAGTATCCGGGATGCTGCTGCGGACAAAGGGCGTCGTCAAGGCAAGCGTCAGCTACCGCAAGGCATTGGCCTCGGTGAGCTTCGACCCCGCGCTGGTTTCGACGGAGGAGCTGGAAAAGCGCATCAAGTCTCTCGGTTATGATACCGGTGAGCGCAGCCTCGCCGAGCGTGCGCTGGACCTGGGCTGCACCGGACTGACGCTTCTGCTTGTGTGGCTGCTGCTCCGTTGGGGCGGGGCCTCGCCCGAGATCGGCGGCTCAAGCTTCGGCGCGCTGTTTCTGGTCGGTCTCTCGACCAGTCCCCACTGTCTCGGCATGTGCGGCGGCATTTTACTCTCCGCCTGCCGCGGACGCGAAGGACAAAAGGCGCTGTTCGGCGCGGCGCTCGCTTACAACGGCGGGCGCGCAGCCTCTTACACGGCGCTTGGCGCCGTGTTCGGCGCACTGGGCACGGTGCTGACGTATACGCTCAGCATGAAGTCAATGCTTTTCACCATGCTGGGACTCGTTGTTGCCCTGCTGGGCTTAAATATGTGGGGACTGCTGCCCGCGCTGCCGTCCCTCCCCGGAGAACAGAACGCAGTCTGCCGTCTGCCGGAAAGGCTTCGGCGGCAGACGCCGCTGCTGGTCGGCCTGCTGACCGGCTTCATGCCCTGCGGCGCGCTGTACGCCGCCTGGCTCTGCGCCATGTCCTCCGGCAGCGCAGGAAACGGCGCTCTCCTGATGCTCGCCTTCGGGCTGGGCACCGTACCGCTGATGCTGCTTTTTGCCTCGCTGGGCGCACTGCTGCCGCGCGGCTGGACAAAATATCTGCGCAAGCTCGGCGCTGTACTTGTCACATCCATGGGACTGAAAATGCTGATCGGCGGTCTCTTGCTTTTGCGCGGATAATTCGTTATACTTCTCCTGAAAGCGAGGGATTCCTATGCCTTTGATCGTTGATAAAGAAGCCGTCCGGATGGAGATCCTGATGGCCTTTGAGCGCTGCATCGAGAAAAAGCCCATGACGAAGATCACCCTGCGGGATATTGCGGAGGAGGCCGGGATGTCGCATCCCAAGCTCCTGCACTATTTTGAAAGCCGGGACGATCTGGTCGTGAGTTATCTGCGCTATACCAAGGACTATATGACCGAAAAGTGCAAAGCCTGGTTTGCGGCGCATCCGCGCGCGGACTATGAGAGCAACCTCGCCTACATGAACGCTTTCATGGCCTATGTGGCCAAGGGCGATCCCGAGGAGAAGCGTCCCAACGCCACGACCCAGACCTATGTGCTGGCGCACTACAGCGATGCGGTCGCGGATCTGGTCAAAGGAGAGTTTCGCGAGTGGCGCGAGACCATGGAGCAGTGTCTCGTGGCAATTTACGGTCCGGAGGTCGGGCACCGCGAGGCCGAGGCGATGATGATCCTCATTGCCGGGACCTTTATCTGCAACTACAATGGTGCGCTGACCGGCGAGATCAGCGACAATATTATCGGATATCTGGGAAATCTTACACAATCATAAAAAAGGATGATTCCATGAAAATTCATGTGCTGCAGTGCGGAAGTATCCGCGTCGATCCGACCGTTCCCTTCGGCAAACGGCTCGATCTGCTCGAAGCGGCAAAGCAGATCACGGCAGCGGATAAAAACAGGATCACGCTTCCCGTCTTTACCTATTTGATCGAGCACCCGAAGGGGCTGATCCTTGTGGATACCGGCTGGTGCCGGGAGGTAAGTCCCCGGGGCGTGTACGACCCCAGGGCAGCAGCCGCGGTTCTCCCTGCTCAAATGGCAGCGCTCTTTCATCCCTTTGTACCGAAGGGGATGGCAATCCACGAACAGCTGGCAGACATGGGCATTCAGCCTGAGGATCTGGATTATGTGCTGCTGACGCATCTCGACGTCGACCATGTGTCGGGGCTCCGGCATGTGAACAAAGCAAAGCACATCGTCCTGCCGGAATACGAATACTATTGGTCCTGCCGCACCGTGTATAAGATCAGGCAGCCGCAGGATCTCTGGATCCAATATCCCATGGAGCGCCCATTTTACCGTGGTTCGCCGCTCGGGCCGAATCATTGGGTCATTGATCTGTTCGGAGACGAGAGCATCCAACTGGTTAATGTGCCCGGCCATACGGAAGGCCAGGCGGCGATCATAATCCGAAACGGAGAAAGATTTGTCCTTCTGGCTGCAGACGCGGCCTTCTCTCCGCGCAACTGGCAGGAGAACATCGTGCCCGGCTTCGGCTTCGCCCGCGGTTTTCAGAGGAAAAGCCTGCGATGGATCGCGGAAATGGCCGCAGATCCGAACTGCGCAGCCGTGCTGTGCAGTCATGACCCGTACATCAAACTGGGAGTGATAACCATATAAAAAGAAGAAATTATACATGCAGCATTGATTTTATGCCATTTTTTCCTACTTTAATTCGAATTGTTTCGCTTTATGTTGATTAGCCTTGGTAAAACATGAATCGTTATAAGAATATAAACGATAAATTATTATTTTCTATATACACAGAACCGTCCATGGCTGGGAGTATCCCCAGATATGGACGGCTTTTGATTTATACCTCTGGGACAAAGGTAGTGTCAAGAGTTATGCGCAAATTTATTTGCAGACTCCGGTCGAGTGAGGTCAGCCGGCAATAGAGGCGTCTTCCAGAGCCGTCTCTAAGTGCTTCATGTTCATGTACTTTTTGTTGCCCCACTGGGTGCCAGCCACATGACGCAGCCGTGCGCAGACCAGCATCAAAGCCGAATTGCCGTCCGGAAAGCAGCCGACTACTCTTGTCCTG
>JALFVN010000077.1 GCA_022787565.1 Clostridiales bacterium | reverse complement strand
CACCTGAAAAAGAGAGCTTTTTCTGTCAGGCGAGGCGAAAAGCGCAGAAATACTGGATTTGTATTTCGAGCATTTTCAACGAAGCATGACGGGAAAAGATCCTTTTTCAGGCTGCCGGATCCCTACCTTGCATGCCCTAAGAAGAAAAACTTTTAAATAAAATTACCCCTGCATTTTGTCTCATGACACCGAAGAAGAAGGAGCATGCGGCGAACCGCACACTCCTTCTTCTTCGGTCTTCTTTTGTTTTACCCCAGCTATTGACACAGAACCTTTTTTGCCCTTGTTACAGCTCTCTGATGATTTTATCCGCCACAGCAAGGCACAGCGCTGCGCTGCGCTGGAGCTCGGCATTGAATTCCTCCGCGCCCCCCTCGATGCCGTCAGACACGGTCTTAATGAGCAGGCAGGGCACGCCGCTGCGGTTGCAGGTGAGCACGATGCCCGCCGCCTCCATCTCGCAGATCTCCGCGCCATACAGGGCATGCAGCTCCCGCTTTCTGTCCGGGCTTCCCACGAACTTGTCCGCCGAGGCGCAGATGACCTTTTTCAGCCGGGGCTCTATGCTCAGGGCTCTTTCCACCAGCGCCGCTGAAGCGGGGATGTACGCCGTGGGATAATCCAAGTAGCGGGCAGGCTCCGCCCAGCCGGCCTCAGAGGTGTCAAAGTCATAATGGACCACACTCTCCACCACGCAGGTCCGGGCCTTTGCCATCTCCTCAGTCAGGCCGCCCACCACACCGAAATTCAGGATCAGGTCCGCGTGAAAGACGCTGATGAGCAGCTGGGTTGCCGCAGCGGCGGCGATCTCCCCCGCGCCGGAGTTTAGCGCGTAGATGGTGTAATCCGCCCCGGTATAGGTATAAACCTCAAAGCCGGCCACCCGGCGCTTCTCGCTGGGCGCGCCGTAGCGGGACAGCACCGCGTCCATCTCCACAGCCACCACCATGCCGATGTTTTTCATTTCTTTTCTCCTTTATCCCGGAAGACCAGCAGCTTGCTGATCACATAGTTCAGCACGATGACCACGATCTGCGCCGCGATCTTCACCGCCATGCTGTTGAAGCCCAGCCAGGTGATGAACACCAGGAGCAGCAGCTCCTCAACCCCCAGGGTCACAAGTCTGCCGGCGTAAAAGGACAGCATCAGCGATAAAAAGCCCTTCTCCTGCCCGCCGGACTGAAACACCCAGGTCTTGTTGGTCAGAAAAGCGAACAGCACCGCCAGCAGCCAGGAGATCAGATTCGCCACCAGCTCGTTGAGCCCCAGGGGGCCGTTAAACAGCCAGAACACGAAAATGCTGATCAGCGTGGTCAGCCCGCCAAAAAACAGGTACAGCAGCGGCTCCTTGTATTTCACATAGAAGGGCCAGAGGGGTCTGAACGGTCTGAGTCCCATCAGCCGGTCAAAGATGTCTTTTTTTTCGTCCATTTGGTTTCTCCTGTCAGTGAAGCATTGCCGGCAGATATACCATCCCCAGAACCGTAAGGACAAATACCACCCCCAGCGCCATGCCGGTGTCGCAGCCTGGTCTTTTATCCACACCTGTCCCGTTTTAAATCACCCTCACTCTGAGCACATCGCTCATCGTGCGGATATTGTCTGCCACGTCCTCGCCGATCTTTTCTCCCAGGTCCACGATGGTATAGGCATACTCGCCCCGGGGTTTATTGATCATATGTTCCACGTTGATGTTTCTCTCGCTGATAAAGTCCAGAATACGGGTAATCATTCTGGGCACATTGCGGTGCAGCACGCAGAGGCGGCATACGCCCATGCGGCTTAAGGAAACGGAGGGCAGATTCACGGAGTTTTTGATGTTGCCGTTTGCCAGATAGTCATAGAGCTGGTCCGCAGCCATGACGGCACAGCGGTCCTCGCTTTCCGGCGTGCAGGCCCCCAGATGGGGCATGGCGATGACATTGGGCGCTTTGAGGATGGTCTCATTGGGGAAATCGGTGACATATCTGCCTACCTGACCGGAAATCAGCGCCTGGGTCATGTCCTCGTCGTTTACCACCTCTGCCCTGGACTCGTTGATGAGGCGTATGCCTTTTTTCATTTTTGCAAAGGCCTGGGCGTTGAACATGTGGTGGGTTTTTTCCGTGTGGGGGACGTTAATGCTGATATAGTCCGCGCGCTCATAGATTTCGTCCACAGATTCGGCGTGGATGACCTCTCTGGACAGCTTCCAGGCGGCATCCACGGACATGAAGGGGTCGTAGCCGTAGACCACCATGCCCAGCTCCAGAGCGATGTTGGCCACCAGGGCGCCCACAGCGCCAAGGCCCACCACGCCCAGGGTCTTGCCCAGAAGCTCCGGCCCGGCAAAATTGTTTTTCCCCTTTTCCACCAGCTCGGGGATCTCTCCGCCCCGGTCGGATATGCTCTTTACCCAGCCGATGCTGCCCAGCACATCCCGGGAGGCCATCACCAGAGAGCACAGCTCCAGCTCCTTTACCGCCTCCGCGTTGGCGCCGGGGCTGTTGAATACCACAATGCCCTTTTCCGCGCAGTCCTCGATGGGGATGTTGTTATAGCCCGCTCCCGCTCTGGCGATGGCCAGAAGCTCCGGGCCGAATTCAAGGCCGTGGAGCTCCGCACTGCGGATCAGCATGGCGTCAGGATTTTCCGTATCCGGCCCCACCGTGCAGCCCTTTCCGGTCAGTACTTCAATGCCCGAGGGGGAGATGTTGTTCATTGTCTTTATCTTAAACATGGTGCTTTGTCTCGAACTCCTTCATATATTCGATCAGTGCCGTCACGCCCTCCATGGGCATGGCGTTATAGAGAGAGGCTCTCATTCCTCCGGCCACCTTGTGGCCTTTCAGGTTCAAAAGTCCTCTGGCTGTAGCCCCTTTGATAAATTCCGCGTCCAGCTCCGCATTGCCGGTACGGAAGGTCACGTTCATGTCGCTGCGGGAATTTTTTTCAGCGTGGGCCTTGAACAGGCGGCTCTCGTCCAGATAAGCATACACTCTCCCGGCCCGTTCCCGCTTGATCCGCTCCATTCCTGCCACGCCGCCCTGGCTCTCCAGCCAGTCCAGGGTCAGCCCCAGCATGTAAATACACCAGCAGGGCGGCGTGTTCAGCATGGAGTCGGCCTTGATGAGGGTTTTATAGCTCATCACCGAGGGGGTGATGGGCAGCTCCCGCCCGGCAAGGCTTTTATCCAGAATCACCACCGTCAGTCCGGCCGGGGCCATGTTCTTCTGTGCGCCGGCATAGATCAGGCCGAATTTTCCCACATCCACCGGCCTTGAAAGGATGTCGGAGGACATGTCGCAGACCAGAGGCGCTTTCGTCTCGGGTACATACTGCCATTCGGTGCCGTAGACCGTATTGTTGGCGCAGTAATAAAAGTATTTTGCCTCGTCGCTGAGCTTCAGTTCCGCCTGCGTGGGGATGCGGTCGTGGCCGGTGTCTGCGCTGTCGAAAGCGATATTCACCCGGCCGTACTTCTCCGCCTCTTTGGCGGCCTTGCCGGAGAAGTTGCCGGTGACGGCGTAATCGGCCGCGCCCCCCTCCATCAGGTTCATGGGGATGGCGGCAAACTGCAGGGTAGCACCCCCCTGCAAAAACAAAATCTCGTGGCTGTCCGGTACGTTCAGCGCCGCCTTCAGCTTCGCCTTGGTGCTGTCAAAGATGTCCTGAAACAGGGAACTTCGATGGCTCATCTCCATGACGGACATGCCGCATGAGCGGAAGTCCATAAGCTCATCGCGGGCCTTTTCCAGCACGCTCACCGGCATAACAGACGGGCCGGCGGAGAAATTGAATACCTTTTCCCTTGACACAGGATCATCTCCTCAAACCATACTCGCGGCGATTTACCGCGTTAAAAATTATACCATTTTGTGTTTTTTTCGTCAAATCACAAGACCTACAAGCCTGTCGCCCTCAAGGGCGCTTATCCTGACATTTTTCACAGTTCCCCGCAGATTTCTGCCCTCCGCCTTCACCAGCACATAGGTGTCGCTGTGGCCGGTGCAGAAGCCGTTCTCCTCAGTTTCAAACAGCACCGGCAGGGTCTGGCCCAGGCTTTGTTCCAGAAAACACCGGTGCATCCGGTCCGCCACGGTCTGGGCCTCATGGGCACGGCGGGACTTGGTGGCATTGTCCCACTGCTCCGGCATTTTGTCCGCCGGGGTGCCCGGGCGGCGGGAGTAGGGGAAGATGTGCATGTCCGAAAAGCCGCACTTTTCGATGAATGCAAGGGTAGCGAGGTGGTCCTCCTCCGTCTCCCCGGGAAAGCCGGTGATCAGATCGGCGGTCAGGGCGCAGCCGGGGAAATAGGCCCGCAGCAGCTCCACCGCCTGATAGAAGCGGGCGGTGTCGTACTTGCGGTTCATGTTTTTCAGGGTCCTGTCGCAGCCGGACTGGAGAGACAGGTGGAAATGGCGGCAGAGCTTCCCGGTCTCTGCAAGACGGCGGCAGAAGTCCTCCGTGATCACCGTAGGCTCCAGAGAGCCCAGGCGGATGCGCATATCCGGGGCGCTCTCCGCCACGGCGCAGATCACATCCGCAAGGCCCGGCTTTTCCGGCAGATCCCGGCCGTAGGAGGCCACCTCAATGCCGGTGAGCACGATTTCCCGGTAACCCTCGGCATTCAGCCGGGCGGTCTCCTCCGCGGCATCGGCTATAGGCAGGCTGCGCAGCCGGCCCCGGGTATAGGGGATGATGCAGTAGCTGCAGAAATTCACGCAGCCGTCCTGGATCTTCAGCATGGCCCGGGTGCGGCCGCTGACAGCCCCGGCAGGCAGCTTTTCAAACATGCGTCGCGCAAAAGGCGCGTCGATATCCCGGCAGCTCTCGCCCTCGCTGACGGCTCTTTCCACCGCCTCCACCAGCTTTGTCCGGTCTGCCGCACCGAAGATCACTCTGGCACCCAGCTCCTCTGCCTCGTCCGGGTCCAGCTGGGAATAACAGCCGCAGACGGCGATCACCGCTCCCGGGTTTTCCTCCCGCAGACGGCGGATGGTCTGGCGGGATTTCCGCCCGCTCTCGGCGGTGACGGCGCAGGTGTTCACGATCACCGCGTCGGCCGGTTCTCCCGGTTTCGCGGCTTCATGTCCGTGGCTCTGCAAAAGGGTTTCCATGGCCTGGGTCTCATACTGGTTGACCTTGCAGCCAAGAGTGGATATAATATACTTCATGGTCATCTCCTGAAAAAACGAAACGGAAGTTGAAAAGAATGGAACACTATCTGGATAATGCCGCCACCACAAAGGTCTGCGATGAGGCGGCGCAGGCGGCCCTTGCCGCCATGACGGAAAATTACGGCAACCCCAGCTCCACCCATACCAGAGGCAGGCAGGCAAACCGCCTGCTGGAGAGCGCCCGGAAGCAGGTCTGCTCCGCTCTGGGCTGTACGCCGGGGGAGCTGGTCTTTACCTCCTGCGGCTCCGAAAGCGACAACTGGGCCATTCTGGGCGGCGCGGAGGCCATGAAGCGGAAGGGCAAGCATGTTATCAGCTCCGCCGTGGAGCACGACGCAGTGCGCCGCTCCCTGGACGAGCTGGAAAACCGGGGCTTTGACGTCACCCGCCTCCCCCCTGACGAAAAGGGCGGAATCGGCGTGGATTCGGTGCTCTCCGCTCTCCGTGATGATACTATACTCGTTTCTTTGATGCTGGTCAACAACGAAACCGGCGCAGTGACGGATATTTCTTCGATTGCAAAGGCCGTAAAAAAAGCAAATCCCGCCGCGCTGGTACACACGGACGCAGTACAGGGCTTTTTGAAGGTGCCTTTCTCCGCGAAGACGCTGGGTGCGGACATGATCAGCATCAGCGGCCACAAGATCCACGCCCCAAAAGGGATCGGCGCGCTGTACATCAGAAACGGCCTGAAGCTGAAGCCCTTCATTGTGGGCGGCAGTCAGGAAAACGGGCGGAGGGCCGGAACCGAGGCCATGCCCCAGATCGCCGCCTTCGGCGCCGCCTGCGAAATTGCCCGGGCCGGCATGGCGGAGAACATTGCCCGGATGGAAGCCCTGCGGACGCGGGCGTTGGAGCAGCTTTCCCGCGACATCCCGGAGCTGGTGCTCATTGGCGGCGGTGCGCCCCACATTCTCAGCATCTCCCTCCCCGGCTGGCGCAGCGAGGTGCTGATGAACTACCTGGAAGCCCAGGGCGTCTATGTCTCCCGCAGCTCCGCCTGCAAGAAGGGCGGCAGAAGCCATGTGCTGGAGGCCATGGGCCTGTCCTCCCGGGTGATCGACGGAGCAATAAGGATCGGGCTCTCCCGCTTCACCACGGTGGAGGACATCGACGCTTTGTGCTCTGCCCTGAAGGAGGCCCACGATACCCTGGCCCACAGATAAATAAAAAACAGTCATTCTGAGCGAAGCGAAGAATCCCGTATTTAGAAGCTTATCCTTCTATTCACGGGATTCTTCGTCGTTTCACTCCTCAGAATGACAATCAAATCAGCTGATGTATTTTTCGTATCAAAGGTCCTTTGCGGTTTATTTCAATCCCCATGTAACGCAGAAATGATAATATTGTTGTGCCGTGTTTATTTTGCCTCTTCCGCTTCCTCGTCCTTCAGTTTTTTCACCGCCTGGCGGCTTATGGGGTCGATGTAGTCAAGCTCGTGATAATCCTCCACTTCGCAGGGCAGGTTGTCGTTTTTCAGCTTGCGGGTGATCAGCTTGTTTATGGCGGTATAGATCACCACAAATACCGGCACGCCCAAAAGCATGCCCCAGAAGCCAAACAGTCCCGCCCCCAGAATGATGGAAAACATGACCCAGAAGCCGTTGATGCCGATGGAGCTGCCCAGGATCTTGGGGCCGATGATATTGCCGTCCACCTGCTGCAAAACGATGATGAGAATCACGAAGATCAGGCATTTCATGGGGTTGACCATCAGAATGATGATGGCGCTGGGCACTGCGCCGATAAAGGGGCCGAAGAAGGGGATGATGTTGGTAACGCCCACGATCACGCTGACAAGCAATGCATAGGGCATATTCAGTATGGCGCAGACAATATAGCAGATCAGGCCGATGATGGCCGAATCCAGCAGCTTGCCGTTGATAAAGCCCATGAAGGTCTTGTCGATGAAAGCGATGCTCTCTCTGACCTTCTCCGCCGTGCCGATGGAGCAGATGCTGTACAGCGTTCGCCGGGCGCTGGCGCTGAAGCCCTCAATATTGCCCATGATATAGATGGAGACGATGATGCCGATGATCAGATTGTAAACGCCCTTGAGCGCATAATACACACCGGCGGTCAGGTTGGAAAGGAGGCTGCCCAGCTCCGGCAGCACCGTATCCTGCAGCCATTTCATGATGTTGGTGTTGGCGTTGTTGATCAGGTTCAGGGCGTACTCCTCTATCTCAGGATAGTCCTTCAGAAGCCCTTCCACCCATATGGCCAGGTTGCCCAGATAGGTGGGGCTGTTTTTCACGATGGTGTCGATACTGCTGTACAACTGCGGCAAAATGAGATACACCAGCGCCACGATGACCGCCAGGAAGATGATGATCGCCATGAACACCGACAAACCCCTGGCCAGCTTTTTCCCCGTGTGCTTCCTGCTCTTTTTAAACAGTCTTGCCGAAAGAGGCAGAAAAATGTTCTTCTCCATTGACCGCATAACGGGCATAAGCAGATAGGAGATCACCAGACCCCATATAAAGGGACTGAGGATCCGCGCCACTCCGCCGATCCATTTCCCGATGTCCGGAAGATTGCGCAGGGCCATATAGAAAAAAATGGAGGCAGCGATCACGCAGAAGGCCGTTATTCCCCAATACAGATACTTTTTATCCCATTTGAACGGTCGTCTCATTGCCGCACCCCTTTCTCTGTTTGTTATTTTACTATTCCCTGTCCCCCCGCGTCAACAACGAAAATGTTAAGAATTACGATAAAACGATTAAAGATTATGTAAACTGTTTTATCGTTTTTCTGGGTCTTATTCACTTTCATGCATGTTGGAAACTCTGTTGAAAATGTTAAAAAGTCTTCGTATTTCACGGCATATGAAAGCCGCACCGGGCAGACCATTCATTTTTGCTTTGTCGAAATATGCATAATTGTGTAAACCATGGTATAAGGCCGTTTCTGTTCTCATAAGTTCCTATAAGAAAAAATGGGGAGGCAAGCATGAAGCGAATATTATCCTTTATCATGGCCGTGGCCTGTCTGCTGCCCACCGGGGCGATGACGTCCGCGCCGCTGCGGGACGGAGATATCGATATCACCGCCCCCTCAGCCGTACTGATGGAAAAAAGCACGGGAGAAGTTCTGTATGAAAAGGATGCCCACGCAAAGGTATTTCCCGCCAGCGTCACCAAGGTGATGACCATGCTGCTGATCGCGGAGGATCTGGAGGCCGGAAAAATCAGTCTTGATGACACCGTCACCGCCAGTGCCAGAGCCGCCTCCTTCGGCGGCAGCTGCGTGTATCTGGAGGAAGGGGAGCAGATGAGCGTCAGCGACATGCTCAAATGTATCGCCGTGGTCTCCGCCAACGACTGTGCCGTGGCCATGGCGGAGCACCTGTCGGGCACGGAACAGGTATTTGTGGAAAGGATGAACAGAAAGGCCGCAGAGCTGGGCCTGGAAAACACCCATTTCACCAACTGTACCGGGCTTTTTGACGACGGGGAACACTACACCACCGCCTATGATGTGGCGGTAATGTCCCGGGAGCTGATCCGGCACGATTTCATCAAGGAATACACCACCATCTGGATGGACAGCATCCGAAACGGAGAGTTTGAGCTGAGCAACACCAACAAGCTGGTCTACTGGTATCCGGGCTGCACCGGGCTGAAGACCGGCTATACCAGCACCGCCATGTACTGTCTTTCCGCCACGGCGGAGCGGGACGGGGTGGAGTACATTGCCGTCGTCATGCGCGCCGGAAGCATAAACGACCGGAACAACGATGCCAAGGCCCTTTTAAACTATGCCTTTGCCAATTACACCCTCTGTTCTCTGCGCTCTGCGGAGCCCCTGCCCCGGGTGCCGGTGGAGCTGGGGCAGGAGGAGAGCGTGGATGTGGTCTGCCAAGGGGAGGAATATGCCCTGGTGCCCAAGGGCGGCGGAGAGACGGAGTACGATGTTAAGCTGCTGGATAAGGTCCACGCCCCGGTGGCAGCCGGGGACCGGCTGGGCACGCTTTCCGTAAGCATGAACGGCCAGCCTGTTGCAGAGATCCCCCTGTGTGCCGGAAGCGACGTGCCCAGGATCGGCTTTTTCGGTATTCTTTCCCGGCTTGCGGGCAGCCTGATCGGACTTTGACTATTGAAATCCCGGCAAAATGTTGTATAATTATTCCTGTAAATTTGTTTTTTACAGGAGGCAATATGGTTAAAGTTGATTTGTCCGGCGCCGCCGGCTTTTTCACGGCGTCCGGCCCCGATTACGCGCTTGCGGAAAAAGCGCACAGGACTCTTGCCGAAAAATCCGGTCTGGGAGCCGATTTCACCGGATGGATGGAGCTTCCCCTTCGCATCAAAGAGGGCGAGCTTGACGCCATCGTGAAAGCCGCGGAAAAGATCCGCAGCCGCTCCAGGGCGCTGGTGGTCATCGGCATCGGCGGCTCCTATCTGGGCGCAAGAGGCGCCATCGAGCTGCTCAGGCCCCTGCCCGGCAAGGACGATCCCAGAGTGTTTTTCGCCGGCAACGGCCTGTCTCCCGATTATCTCAGCGACATTCTGGAGCAGCTGGGCGACCAGGACTTTGATGTGAACGTCATCTCCAAGTCCGGCACTACCCTGGAGCCTGCGGTCTCCTTCCGCATCTTCCGTGAGCTGCTGGAGAAGAAATACGGCGATCAGGCCGACGAGCACATCTTTGCCACCACAGATGCCCACCGCGGCGTGCTCAAGTCCCTGGCCGACGCCAAGGGCTGGCCCTGCTTTGTGGTGCCTGACGATGTGGGCGGCCGCTTCAGCGTGCTGTCCGCCGTGGGCCTGCTGCCCATGGCCGTGGCCGGGATCGACGTGGTGCGCGTGATCAACGCCGCCATTGAAGAGCTCAAGGCCCTGGATCTGCGCTCCCCCGAAAACCCCGCCTGGCAGTATGCCGCTGCAAGACAGCACCTGTATAATAACGGCAAGCTGATTGAGATTCTGGCCTGCTACGAGCCCAGCTTCCGTTTCATGGCCGAGTGGTGGAAGCAGCTCTACGGCGAGAGCGAAGGCAAGGACGGCATCGGCATCTACCCCGCCTCCGTGGAATTTACCGCCGACCTGCACTCCATGGGCCAGTTCATTCAGGCCGGCCCCCGTATTCTGATGGAGTCCGTGGTCCGCTTCTCCCAGGCCAGGAACCGCTTCCCTGTTCCCTTTGAAGAGGCCAATTCCGACGGGCTGAACTACATTGCCGGTCTGGATCTGGCAGAGGTCAACCGCATCGCCGCTGACGCGGTAAAGGACGCCCACATCTCCGGCGGTGTGCCCAACATCGTCATTGAGGTGCCCCAGCGCAACGAAGAGGGCTTCGCCGCTCTGGTCTGCTTCTTTGAGGTGGCCTGCGCCATCTCCGGCTACATGTCCGGCGTCAATCCCTTTGACCAGCCTGGCGTAGAGGCCTACAAGAAAAACATGTTCCGTATGCTGGGCAAGCCCGGCGCGGTCTGATTTTCCAGACGAAACAGTTATACCCCTCCGGGAAGCCTGTGCTCCCGGAGGGGTAAAATATTGCTGTCGTTTATTTCCCGAAATGGGCCGCCACATCCTCAAGATATTTCCGGATGGGCAGATGCTGGGGACAGATCTTTTCGCAGCGGCCGCACTTGATGCAATCTCCCGCCAGGCCGAATTTGCCCTCATAATTGTCATAATATCCGCCCTGAGAGGTCCAGTCCTTTTCCCGGCTCTCCTGCATATCCAGGTTATAGAGGGAAAAATACTTGGGGATGGCAATCTTCATGGGGCAGCCGTCGGTGCAGTAGGAGCAGCCGGTGCAGGGAATGGCGATGCTGCGGTTGATGATGTCCACCGTCTGCCGGACAATGGCCTGCTCCTCCTCATTCAGGGGTCGGAAGTCCTGCATATACGAGGTGTTATCCTCCATCTGTTCCATGCTGCTCATGCCGCTGAGCACCATAAAAACATTGTCCAGACTGGCGGCAAAGCGGATGGCCCAGGAGGGGATGGACCTGTCTGGCGCGTAAGTCCTGAACAGCTTTTCCGCCTCCTCCGGCAGCTTGGCCAGGGTGCCGCCCTTCACCGGCTCCATGACGATGACCTTCTTGCCGTGCTTCTTCGCCGTCTCGTAGCATTTGCGGGACTGGATGCCTTCGCTGTCCCAATCCAGATAGTTCAGCTGGAGCTGCACGAATTCCATCTCCGGGTGATCGGTCAGCACCTTGTCCAGAAATTCCGGCGTGTCGTGGAAAGAAAAGCCCATGTGCTTTACCAGACCCTGCTCCTTTTTCTCCCGGAGCCAATTGTAGCAGTCATACTTTTCGTATACCTGGTTGTGCAGCGGCCCCACGTCGTGGATCAGATAATAATCAAAGTATTCCACGCCGGTTTTTTCCAACTGGGTCTTGAATATTCTGTCCCTGTCCTCAAAAGATTTTACATAGTCCGCATGGAGCTTGGTGGTGAGGGTGAAGCGGTCTCTGGGGTAGCGCTCCGTCAGGGCAGGCTTCACCGCGCTCTCGCTCTGGTAGCCGCAGTACATCCAGGCCGTATCAAAATAGGTAAAGCCCCGGCTGATGAACAGATCCACCATCGCTTTCAGCTGCTCCATATCAATGCTCGCTTCATCGTTTGGGTCTATTCTGGGCAGACGCATCAGTCCGAAGCCAAGTTTTTTTGTCATGATCCTGTACCTCCGCTTTGTTATTGCCTTCATTATATTGCGGCCGCCGAAACCTGTCAAACCCATTTCGTTAAGAAAAGCTTAATTTGCGTTTTATCCCCCGCCGTGATAAACTCGACGCATACAAGGAAAGGCAATGATCTCTGTTCACCATGAAAAAAACGCTTTGGAAAACACCTGAATTCCTGATCTCCGCCGCCGGGCTGCTGGTTTTGAGCGGGCTGTATATTTACTGGTACGCCGGCACAGACGCGCCGGGTTACGGCCGCGTGTCGGCCTTTGTCTGCGCAGCGCTGTTTGCCGGGGTGTGCCTGCGCTTTGTCCCCGGTTGGATGGACTTCTGGCGCAAAGCTTCTCCCTCCCCGGCCGAAACCGGCGGCGAGCCGCCTCATATGGGTCTGAAGATCTTCCTGGGCCTGTTATGCTATGGGCTTTTTATTCTCCTGCTGACCTATCTGATCCGCGTATCAGCCGGTTATGGCGGGAGCTTCCGGGAATATCTCCGCTTCTGGACCTGCGCCGACAGTACCCACTACCTGGACATTGCAAGGGACTGGTATCTCTCCGAGGGCAGCATGGACCGGCTGGTGCAGCTGGTGTTCCTGCCGGGTTATCCGCTGGCAATTCGGTTGATGCACATTTTTGTACGGAATTATCTCTATGCGGGCCTTCTGGTCTCCGCCCTGTCCTTTGCCGGGGCGGGCTGCGTGATTTACCGGCTGGCCCGGCTGGACATGGGTCATGCCGGCGCTGTGCGGACACTGAAATATCTGTGTCTGATGCCCGGCGCCTTTTTCTTCGCCGCCCCCATGAGCGAGAGCCTTTTTCTTCTGCTCTGCGCCCTCTGCGTGTATTGCGCCAGAAAGGGCCGCTGGCTCGCCGGCTGTCTTTTCGGCGCGCTGGCTTCCTTCACCCGCTCTCTGGGGCTGATGCTGTTTGTGCCGCTGTTTTTTGAGCTGGTGTCCTCCCTGGCCAAAGGGAAAAAGCCCCCTCGCCCCCTGCTGCGCTTTGCGGCCCTGCTTCTGATCCCGCTGGGCTTTGGGGCCTACTGCGCGGTGAATTACGCCGTCTCCGGCGACCCCTTCAAATTCATGGAATATCAGGGCCAGCACTGGGGCCAGCACATGGGCTTTTTCTTCAATACCGCCTCCTATCAGCTCCGGGAGGCAGTGGAGAATTATGCCTCAGACCCCACCATAGTGCTGGGCCTGTGGCTGCCCAACCTGATCTGCACTTTTGGAAGCCTTGTGCTTATGCTTTCTGCGGCAAAGCGGCTGCGTCCCTCCTATACCGCCTGGTTTCTGGCCTATTTCGTCATCGCCATCGGGGCCACATGGCTGCTGAGCGCGCCCAGATATCTGGCCGCACTGCTCCCTCTGCCTATGGCCTTGTCCTCCCTCAGCAAACGCCCCTGGGCCGACAATGTTCTGACGGGCCTGCTGGCTCTTTTTTCCCTGTTTTACCTTACCGCCTTCGCCCTGCGCTGGCAGGTATACTAAAGCACGGTCATCCTGAGCGCAGCGAAGGATCCCGTAAACAGAACCTTAATGTTCTGCGCACGGGATCCTCCGCCATTTTTATGGGAATACTTCCGCGAGGCGGGCCAGCGACTTTGAAGCCTCCACCGCCGCCTCGCTCACTTTCACGCAGCTGTCCCCCACTGCCACATAGCTCTCCACCGGGATTCTGATCTCCATGGTCCGTTGGAGCTCGTGTTTTATGTAGTGCAGCTGCACACAGTGGGGCGAGCGGTCCACAGAAGCGAAAACCAGCCGTTGGATCTGCCCGGTGCCCAGCATGGCGGCAATTTTGGTGATAGCCATGTTGATATGGGTCTGCTCCAGGCACAGGGTGTATACTCTGTCCATTCCCTCTGCCAGCAGGGCAAAGGCTTTGGGGTGGGTACTCTCCAGGCAGCTTCCGGCAATGAGCACTGCGCCGGCAGCGTCGTAGATATTGCTGCTCATCAATTCTTTCATCTGTTTCTCCCTCCCTTAAATGATCCGCTGGATAAAATACAGCGCCAGCATGTGCAGCGGATAGAAGATATACCAGAAAAGCCGCAGGCCCTTTCCGCCCGGACCTTTTTGGCCGTTATACAGCCAGATCAGGGGCAGGGCCAGCAGGGCAAAGCCCTGTATGGGAAAATCACAGGCCAGACCGAAAAGGCTTACGGGGATGGTCTGCCCTTCAAAGGCGAAGATGTTCAGCACCGCCATGGCCGCCAGCTGGAACAGCCGGTAGTCCCGGAACACATAAAAGCACAGCACCGTCATCACGCCCATCAACCCGTAATCCAGGAAAAACACCACGCCCCCGGCGAAAATCAGCAGCAGAGCCAGACAGCGCAGGCTCTTTCTTTTTATCCCCTGTTCCCGGCGGAGCATGTCCGCCTGCCGTATGGCCAGCAGGCCCAGCAGCAGGGTAAACATCACATTCTGATGAAAGGGAAAGATCACCGACCCGGCGTAAAACAGGTTGAAGGGGATCTCCGACAGCAGCGCAAAAAGCAGCAGCCGCAGGCAGTAACGCCGAAAGTCCCCCGTATGCCGGTAGCCCTCACAGAGCTGAAAGGCAAAGATGGGAAAAGCCAGCCTTCCTGCGCAGGTCATCCACAGATTTCCCGGCACAACCGCAGCCCACAGGTGGTCCAGCACCATAAACGCAATGGCAAGCAGACGCAGGGAAACTGCGTCTATACCGAAGCTTCTGTTGTCTCTGTCCGCTTTTTTCATGTTACTTCTCTTTTCTTAAAAGGCTGATCCCCGTACAGGCCAGTCCAATGCCCAGCATGGAGAAGCCGGAGTACAGATCTATGCTGTGCAGCAGGGATGTGACAACCACTGCCACCCCCATGGCCACCGGTATGGCCCTGAACACCAGGTCCGCCACGGCGCCGGTCTTGCTCTCCGTCGCCTCATCTTTTCTGGACGTGTTCAAAAGCTCCTCAACAGATATCCCCAGCACCTCCGCCAGGCGGGGCAAAGAATTGATATCCGGGCAGGAAAGATCCCGCTCCCATTTGGACACGGCCTTGTCCGTCACGTTCATCTGTTCCGCAAGCTCTCTCTGGGTCATGCCCTTTTCTTTTCTCAGCCCGCTGATCAGTTCGCCCATGCTTTTGTTTTTCATGAAATAACCTCTCTCAATTGGATGGGGCAATCGTAAACCCTGTCTTCCCGGAAAGTAAAGCTACCCGGAGCAGAACGGTGTAAACCATCAGTTTAGTTTGGGTTTATCATATCACATGGTCCTGTTTTTCACAAGGTAACATCAGTTTTCCCGGATCATACAATCTTAACACAATATTAACAGCGAAAAAGTTTATAATTAGTTCAAATTTTTTTATTTATTTCTGCGGCAAATGGAGTTAAGATACTTTGAATCATGATCGGCACAGACAGGAAGGACAGGACATGCAATACTATCGTGCAGGAATAGACATCGGCTCTACCACAGTCAAGCTGGTATTGCTGGATGAAAAAGGCGAGATCATTTTTGGGAAATATGCGCGGCACCGGGCCCACACCCGGGAGGCTCTGGGCCAGCTTCTGCAGGAGGCGCTGAGTCAGACCGGGGAGTGCCGGCTGAAGGTGAAGATCACCGGTTCCGGCTCCATCAATCTGGGCAAGGCGCTGGGGATCGACTTTGTGCAGGAAGTGGTGGCAGTCGCCTCCGCCCTGCAGTTTACTGCGCCCCAGACCGACGTGGCCATTGAGCTGGGCGGTGAGGACGCAAAGATCATCTACTTCAAGGGCGGTCTGGAGGAGCGCATGAACGGCGTCTGCGCCGGCGGTACCGGCTCCTTCATCGACCAGATGGCTGCCCTTTTGCAGACCGACGCCGCGGGGCTCAACGAGGAGGCCGCCCATTATCAGGAGATCTATCCCATCGCGGCCCGCTGCGGCGTGTTTGCCAAAACGGACATTCAGCCCCTGATCAACGAGGGCGCCACCAAGGCCGACCTTGCCGCCTCCATCTTCCAGGCCGTGGTGAACCAGACCATCTCCGGTCTTGCCTGCGGCAAGCCCATCAGAGGCTGCGTGGCCTTTCTGGGCGGCCCGCTCCATTTCCTGCCGGAGCTGAAAAAGGCCTTTATCCGCACCCTGAAGCTGACGCCGGACATGGTGGTGGACCCGGAAAACTCCCACCTTTTCGCCGCTATGGGCGCGGCTCTGGAGGCGGAGGACGCGGAGGCGGTCTCCCTCACCTCCCTTATTGAAAAACTGCAAAGCGGAATCGAGATGGCCTTTGAGCTGAACCGTGTCCAGCCTCTCTTCACCACCCGGGAGGAGTACGACGCCTTTGTTGCCCGCCATGCGAAGGCTGTTGTCCCCAAGGCGGAGCTGGAGCGCTATTCCGGCAACTGCTTTTTGGGCATTGACGCCGGTTCCACCACCACAAAGCTTGCCCTGATCGGCAGCGAAGGGCAGCTTTTGTATTCCTTTTATGCCAATAACCAGGGCAGCCCCATCAAGACCGCCATGCGGGCCGTGGAGGAGCTGAAAAAGCATCTGCCCGCCTCTGCCCATATTGTCAGAGGCTGCTCCACCGGCTACGGCGAGGCCCTGCTGAAATCCGCCTTCGGGCTGGACGAGGGCGAGGTGGAGACCATCGCCCACTGCACCGCCGCCGCCTTTTTCGACCCCCAGGTGGACTGTGTGCTGGATATCGGCGGTCAGGACATGAAGTGCATCAAGCTGAAAAACCGCAACGTGGACACCATTATGCTCAACGAGGCCTGTTCCTCCGGCTGCGGCTCTTTTCTGGAGAACTTTGCCAACTCTTTGGGGCTTACGGCGGAGCAGTTCGCCCAGGAGGCCCTGTTTGCGGAAAATCCCGTGGATCTGGGTACCCGATGCACGGTGTTTATGAACTCCAACGTGAAGCAGGCCCAGAAGGAGGGCGCTTCCGTTCAGGATATCTCCGCGGGGCTTGCCTATTCCGTCATCAAAAATGCCCTGTACAAGGTCATCAAGCTCACCGACCCCGCCTCCCTGGGCCGCCACATTGTGGTGCAGGGCGGCACCTTCTATAACCGGGCCGTGCTCCGGGCCTTTGAACGCATCGCGGGTGTGGAGGTCACCTGCCCGGACATTGCCGGCATCATGGGCGCCTTCGGCGCGGCGCTGATCGCCCGGGAGCGCTATCACGGGCAGGAGAGCAGTATGCTCTCTCTGGATGAGATGCTCGCCCTCACCTACACCAGCTCCACCGGCCGCTGCGGCGGCTGCGCCAACCACTGTATGCTGACGGTGAACAAATTTCCCGGCGGCAGGCGGCATATCACCGGCAACCGCTGCGAAAAGGGCCTGGGCGGCAGCGCTTCCCAGGACAAGGGGCCGAATGTGATCGCCTACAAGCTGAAACGGCTCTTCGACTATGAGCCCCTGCCCGAAAATGAAGCCCCCCGGGGTGTGATCGGCATCCCCAGAGTGCTGAATATTTACGAAAATTACCCCTTCTGGGCCACTTTTTTCAAGGAATTGGGCTTTTCCGTGGTTCTCTCTCCCCTTTCGGACCGGAAAATGTACGCCCGGGGCATGGAGTCTATCCCCTCCGAGTCCGAGTGCTACCCTGCCAAGCTCTCCCACGGCCATGTCCAGTGGCTGATCGACCATGGGGTAAAAACCATCTTCCATCCCTGCGTTTTCTATGAGCATCAGGAAACGCCGGGAGCCCAGAATCACTATAACTGCCCCATTGTGGTGTCTTACCCGGAGAACCTGAAAAACAACGTGGAGGAGATCTCCAGCGGCAAGGTACGCTATATCCGCCCCTTTATCGCCTTCACCAGCGAAAAGACCGCTGCCGACCGTCTGGTCCGTACCTGTGGGGAGGAATGGAGCATCCCGGAAAAGGAGGTCCGCGCCGCCGTACATACCGCCGTACAGGAGCAGATCCGCGCCAAAGCGGACATCAAGGCCGAGGGTGCCAGAGTACTGGAGTGGGTCAAGGCCAATCACCGGCAGGGCATCGTCCTTGCGGGCCGCCCCTATCATATCGACCCGGAGATCAACCACGGCATCCCCGAGCTGATTGCCTCCTATGGCCTTGCGGTACTCAGCGAGGACAGTCTGCCCATCGACTTTACGCCGGATCGGCCGCTGCGGGCAAACGATCAGTGGGTCTACCACTCCCGGCTCTACTCCGCCGCCCAGTTTGTGGGGTTGCATCCGGAGCTGGAGCTGATCCAGCTCAACTCCTTTGGCTGCGGTCTGGACGCCGTCACCACCGATCAGGTCTCTGATATTCTGGAACGCTGCGGCAAGATCTATACCTGCCTGAAGATCGACGAGGTGAACAATCTGGGCGCGGTGCGCATCCGGATCCGGAGCCTGCTGGCCGCCATGCGGCAGCGGGAGGAGCGGAGCGGCCTTCCTTCCGTCAGGGACGTGGCCTACCGCCGCACGGAGTTTACCCGGGAGATGTTCCGCCAGGGCTACACCATTCTGGCCCCCCAGATGAGCCCCATCCATTTTGATCTGCTCTCCCCCGTTTTCCGAAAATACGGCTACCATCTGGTGATACTGGACAATGACAACCGGGCCGCCATCGACACGGGGCTGAAATATGTGAACAACGACGCCTGCTTCCCCTCCATCACTGTGGTGGGGCAGGTGATGGACGCGGTGCTCTCCGGCAAGTACGACACGGACCATCTGGCCATCATCATGACCCAGACCGGCGGCTGCTGCCGGGCCAGCAACTATGTGGGCTTTATCCGCCGGGCACTGGACAAGGCAGGTCTGTCCCACATCCCCGTTATCTCTCTCAACGCCAACGGCATGGAGAAAAATTCCGGCTTCAAGCTGAGTCTTCCCCTTGTTTTGGATGCCGGAAAAGCGGTGGTCTACGGCGATCTGTTCATGCGCTGCCTGTACCGGGTGCGCCCCTATGAGCTGGTGCCCGGCTCTGCCAACGAACTGCACCAGAAGCTGCTACGCATGTGCATCGACTCTCTGGTGAAGGAGAAGAGCGGGCACAGCTACGCCGGACTCTGCCGCCGCATTGTGGAAGCGTTTGACGCCCTGCCCATCCGGGAGGATCTGCGCAAGCCCAGAGTGGGCGTTGTGGGCGAGATTCTGGTCAAATACATGCCCCTGGCCAACAACCACCTGGTGGACCTGCTGGAGCGTGAGGGGGCGGAGGCTGTGGTGCCGGAGCTGATGGACTTTCTGTGCTACTGTCTGTATAACGCCGGCTACAAGCACGAATTTCTGGGCGGTACCTGGATTTCGGCCCAGGCGTCAAAGCTTGCCGTGGGCGCCATACAGCGGCTGAGAAAGCCTGCGCTGGACGCGCTGAGGGCCAGCCGCCGTTTTGAAGCGCCCATCCATATCCGCAAAGTGGCGGAGCTGGCCAGACCCTTCCTGTCCATCGGCAACCAGTACGGCGAGGGCTGGTTCCTCACCGGCGAAATGGCGGAGCTGCTCACTCACGGCACGCCCAACATCGTGTGCATCCAGCCTTTTGCCTGCCTGCCCAACCATGTGGTGGGCAAGGGCGTGATCAAGACCCTGAAAAGCGCCTATCCCCAGGCCAACATCGTGGCCGTGGACTATGACCCCGGCGCCAGTGAAGTCAATCAGCTCAACCGCATTAAGCTGATGCTCTCCGCCGCCAAAAAAGCTATGGAACCGGATAAAGCTGGCTCCGGTTCACCTGCGGCCGTTGGGTAACGCTTACAATAGGAAACCCGGAAGAAGGAACAGTCTTCTTCCGGGTATATCTTTTTCGGGGGGGATTTACCAGCGATATGTTTCTCTGCGCAAACGCTCGTCCGCCATGGATTTCAACCAGAGCATGAGATACAGGACGAACACCGGTCTTAGAAACAAATTGTTTACAGCGGATGCTCTGTATATGTAATCCTCAAAGCTCAGGCCGATGGAGAAGAGGTCTGCATAGTATTCTATGTTATAGGCGTAGTATCCCAAGGCAAAGACCAGCGTTATCAGGACGGGCAGATACCAGGTATATCTTACCAACCGGTCACATTTAAAAGCGCTGAAGGCCGCGACCACGATCAAACTCACTAAACTCAGCAGCATGATATATGTATACACATTGGGCTTTGTCGTGCCCCTGATTATTCCCGTGAGGGTAAACCACTGGAACGCCGCCGCATATACTGTTACGGCCACGAAAAGTACCACGCCGCTCTTGTTTCTCATTGCCTGAATTACAACAACCGTAAGCGCAGAAAGCATCACCAGGTTGCGGATAAGATTTTCCGCAGGAATACCGCTGTACTGTACGACCCGGACAAAATACAGCAAAAAATTGAGCAGTTCGTTGAGCGCCAAAAAAATTGTAAATACGCCTGCTACCTTAGCGCGTTTCCGGCAGACTGTCTGTTCCATTTCTTTTCCTCCTTTGTACGGGCTTTGCGTGAATAGCCGTTATTGGCCCGGCATTAGGCGCCAGTCCCCGTTTCGCCTTCGACGGCGGCACATACTTCCATATCATTGATCCGCAGATCCTCGTAGCATCCGGGTATGATGGCAATTCCTACAATGGACAGCTCTTCGGGGAACTGGATGGAAGCCTCTATCGTGTATCCGTCATCCACGGATTTAAGCAGGGCCGGTTCCCACTCTTCCTCACCCTCACGGAGGACAAGCACATAGAAGCCGGAGATTTCCGTGGTCGCCCTTGCGGAAAGGGAGAGCGCATTCACGGCAAGGGGCGAGGACAGAAGGACCGGGTATACCTCTTCTCCTCCGAAGGACACGGTTTCCGTTCCAAAGGAAAAGATGCTCTCGTCTGCTGTCTCTTCCTGTCGGGTTTCGACAAGATTTCCGTCATAATCGTAGGTATACATGTCTTCGCCAAGGGTCACGGTGAATAACCTGTCTTCGGGGTAGTAGGCAATTTCCGTAACCGTGCCGTCAGGGCCTGCGATCGTGGCATATTCCGGCAGATCATCCCGGAAGAAAACCACTTTTATGCTTCCGTCTTCCCCTTCAAAGCTGGCGTGCTCCACATGTTTACCGTCTTCGCTCAGAAATACAGACTCGGTCTTCGCGTCGGTCAGATTATCGGTCACGGTCCACTTTGTCTTGCCCAGGAAGCGGTGATAATCCATGCTGTATACGCCGGCGTTGATATGGACATCATCGATGCCGGACAGCAGCGCCCATGCCGCCGCCATGCCGGCAAGCACCACAGCCAGAACAATGACCGCGACAAGCCACAGCTTGGTTTTCGGTTTATTCTTAACCGCCGGTTGAGCGGGCAAAGGCCCGGCAGATGGCACATAAGCGCCGTACTGCGGCTGCTGGGGCGGCTGGGGCTGCTGGGGCTGCCGGGGCTGCTGGGGCTGCTGGGGCGGCGTTCCCATTTCGCGCTGGGGCGCCGGCCTCGGGCTATAGTATGGGTTCTCCCACTCCTTCGGACCGCGCTGCGGGATGTTCTGGTTCAGGAAAGTGGTCTCCCCATCATCACGCATACTGCTGCGCTCATTGCGGAAACATACAGTCAGATTATCCGCAAAAACGATGTGGCAGTTGTTGAAAAGCCTGACCGTCTCATAGGGGTTGACCGGCTTGCCGTTGACCGTCATTCCGTTTACCGAGCCGAGATCCTCCAGGTACCAGTCGGCGCCGTCCGTAAATATTCTTGCATGGTTACGGCTGATGGTGCTCGCATTGAGGGTGATATCGCAGCTTTCATCTCTGCCGATGATCATCATTTTTTTGTCGAGCCTGACAAGTCTGCCGGAGCCTTCAAAAAACAGCGTTGCCTCATTCACACTGTCGTCTGTCAACCGTTTATCCCGGAAGTAATCCTTACTCATCTATCTTAGCTCCTTAATATCGCGTTATTCCGTTTTCGGGCCTTTGTTACGGCAGCCCGCAGGACAGGACCATCAGCGTCTGGCCTTGGGGCAGGGGCCGTACTGGTTCGCCTCTGCCTGGCTGTCGGTGCACAGGGCAACAAGCACAATGATCGGTCCGGCCAGAGGGATCAGGCTCATAAATATGTAGCCGCCGGACTTCCCGATGTCATGCATACGTCTCCAGGAAATGGCCAGGCTGGGAACCAGAATCGCAAGGGCATAAATTGAGGTCAATCCCGTGAAAATAACGCTGATGGCAGAAAGGAAGCCGGAGTCACCTGCCACGGCCAGTCCGCCGAACACGCCGCTCAGCACATACAGCGCCGTCTGAACCAGAATATTGGCCAGGTAGAACAGCCAGTATTCTCTGCGGCGTGCACGGCCGTTGAAATTGGCGTAATTTTTCATCACATACTTATAGACGTCGATGAGGTTGCTGTTGTCTCCGATCGCCCCCCCTTGATCCGCCGTCCGGGCTCCGTAGCCGGGCTGCTGATAGCCCTGGTTGTAGCCGGGCTGCTGGTAGCCTGCATTGTAGCCGGACTGCTGATAACCTGCATTGTAACCGGGCTGCTGGCCGCCTGCATTATAACCGGGCTGCTGATAGCCCTGGTTATAGCCGGGCTGCTGGACCGGCTGGGGCTCCGGCCACTTTATCTCAGCGCCGCAATTCTGGCAGAAGCGCTGTCCTTCTGCAACGGGTTTTCCACAAAAGCTGCAATTCATATCTCTTTTCCTTTCTTTTCTCCTATTTTTTTACGCCGCAGAGCATCCTCGATACTGTGCGCCGTTTTTTTGTCAATTCCCGCCGTATTTCTCCATAAAGGTCTCGTAAGAGATCGCTGTGAAGTCGTCGCCCAGGCGGAGATTTTCGATCTTGTTTTTCTGGTAGCTCAGATAGGCCTGATAGCTTCTGCTATCTTTGGTATGTTCTGCATATTCGGTCTGCGCGTCATAATAGTCTGTAAGGGTCTGTTTCATCATGCTGAAGGTGGATCTGACCTGCGTCAGGGCATTTTCGTCTGTTGGAGCGGTTTTCAGAGCCTCCAAAGCTTTTCCGTAGGCCTCTACAGTCTCCGGGCAGATAGACGAATATGCAACTATTTTTTCTGCCGCATCAACAGTATCTTTGATTCCGGTTTTTTCCGCTACTAAATCCACAATGCCTAATGGAGTGAAATCTTCTACTGCACTAATTCCTTTTTCTGCTATTAACTCGCACGCTTTTTCAACGGTTCCGTTAAACCTGTTAGTATATTCTTCTTTTATATCCGTTAAAGCCAGAACATATTCCGGGTCGTCGCTATTGGCTGCAATGAGCCGATCAAGCATTTCCATCTCCCCGGTGTAGTCCGAGAACCAGTAGTCCAGCATATCGATCGCCTGCTGGCCCTTCTTGATGTAGCCGCTGATCTCCTTTGACGTATTCATAGTGCCAGTTATATTTTTAAGTGCTTTGATATGACTGTCACTTACATTTTTAATGCCACAGTATTTCTGCAGGAACTCTGTTGCTTCTTCTGGAGATATATCCCCATCCGACCAAATATCTTTCAAAACCTTGCTCTGATCACCAGCTGTCATCAGCTTGTATGAATCATTCAATCCGCTCAATATCTTCTTTGTGTCCGGGAACAGCTTGATTTCCATCTTGCCGCATACGTCCTGAAGGGACTTCATAATGCTCTCTTTATATAGCTTGACAGAGTATTCATTGACATTCCCTTCAAGGATTGCATCCACGGTTTTTTTGTTGACTCCCAGTTCATCACAGAACTTCTTAAATAGTTGCTCATCGTTCATAATGGTTTTAAAACACTTATCAACGTCAGCATACTTCTTTAACTCCGCATAAAAATCCGTTTCGCTCATGCCTGTTGGGAGATCTCTGGCGAATCTGTTCAAGCCTCCGTTTGCAATGACGTACTTCACAATACCCACACTTACACCGAGTTTTTCTGCAATCTCTGTCACGGGGATTATCAGTCCATTTTCTCCGTCAAGCATCATCTGGCGTACTGCCCGTCGTAAATCTTCTCCTCGATCACCGGATAAGAGCAAGTTAACCAAGATTTCATGCCGATTCACAAATGCGATTTGTAATGCCATCTCTAAATCCATTCCAAGAACTGCATCCTGAACATTTTGTATGCTTTTATAGTACTCATGTGTCGAAGCAGTCTGGCTGAATGCTGCCAGCTCAACGTCGGATATCTCCGGCTCCTGGGTAACGATGGCAACGTCCACGCCGTCCACACCGCCCACACCCGGGGGAGAAAGAATTGCGACGATCCCGCCGGGCGTAGCCATGCCGGTGTATTGTTTCAGTACGCTCAGAAGCTCCTGGCCGCTTTGGTTCAGCAGAGCCGCCCTTGCGGCAAAATTCCCGTCTTCCTCATTGGCCATCTCAAATATTGTATTGACCTCTTCGGCAAGAGCGTCGGCTTTGTCGACGACCTCCTTATGGTATTTGTTCAGTTCATCCTCTGTGTTCGGCTTTGAACCAAACAGCGTGTACTTGAAAAAATGCTTGATCTCCAGCAAAAGGTCTCCAATAAAATCCTTTACCGCGCCCCATAAGGTGTCGTCCTTCATCTCTTCGATATACTTGAGCATCTTTTTCTTGGTTTCCGGCCTGAAATCCCGTCTCATCCTGTCTCACTTCCCGCTCCTGGCTTTACTTACGTCACGGCAGAGCCTTCATCCGCCTTTACGAGCTTCTCCGCCATCTTCTCTATCATTTCTTCGGAGCTTACGATCAGCTCCTGTACCTGGTTATACAGCTCCACCATGGTTCCGGCCAGCGCATCGAACATTGCGGGCATCTGCCCTTCAGACGACCTTGAAGGTGGGTCGACCACATAGTCATCCAAACTGGCTTCAGCTAACTGCTGATGATAAATTTGGGCATTTGTTGGGTCAAAATATATTTTGTCGCTCAAGATTATCCCTCATTCTCAATACAGTTCGTCGATTTCTTTTATTCTTTCTTTAAAATCCGTGAGCAATTTGCTGCAAGCAAATCCAAACTCCAGGATCGTGCCCTGCAGCGTTTCAAGGCGCGTAATGTATTCCTTCAGGGCTTCTGCCGTTTTGCCCTCAATAAAAGCCGTTTCTGCGGCGGCGTTAAGGGTCTGGATCAGTCTGTCCAGCTGAAGATCCGCTTTTCGTGATGTTTTATTGAAAAATTCGCAATAAGCGCCGATATCCGCGTCATCCAGAACAAGTCCGCTTCCGGAGCCCGTGCCTGCGGCATTCACCGTATCAGCCATTCTGCAAATCCTCCCCCGCTTCTCCTGCCATGGTCTCATATTGAGTCAGGAGATTTTTTTCCGTTGTAATTTTCGTGTTCAGAGATTCGATCTCTTCTTCCCGGGACTTGATCTCCTCGCTGATATCTGTTCCGCAGGAGGACACGCTCTGGCAGAATGAGGCAAAGGCATGTCCGGATATCGCAGCCGTCATGGTGGTTCTGATCTTTTCCTGAATCGCAAGGCCGGCGTCGATGTCACAGATCTTCCGTACCTGGTCCAGCAGACCGTTTTTCAGGCCATCCACTTCCCCGACTTTGCCGGAGTATCTTTCAGCGTAGGTTTCCAGGTCGGAAATTTCCTCTGTGAGCGCTTCAATCTGGTCGTTGTATGCCTTTATATTTGCCTTGCATGTGCTGATTTCGGTCTCATACATATGCTGCTGTCCTCCAATGCCTTCCTTTAAGCTTCCCAGCTTGCGGGATCACCGCGGAGGATATCGGGGTTTTCTTCCAGATAGCGGTTGATATTTTCCACCATGTTGAGGTTATCCTCGTCGCTGTAGCCCGTAAACACAACCCGGGAAATGCTGTTGTGATTAAAATAGGCCATTTGGTCCCCTACCAGTCCCTCCGGATAGGGCACTCCGCCGTAATCAAAAAAGAACTCTTTGGCTCCGTTGCGAACCTTTAAGGCTCTCGATATAATTAAGACTTTCTGCATACCGCCCTTTAATAGCACAACGCTTCCAAGAGGAAGATACTCTGTCATAGCCATCACCTTTCTTATTCACATGATTTATTTAATATTTCAAAAAATTGCTCAACACTGTCGCAGATTGGGACAGGATTCTCAACGTTTTCCATGGATATGTAATATACTTTTCCGCTTGCCGAGTCCCAATAGAAGTCCTCTCCGTCTGTATCCTCAGCTAAAGGAATAAGGGTTTTTGAAATATATTCATTATTTTCGTTAAACGATAGAATTTTCTCCACACACACATTTCCATGCTGTAGAGGAATGATAAACTCAACAGTAAACTCCAAATTGTGAACAGAAAAAGAAACATCCTCCAGTACAGCTTTATTGTGATTCATATAGAAGTCAACAAGAACATCTGGAAAAGAAATGCCTCTTATTTCTTCAAAATTTCTGATATATTCCAGTGTGACATTGTTTTGATTTGAATCTCTGGCAATAAAGTTAAACACCTATTTCCCCTCCTATCCGGCAGCGCTGAAATTCGCTATACTGCTGAAATGGTCATTCAATCCATTCAGATTCAGGGAATCCAATCTAAAATTAAAGGCGTTCCCTGAGCTCATCGACGGGGTATTGGCTATATTATCAAGATTATCCATCACTCCGTCTTTTACTTTGGACATTTCATCCGTAAGATCAAGTCCATAATTTACATCAAAGCTGTCCTTGCCGTAGCCGGTTCCATTTGCAATGTGATACTGTTTTGCGGAACCCGCATGCGTTTTGATCGCCTTGTGTGCGTCAATGTCTATAAATTGCAATGTTGTTTCATTTGTTGCAACATTATAATCGTCCAGATGATGCCACACATGTGTCTTATCACTGCCGGTTCTCATTGACTTGAAATCTATATCAATTCCATAGTCATCTTTCAGAATTTGTTCGGCGAGCTTATAGTCTTTTGACCTGTCTCCTGTGGCCTTGATTTTTACCTGAATGGGCTCTCCTGCCTCAGTTCGGAGTATGTAATCAGAATCCGAAAAGTCCACGCCGCCGTTTGCTGTTTGTTTCAGGTTTTCAAGGCCATAGTCTTCTCCGTCTTTCAGCGGATTATGTTTCTGGTTATAAGATGAGGCAAAGTCGTCAGCCGCCTTCTGCGCTTCCTTGGTTGTTGTGTACTCATTAATCGCACCGCCTGCACCGCCAAGGGCCGCATCAAGCGCAATATTTTTTATATCCATTGCATCATCCAATGCCTTGCCCAGGTCTCCTTCCGTTGTAATGAATGTGCCAACACCGCGCGTCACTACACCGGAGCCCATTTCTGAGACGGAACCAATGGCTGCGGCAGTTCCGATTCTCACGAAGTTTGAGCCGGAATGAAGAAGGGTATTTCCTATAGCGGTACTGCTCAGTTTACTTGTGATCACTCCGCCAACACTTGCGCCTATTGCTCCGGTAGCAAATCCTGCAACGCCCGCAAGCACAGTCTCCTTGCCAAAGGAACCCCAGTCGATCTTATCCGCATTTTCAATCAGGTTGCCGTGCTGTACATACTGATCAGCAAGATTATTGGCTCCGGCCATGACTGCTCCGCTCACCGCGGATACTGAGCCCACAACAAGCGGTGTCGCCGCGCCCCCCGTTGCCGCAATTGCCACAATTGAGCCAATTACACATACCCCGGTAACGATCCATTTGACGGCCGTCGCTTTTTTCTGCCGTTCTTCATACTCCTTCAGGAGCGCCTCGTTGCGCAGAGCGTCGTTCTCCATTGCGATCTCAAAGGCGCCCTGCCGGCTTGTGATCTGATCATAGGCCAGGTTATGGGCCTCATACAGGCTTGCAAAGCTGCCGGAGGCCGCCAGCTGCATGATATCAAAGCCGGTCAGCATTCCCGCCGGGCGGTTCAGCTGCTCATTCAGAAAGGTCGTCAGAGAGGTGATCAGTGCCTCAGTAGCCTCAAAGTCCCGGCCGGAATGTTCTGCCTCCAGCTGCTGGATCTGCTGGTCAAGCTCCCTGACGTAATTCTCCGCGATACGGTTGGCGTTATCTGCGCTGTAGATACCGCTGTAGGTAATGCTGAAAATATCCCGCACGTCCCTCAGCACATAGGCAAGCTGATCGTCCACACTGGCAGCCTGATTCCTGTAGGTCCACAGATCCTCCTGAATTTCTGTCAGCTTCTCTGAGCGGATGACCGCGTGAAGGTCCGTATCGACCCCGGCCTGATAGTCGCTCTTGTACACCTTGAAATTGCAGGAATGGAGATAAATCAGCTCTCCCAGCAAGCTGATCACAGTGCCGTGTACGCTTTTGAGATAGTTTTTAATATTATTCGCTGAATTGCCGGATAAATTTGCTGTGCCCATCAGGACCGACACGGCCGATTCCATGTCGCTGAGCCGGCCCTGCCACTGGGAGCACTGCGAAAAAATACTGCTGTCGAGGGAATCGAGCGCGCCGTAGTCAACCACATAACTCATCTTTATTTCTCAGCCTCCACTCATACTCTCGTCGACAGCAAAGAAGTTCTCAACAATTTTGCTGAACTCTCTCGTGTCTTTTTTCACAAGCTGCTGATACAAGGCTATCAGTGTACAGATTTTTTCCTGCTGTGACGCATATTTCTCCGCACAGAGCATATTCGGAGCATCGCCCGACATCACCTGGCTCACGTCTATCAGGCTTAAGCCTGCCGATTTCATTGCCTTTATTTCGCCTCTTACCGGCTCAAATACTTTAATTTCTGCCATAGATCATCACCGTCGCTTCTTCAGATTTCAGTTGAAGAAATTCGCTATTTTTGTGCCAAGATCATTGATCACGCCATAGAGTCTTCCCAAAACCCCCCATTCTTCGGCGCGCAGATTTTGCAGCCGGGTGATTTCGTTGTTGAGCTCATCGTGCACATAGTCAAGGGTGTTTTTATAATATCTATCGTTCTGTGTTTCAAGCGTATCGATCTTCTGGGCAAACTTGTTTTTTGTTTCACCCATCCAGTCATCGCCCGTGTCCGCCAGTGCTTTTTCCGCTTTGCGAATGCTTTTAAAGCTGCTTTTCATGCCCGGCAACTGATGGGCCGCTCTTTTCAGCCGTTCAATCTTGTTGTCGTAATCTTCGACCCTTTTCTCACAAGCTCTTGCCTGTCCCTCGGCCTGGCTCTTCTGGCTGACCAGGCTGTCATATTCAGCATAATCCGACATTTATTACCCTCCGAACAGTTTCCTCTCACTTTGGCAGACAGACATTCGTCATGGCTGCATACTCTTCATATTCTTCTCCCGGGATGCAGGTTATCGCTATGGCTTTGATCTCTGTGGGGGTGTCAAAGGAAATATGCAGCGTGATCGTATCGTTTCCCGGAATCTGAAAAGTACACTTCTCCAGCCACAGGCCCTCCGCGGTCTGAACATAAATTTTCTGTTCAGAAATGATATCATGCTCGCCCTGGCGTTTATAGCTGAGGTCAAAGGCTGTGCATGCCATCGGCGCTTCAGCCGGAACATATATATTGGCCTCTGTCCCGGATATTTGCTGCTTCTGCTCATACGCAAGCTCCGCCTGATCCAGCAGCTCGCAAAAGCTGAGCTGCCTGCCGGATTGGTCAAAGGTACTGACAAAGGTTCCTCCGCCTATGCATTCCTGACGCTGCAGCAGGTAGGCGCGGGCATACCATTCGCTGCGATATCCACCGTTTTCATAATATGTTGTGCAGACATACCCTTCTTCCGTTTCGGTACGGCTGCTCAGCAGCGTTCCGTCGCTGCGGTATCTATACATTTCGGTTTCGTTTCCGTCTGAGAACAGGCGCACGGTGAATTCGTCTGCTTCACTGTCGTACTCACATGTGCGGACAAGCTTCCCTGCGCTGTCCCTCTCGGTCTCCGAAACCGGTTCATTGCCTTCAAATTGAGTCTTTTTATTTCCTCCGCCCGGTATTCTGAATTCGGCGGAGCGAATGGTTCTGCCGTCATCGCTCAGGTCCACCTGCGTACTGTCCCAGTATTGCTGGTCCACAACGGCAGCGCTTGTTATTTTTCCAAAAAATGTGCTGTATTTTATCGTATAATTGCCCTGTTTCGTGCTGAAATCGCATTTTTTATACCCTGAAGCCAGGATGATCGCTGCACAGAGCAAAAGCGCTGCCGCGGCGATAATGATCCTGACGGCGGTCTGGCTGCGGCCGGATGCGGCCTTTCTTATCGGCTGTACCGGCGCATAAAAATTTTGTGGTATATCACTGTAGGCATTTTGCCTGACGGTTGGTTCAAAAGGATCTGCGCTGCCAAACCGTGTGTTCCGGGATGGGGTTTCGTAATAGGGGTTTCTCCACCCTGCGCTGTTCTGGTTTACCCTTTCCTTCTGCTGTCCGGCGGACACTCCGGCGCCACAGCCGGTCTGTTCCTCCCGGAAGACGGTGGTCTCGATGGCCGGCTCCGGAAGGGGATCGCCCCGGCCTGTCAGAAAGCTGCACCTCTCCGCCCCGGCAAACTCGATGACGCTTCCTTCATGCAGTCTGACCGGTTTATACGGCTCTGCTGCTTTCCCGTCCACAACGGTCCCGTTTACCGAGCTCAGATCCTCAATAAGCCAGCTGCCGCTGTCGCTGTCAAACTGGAGCCTTGCGTGGCGGCGGCTGATGGTGTTCTTTACAAAGCAGATATCACAGCCCTTATCCCGCCCGATAAGCAGGGATTTTTTATTCAGATGGATTTCTCTATGCTGATCCTGCAGATAGAGCACAGCACTGTCGTAAACGCTATCGGTCAGCCTTTTCGCGCTGTAATAGTCAACTCCCATAGCCTTCTCCCATTTTCATCCCTGTCTGTGGAGCGTCTTACCGCCCCGAGTCCTGTCGCAGCTTATTGCGGTGTACATCGTTTTGGTATATAGGGCATACCGTTTTGGTATGCCCTATATACAGTTAGCTCATGCCTGGTCGGCCTCTCTGAAGTTCTTTGCGGCCGTGTTGAGTGCGGTGGCGAGCTCGTTGATGACCTCGTTTACCTTCTGGAAGCCGGGCTTCAGTTCGGTAAAGACGGAATCAAACTTGGTCGCTGCATTGCCCTGCCACTCCAGGGTGTTCTTCAGGCTTTCCATTCTGCCCACAACCTCGTTGAAGTTCTCCGCTTCAGTGCGGAACTGCTGAGCTCTCTCGTCCAGCAGATCAGGAGATACGCTAATTGCCATTTCTTTTTCCTCCAAATTGTTTTTTTATATCACCGGACTTTGTCCGGAAATATACTGTTGATTATTCTCCGCTTCTGCCGGTATACAGCGGCGTTTTCAGCTTGAAGCAGTCATTATCTTTGATGTAATATCCGTCGCCCTGCTCGATCTGCTTCTTAAACTGCTTTGTAAGGGCAAGAGACAGGTCGTAGATCTTCAGGTTGACCAGATCATCAAAGAACAGCAGATTCTTCTGCTCCTTCAGTCCCTTGATCACCTCAGGCGCGCCGTAGGGGATACTGGCATTTTCCAGAGCCGAGATGATCACCGCCACCTTCAGGTTCTTGTATTTGCCGGTAATATTCTTGTAGGCATTCAGGGTCTCCCGGTCATTGCTGATCGCCACTGCGGCATCAAGGTTGTCGATGATATACAGGAGCAGAGGAGCTTCAGATACAAAGTTCTCGTCGCCGCGGACCAGAGCGTCATACCTTGCCTTCAGTTCATTTTCTATCAGCTTTACCTGGGCAAGCGCGTCGTCGGCGATGATACTGTACGATGATGTATAGTCTGTATTCTTAAAGCAGGCCAGCTTTTTGTTGATGCCATCGGCAATATACAGCCTCAGGCGGCCCGGATTCTGCTGTTCAAGCATATTGACAGCATACCGTATCCAGTTGTGCTTTCCGCCCTTTTCCCGTCCGGAGACGCCGAGTACGCCCAGTGCCGTAAAGTCCATAACGAAGGGGTTGACTGTGGCATAGTCCAGACCGGCCACCAGCTTGAATTCCGTGCGCGTATAGGAGGCCAGCTCTTCGCGCACATATGCGTCTGTGAGGGCCGCCGGGATGACCGGTATCTTTCTGGCAAACATGTCGCTGTATTTTGCGTTGGTCTCCTGAACATAGCTGCGCATTTTGTTGACCCGCTCGATCTCCTTCTCTCCCGGGAATGCAATAAAGGTCTGGCACTCCAGCTTTCTCTTTTCTGCCATGATGATGCATCTGCCGGGAATGTTGTCCACACGCTCGCGGCAGTTGTCGAACAGAGCACTGTACTCATTGGAGTCATTGCAGAACATGGCAATGCGCGCCGAGAAATTGGAGAGATAGCGGTAACCGATGCCCTGGGTCTGCGCATTGGCCACAACAATGGACAGGCCGACAGTGATTCCTTCACGGCAAAGGTTTATCAGCTCGTCATCGTCCTTGAAATACAGCTCCTTCAGCGCCGTCAGATTGTCGATCATCAGCACCATCTGAGGCAGATCTTTTCCGCCCGCCTCTCTGTATGCGGCAAAGGAGCTCACGCCGACGGACATCAGCTTGGCCTTGCGCTGCTGGATCTCGTTATTCAGGAGTTTCAGCAGGTTTTTCAGCTTCTCGTCATCGGATGCACACACCACGCCGCCCACATGGTTGAGCTTCTCAAAGTTTTTGAGCGTCATGGAGGCGAAGTCTATGATATATATGGACACTTCCTCCGGCGAGTAGCATGTGGACAGATAGCGGATCATGCTTTGAAGGATATTTGTCTTTCCGCTCTGGGACGAGCCGATGATCATCAGGTTGGCGCTGGAGATATCAATGCTGTATACCCCCTGGTACTGGTTGTCCGGGTCATCGAAAATACCGATGGGAATGTTGATGCTTTTCTGCCTGCTGCGGGTAAGCTCAGAGGGAAAATCAATCACATGGGCCAGTGAGGGCAGGCAGATATCCGGCAGCTTCTTTACCCCATGACTGTCGCAGTATCCATGGACATACCTCACAATGGCGTCCAGCTGAGTTGCGTTTGCCGCGTCAGATTTGTTCTTTTTCTGCACATAAATCGGCGTGCGGCGGCCGGAATCATTGAGGCTGTAGATGGTAAACTCCCTTACGCTGCCTTCCTCGGCTTTCTCCGATGCGCCGCTGTAAGCCGACTGGAACAGCTCGAAGATCTCGTTGTTGCCCACCTGCAGATAAGCGCGGCCGGGCTCCTTGATCTCCGCCGCCAGGGGGGACTTGATCACTTCGTTGCTGTCTTCCTGCGTCTGAACCTTCAGGCAGAGCTTGAAGCGGGAGTTGCTCCAGATCTGTTCATTGACCTGGCCGGAGGGCTTCTGTGTGGCAAGGATAAGGTGGACGCCCAGGCTTCGGCCGATACGGGCCGCGGAGATCAGCTCTTTCATGAATTCCGGCTGCTCAGCCTTCAGCTCAGCAAATTCGTCCACGATGATGATCAGGTGCGGGATAGGTTCTTTGACTTCCCCGGCCTTGAACTTCTTGATGTATTTGTCGATATGGTTTACATCGGCCTCAGCAAAGCATCTCTGACGGCGCTGCAGCTCCGCTTTTATGGATCTGAGGGAGCGGTCAATCTCCTTGCCGTCTATATTGGTTATTGCACCTACCAGGTGGGGAAGACTCCTGAACTGGTTGACCATTCCGCCGCCTTTGAAGTCGATGATCACAAAGCCCACTTCATAGGGGTGGTACAGGATCGACATGGAGAGGATATAGGTCTGCAGGATCTCAGACTTGCCGGAGCCGGTGGTTCCGGCCACAAGGCCGTGGGGGCCGTGGGCCTTATCGTGGAGGTCAAGGCTCACCACGCCGGACTTGGACACGCCGATCGGCGCCGCCATGGACTTGACGATCTGGGATTTCTCCCAGTTATCTGCAAGGTTGATGTCGTCCACAGCCAGAATATTCAGCAGCTGGAACATGGAGATATTCTTGGTCAAGGTGCTTTCCAGAGATATCTCTTCCGTGTAGACCGGCGCCAGCAGCTTGACAATCCTTCGGGCGGCGTCATCGCCGATGTGCGGATAGCTGAAATCCACATTCCCGCTTTTGTCTTTTGCGTCAATAAGCGTCGCGCTGCTTCGGTCATGGAGTTTGATAAAGCAGGAGCAGCCCATGGGAATGTCCGATTCTTTTTCACCGAAAAAGATAAAGGTTATGCCAAGCTCCTTTGCCTTATCCACAAATTTTGAAATGGGATGCTTCTGGAAGCCGCACTCGTCATAAAAGAATACTATGAGATGTTCGCTCCAGGCCCTGCCCTGTTCGCGCTGGGTCAGAATCTTGTATATGTATTCAAATACAAGGTTTTTGCTCTCGTCATCACAAACCAGCAGACGGCTTTTTGTGTCATCACAGTAGACATGGGGAAGCATTCTGAGCCAGTGTATCCGCTCATGGTGCTCCTCTTCGGCGGCAAAAACAAATTTCACATCGGTATAATACTGTCTGGCCGCAAGATCTACCACAATATTCTTGAGCATGTCAAAGCGGTATTCTTCGCTGCCGACTACGCCGACAGCCCCGGCGTCCTTCATCCGGCAGACAACCGGCGCGTTGCTGATGTACCTGTATTCTTCGCAAAGCTGCTCGGGATAGAGCTGCAGCTCGTCTTCGATCTCCAGGCGCTCTCTCTTTTTGTAGTTGATCTGGCGCTGTGCCTCCACCGCGCCGTTGCCCAGGCGCACAGCAAGGAAGTCCTCGTCCGTACTCCTGCGGTCAAAGAGCTGATAGGAGAATGCGTCCAGCATTTTCCGCTCGGCGTCCTGAGAGATGTAAATATCCTCCATCAGCTTCAGCTCTTCCCGGCGCGCCTGCTCGATCTCTGCCCGCTTGTTCATAATATAGGCATTGTATTTTTCCTGGCGTTCAGCGGTTTTTTCCCTGTACTCCTTCTTTCCTTCGCGGAAGCCGAGTATACTTGTAAAGATGGCCATACCGCCGGAAATGCCGGAGAAGATGATCATCGTTGCGCCGCCCAGAGCCGCCATGACGCCTGCGGCGATAAGCATTCCCAGAGAGGGAAGTAAGCGCATAAGCAGATTGTTTTTGGGCTTTTCAGGCTGGGCTGGCGGCTCAAGGATCTCAATCTTTTCGTCGCTCAGGACCGTCTTGATCCGGGTTGTGCGCTTGAAAAGCGGATAGCTGTTGCGGGCGGGCCGGTCGCTGTACTGCAGCCCGTTGATGCGCATATCATTGCGTATCTGCATCCAGAGCCGGCCGTTGTTATAGCAGAAGAAGAAGTCTGCCAGAGTAAAAAAGTCGCCGTCTTTGATGACTTCCAGATTTTCTGCCTTTCGGCCGTTGTGGTACACGCCGTAGGAGGCGTGGATGATCTGAAGCACGGTTTTCCCGCCCTGACGCACCAGCTTAATTGCTTCATCGCGGGTATACATGCTGTTAATGGATATGTTTGCGCTGGGAGCGCAGCCGATGGTCACCTGACTCATTGAGGAGACGTCCGCAGCACGCTCGTAGGAAACGCTGCCGTTGTCGAAGTCGATAATAAACTCAACAAAAAACACGCTGTTTCCCGAGTCGTTGTAGCGCACCTCCAGGATATCGCCGTGGTTAAGCTGTTTGGTCATCAGCTTGCGGACATCGCCTTCGGTCAGGTAGAGATTGTCTGCGCAGATGATCGACCATTCGTCCTCGTTCTTGGTAAAAAGAATCTCGATATCACCGAAAAACAGACTTTTTCTCAGACGGATGTCGCAGTCAACGCCGGTACCCACCTTCACCTGTCTTGTAGTGGGCGTCAATTCGATCTCTTTATACAGATTTCGGTTGGTAATAATGATTTTATATCGGTAATCCATAGTCCCTTCCTCACTCTGTATAGCCTATAACGGTATTGTTTCTTACCCCGAACTCAGCCAGCGTCTTGTTTCCGCGCAAAAGGGCAATGGGGTCGACAGCCTTCAGATAGCAATTTTTGATATCAGAGGTGTCAATTTGCAGATCATATGCCTTGTTCAGCGCATTGACCAGCTCGTTGGCCGTGATGTCCAGAGGTACCTCAAGATCTACGGAAAAGTTTCTTCTCGGGATTTGGAAAATAATGATCGCTACATCTCTGTTCATATGTTTCTCCTGTCAGATAACCAGAAAAGCTGCTTTTTGGATCCCGTTTTCAGCGGAGATTTCTTCGCATTTCATGGAATCACTGTCTGCGAAATGATTGATGTACTCGTTGACGGAAAAGCGCAGGGTGCTCTCGTTGAGAAGCAGCGCGTTATGGGCCGAATCATCGAAGTTGTTGCAGAGGAACAGAAATTTGTCTCCGTTGATGCCGTTGATATTATTCACCAGAACATTGGTGGCATACACGGAGAAGCTTGTCTGATTCAGAACGATGAGCACCTGGTCGGCCGCGTTGAGCAGGGATGCCTTGTCCTCATCAAAGGCCGTGTCGCAGTCCACGATAACATAGTCGTACTTGTTGGACTGGCGGGCGGAAACGGCAATCTTCTCAAACACGGAATATTTCAGTCCCAGGGACATCAGCGCCGCCTTGAAGGGCGGGAGATAGTCAAAGCCCTCCTGCCTGATCTCGTTTTTCACTTCGTTATACGCATCGCTGATATTTTTATTCAGCCGTGCATAAATCTCTGTGGAGGATATGGGGGCGGGGTCGTGCATATAGTGCTGGAAGGTCTGCATACGCGCGGCGTTGATATAAAGCACTCTTTTGTAGTTTTTCTGCAGGCAGGCCGAAATACCGATGGCAATGGTGGTTTTTCCCACGCCGCCGCTGGCAGAGCAGACCACGATGAGCTGCGGGTCTTTTTTGGTGATGGGAGAGACATAAAGCTGGCTCTCGCCCACGATCTTGTTGAAAATATCGTTGACGCTGGTGTATTTATACAGCTTGTGGATATTCAGCGCCTCAGTATGTCCGCTTGTGTCGTACTCCGTCATCACAAAAATGTTGCTGATGTTATGGCGTACAATGGAGTTGTCATAAAGGTCGTCGGAGACGATCAGGATCTCAGCGCTCTGGGGCGTGCGGAACAGCTGCTCAAAATAGTTCCGGTCGGTGATGATCTCGATCTCCACCACTTCAAAATACTCCTGCGCGAACTTGAGCTGGAGCGTCAGCGTATACTCATGGTCCGTGTCCGCGATGATTATTCTTGGCTTTTTCACTCTGTTTCCTCCTGTCAAACGGTCTCTATCCGAAAATCTGAGTTCGCAAGCCGGAGAATACTTCCGTTATGCAGGGGATAGGCCTTGCTGGAGGAAAGCATCACTTTGTCAAGATAGGTGTGGTTGGTGCTGTTCAGATCCGTGACAAAATACTGCCCGCCGATCCGGTTGATGCGGCAATGCACACGCCCGATGTATTTGTTGAATCCGATAACACCGTCCACCTTGGAGGCGTCCTTGCCGATGAGGAAATTGTCCTTGTCCACATTGATGGTGAGCTTATTTCCTCCGATAGCTACAAGGCGCAGCCGGCTCTCGCCGCCGGGCTTTTCCTCTTCCTTCTTCGGCGTATCCTGCACCGCGCCTCCCAGCTTTTTATAGAGCATGTTCAGCGACAGCATGGGGTTTTGCACATCCTCCGCAAACTGTATGCTTTTGGACGAGGCCACATTGGGGTAGGCCTTGACGGTGTCGCAGACCAGTCTGCGCAGGTCGTTTTCAAACTCCGCTTCCTCTTTGTAAAGCCTGTTGTTCAGCGGAACATACACCAGAAATACCTTGTGCGTGACGTTATCGATATATATTTTGTCCGCGCTCAGATCAATGTTGCAGCAGGACAGGAAACCGTTCTTTTTCACGGTTATGGCATTTTTCAGAATGTTGGTGATAATGTGCAGATATGTGCTGCCGTTGATGGACGGGAGCAGGTATTCAAGGGTATATCTGCCTTCTGTTATGTAGTAGAACTGGGGTCTGCCGTTATACTGCATCCTCATACATTTCACGAAGCTGTCAGCCGACTGGGACTGCATCACCTTATATTCCGTCGGGGAGTAGCCGCCGTTCTCCGCCAGGACGTAGGCGAAGTTGGAACCGCACATGACCTCTTCTATGTCTTTTCTACGGCCGATTTTATCCATATATTTTCTTCCTCTGCACTATGTTCTTACACAATCCGCTGCACACAGCGTATGCAGCGGATTCTACAGGAACGCCGCCCGGGCAGGGGCTTTCAGCCCCTGCCCTTTTTGTTTTTTGTTTTGCCTGGCGCGCATATCCGCCGCTGACTGCGCTGCGGTATGCTGTGGCGAATTTTACTCAGCCTTGGCAGTCTTCTTCTTTCTGCTGATGAGGAAGACGATCAGGGCGATGAGTGCCGCTCCGCCGCCGATGCTGCCCCAGAACAGACCGGGCTGTGCATACCAGCGGACGAAGAAGTTGGTGGATACGGTGATATCGGGCACAAACTCGTAGGCGGGAGCGAATGCCTCGATCTCGTCGTCTGTATCCGTTACGTTGCCTGCCAGGTCTTCCACCACGAAGCGGACATGCTGCTTGCTGCTCATTTCATTGAGCAGAAGGCTGCCGTTGAAGGTGTTGGCATCTTCAAACTCGGTCTGGGTGAGAACTTCCTTTCCGTCAACATAAACCTTGACAGAGGCCAGGCCGATGGCATCGTATACGTTGAAGTCGATACCATGCTCATTTTCGTTGTAGGTCGGCTTCTCCATACCCAGGATGCTTTCCAGCTGGGGCTTGGTGCCATCCTTGAAGAAGGCCAGTCCCATGTCGGCATACTTCGCCGTGCCGGATACCTTGCCGTTCTCGCTGTCGGTGGAGCTGACCTCCAGCTTGTAATAGCCGTCCTCTGCGAAGCTGGAAGCAGCGACGGTGTAGGTGTATTCATACCATCCGCCGTTCTCGTGCTTCTCCTCCGCGTTCACGACCGCCGCGCTGACGGGCTTGCCGTTAATGGTGATCTGGACGTTGCTGTCGAGAGGAGTCTTGAGCTTGGTGGCGCTGTACTCTCTGATGACCAGGTCCTTCTCCACGGCCTGAACATGCTTGCCGTTCACCTCGTCAATACCCGAGACGAATTCGTAGACAGAGCCGTAGCGGTTGACGGTAAAGGTTACAGGCACTGCGCTGGCCTTGTTGGTGGCCTTGTCGCGGATGCTTGCCTCAACGGTGTAGATGCCGTCTGCGCTCTGGTCATCGGGGATAGAGAAGCTGACGGTACGGTCCTTGCCGCTGGTGGTAAAGACGGTTTCGCTGGTGTCCTTGGTCACGCGGGTGATTTTGACGCTGATCTCTTCAAGGTTCGTATCTTCACCCGTCACGGTGACGGTGATGTTCTTGTCCGTGTAGGCCTTGCCGCTGGTCACGCCGCTGATCACGGGCGCTTCGATCTTGGTGTCGACAACCAGGTTGTCGCTTGCATACCCGGTCATGGAATTTCCGGCCTTGTCCTTGCCGTTGACGGAGAGCTTGTAATTGCCGTCTCCGGTGATGTAGACAGACCCGTTATATGTGTCTTCGCTGCCCTTCGTGAAGTCGGCTTTGCGCCCTATGTCGTTTACTGCGACACTGATCAGTTTTTCAGCGAAGTTCTTCTCAACGATCTGGATGGTGCCGCTTATCGGGCCGTTGTAGTAGCGGGTAGCGCCTTCCATGTTCGCCGGGGCTCTGAGATTGACGTTCACAGTGGGATTTGTTTTATCAATGACGTAAATGTGCTCAGACTCCCCGTTTCCGGTATTGCCGGCCAAATCGGTGTGAGCCAGAGTAAAGCTGTGCTCGCCTTCTGTGTCGAGTGTGTAGGCGCCCTTTCCTTTGTCGAGCTCGACAGTATCGGCTTTTTCTGCATCGTCGGTAGTAATCTCAACTGTTTTGCCGGGATTGTCGTCGCCTGCGTCTATTACAAAATCAATTTCGGTATTGAAATACCGCCGATTTGTGTCGGGGTCATCCAATTCGTCGGGTTCATCCAAATAACCGTTGTAATCCTCCGCTAAGGCAGCGGTGGGGGCGGGGGCAGCTTTGTCAATGATAAGCGTTTTCTCTATTGTTTTTGAGTTGCCGGAGCGGTCAGTGCAAGTGGCTTTGATTGTGTATGTTTCGACACTGTTTTCGTCAACAGTTAAAGCTTCACATTCCACTTTCTGGTCTCTGTCTTCATCTGCATTGGATTTTTCATTGATCAATACAGTCAGCAAGCCATCCTTATCGATCACGTCATAATACTCTTCTTCTACCTCTGCGCTTATCGTTACATCTTTGTTGAAGTAAAACGTATTCCCATCGAGTTCTTCGCCATTGAAGAAAAGCGTGATTTCCGGCGCATTGTTATCGATCAGGAGAAAATCATATACTTTGCCTGCTACTTCGTCGTAGTTTCCTGTATGACGAACGCGCTCTACGTTTCCTGCCTCGTCAACGGCCCAGAAGTCGATCTGGCAGATCTGGTCAGTGTTTGCCTCTACTCTGAGATCTTCAGTCGTATAGGTTCCGTCTTCATTAAGAGTAAGCCCTTTCCCAATGGTGTACTCCCTCTTGTCTTCATCGGCAAAGGTAAAATCAATATTAACCTTCCCGTTCATCCAATCGTCGTGGGCCTCTTCGTACGCACTTTCATCAATATAGTCAGTCGGCTGGGGTTCAGGATCATCTTCCCCGTGCTCTGCTTCCCATGCATCGTGTGCGGCCTTGTAAGCCTCTTCATCCACATAGCTTTCTTTAACAGGTTCAGCTGCTTTTATATCTTCCTGGATTTGAGCTAAAGAAATAGTTTTAACAACAACATGCACACTTGCTACTGCGTTCTTGTCACTTGCTGATAATTTGACTTTATATTCATCTTTGGGTTCCGCCGCACCAAACGTGATGTTTTTCAAGATTTGCTGCCATGTCGACTTCAAACCGGGAACTTCTTCAATGATCGTAACTGGCGCATTGTAGTCGGCCTTGGCGTCCAGGGCTATTCTGGCAACATCGCCGGCTGAATTACATACATATACCACGGGGTCCATGCCTTCGGGAAGTTCACAGGATTCAGCATAGTCGCCGCCTGCAGAAGCCGAAAGCGTATATCCCCCAAGGCTTTCATTGATGATCGTCACCGAAGGTGTTTTGCCTTCTGCGTCAGCACGATACCAGCCGTTCTCGTAAATTCCGCCCGCAATAGCGAGATCGCCATCGGAAATCTCAATGTCGGCGAAATTGACTGTAATTTTCACTGCCATGCTGGCCTTAGGAGAGAGTATTTTTTTGCCCCAAAGGCCTGATTTTTTTTCATCTTTTATTATTGTGAGATCAAAGCTGAGTTCACCATCACTCATCGCATCGGCCAGATCCTTTGCGTTTGCTTTGAGTTCTATATTACCAGAAGATGAATTAACCTTGTTTTTTTCATTCGGAGAAACTGTAAAAAGCTTGGCTATTTCTTTGTCGTTTATACTTGCCCAGACTTTGCCACTTGCGCCGTTGATCAGCTCAAACGGGACTGAAATTTTAAATGTTTCCTCTTTAATATTCAGTACTGCTGTCACATCATTGGCTGATATTGCAGATGATACTGTTGAATCGGCACTGATGGCAAATGACAGAGTCGCCTCAGTTTTGTTGTGGTTGTTGTCTGCATCCAGGCTTGCCTTCAGAGAATAGCTACCAGCCACAGCGAAAGTTAATACGAGTTCGCCATTTTCACTGGAATAAACCGGCGCAGCTACTTCAGCAGTTGCTTCGTCTTCGGAAAGAGTAAACTGGATATTTTCATACTTCTCTTTCAGATAAACCGTCTTAACACAGCTGCCATCGGAAACCGTGCCTTCTATTGTGCTGCCTGCTTCTATTACTTTATCCGCATCATCGGTAAAGGTGATCGCCCAACCCGCTTTTTCGACTGTGACGGTCTTTTGTACCTCAGTAACGGCAAAACCCTCTGCCGTGACGGTTGCGGTGATTTTGTATTCGCCGGCGTCGGTAGCCTTTACATCCTCGGCATTTTTAAACTCCACAGGAGCAGACTCGCGATTGTCGGTGTCGGTATAGGTGAGCTTATACTCAACTGTATAATCAACCTTCGGGCTTACCTTCAGTTCTTTGATCAGGTCGTGGCTTTCACCGTCATAGGTGAAATTGCCAACAGTATCCAGAGTCACTTCCAGCTCTTTCAAGTCCGGGCTGGGTGAAGGGCTCTCAGGGGGGGGGGTTACCTCAGGGGAGGGGGATACCACAGAGGGGGGGGTTACCTCAGGTGTGGGGGATTCCTCAAGGGTCTCCAGCGTCTCCCCCTCAGCATAGGCGCTGACGGAGGTGAGCGGCAGCATGCCCAGTACCAGCACCAGCGTTAAAGCAACAGCGAGCAAACGCTTGACAAGTTCTTTGCTTTTCCTGCTCATTTTGTTTTTCTCTCCTTATATGTTCCTTTTTTTGTCAAATTATATATTCTCCCATTGAACAGGCTGTGCATGATCAATGAAAAAACAGCAATGGAAATAACCGCGAATACCTCTGCGCCGCTGTTTCCCTTCAGCAGGAGCACTGCCGTACCTGCGGCCGACGCAAGAAGCAAAACGTCAAAGAACGCTGCCGTCCGGTTGGTAAAAAACCGGATGATCCCGGGCGGAAGACTCCGGATGTATGCGGTGTCCGGATCAGCTCTGTACACCGCTTTGGCATATCCCGACGCTCTCATAAGAAAGAAGCATCCGGCGATGAGTGTCGCCCAGAACAGCAGGCCGTTGATGATAAAGCTTGCTCTCTGCGCCGCGCCTTCAAAGCAGTAGGGCAGCGGCATGAATGCGAAGGACAGTGCAAAAAGAGTGAAACTGATAACACATTTTTGAAAACTGTCGCGCAGCTTACGCACAGGATTCAACGGATCACCTCCTCAGTGTGTATCAACACCACACTTTCAAGAAGTACCCAGCCCTTTTCCTGGAGCGGCGTTTTCCCGGGGCCGGAGAGCAGCTCCGTCTCACCCGGGGCAGGCTCGTTCAGCCTTGTGGTCTCCTCCGGCTCTCTCAGCGGGGCGGTCTCCTCCGCCTCTCTCAGCGGGGCGGTCTCCTCCGCCTCTCTCAGCGGGGCGGTCTCCTCCGCTTCTCTCAGCGGGGCGGTCTCCTCCGCTTCTCTCAGCGGGGCGGTCTCCTCCGCGCCAACTTGGGTCAGGGGCGTTGTTTCATCTGCACCGGGCAGGGTATCCGTCTCTTCGCGGATAAATCCGCCCTGGTCGTTGAGCAGGTCGGTGGTCGCGGCGCCCTCCGCCGCAAGACGTGTGGTATTCTGACTTGACTTCAGGTCTACCGTTCCCTTGGCACCGGTTTCGTCAAGCCGCATGGACTTTGTCAGCTTTCCGCGGTCTTCGTTCACCCGGCCCGGGGTGAAGGACTTGTCTCCGCTGCGCTCATTGGCAGAACGGATCTTTGCGATGTTCTTTCTGGCCGTGCGTCCGGAAAGATCGCCTATGACCTCCGGGATTTTGAACAGGAAGAAGAACAGAACCGCAAGCGCGACCATCAGGCCCGCGGCGCCATAGGCGATGTAAGATAACAGAGTATAAGTTCCCGCTGTCATTTCCGATCACCCCCGCTTTCTATCATATCCCAGTTCTCGATGTTCGCCCGGTAGCTTTCATAGTTGTCTATGATCTCGTTGCGCAGAGAGATGGCGCCGTCCTTATGGGGCTGTACGCTCACGGCCTCGTTATAGATCTTGTCCATCAGCTGGAGCACGGATTCTTTGTCGACGCCCAGCTGGCTCATGGTCGGGCGCTGGTCGTTCAGCAGGGTGAACACTGCGTTATAAAGGGAAAGTCTTGTATACGCATCGGCGTTTCTGATGGCGTCCACGGATTGATCCATGGTCTCGATCAGCTCATCGTAGTCGGACTTGGACGCCTCCGCGACGCTGGCGCTTTCAAAAATGAACTCCTTGTTGAACAGGCACACCTGGTAGAAGCAATCGGACACCTGCTTGTGTTCGTAGTCAAGGCCTTCAAGCCGGGAATCCGTTGCGTTGGCCTTAAAAAACTGGAAAGCCTTGTTCACACGGTCACGGAAGATGTTCAGCGTTCCGGTGCCGGGATCGTAATAGCTGAAGTACAGCGCGCCGATGCGGTAGTTCAGCTCGGCAATATCTGCCGTTGTGTTGGCCCTGTCCTCCAGCATGTTGTCAATGGTTTTGGCCGAGTACACGCTGTTGAGACGGCTGTTCTCCTCCGCGCCGAAGCTGGCCGATTCACCGTAATATTCCACCAGCTTTTCCACCCCGTCCACCCGGTCGGGGTAGATTTTAATGCCGTCAAGAATGTTCTCTTCAATATTGCTGTTGATCAGCTTGTCGTACTGGTTGTTGTTGATGCGCGTTGCCTGGTTGCTGCATAGAAAGCCCGTCACCGCAAAGACCACGCTGAGCGCCAGACAGGAAATAAATGCTGCCAGTCTGCGGCGCTGCCTGCGTTTATGTCCCTTTGTGACCAGCTCGGGATGCTGCAGGTCATACATCAGGTCGGCGCAGGATTGATACCGGTTTTCCGCTGCGGGCTGCACGCACCTTTCGATGATCGCCTCAATGCCATCCGATATTTCCGGATTCCAGTAGCGCACCGGATGGTATTCATAATCCTTTGCCCGGGGGTCCAGCCCGGTGAGCATGTGGTGCATGGTCATGCCCAGCGCGTAGATGTCGGACCGGGGGTCTGTCCTGCCGTTGTACTGCTCGGGAGGTGCATAGCCCCGGGTGCCGAGCACGGTAGTATCGGCCATATCCTGTTTATATTCGCGGGCGATGCCAAAGTCGATGATCTTGATGTTGCCGTCCGGCTTGAGCATCACGTTGCCGGGCTTCATGTCGCGGTAGATGATGGGGGGACGCTGGGAGTGCAGATAGGACAGCACGTCGCAGATCTGCATGGACCACTCCAGAACCTGCTGTTCCGGCTGGGCGCCGTATTCATTGATGATCTTGTCCAGCGACTCGCCTTCGATGTAGTCCATGATGACGCAGAAGGTCTCGCCCTGATCAATGATGTCCTGAATATGGGGCAGCGCGCCATGGTCCAGCGCCTTCATCATGTTCGCCTCAGCCTGCAGGCTGTGGCTGTACATCTCGTCGTTGGCATCCCGGCCAGAACGTCTGATCTCCTTGACCGCCCACTGCTTGTTCATGTTTTTGTCCATGGCGAGGAACACCGTGGACATGCCGCCGTGGCCTATTTCTTTCAGTATTTCATAGCGTCCGTTAAAGGTATCGCCTATTCTGATCACGATCCGTCACCTCATTCCGTTTTAATCAGGATAACAGAAATATTATCCCTCTCTCTTCGTTTCTTGTTGAGGTCGATCAAATACTTCACGTTGCTGTGCATGGCTTCCTTATTAAGCAGGTTGATCGGGTTGAGAGAGTCATATATCTCTGCCGGGCTGATCTCATGACGGAAGCCATCGGAGCAGAGCATGTACGCGCCCCTGCGGGTCATTCCGTATAAAATATCCGGCTTCATATTCTTGGATGCGCCCACACATTGCAGAAGGATACTGCGCCGCCGGTCAATCCGCGCCTGTTCGGGGGTCATATTGCCCCGCTCCACCTCCCGGGCGACAAAGGTCTGGTCTTTTGTCAGCAGATCCAGGGAGGGGCCGATATAATAGGCTCTGGAGTCGCCTACATGCATGATGATGTGTTCATTTCCCAGAAACAGCATCCCTGTAAATGTGGTACCCATGCTCTCATTCGGGTCGCTCAGATATGCCATGATCTCCCGGTTCAGCCGGGAAAGGAGGTTCTCCCATTCTTCCCCGATCTGCTGAAGCGGAACCCGGTACGCAAGGCCGGGCAATTCGTCTTCAAACCATTTGTTGAACGCCCGGATCACATGGGCGCTGGCCAGCTCGCCCTTTGACAAACCGCCCATACCGTCGCACATGATCGCCATCAGGACCTCGCCCTCAGGAGCAGCTGCATGCTTGATCAGGACACTGTCCTGATTGGTCGCTTTGACGATTCCCACGTCTGTGTCCGCTGTTGCCGTAAAACGCATTTATCCCAGCTCCTTTATCCCGCAATGAACGAAAAATCTTCGTTTGCCAGTCTCAGCCTTGTGCTGCTGTTGATTTCGATCTCCACACCCGCCGGTATCGGCTCTTCGTTTACAAAGGTACGGTTTTTGGAATTTCTGTCTACGATATAATATCTGCCGTTTCTGCATACGATGTCGGCATGGCTGCGGCTTATGGCGCTGTTGTCGGCAATGAAATAGTCAACATAGCTCCTCTCCTTGCCGATTCTGAATACCGGTTTATTGATCTCCACAGTCTCACCGGTGGACGCTCTTTTGAGCTTGGGGTAAGATACTGCCGGTCTTCTCCCGTTGCGGGAGTATGTATCAGACTCGTTCAAAAACGTTGTTTCATATTCGTCAGTCTGCCCGCCGCCTTGGCCGGTAAATTCCGTTGAATCCAGCAGGGACGTACCGAATTCCTCATTGAGCAGACCCGTCTGTACGTAATCTTCTTTCAGCAGCCCTGTCGCGTCATAGTAGTCGTTGCCATTGGTCTGGTTGTTTCCGGAACCTCCCTGACCGCGGCTGTCTGCCTCCCCCGTGCTGCCGTGCTGGGGTGTGTACAGGGTCTGATGGGATACCTCGTTGCGCCGGGCCTGGCCATTCTGCATCTCATAGCCGTTCTGCTGCGGCGTGCGCTGATTGTAGTGCTGATACTGTTCTCTTCTGTCGTCCGTCAGAAAGCCGCTGTTCCCGTAGCTTGCTCTCTTGAGCTGATCCATTACCGCCGGGTCGGCTTTCGCGATATACGCAAGGACCTTCTCCGGGTCAAAATACGAAAGCTCCCCGAGGAAATTATCAAACTGGGCAACCGTCACGGAATCGTCTCTTGTATCAAAATGGGTCTGTGCAAGCATGGCCCCGATGAACTGGCGCACATCCACATAAAAGGTGTTGGCCACGATAGGCACATACAAAAACTGCAGCTGTTTCGTTGCTCCGTTGACGTAGACAAAGCCGGGGTCCAGAATCAGGTTGCACATAGCAAATCCGTTTTTCTGCACCTGTTTCACCAGCTCCGCAACCTGCGCAGCAAAGAAGAAAAACTCCCTGGAAGAAACCGGCATTGCCAGTCTTTCCGCTACAGGGATCCCAAGGGGGCCGTTATACTCAAACTGCCTGCGTTTGAAGGAAACCACTTTCATCAGGCCGCGCACGCCCTTTGTGGACAGCAGATCGAACTCTCTTGCATTGACCGCATACTCTGCGTCGAGCTTCAGATTTACAACATTTTTCCCGTTTTTGATTGCCGACTTGATCTTCATCTTCTTTTCTCCCCGTAAAAAATATGAAAAAAGCAGCAAAAGACCCTCAGCTGGTCAGCAAAGGGCCAGCTGCGAGTCTTTTCCTGTTGAATGTATTGTTTTTATTTTTGCGCTTTTGGAAACACCACAGGCAGCAGTCAGCTGCTTGTATGTATGTAAAATGTTGGCCCAAACCGTCATTTCTGTCAATTCCCTTTTTTCTTTTCTCTTCTGCGCGGACAAGCACATGACCAAATTCCCCTCTTCCTGCCTGCGCTGCTCCGGCTTTCCGACCGCTTATCCTTCCGGGAAACCGGCGAATCCAGTGCCGAATTGAATTGGGGCTTGTCCGTTTGTTGAAAAATCCTCTTTTGCGTGCTCAGTCAGAAGCCCGGCGCCGGTCACTGCACACCTATATAACAACAGCAGAATAAACTTTCCCCATGTTTTTCTGCCAAACCGGCCGCATAATTATCCCATTACAATCCTTCGGTTTTATTATATGCATTTTCCTCGTTTTGTCAATTATATCCTTAGATTCCTTAACACTTTTTTCCGGAAAGTGGCAGTATTCCCCTTCTCCTGTTTCCGGGCCATTTTTCTTCGGTCTGCCCTATAAAGACTCCGCTCCTTGCATTGGGCAAGGAGCGTAAGTCTGTGTTTTCATTTTTTCCGGCAGACCTCAATGCATCCCGGCAAGCCCTTTCCGGATGATTACGGCAAGAATCGCAGACGAGATCAGCAAGGCGAAAAAGCCTGCGCGGAATGCTTTTGTCCTGTTGCTCTCCGGGGCAAAGAAGCTCATGTACCCCAGCCCCACGGCCGCCGCGACCCACAGCAGCGCAAGCAGCCACAGGGGCATTGCCAATGCCAGACCGTTGGCCGCGCAGATGAACAGCAGCAGGCCGCCGCCGGTTTTCAGCAGTTGTTCTGCAATCTCCCGGCTGACCCGTGGATCCTCTGCCTCCGTCAGACGCATCAGCTCCCGAATTCTGTGCAAAAGAATGTCATGCCGGTATTTTCTGGCCGAAAAGAAGTCCATAAACCGGTCGATCTGATTGCGCAGGGACGAAATATTGACCTGGACGCCAGCTCCTGGGCATATTCGGAACAGGTCTTAATCTCAGCACTGCGGTTGCAGAGGCAGGAGGTGTAACGGTTGCGTTTTCCATCCGCTCATTTCATTCTCTCCTGGTAATCCGCGTCGATCTTCTGCTTCCAGTCCTCCGACAGGGGCGCAGCGCAGCTGCGGACCTGGCAGACCGCCTCGCTGACGGCTTCGTAGATCACGCCGGTGCCCTGATGGTCGGCGTGGTAGTTGGCAGCCCGATCCGCGCTGATGCCGAAGCGGGAAGCCTCCCGGGCGGCGTCAATATTGGCCCCCAGGAACAGAAATTCCCAGCCGTATTTTTCCTTCTCGTGCCGGATCATGGCTCTGACTTTGTCGTAGGTGTAGAAGCGGCTGGCGTTTTCCATGCCGTCGGTGGTGATGACAAACAGGGTCTTCTCCGGGCGGTCCTCCTCGCGGGCGTACTTATGAACGTTGCCGATGTGGTGGATGGCTCCGCCCACCGCGTCCAACAGGGCGGTGCAGCCGCGAACGAAATACTCTCTCCCCGTCAGGGCGGGAACCCGGTCCAGAGGCACCCGGTCGTGGATGACCTGGCTGTCGTTGTCAAACAGCACCGTAGAAACCAGCGCCTCTCCGGCTTCCTTCTTCTGCTTTTCGATCAGGGCGTTGAAGCCGCCGATGGTGTCCGCCTCCAGGCCCGACATGGAGCCGCTGCGGTCCAGAATGAATACCAGCTCAGTCAGATTCTTCTTCATAAAAATAACCTCCTGTAATGTGGTTTTCTTGTTTACGTCCACATTATAGGAGGTTTTTTGCCCCGTATGGTCAACTGTCAGGGGACATTTTCCCGGGCGCATATTGTTTCAGACGGTCATGAGGTCGCGCCCAGCAGGCTCTGGTCAAATTCAAACAGGGCCGCGTTGATGTCGAACAGATTGTAATTTTTCTCCCCGATAAAGTACATGATGATCACGTCAAATTTGCTGCTGTTGGTCAGGGCATAGCCCGCGCGGCCGATCAGGTCCCGGGTCTGCTCCAGATCCAGCTCCAGAGCCAGAGCCAGGGCAATTGCCGTGGTTTTGGTGGGCTTATAGTCCGGGTTGTTGCGGATCTTGGAAAAGTGCTGCCGGGAGAGATTGGCTTTGGTGTAGATCTCCGAATCCTTTTTCCCGGTTTGGTCAATGAGCTTCAGCAGGGTCTCGGAAAAGCCCGCGTCTGTTTCGGCCAGCAGCTGGGCCAGGCTGGGCTTTGCTTTCCGGATGGAAAAGACCTTGGTTTCGGCTTTCTTTGGCTTTGGCTCCGCCGGTGCCATGGCGGCGCAGGGCGCTGCGGCAAAAGTTGCGGTAAATTCCCTGTCCTCCGTTCCAGGTTCCGGCGGCGCCGCCATCGCTTCCCGGAACTCATCCTCAAAGCCGGCGGTATCTTCCTCCAGTCTCCGCCGGCGCATCTGTTCCCGGAGGATTATCTCCTGCCGGTTATCACAGACCCCGCTTTCCCGCGCAAGGCCGTACTGCCGATAAGTCTTTTCCCGGACATAATTTTCGTCAATGAAACTGGACACGCCCCGGAACAGCTTTTCCGACAGCTGAAAGGCGTCCCGGCCGAACACCACCAGATAGATCTGCATCTCATTGTCCAGCAAAAATTTGCTGATGGCATCCATGGCGATCTGCAGGGCCAGAGGCTTGGGAAAGCCGTAATTGCCTGTAGAGATCAGCGGAAAGGCAACGGATTGACACCGGTACCGTTTGGCCAGCTTCAGGCTCCGTTCATAACAGGAGCGCAGCAGCTTTTCCTCCCGGTGCCTGCCGTCCTGCCATACCGGACCCACGGTGTGGATCACATACTTTGCCTCCAGCGCAAAGCCGGGAGTGATGGCCGCATCGCCCACCCGGATATTGCCGATCTTCTTCCGTGCTTCCAGCAGCCCGGGCCCCGCCTTGCTGTGGATCCCCGCATCCACGCCGTAGCCGATCTGGGGCCTGGGGTTGGCCGTATTTACGATGGCGTCCACACGCATATTCGCAATGTCATTTCTTACGATCTCAAAGGGCATGGCAGCCTGCCTTCTTTCCCATCTGGTTCTGTTTGTTTTCCCCGCATTCCGCTCAGATAAACTGCGCGGCATCTGCCTGAAGTTTATCCCATTTTTTTCCCCTTGTCAAAGAATTTCCCGTCCCGGCTGAATTTCATATCTCCCCTCCCCCGCTCATATACATGAAACACGAGAGTATGGGGAGTGGTATATGTGCATACAAATATCGAACAGCGTGCCTGCGATCTGGCTGTGTATATCATTGAAAACAAGTCCACCGTCCGGGCCGCCGCAGCACAGTTCGGCATTTCCAAATCCACCGTACATAAAGACATCACCGAGCGGCTGTCAAAGGTCAACCCGGCGCTGTACCGCCAGGTGCGGGAGCTGCTGGACCTGAACAAAGCCGAGCGCCATATCCGCGGCGGTCTGGCCACCCGGCGAAAATACCGAGGAGAATGAAAACTACTCCCCTCCGCCGTGTCGGAGGGGAGCTGTGGAATATGTGTTTTTTAGTTCTTTTTTCCATTCAGGAAGTCCGCCCATTCTCCGCCATAGTCCGGCAGATGGGTCTCCCAGAAGAGAAGCCGGTCGATATAGTGCTGTTTTCTGCGCTCCACCGCTTCCCGGCAGTGTTCAACGCCCAGCCGGTATACAATAGCGCTCAGCTCGTAGAGCGGATAGCCGATGGCGTGTCCGGCCGTATGTACCACCGAGCTGGCCTGACCGACGGCGTGGCATAGCGCGATATATTGAATCGAAAAACATTTTCGTTTTCGCAGCAAAAGGCAAGGGCATCCAACGATACTCTTGCCTTTTCATATGTCTATTCACTTACCCAAAGCACCGATCCACCAGCTCTTTCAGCGTTCCGTTCTTGGACGCTTCCGCGGCGTCGGCCTGGACGAAGTGGTGGGTCTCGGCCTTCAGCTCCTCGTCGAAGCCGAGAATGTAATTCGTGGCGATGAGATAGATGATCCGCGTGGGCGCCATGCCGTAGACCTGGTGCTGCAGAATGTGCCGGATGCGCGCCTTGTCGTCCGGGTACACAGCCTTGATGGCCTCGTTGCGGTAGAGCCGCTTGACGATCTCCGTGATGTATAAGCCGGACTTCATGTACAGATCCGCAAAGGTTTTGTTCGGATCATCGAAGCAGCCGGGGTTTTCCTCCTCCAGCTTGTCCACCATCATCTTCACGATCCGCTTGGGGGTGAAGATCTGATTGGTCTTCTGCGGCGGGATATAATCGAAAATGTCTTCGGTCTTGCTCTCGTCGAAGTAATCCGCCAACTCCGAGCGCTTTCGCAGAAACTCCCGGATGGAGTCGTTGAACACGCCCTCGTCAAACAGATGCCCGTCGAAATGCTCAACCAGCCCGGTTTCGGGATTGAGTTTGTTACCGCCGTCCCGCAGGAAGCGGAACTCCTCCTCACTGATCCCGGTGACCTCTAGGAAAACCGCGTCCTCGGTGTAATCGTCGAAATTGGCGAGGGTCAGATTCTCGTCGCCGTAGGCCATGATGAAGGACGGGATCGTCCGGGCAAAGCCGCGCAGATGAGCGCGGATCTCATCCTCCACGGACTTTTTCTTGTCCTCTTCCTTCTTCTGCTCCAGCCGCTCCACGAGCTCCTTCGGCTTCTCCTGCAGGGTTTTCTGCACCGTTTCCGTGACTGTCCGCGTGAGCGCTTTCAGCGCGTCCTGCATGTCGGCGGCAAACTCGCTTTCCGCCTTCTTCACTTCCTGCTCGGTCTCGGCGCTTTTGCGCTTGGCATCCAGCGCGGCCTGGGCGATCCGCTTCTGCTGGTCGAAATCGTCCTTGGCGCGGGACATAGCGATCTCGATCTCCTTGCCGGCCTGCTCCTCCATGCGCTTCTTCGCCTTCTGGGTCATGCCGTAGCTGTCTGCAATGGGCGCGATGATCTCCTGCGCCACCTTGCCCTTGACCGAATCCGTCAGAGCCTTGACGTGGCGCCCCACCTCGTCCGGCGTGCTCTCAGCCACGGTAGAAACGGCCTTATCCACATCGGCGGGTATAGTCTCATAGATCTTATCCCCGAAGAGTTCCTGAGTCTTCCCGATCACGATACCTTCATCCGAGACGGCGTTGCCCTCGCCATCGACTTTGACGGTGCTGATGGCGTCCAGCTTGTCCTTATCGGATTTTCCGCCCTCTTCGTGGGCAGGCGTGAGCTTCTCGATAATCTCCCGCACGAAGCCCGCCGCGCCGAAGATACCGCTGATATTGGCAAAGAGGAAATTGGACATGAAGCCGTGGCGCACGACCTCCGCGCTTTTCAGCTTGCGCGGGATAGTCAGCACCTGGGCCGCGTCCAGCTCCACCATGCGGCCCTCGTCGTCTTCGCCCAGCACAGGGAAGAAATTCAGCAGCCGCTTGATGTTCTTTTCCCGATCCTCCGTCGTGCCGCCCGTGGCCGTCTCGCGTATCAGATTGTTGGCAAACTGATCGTAAATGATCAGCGTCCGGGCCGGATCAAAGTCAAAAAGATAGGCCCGCTCCTTGCGGTATCGGCGCCCGTCCGCGCCTAAGAAGCGATAGGGATTCTGTGCCCGGAACGCTGCCTGCATATAAGACGAGGGGCTTTGCATGTTGCAGAGCATGAATACCCCGCTCCACTCCGGGATCGTGACGCCGACCGTCAGCTGCCCGACTGTGAGCGTGATGGTTTTCTCATGGGCGGCGATGGCCTCCTTCACCTTGTCATAAGAGCGCTTGGTGTCCTCTTCCTCGGTGAGCCGCCCGTCGCCTGCCGCCAGCACGATCTCGTACTCGCTAAACAGCGGCTTTAAGTCCTCGTCCTCCCGCATCAGCTTGTGCAGCGCTTTTGCGGAGGCCACGCGGTTTAAGTACCACATGGTATGGCTCAGCTCTTTCCGCAGCTCCGGCGTGGAGAAGGGATACTTCTCGCCCTTGAACAGCATCAGCAGGAACTTTTTGATGTCGTCCCGGTGCAGGAACTTCCCGTTGTCATCGGTCAGGAAGAACTCATTCAGGTCAAAGGCCGGGTCAACGGCCTCGTCCTCATCCTCCAGCACGATCCCGCGGCTGAGCGTGTCGTAGATCATGGGACCCAGCTGATAGGTGTACATCAAGAGCTGGGGCAGACTTTCGTAGGGGTTGTATTCCTCTTCCTCCCAGCGGGTCTTGGCATCCTGCTCGTCGGCATAGGACCAGTTGAAGATCTCCCGGTCTGAGAATTGATCCCCGGCCAGCTGCTTGAAGGGCGTGCCGGACAGGTACAGCGTGTGAGCACGTTGGATATTATCGAAGGCTTTTTCAGTCTTGTAGGTCTCCACGCCCTCCTGCGCCTCATCCACCACCAGCAAATCGAAGGCCAGGCCCTTTTTCTTCTCGCCTGTCGTGCGGTCCACATACTCTTTGGCCATCCAACCCAGCTTTTCGTGGTTGCCGCCGAAGTAGATGGAGCCCTTCAGATCCTGCAGGGAGACGAAAGCCACCATGCCCTTGTCGAAGCGGCCCTGGATGTACTCGTCCCGGGTCAGGACGCCGGGCTTGCCGCGCAGAGAATCCGTGTCACTGACAAAGCAGAGATTATGCTGCCAGCCGATAAACTTGTTGAAATCCTCCGCCCATGAGTTGGCGATGCTAGGGCGGTTGGTCACGATCAGCACCCGCTGGAAGCCCATCCGCACGATCAGACCATAGGTGCTCAGTGTCTTGCCAAAGCGGGGCTTGGCGTTCCACAGGAATTGTTTCCCACCATGAGAGAAACAGTCCGCCGTCTGGGAGACGGCGCGCTCCTGCTCTTCGCGCAGCGTATAGCTCAGACCGCTTTCCTCGGCAGAGGGACGCCGAGCGGCAAATTCGTCGAAGTACGCCCGCGCTTCCGGACCGTCCACCTGGAACCACTCGGTTTTCGGCTTGCGCTTTACATGGGCGACGGTGCTGAGATAATGGTGGAACTCATGGTCGGTAAAGGGCAGACCGCTGCCGTCCTTGTAAATGGCGTTGTCCCGCCAGAGGATCTTGTAGGCGATGTCCGAGGTGTGGTGCTGCTGTTTGACCCGCTCCTCCACGCTCTGCTTTTCGGTGTAGCCGATCTTTGTCCAGCCAAGGTGCGGCGTGTAATCCGGATGGGAGTAGGCATAGATCATCGGGACGACGGGCTCAAAGGAGCGAATGTTGGGTGCGCTCATTTCAGCTCATCTCCTTTACATGGGTTTCGATGAATTCGATCTCGGATGCGTCCAGACCGTACTTGGCATAGAGCTGCCGGTCGATCTCCGGGATGGACTTGGTCCAGTCAATGTCGGATGCGGGGGTGAAGTCTTGGAGGGGGATCATTTTCCAGACAGATTTATTGCCGTTTTGCGTCACTTTGAGTACGCTTAGGAGAGTTCGTGCAAACTTTGTTTTTATATACTTCTCAACGGCTCGGGCTTCATCCTCTATCTTGAATTTCCCGATACTTAAGAAAGTCTCGGTTGAACCGACACCTGGCTTTTCAACAACCGGCTCGCTCATAGTTTCCCCAAATTCTCCACTACCGTTCGCCTGGGCAACGTAGACTTTATAGAAATCGAGATTATCAACCTCTTTTACATAGTCACGCCTAATGAATTTATAGATGCGCCTATTTTTTGCCCTTCCTAGGATCTGAATATACTCTTTTCCGTCTCGTGGCATCTCATCAAGAAATAACTCCGGAATCAAGTCCATGATATTTGAGGACATATCATAGGCGTGGCCTTTGCTAACGCGGCTGATTGCAAATGGATTTTCCTCATGCATCTTATCCGTGAGACGGTACGACGTTCTTGAATATACAATATCCATTAAGGTTGAGAAAGAGCTATCATATATAACCTTATGAAGAATGTCATTTACCTCAGGATATTTTGTGAATGCTTGTATTGCGCCATACTCGTGCTTTGCATTTCGGTATGTAATAGCTACACCGCCTCTCAGGGGAGTTGATAGCGTAGGAAATACCTTGTGCCCATCCTCTTCATAGGACAAAACTTTGAAATGCTTGTCGGCCAACATTTTTTCATTCCACGCCTTTGGCGTTGAACCTGCATTAAAAAGGAATCGCGCAGGGTGAATAAGCTCCACTGCATCTGCAATTCTATAGCATTCGTCCATAAAGTGATTGTATATGGGAGGAGCATAGTTTTTTAGAGACCCTTCAAAATCTTCGGATATCTGTTCTTCTTGATATGGCGGATTTCCAATGATGAAATCAAACTTCATGGCCTTCATTCCTTTCTCTCTCAGCGTTGTATAACTGATGCTCCGATCCCCGCGCCAGTCAAACAGGCGGCAGGGAATGTCATGCTTTTCTATTTCCCCGAAGAGATTCGTCTGCCCCTCCAGTGGCGGGAACAGGGAGAGCTGCTCTTCCGTGGGGGCCGGTGGGACGGGGACGCAGCCGTGAATCCCGTCCATCTGCCACAGGTTCCAGGCGATCACATTGCAGAGCTTTTCCAGCCACGCCCTTTCCGCCTTCAGTCTCCAACGATGGAACAAATGCTCCTCCACTGTGCAGAGAATGTTCACCCGGGCGATCAGCAGGTTGTCGCCCTGCAGCTCATAGCCGTAGATGGCCTGCACCGCCCGCAGTGCCCAGCGCTTCCATTCTTCTGCATCCTGCGTGTTTTCCGATACCGCCCTCAGTTTCCGGTCCAGCAGGCCGATCCGCTCCTCTACCGGGATAGCCTCGCCGGTCTCCACGTCATAGCGTGTTGCCAGAAACGGCGCCTCGCCGCAGGTGATCTCCAGCCGCCTCGCGTCCACATACAGCTTCCAGTGCTTCTTGGTGGAGAAGTAGATTTTGCCATCGTCCGTATATTTGTAGATGCCGTCTTTTCGGCTGAACCACTGTTCATCCGCAAAGTCGTTCATTTCCTTCACAACCCACAGAGGGGTGAAGACCTCGGCGTGCTGCCGGGTGCGCTCCGTGCGCTGCTCCATGGCCCGGCGGGCGCGCGTCTTGATGAGGTCAGAATTGTCGCCCGTGATCCTCAGCGGGCGGATCTCATTTCCCGGACTGTACCACTCGCCAAGCTGGACATAGGCGTCTGTCGCCCACAGGATATTGCCGCGGGTAGCCTTGTCGGCCAGCAGCCGATCCAGCAGGCCCATGGCGTGGAGCCGGAGAATATCGTCTTGGATGTTGATGACCAACGCGCCGCTCCTTTCCGAGCTGCTATGCATCAAGCAAAGCCTCCAAGAAACGAAAAAGGGAGGCATTCGCCCGAAAAACGGAGCAAATGCCTCCCTTGCAGCGCCTTGTCAGCGCGTAAATGGGTATACCTGTGTCCCCAGACCTTACTTGTCAATTAACTAAGAATTTGGTATAGTAAAATAAGTAGTATAAGGGAAAATGCGTTATGTATCAAGGTTTCCGGGGCTTGGTGCCAAAGGTATACTTTTTTCCAAATCCTCGCGAATCCACTTCAAAAAGGTCTTGTGTGCCACGCATAGCCTGCTTGCGGCTTCCCTTGCAGAAATACTGCCATGCTGCCATACTGATTTGACAGCTTCGTATTCCGGAGGCCGTTCCATAGGTTTCCGCCCGAATTGAACGCCGCGTTCCTTTGCTGCCGCAATGCCTTCTGCCTGCCTTTGACGGATGAACTCACGCTCGGTCTGCGCCACATAGCTCAGCAGCTGCAGAACGATATCTGCGATCAGCGTTCCGGTCAAATCCCGCCCCTGCCGCGTGTCCAGCAGCGGCATGTCCAGGACAACGATCGCGGCCTGCTTCTCCTTTGTAATCAGCCGCCACTGCTCCAGGATCTCGTCATAGTTGCGGCCCAGCCGGTCGATGCTCTTGATGATCAGAGTGTCGCCCGGTTTCAGCTTTTTCAGCAAACGCCGATAACCGGGCCGGTCAAAGTCCTTTCCAGATTGCTTGTCCATGTAGATCCGCGCATCTTCCACGCCGGCTTCCCGCATGGCGATCCGCTGCCGGTCTTCATTCTGATCCCGTGACGAGACCCGTATATAGCCATAAGTGTACATGTTTCGATCTCCTCCCATCTGTTTGAAACTATTATACCCGATAGAGGAAACCTCGATGTCTGTATTCAGTTGTCTGAGAAATAGGGCTGTGTCAGCCTTGCTCATCTTTCACGATCTCGTCCCGTAGCTCCAGGTGCTGCCGCTCCAGCGCTTTCCACTGCTGTTCCAGCGCCTTGAAGTCCTGATAGGCCTGCTTCATTTCGTCAGAATCGTAGGGAACACCCTGCTCCACCAGCTCTTTGAGCTTGGCCCGCGCCACCTCCAGATCTACGCCCATGCTGTACAACCGCGCCGCCGAAGCCAGCAGCAGATCTTTTCTATAATCCATACCGTCGCCCTTTAATTTTAGTTTAGGCTATGTATAGCCTAAATAGTAGCATGGATAGCCTACTTTTGCAAGCTGAATTCTATATGCTTGCAAGAGAAAGGACGGCGATGACATGGATACGATTACGGCCATCAAGAACCGAATCCTGCGGCTCTGCGCGGAACGGAATATTTCTATCAACAAACTTGCGACAATGTGCGCCCTGCCTCCGTCATCCGTGAAGAACATCCTCTACGGCAGGAGCGTTGACCCAAAGATTCTGACAATAAAAAAGATCTGCGACGGTCTGGATATCACCCTTGCAGAATTCTTCTCCACCCCGGAGTTCGACGCCCTGGAACAGGAAATCAAGTGAATATAAAAAGAGATTGACTTGGTCATCGAAGCAGACCAAAGCCAATCTTTTTTATTAATGCACTTTGCGCGACTATAAAAACATTCCGCGAACAGCAACAACACGAATCGCCAAGAGTGAAGAGAAAAATATTATTGCACTAAACACGACAAAGTGCTATAATGCATCGTGAAGGGAGGTGACAAAATGGCACTTGAAGGATTTGAAGTAATAACTTTTGGAAACACAGGCGCATATGTTTCGATTACGCGAAATGGGTTAACGTTTAACAAAGCAGCTCTCGAGAAAGTAAACGGGGCAACTCACGTTGTCTTGTTGGTGAATCGTGATTCGAAACAGTTCGCAATTAAACAATGCAGTCAAAGCGACCCGAATGCACTTGCTTTCACTGCGCAGAAGCCAAACGCTCCTAATGTTCGATGGAACAGCAAAGACTTGTTGCGGCTCTTTTCAAGCCTCATGTCTTGGGACCTTGAAAAATGCAACGGGTACAGAGTCAATGGCGAGTACATTAAAACAGAAAAAGCTCTGCTGTTTGATCTGAACAAAGCCATGCCAATTAGTTAGGAAGGAGGGGAAGAAATGTGGATATAAAAAAGTACGCTATCCGTTGCGGGCACAACGAACAGCGTACTATCAGCGGGACGGGTAGTGATGTAATCACATCTCGCAATCAGATTATATCATTTTACCCGTGGGAATCAAGGAAACATTTACGACATTTTAAAGAAAGGATTTACTAAAGGGTAAAATGAAAAAAACTAAATATGACAGCTTCAACGCCTACATGCTGAGGGGCGCAGGATTCACCGAAAAGTGGGAAATGCCGATTATCGAAAATGTCCCGCTTTCCATCCCTGTGGAGTTGGTACTCTTCTCAGAAATGCAAAAGGCTAAAACATGTGACGCATGGGTTCACTTCTACACCGACGATCGCAGGTTTAAGTCTATTTGGACCGCTCCCACTAAGCATCTTTCTCAACTTCGCAGATTCAAAGGAGCTATCTCTCCAGATTTCAGTGTGTACAATGATATGCCACTGGCCATGCAAATCTACGGAGTGTTTCAGAATCGGGCTGTAGCTTACTGGTTATCCACGCAGGGGATTCCTGTCATTCCTAATGTTAGGTGGGGTGACAAACGAAGCTATGACTTCTGTTTTGATGGCCTTCCTTCGAATAGTGTGGTTGCCGTCGGAACAAACGGATGTCTCCGTAACGCAGACGATCGGATGCTTTTTAAGTCCGGGTTGGATGAAATGTGCCACAGGCTCTCGCCTGCGCATATCTTGGTTTATGGTCCCGCTCCGGATGATATGTTTCAGAAGTACATTGAGTCTGGTATCAACGTGGTCCAATATCCATCTGAAATGCGTCGGGTTCACGAACGCGAAGCAAAGGCAGGTGTGAACTAATGGGCGGAGGAACAAGTGGACTGTTCTTCGGAACGAAGGGGGCTAAGCATGAGTATCAGTACAGCCTGTTCCCCGATTGCATCCGAAAGGATGGTTGGGATTCATCAGCGGTAGCCAGCAAAACAGGCAGTCAGGCAGGAAGCACGGCTCAAACTCAAGAAAAAAGGCAGCTAATCACAGCTAGCATGATTCTTCAAAAGATTCGTGAGTATCGTGCCGGCAGTATTGGTGCTCAAGACTTAGTTGATTGGCTTTCCTTTGTGGTTTCATCTCCACACTATCGTATGGATCGTCGGCTTCGTTTGATTGTTAGAGATGGTATCAGAGATTTGTCCTATTGTTTAAGGCTAAAGGAAGATTGGATACCCGCTTTTAACCGGGAACTTCAGAAAATCGAAAACAGACTTCATCAACTGTGAAAAAAGGAAAGGTTCCGCCAAACTGGTCGGACCCTTTTCTTTTGCCCTAGCTATTATTCTGTTTTTGGTCTTTATATTGCCATTTATAAACAACATGTTTTTTCCCATTTTCGTTCGTGACAACTAGTCCAACAAATCTAGAGATGACCAATTTTGCAAATACCCCTCCACATTCCTGCAAAGCACCAGTTCCGCATACTCCAGCGGGGCGTTATAGACCAAGTAGTCGAGCGCGGAGCGCTGGCGGATGGTTTTGGCGTACTCGTCCTCAACGCCATCGCAGTCGATGGCCAGCATAGAGCCATCGGAATGCCTCAGCTCCACGCGGGCCGTGTCGATGTTGAACTCACAGGATAACAATTTCTTCATGATGATTTCCTCCATATCGTTATTTTGGCTTGCGCTTACCATATTTGCAATTGGATTGGAAATCATCGATGATAAAGCAAAATCCGAACCCATCTCCGAGTGAGAAGATGTGGTTCGGATCATCTTGCTTTGGTGGAGAGCAGCGGACTCGAACCGTTGACCTTCCGCGTGTGAGGCGGACGCTCTAACCAGCTGAGCTAGCCCTCCAGAGCTTGTATATGATATCATATCTTTCCGCACATTTCAAGAGGAAATTTTGCAGTTTTTCGTTTTCTCCCCGGGAACATTTATTGATTGATGTTTTTTCCCGGTTGTGGTATCCTGTCGGCAGGAGTGTGAGTTCACCCATGAGGATGAGAAAAAGACCAAACCTTGCGCCGCGCATGGAAAAATGCGCCGCGCTGATGATCGATGAGCCGGGCCTCTTCCGGGGACACTGGCAGGAGAGCTTTCCCGGCTTTTCCGCCCTGCATCTGGAACTGGGCTGCGGCAAGGGCCGCTTTACCGCCGACACTGCCGAAGCCATGCCGGATACCCTGATCATCGCCCTGGAAAAAGTCCCTGACGCCATGATCATCGCCATGGAGCGGGTAAAAGAGCGGGGGCTGAAAAACGTCCGCTTTATCAACGGCGACGCCGCCGGCCTTCTGGACATGTTTGCCCCCGGCGAGGCGGACCGGATCTACATCAATTTCTGCGACCCCTGGCCCAAAAGCCGGGACGCCAAATTTCGTCTGACCTCCCCCGGATTTCTGCGCCTGTATGCCGACGTTCTGAAGCCCGGCGGGCAGATCCATTTCAAAACCGACAACACCCCCCTGTTCGACTGGTCGATACAGCAGTTTCAAAGCGAGCTCTGGCAGCTCTCTGCGCTGACCCACGACCTGCACGGTAAGGGGCCGGTGGGAATTATGACGGACTATGAGGCAAAATTTTACGCCGAAGGGCTGAAGATCAACCGGCTTGAGGCGGAAAAGACGCCCGACACCAGGGGAACTGCGGCCGGGGCCGTCCCCAGACTTCACAACGCCTCCCTCTCCGATGCCCGGGGCTACACGGAGAGCGTGAGCGCCAACACAGAGGAGAGAGAACCATGAGATTGATTTCCTGGAACGTAAACGGTCTGCGGGCCGTGATGAAAAAGGGCTTTGAGGACATATTCTGGAACCTGAACGCGGACTTTTTCTGTCTGCAGGAGACTAAGCTCCAGGCGGGACAGATCGACCTGGAGCTGCCCGGCTATGAGAGCTACTGGTGCTACGCGGAGCGGAAAGGCTATTCCGGTACCGCAATCTTTACAAAGCACACGCCCTTATCCGTAAGCTACAATCTCGGTCTGCCCGAGCATGACACCGAGGGCCGGGTCATCACGCTGGAATATGAAAACTTCTATCTGGTCTGCGTATACACCCCCAACGCCCAGGATGGCCTGAGGCGCATTGACTACCGCATGAGCTGGGAGGACGCCTTCCGGGACTACCTTGTATCTCTGGACCGGAAAAAGCCGGTCATCGTCTGCGGCGACATGAACGTGGCCCACGAGGAGATCGACCTGAAAAATCCCAAGACCAACATCGGAAACCCCGGTTTTTCCTATGAGGAGCGGGGCAAGTTCACCGAGCTTCTTGAAGCGGGCTTTACCGACAGCTTCCGCTATCTGTACCCGGACCGGACCGACGCCTACTCCTGGTGGAGCTACCGCGCCGCCGCCAGAGAGCGGAACGTAGGCTGGCGTATCGACTATTTTGTGGTCTCCGACCGGCTGCGGGAAAACATCAAGGACGCCTATATTCTGCCCGAGGTTATGGGCTCCGACCACTGTCCCGTGGGGCTGGATATAACATGGTGAAGATCGGCAATGTGGAAATCCAGGGGCGGCTGACGCTGGCCCCCATGGCCGGCGTGACGGACTTTGCTTTCCGACAGGTCTGCCGGGCGCAGGGCGCGGCCCTTACCACCACGGAGATGGTCAGCGCCAAGGCCCTGGTCTACCACGATGAAAAGACCAAAGCCCTTCTGTATATCCCCGAAGACGAGCACCCCTGCGCCGTACAGATCTTCGGGCACGAACCGGAGGTCATGGCCCAGGCCGCCGGTATGGCTCTGGAATACGCCGGGGCGGATATTCTGGACATCAACATGGGCTGCCCCGTGGGAAAGATCGTCAAATCCGGCGACGGTTCCGCGCTGATGAAGGACCCGGAACTGGCCGGACGCATCATCGAGGCCGTCTGCGCCGCAGTGGACAAGCCGGTGACGGTGAAATTCCGCAAGGGCTGGGACGGCGGCAGTGTGAACGCGGTGGCGTTTGCCAAAATCTGCGAGCAGGCGGGGGCTTCCGCCATTGCCGTCCACGGACGCACAAGGGTGCAGATGTACGCCGGCAAGGCCGACTGGGACATCATCCGGGAGGTCAAGAAAGCCGTACACATCCCCGTCACCGCCAACGGAGACATTTTCTCCGGCGCGGACGCGGAACACATTTTAAGATATACAGGCTGTGATCTGGCCATGATCGGCCGTGGCAGCTTCGGTAACCCCTGGCTCTTCATGCAGGGAAACGCGGTGCTGGAGGGTAAGCCGGAGCCGGCGCTGCCCCCTCTGGCCGAGCGGATCGACACGGCGGTGGCCCAGATTCAGCTGCTGGCGGAGCGCAGCGGTGAGCGGATTGCCTGCCTTGAAGCCCGCCACCATCTGCCCTGGTATCTTCACGGCGTGCCCTATTCCGGCTATTACCGGCAGCAGCTGGTGCACGTGGAGACACTGGAGGACATTCACCGTCTGGCAAAGGAAATGAAACGGGACCTGAAGTGATCCCATACAATACGAGAGGAGGCGAAGGGCTTGACACGGGAGCAGGAAGCCATGGCCATTCAGCAGGTGCTGGACGGCGATGTGAACTCCTTTGAACCTATCGTAAAGGAATACGAGAAAAACGTATATAATCTGGCTCTGAAGATGACGGGAAACCCGGAGGACGCCGCAGATCTCTCGCAGGAGGCCTTTATCAAGGCGTATAACTCCCTGAGCAGTTTCCGGGGAGACAGTAAGTTTTCCGTCTGGCTGTACCGGATTGTTTCCAACCTGTGTCTGGATTTTCTCCGGAGCAAAAAACGCCGTCCGACCGTCTCCCTCTCGGCAGAGAACGAGGATGGCGAGGAAGTGGAGCTGGAGATCCCCGACGAGAGTCAGTCTCCCGAGGCTCTTCTGGAGCGCAAGCTCACCCGGGAGGCCGTGCGCCGGGGGCTGGATGCTCTGCCCGAGGAGTACCGGCAGATCCTGCTGCTGCGGGAGATCCAGGGCTTCAGCTATGAAGAGATTGCCGGCACATTGGATCTGGAAACCGGGACGGTGAAGTCCCGTATTTTCCGCGCCCGGAAACGGCTTTGCGCTTTTTTGCTCCGGGACGGGAACATTCCTCAATTCGTCTCGTCAAGCAATACAGGAGGAGGTGACGAGCCGTGAACAGTTGCGAATTTTATCAGGAGCTGATCAGCAGCATGGCGGACGGGGAACTTTCCGCCGAAGAGCAGGCTGTTCTGGCCCCGCACCTTGAACATTGTCCGGACTGTGCCGCGCTGTATGAGGCATTTCAAAGCATCTCCGGCCTTATTGCCGGGGACCTGGCCGAGCCGCCTGAAGTGCTGTCGGAAAACGTGATGGCCGAACTGCGGCGGGCAGATATCCGTGCAAAAAGCAGAAAACAGAAGCACTGGAAGGGTCCCCTGGCCACGGCGGCCTGTCTGGCCGTAGTCATCGCCGCAGCATGGCTGATGCCTAACCTGTTCCGGGCCGGTTCCGCCGCTCCGGCAGAGATGCCGGCGGCAGCAAGCGACCAGGCTGCGCCCCGGGCTGAAGAATACGCCGTTCCGGCAGAGGGGATCGCCCCGGCACCCGCGGGCACGGACACCGTGTCTGCTCCCGAAGCGGGAGCGCAGGAAGCTGCAGTACCCGCTGAGTCCGCGGAGATCGGCAGCGTGGATGAGGCGCCCTCCGAAGAACCGGACGTTCTCCCCGCGCAGTTTACTGCCGGCAGCCGCGAGGCGGCTGTTGAGGGTGAATTCATAACCCTTGAGGGCGAAAGCGCAGCATCCTTTGCCGCGCTGCTCAACGGGGACGAGGCGCAGCTTCCCGCGCAGCAGGAAGACACCGCCTGTACTGTCTGCTACAGCATTGAGCAGGAGGAATACCGTATCTCTCTCCGGATTTTCGGTCAACAGGTGTATTACAGCCTTGACGGAAGCCGGTTTTATCTCAGTTCTTTTGCAAAATCGGACTTTGCGCCTTTGATTTTTCCGAAGAATTCTTGATTTTGCTGCAGAATGACAGTTATATCACATTTTTTGGCTTGAAACCGTCGGTTGTTTGTGATATAATTAATAAATGAGATGTAAAAGGGGAATGTTACCATTTGATTCCCCTTAGGATATAAGGAGAGATTTTTAAGTGAAGCGTGTCAAGGTTTCCAATAACGTTATCCGGCGGCTGCCCAGGTATCTTCGCAAGCTGGACGAGCTGTCTGAAAACGGTGTCAGCCGTATTTCCTCATTCGATCTGGGCCAGCAGCTTGGCCTGACTCCCTCCCAGATCAGGCAGGACTTCAGCTGCTTCGGCGAATTCGGCCAGCAGGGCTACGGTTATAATGTTCCCGCTCTGCGTACCCAGATCGCCTCCATCATGGGTATGGACCGCGGCTTCCATGCCATCCTCATCGGCGTGGGCAACATCGGCCGCGCTTTGATGGACAATTTCTGCTTCAGCGAGTGGGGCTTCAAGCTCTCCTGCGCGTTCGATGTTAAACCTGAACTGATCGGAACCGAGTTCAACGGCGTTCCCATCTGCAGCATCGACGAGCTTGAAACCTACATTGCCAACAATCCGGTAGACGTGGCGGTGCTCTCCGTGCCCAAGACCGTAGCGATACCCGTAACAGAACGGCTCACGGCCTGCGGCGTTGAGGCCATCTGGAACTTTACCAACGTGGAGCTTACCGAGCCCAACAGCAACACCATCGTGGAAAATGTCCACTTCTCTGACAGTCTGCTCTCTCTCAGCTACTATGTGTCCGAGCGCAACGACGAAAAAGCGGCCCGCGCCGCAAGAGCGGAAAAAAACTGAGCGATAACAGTAAAAAAAGCTCCCGGAAGGGAGCTTTTTCGAGACTGTCAAAAAACTATGCTTTTTCGTCGACAATAGAGCCGCGGGGGAGCGCGAGGGGGTTAAGACCCACCTCGCGTTACAATAACCCGCCGCCAAAAAGCTTGATTTTTCAAGGTTTTTGGGCGAAGCAGCGTTTTGAATTTTTCAAAACGCTCGGCGGTTGAAGCGGTCAAAAAAGTCCCGACAGGACTTTTTTGACAAGCTGAAAAAAAGCTCCCGGAAGGGAGCTTTTTCTTATGGGAGGAAAAAATTATGTCAGATACCATTGCCGCCATTGCCACAGGATCCCAGGTCTCCGCCATCGGCATCATCCGCCTCTCCGGCGACCGGGCCATCAGTATCGTAGACAGCCTGTTTTTCCCTGCTTCCGGGAAACCCATGCGGGACAGCGAGAGCCGGAAGCTGGTCTACGGCAGCCTGCGGGACAGAAAGGGCGAGCTTCTGGACCTGTGCCTGTGCACCATCAGCCGCGGCCCCAACAGCTACACCGGCGAGGACACTGCCGAACTTCAGTGCCACGGCTCTCCTGTGGTGCTCCGCGCTGTGCTGGAGGAGATTTTCGCCCTGGGCGCAAGGCAGGCCGGGCCCGGTGAGTTTACCAAGCGGGCTTTTCTCAACGGACGTATGGCGCTTACCGCCGCCGAAGCCGTGGCGGATATGATCGACGCGGAGAGCGTGGAATACGCAAAAAACGCTGCCGGGCAGCTCTCCGGCGCTATTGATCAGAAAGCGGAGGATATCTACTCCGCCCTGACGGACATCAGCGCCCACTACCACGCGGTGCTGGATTACCCCGACGAGGATATTGAGGATTTCCGGCTGGCAGTCTACCGCGATACGCTGGCACAGGCCATTCAGACGCTCCGCGCCCTGATGTCCACCTTTGAGCGGGGCAAGCTGATGCACTCCGGCATCCCAGCTGCCATCGTTGGGCGGCCCAACGCCGGAAAAAGTTCTTTGCTGAACGCCCTTCTGGGCTATGACCGGGCCATCGTCACCGCTGTTCCCGGCACCACGAGGGATACAATTGAGGAAAAGCTTCGCATCGGCAGTGTCTGCCTGCGGCTCACGGATACTGCCGGCATCCGGGATACGGAGGACGAGGTGGAGCGTATCGGCGTCCAGCGCAGCCGCAGCGCCATGGAGAGGGCCATGCTGGTCATCGCCGTAGTTGACGGCAGCGTTGAACTCACAGACGAGGATCGGGAGATCATCTCCGCAGCCGAGCGTGCGCCCAAGGGGATCGTAGTGCTTTCAAAGCGCGATCTGGGCGTAAATTCCGGGGCAGTGGATACCAGACTGCCCGTTGCAGAACTCAGTTCCGTCACCGGAGAGGGCATAGAGGAACTGGAAAAGGCCATAAGCGCCATGTTCCCGGTTCCGCCGGTGCCAGCCGGGGAGATTCTGACCAATTCCCGCCACGCAGAGGCGGTAAAGCGGGCCCTTGACTATCTGGAAGCGGCGCTGGAGGCCATGAACCTGGGTATGACGCCGGACATCGTCTTGACGGAGACCGAGGGGGCCATGGCTGCCCTGGGTGAGCTGAACGGACGCACCGTCCGGGAGGATGTGACTAATCGCATTTTCCAGCGATTCTGTGTGGGCAAGTAGGCTTTCGCCAAACTTTGTCTTGACAAGGCCGAACCTCTGTGCTATCATACTTTAGCAGCATTTAAGTATGCTGATTTCGGCTTGCAGAAGTACCCAAGAGGCCGAAGGGGCTCCCCTGCTAAGGGAGTAGGCGTGTATAAAGCGCGCGAGGGTTCAAATCCCTCCTTCTGCGCCATAATTTATCCCCTGCTTACGCAGGGGATAAATTATATGAATCAGAATATGGAGAGTTACCGAAGCGGTCATAACGGGGCGGTCTTGAAAACCGTTAGGCGGCAACGCCACAGGGGTTCGAATCCCTTACTCTCCGCCAAAGAATAACCGTCATTCTGATACAACGGAATGACGGTTATTTTATACCCAAAATCAGCATTTTGAGAACTTTTTGGGAGAGAAATCTCTAAAACGACAATTTAATTCCACTTCAAATCGTTAAATCATAGCCATAATCGTTGATTTACAGGGGTAATCGTTGAATTACAGCCAATAATCGTTGAATTATTGAAACTTCATTATGATTATGGTATTATGAAACAATATTATCACTCGGGAGGTGCGATTTGGTGAAGCATATTCGATTTAATATTTTCAGAAAAGCTGCATTTGCAGGAGCACTTTTGCCATACAACATCTATATCAACGGCGAGTTTGTGGGCACCATTAAAAATGGCAAGACACTTAACGTTGATGTTCCCGAAGCAGATATTTATTATCTTGAAGACAATAGTTCTTTTGAAAGAAATGCTGTAATTATCAATAGCAACACAATTGATTATAATATCTTGATAAAAAGAGCAGGTGGATGGCGTACTGATTCATATAATGAATTCTATATTGATAATGATGATACATCTGACCAACTTCCTTCTTTTCATTTCGATCGTTTTATGAATGCTGTTTTTAATGATAGCATTGATCAGTTGTCCCCGGATGAGCAAGTTCTTGTTCTGTGTTTGAATTTCAGTTATAGCATTATGGATGACATTCAAGAGGTTCTTGCATCAAGCAATCTTTCATACACAATAGAAGCATTAAAAACAATTGGTGCAAATCGATATGTCGATCTTCTTACCCAAGTTATCGACGAGTATTTTCATAATGTGTCGCTTCCTTTGAATGATGAGCAAATAGAGCAAATGTACGATGGCATCAACAAAGCAAATCAACTGATTTGGAAAAACGAAGGTCCTGCATACGACGAGCTTCACAAAGCAATCGTGCGTCATATAACAGAAAAACTTAATAATCCCAATAACATATACTAATTAGCTTGAATGGCTTTATAAATTCGAAATTCTTTGCACCCCCTGACCTAAAAAAGCACCCCCTAAAATGACTTTGCACCCCCTAACTATAAAAGGGGGTGCATTTGTATTAAAATTAGGGTCAGTCTTCATATTAGGTAGGTTGTTTTGATAGAATAACCTACCTAAACTTTGGTAGTGTCAAGAGTTATGCGCAAATTTATTTGCAGACTCTGGCCGAATGAGGTCAGCCGGCAACAGAGGCATCTTCCAGAGCCGTCTCTAAGTGCTTCATGTTCATGTACTTTTTGTTGCCCCACTGGGTGCCAGCCACATGACGCAGCCGTGCGCAGACCAGCATCAAAGCCGAATTGCCGTCCGGAAAGCAGCCGACTACTCTTGTCCTG